>DATBJH010000089.1:0-45837 GCA_036556505.1 Gemmatimonadales bacterium
TGACGCCCCCGGGGGCCGGGAACACCTTTCCGGCACCCCTCCATCACCAGGCGAAGTGGGTTCCATGTCCAACGACAAGCACCTCCGCTGCTCCTTCTGCGGCAAATCGAAGGACTCCGTCCGGAAGTTCATCTCCGGGCCCTCGGTCTACATCTGCAATGAGTGCATCACACTCTGCAATGAGATCCTGGCGGAGGACGAGGAGCGCGAGGTCGCGGACAGCATTACCCAGGTCCCCACGCCGGGTGAGATCAAGGACGTCCTCGACCAGTACGTGATCGGCCAGGAGCGCGCCAAGCGGACCCTGGCCGTCGCCGTCTACAACCACTACAAGCGCATCAACGCCTCCAACGGCCGCGACACCGACGTCGAGCTGGACAAGTCCAACATCCTGCTGCTCGGCCCGACCGGCGTGGGCAAGACCCTCCTCGCGCAGACCCTCGCCCGCATCCTGGACGTGCCCTTCACCATCGCCGACGCCACCACGCTCACCGAGGCGGGCTACGTCGGCGAGGACGTGGAGAACATCCTGGTGCGCCTGCTCCAGGCCGGCGAGTTCAACGTGGCGGAGTGCGAGCGCGGCATCGTCTACATCGACGAGATCGACAAGATCGCCCGCAAGTCGGAGAACCCGAGCATCACCCGCGACGTGTCCGGCGAGGGCGTGCAGCAGGCGCTGCTCAAGATCCTCGAGGGCACCATCGCCTCGGTCCCGCCCCAGGGCGGCCGGAAGCACCCGCAGCAGGAATACATCCAGATCAACACCAAGGACATCCTGTTCATCTGCGGCGGCGCGTTCGACGGGCTGGAGAAGATCATCGAGGCCCGCACCGGCCGGCAGCAGATCGGCTTCGCCGGTGATGAGCGCAAGCGCGCGCCGGAGCTGAGCAAGAAGAACCCCTACGCCGAGGTGGAGCCGGACGACCTGCTGCGGTTCGGGCTGATCCCCGAGCTGGTGGGCCGGCTCCCGGTGGTGGTCTCGCTCGAGGCGCTGGACGAGGACTCGCTCATGCGGATCCTCATCGAGCCCAAGAACGCGCTCACCAAGCAGTACAAGAAGCTGTTCGAGCTGGAGGACGTGGGGCTGACCTTCGACCCCGAGTCGCTGCGGGCGGTGGCGCAGAAGGCGCTCAAGCGCGGCACCGGGGCGCGGGGCCTCCGCTCGATCCTCGAGACCATGATGACGGACATCATGTTCGACCTGCCGCACCGGGACGACGTGCGGGAGATCGTCATCACCAAGGAAGCGATCAACGAAGGTGTGGCCCCGATCGTGGTGACCGAGCGCGCGCGGACCAAGCGGGAGGCGTGAGGCGGTACGGCGGTACCCCGCCCGGCGGCCCCACCGCCCGGCGGTAAGGCGGTCGGGCCGTCAGGCGGTCAAGAGCGGGGGCGAGTGCCTGTCATCCCGAGGAAGCGAACGCGACTGAGGGATCTTCTCACCCGGGATCGACGACCGAGGAGAAGATCCCTCGCTTCGCTTCGCCACCCTGCCGCCCTACCGCCTTACCGCCTCACCGCCCGGGGGGGGCGGTGACGGGAGCCCTACCGCCGAACCCGCTCCACGGGCTGGGGGCGGAGTTCGTCGGCTCCTTCCCCGACCCGATGGTACGCCTGGAGCCGCCGCTGCCGGAGATCGCCTTCATCGGCCGGTCCAACGTGGGCAAGTCGAGCCTGCTCAATGCGCTGGTGGGACGTCCGGGGCTGGCGCGGGTCAGCGCCACGCCGGGCAAGACCACCCTCCTGAACGCCTTCCGGCTGCCGGGATTCTACCTGGTGGACCTGCCGGGCTATGGATTTGCCCGTGCGGGCAAGGCGGCCCGGGCCGGATACCGGCGGCTGGTCACGCGCTATCTGGGTGAGCGGCCGTCGCTTGCCGGCGTGGTGTGGCTGCTCGACATCCGCCACGAGCCCTCGGGAGACGACCTGGAGATCCAGCGCCTGCTGGTCGCGAGCGGCCGTCCGGTGCTCGCCGCTCTCACCAAGGGCGACAAGCTGGGTCGCGCCGCCGGCATGGCCCGCGCCCGGCAGCTGGCCGCGGCGCTGGAGCTGCGCGACGATCAGGTGCAGCTCACCAGCAGCAAGTCCCGCGAGGGCATCGCCGAGCTGGGGCAGAGCATACTCGCCACCGTAGGAGGAGACCGATGAGGACGATCGCCGTATTGGGCTGTGCCTGGACCCTCCTGGCGGCGGTGCCGGCCTGCGGCGCCGGCCAAGCCGGCGGAGGAGGTGCCGTGGACGCCCTGCCGCCGCCCGGCTACGGCTCCCTCAAGCAGACCGACCTGGCGCTCGGCATGCGGAACGAGGAGCTGGAGATCCGGCTGGTGCCGCTCGACGAGCGCGTCACCCGTCTCCTGACCCGCGACGCCTACGAGTCGCTGCAGAGCTTGGTGCACTCGCGCCGCGCCTCCATCGATTCGGTGGCGCGGATGTACGGCATCAGCTCGCCCGGCCTCGCGCTGGTCACTTTCTTCGGGCAGCGCGAGGGGGCGCGTTTCGATCCCTACTCGCTCACTCTCGGCATCCGCAACCAGGTATCGCGGGCGCGCGGGGTGGTGCCGTTCAGCCCGCGGTTCACCGCCCACCAGCTCGGGGTGCGCGAGCAGGCGAGCGGCATCTACGTCTTCGATGAGCTGCTGCCGGTGACCGACGACTTCAACTTCGCCTACCAGGGGCGGACTTCGGAGAGCTGGGGCAACAAGCAGCGCACCCTGGACCGTGAGCGGGCGCGCGTCGCCTCTCGTGCGCGGGGCACGCAGCCCGACAGCGCCGTGGCGCCCTGAGGAGATCGCATGCCGCTCCTGCCGCTGCGCACCATCGCGCTGCCCGATGCCACGAACCGGTTGTTCGATGGCTGGCTCGAGGAGATCGGTGACCGGCTCGCCGAGCCGGGCGACTGGGCCCGGCTGACGCGCGAGGTGCTCTACCAGCTCTACTACCCCGGATTCGGCGACTACGACGAGCGGCTGGCGGATAAGCGGACGCCGCCCGCCGCCCGGATGGCCCTCTTGTCGCTCGACCCGCGCAACATCACGCTGGAGCCCGAGTACTACGCGGACGTGGACCCCGAGCGGTTCGCCCGGGTGAAGCCGCTGCTCTGGCTCTGGTACAGCTTCGACCGCTCCCCCCTCGGCGGGCAGAACGTGCACCTGGGCGTGCGGTTTCGGCGGCTGCTCGCTGGCCACCTCTTCGCCCGCTGCGGTCGCAACTTCAAGTGCTTCCAGCACACCGAGTTCTCCTACGGCTACAACCTCGAGGTGGGTGACGACGTGGTGGTGCACCGCCACGTGCTGCTCGACGACCGCGGGGGGATCACCCTGGGCGACCGGGTGAGCATCTCCGACTACGCCAACATCTACAGCCATACCCACAGCATCGTGGAGCAGAAGGACGTCACCAACGCCCGCACGGTGCTGGAGGACGATGTCCGCATCACCTACCACGCGACGGTGCTGGCCGGAGTGCGCGTGGGCCGCAACGGGATGGTGGGTGCAGTGGCCGTGGCCACCAAGGACGTCCGGCCGTACCACGTGAACGTGGGCATTCCCGCGAAGTCCATCCGGGTCAAGCCCAACGCTCCGCCGGAGGCGTATGTCACCGAGCGGGTCGCCCGGCGCGAAACAACGGAGCCCTAGCCTGCCTCGCCGCCGGGAGCGCTGGTACTTCTCGCCCTCCGCCATCGCCGCGTGGGCGCTCCTCGGGAGCGCCTTCATCGCGTCCACGCTCGGTGGCCTCCCCGCGGTCCTCACCGTCGTCACGGGGCTGGCCGGCGCGCTGATCGTGCTGCTCGCCGCGTGGCGCCGCGAGTGGGAGGTCCCGCTCCACGCGGTGGCGGTCACCCTCCTCGGCGTAGTGGTGTGGTACGCCGACGACCGGATCTGGTGGCTGGCGGTCGCCGCGGTGCTGACCGTGTCCGCCAGCTTCTGGGTGGCGATCACGCGCGGGCGGCGGAAGGTGCGGGAGACGGAGAGCAAGAGCGATGCGCTGGCCAGCCAGCTCGACCGCCGGATCAGCGAGCTGTTCTCACTCCAGGAGCTGAGCTACGTGCTCTCCGAGTCCATTCAACTGGACCGGATCGTGGATCAGGTTGTCCGCTACGCCAGCCGTTTCCTCCAGACCGACGGCGCGATCGTCGTCCTGGCCGACGACCAGCGGGTCCAGCGTCTCCGGGTGGTCGCGGCCTCGGGAACGCTGGAGAAGCTCCAGGGTCAGCGGGCGGAGGAGGGCGACGCTGGGCTGGTCTGGTTCGCCATCAGCCGCGAGCGGATCGAGGTGGCCCAGGGCGGCACCGAAGGCGCGGTCAAGCTCATCGGCGACGTGTCGGTGCGCTCCGCGGCGGTGGCGCCGCTCCGCTCGCAGGGCGTCACCATGGGCGCGCTCGCGGTGGCGGACCGGCAGGGCGGCCCGTTCACCACGGAGGACCTCTGGCTGCTCTCCACCGTCGCCACCAACGCCTCCGTGGTGCTGGCGAACAGCCGGCTCTACGAGATCGTGCGGCAGAGCAAGGAGGAGTGGGAGACCGCGTTCAACGCCCTGACCGAGGGCATCGCGGTGGTGGGCCCCGACCGCGCGGTGCTGCGCGCCAACCGGGCGCTCGCGGCGCTCGCCGACGTGGGCGAGAGCGAGCTGGTGGGCCTCAACTTCTGCGAGACGCTCTTCGGCACCTCCGAGGCGGTCGAGGAGCTGATCAGCGCCGCCTACCGCGGGCAGCGGACCGCGCCGCTGGTGGTCCGGATGGAGCGGAACCAGCGAGTGCTCCGGCTCACCGCCGCCCCTTTCGCCGATCAGCCGGGCAGGGCCCCGGCCGGCACCCGCCCCGTCGTCATCCTGGTCGAGGACGTCACCGAACAGCGCATCCTCGAGGCGCAGCTGATCCAGAACGACAAGATGGCCTCCATCGGACAGCTGGTCTCCGGGGTGGCCCACGAGCTGAACAATCCGCTCACTTCGATCGCCGGCCTGACCGAGCTGCTGCTGGAGCGGGCCCCGGAGCCGAGCCTGCCCCACGAGCACCTGAGGGTAATCCACGACCAGGCGGAGCGGGCCGGGCGCATCGTCCGCAACCTGCTCACCTTCGCCCGCAAGGGCGTCGCGGAGAAGGTGGCGGTGGACCTGAACGACGTCGCCTCCCGCACCTCGCTGCTGATCATGTACGAGCTCCAGCTCCACGGCATCGACCTGGAGTCCGACTTCCATGCCGAGCCGCTGGTCGTGCTCGGCGACCGCTACGAGCTGCAGCAGGTGCTGCTCAACCTGGTGAACAACGCGGTGCACGCGGTCAGCCAGCTGGAGGCCGGCCGGCCGCGCCGCATTCGGATCGAGACCAGGCTCCAGGGCGGGACGGCGATCCTGCGGGTCTGCGACTCGGGCTCCGGGGTGCCGCCGCACCTGGTCAGTTATCTCTTCACCCCGTTCTTCACCACCAAGGCACCGGGCGAGGGCACCGGTCTCGGTCTCTCGCTGAGCTACGGCCTGGTCAAGGCGCACGGAGGCGAGCTGGTTTACGAGGCCCCGCCCGAGGGAGGGGCGGAGTTCCGCATCTCGCTGCCGGCCTACCGGCCGCCGGATGGCGGGCCGGCCGTCGAGCACCAGCGGGTGGAGGCTCGGCCGACCCTCCGGCGCATCCTCGTGGTGGACGACGATCCGGCGGTTCACCGGATGGTGAGCGCGCTGTTCACGCCTCAGGGCGCGGTGGTGGAGGCGGTCCGGTCCGGCAGCCAGGGCATCCGGATGCTGAAAGAGCGTGACTTCGATCTCGTCGTGGTGGACGCGCTGGCCGCCGTGGATCCCTCCCGGCCGTTCGTTCAGGCGGTCGCGTCCGAGTGTCCGGAGCTGTGCGGCAGGCTGCTCGTGGGAGTCGCGGGGAACGGGGAGCTGCATGAGGCCGCGGTGCAGGCCGGCGCGCGGGGCGCGCGGAAGCCGTTCAACCTCCGCGAGCTCAACGCCGTGGCGCAGGAGATCTTCGCTAGTACCCCGCCGCGCTCGCCGGCCGCCACGGAAGGACGCTGATGCGTCCCCGCACCCGCGCGGAGGCCGAAGCGGCATCCGCCGTGGCCCAGTAGTTCCCGCCCGCGGCCAGGTCCGGCGCGTCGATGAACCAGCCGGTCGCCCGCAGGAAGACGTTGCCGGTGACCTCGGTGCCGTGACCCACGTTGTCGATCACCAGCCCGTCCACCAGCCCGTCCAGCAGGTTCCCCCGGACCCGGCTTCCCGTCGTCCCCTGCAGCAGGATCCCCTGCTCCACCCCGCCCACCACGTTGTCGTCGATCCGTTGCCCCCGGCTCGGCGCCTCGCCCCGAATCGGGGCCGTCACCATGATGCCGACTCGCCCGCCGAGCAGCACGTTGGCTTGGATGGCGTTGTCGCTGCCGTGCTCCAGCGCGATCGCCGCGATGCGCGAGCCGATCACGGTGTTCCCCCGCAGCACGCTGCTGTTCAGGTGATCGAGACGGAAGGCGATGGCGGCGCTGTCGCCGCGGTTCTCGAGGAAGGTCACGTTCCAGGTGTGGCCGGCGGCGAAGGCCACGCCGCATCCCGAGGCGTCGTTTCGCACGACCAGGTTGCCGACCGACGCCCGTGTCAGCGGCGACTGACCGGTGATCCGGAGCCCGGTGCTCGAGCCGGTCAGGTCGTTCTCGGAGATGGTGTTCGAGTCGCTGCCCTCCCGGACCAGGATCGCCGCGGCGTGACAGTCCACCGTCGGCGGCGCGCATCGCACCGTGCGCTGCAGCTGGTTGCGGACCACCAGGTTCCTCGATGAGCGCCAGAGGCTGATGCCCCATCCGGTGTTGCCGCGGATCTCGTTGTCCGCGACGTAGCTCCCTCGGGCATCGATCAGGCCGATGCCGTTCTGCGCCTCTTTCGCGATCACCCCGGTGACCCTGACGTCGGTCGTCCGCACCAGCACCAGCCCCGCCCCCGCCTCCGTGAAGGGCGCGAGACGGAATGGGTTGAGACGGTCCGCGGTATCCGGCCGGGAGACCGAGCGGAGCGCCGCCGCGCGGCTCCCGGACAGATCGGTGCCACGCACCTCGTGCCCTGCGCCGCCCTCCAGGCGCAGTCCGATGCGATAGCCGCGGATCGTCCCGCCCAGAATCGAGACGCGGTCCACGTCCTTGCTCACGATGCCGATCCCGGTGAAGCGGGTCGGCACCGAGTCGCCGCTCTCCAGCACGACACCGGTGAGGTCGATCCGGGTGCCCGATGACGCCGCCACGATCACGCCGCGCTCGGACGGATCGGCCACCCGGTAGCGGCCGGGGCAGACCCGCACCTCGCCCTGGACCTGGGTCCCCGCGCGGGTGGGGCGGATACAGGGAGCCGTTCCGTCCGCAGGGGGCCCGCCAGCGAGCACCGCGGCGACGAGGGAAAGGATCAGTGTCATGGCCGGACCGGGTAGCCGCGCTCCCGGAGGAAGGCCCGGGCCTCGGGTAGCGAGGAGCCCCGGAAGTGGAAAATGGTCGCGGCGAGCACGCCGTGCGCCCCGGCCTCCAGCGCCTCCGCCAGATGCGCCAGCGTGCCCGCACCACCCGAGGCGATGAGGGGGATGCCCACCGCGTCGGCCGACGCGCGCACCAACTCCAGGTCATAGCCGGCGCCGGTGCCGTCGCGGTCCATCGAGGTGAGCAGGATCTCCCCCGCGCCGCGCGACTCCAGCTCCCGCATCCAGGCGACCGCCTCGAGCGACGTCTCTTCCCTGCCACCGTTCACCATGACGGTATACCGGCCGTTTGCCCGCCGCGCGTCCACCGCGGCGACGACGCACTGGCTGCCGAAGCTCTCCGCGAGCCGGGAGACCAGCGTGGGATCACGGACGGCGGCGGTGTTGACCGACACCTTGTCGGCGCCGGCGCGAAGGGCGGCGCCGGCGTCGGCCACGGAGCGGATGCCTCCGCCGACGGTGAACGGGATGAAGATCGAGTCGGCGACCCGCGCCACCATCTCGAGGGTGGTGCGGCGCTCGTCGGGGCTGGCGGAGATGTCGAGGAAGACCAGCTCGTCGGCGCCGTCCGCGTCGTAGCGCGCGGCCTGTTGGACCGGATCGCCGGCGTCGCGCAGGGACTCGAAGTGCACGCCCTTCACGACCCGGCCTCCAGCGACGTCGAGACAGGGGATGATGCGCCGGGCTAGCATATCCGGAGCACGTCCTCCACTGCCCCTCCGTCTCCCGAGCCGAGCAGCTGGACCGCGTCCTCGAGGGCGCGGCGCTCGCGGGGCCAGGCGAAGCGGGCGCCGGCCTCGACCGGCGAAAGCCATTCGTGCGCGTCGTGCTCGGCCCCGAGCCGCACGGGCATCTCCGGCGCGACGAAGGCGACGAATACCGGCACCAGCGCCACCTCGTCCTTTCGGTGCTGGTAGAAGGTCTCGACCCGGCTCAGGTTGTACAGTCGCTCCGCCACCAGCCCGGTCTCCTCCCGCAGCTCGCGAGCGGCCGCTTCCCCTGGACGCTCGCTTTCCTCGATGTGCCCGTGCACCGTCTCCCACGAGCCGGGGCAGCGGCCGCCCGCCGCCCGGCGAAGCAGGAGGCAGCGCAACCCCTCCTTGCTGAGCCTGAGGACGTACACATCCACCAGCGACACACGCACCGACGTCATGGCGCCCATCGCGCGAAGGCGTCCAGCAGCTCGATGCCGGCCCGCTGGGACTTCTCGGGGTGGAACTGCGCCCCGATCACCGGCCCCTGCCCCACGATCGTGGGGAAGGTCGCACCGTACTCGCCTGTGGCCAGCACCGAGTCGGTGGGGAGATCGCTGGGATGGTAGCTGTGCACGTGGTAGAAGAACCGCGGCTCGCCGGCGAACAGCGGACCCAGCATCGGATGCTCGCGTCCTCGCGCGGTCAGATCCACCCGTGCCCAGCCCACGTGCGGCACATGGAGCGCCGTGACGAAGCGGCGCACCCGGCCCGGCAGCAGCCCGACGCCACGCGCGTCCGGCGCCTCTTCGCTGGTCTCGAACAGGAGCTGGAGACCCAGACAGATCCCCATCACCGGGCGGCCTGCCCTCGCGACCTCGCGCACCGCATCGCCCAGCCCCGTGGTCGAGAGATTGCGGGTGCCCTGCCCGAAATTGCCCACACCCGGCACCAGCACTCGCTCCGCCGCCCGCACCGCCTCCGGGTCGGCGGTCAGCGCCGCCGCGTGGCCGCCGGCCTCCAGCGCTCGCACGACACTCCTCAGGTTGTTCACGCCGTAATCCACTACCGCGATGGTCACAGGGTTCCCTTGGTGGACGGCACGCCCGCCACCCGCGGATCGATGGACGTGGCCGCGTCCAGCGCCCGGGCGAACGCTTTGAAGGCCGCCTCGACGATGTGGTGCGGGTTCTCGCCCCGCACGAGGTCCAGGTGCGCGGTGAGCCCGGCGTTGAGCACCAGCGCCCGGAAGAACTCGGGCGTGAGGAAGACGTCGTAGTCCCCCAGCATCTGCCACTTGGGGATCTCGATGGCGTAATGGAGATAGGGGCGGCCGGACACGTCTACCACGGCGCGCACCAGCGCGTCGTCCAGCGGGACCAGGGCATCGCCATAGCGCCGGATCCCGGCCCGGTCGCCCAGCGCGCGGGCGAGTGCGGCGCCAAGCGCGATGCCGGTGTCCTCCACGGTGTGGTGCCCGTCCACGTGGAGATCGCCCCGCCCCTCGACCGTGAGATCCAGGAGCCCGTGGCGCGCGAGCGCCTCCAGCATGTGATCGAAGAAGCCGATCCCGGTCTTCACCCGGGCTTCGCCCCGGCCGTCCAGAGCGACCCGGACATAGAGGTCGGTCTCCTTGGTCGTGCGGCGGATCTCGGCCACGCGCCCGCTCATCGGCCCTCCCCGGCGAGGATTCCCGAAAGCGCCTCCAGCACCGCTTCCATGTCCTCCTCCGTGCCGATAGAGACCCGCAGGCATTCCGTCAGCTCGGCGGAGCCGGAGACGTCCCGCACCAGAATACCGTGCTCGTCGTGCAGCCGGCGGAACACCTCGCCCGCGGGACGCGCCCCACAGCGGATCAGCACGAAGTTGGCCGCCGTCGGAAAGACCTCGAGGCCGGGAATCCGGGCGAGACGCGGGAGAAACCGGTCGCGTGTCTCTGCGATCTCGCGGGTCCGCGCGGCGAGAAGGTCGGCGTGGTCCAGCGCGACCTCGGCAGCCGCCAAGGTGATGACGTTCACGTTGTAGGGAAGCTTGCCCTTGGCCAGCTCGCCCGCCACCTGGGGGTGGGCCAGCGCCAGACCGAACCGCAACCCGGCCAGGCCCATCGCCTTGGAGAACGTGCGCAGCACGACCAGGCGCGAGCTCCGGCACAGCAGGGGCAGCGCGGTCGGCCCGCCGAAGTCCTGGTACGCCTCGTCACACACGACCAGGGCGCCGGTCTCGGCGAGGATGCGCTCCACCGCGCCTTCGGGTAGGACGGATCCCGTCGGGTTGTTCGGCGAGTTGAGCACCACCACTCGCGCCCTCTCCCGAGCCGCCGTCTCCACGATGCGGTCCACGTCGAACTGGAAGCGCCGGCCCAGCGACACCGGCACATAACGGCCGCCGAGCACGCCGGTGATCAAGCGGTAGAGCGAGAAGGTCGGCGACGCCGCCACGACCACGTCTCCCGGTGCCAGCACGACCGAGAGCGTGGCCTGGATCAGCTCGTTGGAGCCGTTGCCCACCACCAGGCCCTCGGGCCACCAGCCGTAGTGCGCCGCCAGGCGCTCGACCAGCCGCTCCGGCACGAACTCGGGATAGCGCTGCCACGGGGCCGCGGCGGCCCGCTCCAGCACGGCACGCTTCAGCGCGGGTGGGAAGTCGTGAGGGCACTCGTTCTGGTTGAGCTTGCGGCGGGCGGGAAGGGCGCGCAGCGTGTAGCCCGCCTGCGCCCGCACGCCCGGTTTCACCAGCGCCAGCCCCTCGGCGGCGTCCGGAAGCTGCTCCCCCGGGCCGGTGGAGTCGCGAGTGGTCGGTCGGGCGGGGGAGGGGGAGGAGGCGGTGAGCGGCTCTCTGGTCAAGCGCGGTGGCGGCCGAGGACCGCCTCGAGCCGCGCCGAGAGGGCCTTGGCCCGGAACGGCTTGGTGATGAAGTCGTCGGCGCCCAGCTCGAACACCCGCACCTCGTTGTCCTCGTCGCCCTTGGCGGTGAGCACCATGATCGGGATGGCGCGGGTGGCCGGCCGGGACCGGAGCTGGGTGAGCACGCTGTAGCCGTCGAGCCCCGGAAGGTTCAGGTCGAGGATGATCACGTCCGGCGCGACGCGATCCACCTGATCCAGCGCCTGGACGCCGTCGCGCGCCTCGGCGACGGTGTAGCCCTCGCGCTCCAGCAGATCCTTCATGACCCGGCGGAGCTGGTCCTCGTCTTCCACCAGGAGCACGCAGGTGCCCGCGCCCCGTGCGGCGGGGGCCGCGGCAGCGCCGTCCGGATCCTCGACCAGCTCCAGCGCCTCGGCGAAGTCGAGCGAGAGCGCAAAGTCCGCCTTCGGCTGCAGCGGTGGAGTCGCGGGCGCGGTGGGCGGCGCGGCCGCCCGGCCGGCGGCGCGGGCGGGTGGGCGGCGGGACTCCTCCTCCACCGGCACGTCGGCGACCCGAAGCAGCTCTTCCAGCGTGGAGTCCCCGGCGAGCATGTGGCGCAGCCCGCTCTCGAACAGCGAGCGCATGCCGTTGGCCCGCGCCGACTCCGCGATCAGGTTGGCCGTCGCCCCCTGACCGATCCGCCGCTCCAGCTCGGCGTTCATGGTCAGCACTTCCATGATGCTGAAGCGGCCATGGTAGCCGGTCATGGCGCACTCGGGGCAGCCGACGGCGCGGAGCAGCTTCGTGCCGGGGGGGATGAACCGGGCGAGCCGCTCGGGCACCGGCTCCTCCCGGGTCTCGTAGCAGGCCTTGCATACCCGCCGCATCAACCGCTGCGCGACCACGCCACGAAGCGCGGAGCCGATCTTGTACGGCTCCATGCCCATGTCCACCAGCCGGGTGACCGCGTTGGGCGCGTCGTTGGTGTGAAGCGTGGACAGCACCAGGTGGCCAGTGAGCGACGCCTGAAGCGCTATCTGTGCCGTCTCCTGGTCGCGGATCTCGCCCACCAGCACGACGTCGGGGTCCTGCCGCAGGATCGAGCGCAGCGCCGACGCGAAGGTCAGTCCGGCTTTGTCGTGCACCTGGACCTGGACGATGTTCTGCCCCAGGCGGTACTCGACCGGGTCTTCCACCGTCACGATGTTGACGCCTTCGTTCTGCACCAGGCGCAGCGCGGAATAGAGGGTCGTGGTCTTGCCCGAGCCGGTCGGTCCGGTGACCAGAATGATGCCCTCTTTGTACGTCAGCAGCCGCTTGACCGCTTCCTGCTCGTCCGGATGCATCCCCAGCGATTCCAGGTTCAGCACCGTGCTCCGCTGGCTCAGGATCCGGATGACAACCTTCTCGCCCAGGGAGGCCGGCAGGGTGGAGACGCGGAGATCCACCGGCTCGCCGTTCACCGAGACCCGGGCGCGTCCATCCTGCGGCCGCAGCCGGTCCGCGATGTCGAGCCCGGACATGATCTTGATGCGGGAGATGAGAGGCAGCCCGGCGTTCCGCGGCACCTTCATGACCTGGCGCAGCACGCCGTCGATGCGGTAGCGCACCACCACGCCGCCCTCGATCGGCTCCACGTGGATGTCGCTGGCCCGGCTCACCACGCCGTCGGCCAGCATCATGTCCACCAGCCGGATGATCGGGCGCTGGCTCGCCTCCTCGGCGCTCCCGTAGTCCGCCTCCTCCTCCGAGATCTCCTTGACCTCGGTGTCCTCGTGGATACCGGCCAGAAGGCGGGAGACGATCTCCTCGCCGCTGCGGTAAATCTCGTCCAGCTTGGCCCTGAGCCTGCCCGGTGACGCGAGGAGCATCCGCACCTCGCGCCCCGTGGCGAAGGCCAGCATCTTCTCGGCGTCGATGTCGAATGGGTTGGCGGTGGCGACCTCGAGATAGGAGTCGGTCTGTCCCACCGGAACCACGGTGAATCGGCGGGCCAGCTGCTCGGGAATGACGCCGGTGACCCGGGCGTCGATCTGCGAGAGATCGGCCAGGGGGAGACGGAAGCGGGAGGCGATGGCGCGGAGCACCTGGTCGTCGGTGACGACCCTGCGCTGCACCACCGTTTCCCACAATGACACGGGGGCCTGGGCCACCTCCTGTCGGAGTGCGGCCAGTACGTCAGCGGGTAGCAACGGCTCGACGGTGGGGACGAGCCATTCGTCCAGAAACTGCATCAAGCGGCCCAGGATGAGGGGAAGGAACCGGGAATCTAGCAGGACAGCTGACAGTTATCAGCTATGGGCTATCGGCCATCCGGATGGCGGATAACTGATAGCCCCTCTAGAGAATACCCCACCAGTCCCGATTCACGTCGACGCTGACCCCTACGTTTCCGCTGCGAAGCCCCACCCCGAGCTCGAATCGAAGCAGGCCCATCAGCCACTCCGCCGCCAGGCCTGCGACGGGGCGGACTCCGTCGGTCTCGACGTACGGCAGGCCCGGGAGCGGGCGCTCCGACCAGCCAGCCGCCAGGAAGGGGGCGAGGGTGAGGTGCCTTCCCGTGCTGGCGAAGGAGCCCAGGGGCAGGGCCGGGACGGGGACCTCCAGCCGCCACTCGGTCTGCGCCAGCGCCATCGCCCTGCCGCCGTATGCCCGGAAGGGCTCCCCCAACAGCGTGCCCCGGCCCCCGAGGGCGAAGCTGCGGTAGGCCGGGAGCCCTTCGGTGCCCACCCCAGCGTAGGCTCGGGTGAGCAGGCGCCCAGGGCCGGCGCCGGTCAGCCAGCGGCCCTCCCCGGCCGCCCGGAGGTACTCGGCGTCCCCGTCGGCAGCTTCGAGCGAGAGTCGCCCCTGGAGATCCCGCTCTACCGCCATGCCGCCGCTCGCCCGCTCCAGGGTCACCTTCCCGATCCAGAGGGTGCCCGCGCCGAGCGGAGGGTTGGGACGATAGGTGCCGTTGGCGGGCGTCGACGCGACGTCCACCGAGTGGCTCTCCTCGACGCCGAGCCGGAGCTCGACCGACGTCCGCCCATCCAGCCGGTGACGCACCCCCGCGGTCGCCGCGTCGAGCAGGACGTAGTCGCCGTAGTCGTCGCCTGCCTCCTGCGCCAGCAGCGAGTTGAGGATCGGCGAGATTACCGGAAAGTCGGCGAAGTCGCGGATCTGCCGCTCCGCCCCGAGCGAGAGCTGCGTGGCCCCGCTCCCGGCAAGCAGCGTCAGACCACCGGTGGCGCGCTGGTCCGAGGTGCCGTAGCCGATCCTCGGCCGAAGGCTGAACCGGCCGCCGACGCCGATCACCCCACCGAAACCGAGCGCGAGCCCCTGGACCCGGTTGACCCGGGCGAGGTCGCTCAGCGAGCCGGTCCCGATCCGACTCGACGGGAGCCCGCCGAGAGCGCGTGATCCCGCGATACGCTCGACGTCCACCCGGAGCGCCTCCATGTCCTGAGCGTTGATCGGCGCGGCGACGTCGGCGATCGCCTGCGACAGTGGCTGGTCCCAGCCGGAGTCGCCGGGCTGGGGCCGCACCAGTCCCCCGATGGCCGGTCCGGCGAGCACGGCCGGGGGAATGCCCACGTTCAGGTCGTAGTCCTCGATCTCCCAGCGGCCCCGGATGATGCCGCGGGCGGGAAAGTCGAAGTAGCTGGCCCGGCGGCGGATCTCGATCTCCTGCCGGTACGGGAGCCACCAGCGGCCCTCGAAGCGAGCATTCTCCAGCGCGATGGTAATGTCCTCGAGCTGGCGGTCGAGATAGGCGGCCGGAGTGAAGCTGAAGCGGAAGCGGACCAGCTCGGCGGTCTCGGTGTCGATGAACAACGTTCCCACGACGAGCGGCCGATTGAAGTCGCGGGGCCGGACCTGCACCTCGCGCACCGTGACTTCACCGCTGCCGGTGCGGATGGTGAGCGAGTCGCCCAGTGCGTAGTGGTAGAGTCCGAGGCCGATAGGCGACAGCGGATGGATGGCGTCGCGCACCTCGTCGCCCTCGCCGATCCGGATCTCGTCGCCGAAGTTGTTGGTGACGATGCCGAGGTGGTCGCGGTGATACTCGATGTCGGTAGGGAGGAAGGCGCCGTCGCGCCACCCGAGCACCACCTGCTTGCTGCGGTCGGGGGCCTGCCAATACACTTCCACGTCCAGCTCGTCCGCCTTGACCAGCCGGGGCGGCTCGGTCAGTCCCTCGCCGACCTGCGCCAGGAAAAAGACGAACCCGTGGGCGCGGGTTCGATAGCTCAGCAGCATCGAGTCGGCTGCCACAGCGGCTCGCTGGTCCACCGCCCGGCGCACCAGCGCGATCGCCTCCGGCGCATCCCAGTCTTGCGCCGCCAGCGGCGGCCCGGAGGCCAGCAGGAGCGCGCCGATCGCGCCAAGGCACCGCATCACTCTCACCGTGAACCTCTCACCACCAGGGAGTCGATGGCCGGAATATTCCGGGGGCTCTGGGGACGAGCAAGCTGGCTCTGTCTCGCGGTCGCCGCCTGCGGCGGAGCGCGCGCGCCGGCCGGCGGCGACAAGCCGTCCGCCGCCGAGATGCGGGTGGTTCCCATCGATCAGGCCATCGTGCTGGAGACCTCGGGTCCTCCGCCGCGCGACACCGTGGTGACGTTCACCGCCGGCGAGCCCAGGGTTGTCACCATCCGCCACGGACCGCCCGAATACATCGTGTTCGCCGAGCTCACCTTTCCCGCCGCGGCCTTTGCCGAGCGGGGGCGCGAGGTCCGGGTGGAGGTGCGGCCGCGCCCCGGCGTGTATGGGCTGGACCTCACCACCAGTCTCGCCCTCCGCGACAGCGCCACCATCGCGTTCAAGTATGCCCGGTATTTCGCCGCTCCCGGCCGGGCGCGCGCGGAGTACGGTTCCGACCTCGCCTACGAGCGTGCGCTGGCGGTCGGCCGGGTGCGGCGACCCGACCCCTTGCTGGCACTGCTCCCCTCGACTCGCCCGTTCCCCGACGTGCTCCAGGCGCCGCTTCCCGCGGCGGGCACCTACCTGGTGGCGGCGCCGCAATGAGCCCCGGCCTGGACCGCCTCGTGGAGCAGGCCCGGCTCGGTGGCGGGATCGTGCCGGTCACCCGCGAGGTCGTGCTCGACGGCGATACCCCCGTGACCGCGTTCGCCAAGCTGCACCGCGGACCGTGGGGCTTTCTCCTGGAGTCGCTCGAGGGAGGAGAGCGCTGGGCTCGCTATACCTTCCTCGCCACCGAGCCCCGCGAGGTGTTCCGGTACTGCGGTCGCGAGTGCGCGCGCTGGACCGCGGACGAAGGATGGCGCGTGGTGGAGGCCGACCTGGCCCCGCTCGAGCATCTCGGTCGGACCATGCGACGGCACCCGCCGGTGGTGGTGCCGGGGCTGCCTCGATTTACCGGCGGCGCCGTCGGCTTCTGGGGGTACGACGTGGTGCGCACCATCGAGTCGCTGCCCGACGCGCCGCGCGACGACCGGGAGCTGCCCGACGCCCTCGTCATGGTGGCGGACACCCTCCTGGTACTCGACAACCTGTTCAATCGCGCCACGGTGATCGCGAGCGTGGAGGTGCCGCCCTCCGCCGACCCGGACCGGTTACGGGCGCTCTACGGCGAGGCGGAGGTGAGGATCGAGCGTTGGCTGGAGCGTCTCGCCTCGCCGGGGACCATGCGGCCGCTCACCCTCGAGGCCGAGCCACCGATCCCGCGCGCCACCTCCCCCTACCCGGACGATCGGTTTCAGCAGGATGTGCGACGGATCAAGGAGTACATCGCGGCGGGCGACACGTTCCAGACGGTGCTGAGCCGGCGGATGGACGTCGCCGCCCCGGACCCCTTCCTCAGCTACCGCTATCTGCGGGCGCTCAACCCGGCGCCGTACCTCTACTACCTGCACTGTGACGATATCCATGTCATCGGCAGCTCGCCGGAGATTCTGGTGCGGGTGGAGGATGGCGAGGTGACGCTGCGCCCGATTGCCGGAACCCGGCCGCGGGGGGCCGACGCCGCGCAGGACGCCGTCCTCGCCGACGAGCTGGCGGCCGACCCCAAGGAGCGAGCCGAGCACCTCATGCTGGTGGACCTCGGCCGGAACGACGTGGGACGAGTGGCGGAGTTCGGCTCGGTGCGGCTCACCGAGTTCATGACGATCGAGCGGTATTCGCACGTGATGCATCTGGTGAGCGAGGTACGGGGACGGCTCCGGCCCGAGCTGGACGCGGTCGCGGCCCTGGCGGCCTGCTTTCCGGCGGGAACCGTATCCGGGGCGCCCAAGGTCCGGGCGATGCAGATCATCGACGAGTTGGAGCCGGTCCGCCGTGGGCCGTACGCGGGGGCGGTAGGCTACGTCGGCTGGGGCGCCCGCACGCTCGACACGGCCATCGCCATCCGTACCTGTGTGATCCGGGGAGACCGGGCATGGGTCCAGGCGGGAGCCGGGATCGTGGCCGACTCCGATCCCGCCGGCGAGTGGCGGGAGACGGAGGCGAAGGCCCGGGCGGTGCTGCTGGCGCTGGCGTTGGCGGGAAGAATGCCCTAACGGCTATCAGTTATCGTTATCGGTTATCGGTCATCAGTTATCGGTCAGCCGATAGCCGATAGCTGATAGCCGACAGCTGACTATTTTTCCCCCATGTCCGCGTTCCGTCTCGTCAGCATGACAGGAGACCAGAGCTTCGAGCTCCCCCCGGGGCGGAGTGTGGTCGTCGGCCGGGGCGTCGCCACCGATATCGCCATCTACGACCCCACCATCTCGCGCCGCCACGCCGAGCTGATTGCCCGGGGCGACGTGGTCGAGGTCCGCGACCTGGGCAGCTCCAACGGCACCTGCATCAACGGCAGCCGGGTCGCCACCGGCCGGGTCATGGTCAACGACTCGATCACCTTCGGCAAGGTCACCTACAAGATCCGCGAGGCGAAGCCGGCGATTCCCGACCCGGCCCCGCCGGAGCCGGCCGAGCCCTCGGACAGGATCGTTCGCAAGCTGATGGTGAGCGCGGGCGGCTCGGCGGGCATCACCAGCCGCGACGGGCCGCTCACCCGGGGCCAGCTCCGGGTCGCGGCGGCGACCGCTGAAGAGCGGCAGGCGAAGAAGCTCTCCATGCTTCTCGAGGTGGCGCAGAAACTGACCGGCGAGCTCGAGCTGGAGCGGCTGCTCCGGGCGGTGGTGGACATGACCTTCCAGGTCATGGAGGTGGACCGGGTCACCATCCTGCTGCGCAGCGAGGACACCGGCGAGCTGGTGCCCACCATCTCCAAGAGTCGCCTGGGCGACACCCAGGTCCAGGCGGTGCCCCGCTCCATCGTGGACAAGGTGGTCGAGGAGCGGGTGGCAGTGGTCTCCCACAACGCGCCGGCCGACACCCGCTTCAAGGGGCGCTCGATCGTCACCCAGAGCGTCCGCAGCGCGATGTGCTCGCCACTCCTCGATGCCAAGGACGAGATCCTCGGCCTCCTGTACGTGGACAACCTGAGCGCGCCCGGCAGCTTCAGCGACGAGGACCTCCAGTTCCTCGTGGCCTTCAGCGGCCTCGCCGCACTCGGCATCCAGAACAGCCGCTTCGCCGAGCGGATCCGTCGGGAGTCGCTGGTCCGCTCCAACTTCGAGCGCTACTTCGCGCCTAACGTGGCGGCCGACATCGCGCGACAGGACGGGGCGATCCGGCTGGGCGGAGAGCGCCGCCCGATCACCGTGCTGTTCAGCGATATCCGCGGGTTCACCGCGATCGCCGAGTCCATGGGTCCGGACGCCGTCGCCCAGCTGCTGAGCGAGTACTTCAGCGAGATGGTCGAGGTGATCTTCGATCACGGCGGCACGCTCGACAAGTTCATCGGGGATGCGGTCATGGCCCTGTGGGGCGCCCCCATCGCCCACAGCGACGATCCCGACCGGGCGCTGGAGGCCGCGGTGGCGATGCAGCGGACCATCGAGGAGCTCAACCGCGGATGGGCCGCCTCGGGCCGACCGGAGATCGGCGTCGGCATCGGGATCGGCCACGGCGAGGTGTTCGCCGGCAACATCGGCAGCCACCGGCGGCTGGAGTACACCGTGCTGGGGGATGCCGTGAACGTGGCCGCGCGCCTCTGCGCGGAGGCGGGGCCGGGGGAGATCCTGGTGAGCGAGGCGCTGCTCCGGATGGTCAAGCATCCGGTGGACTACGAGTACCTGCCCGAGCTCGGCCTCAAGGGCAAGTCGCAGAGCGTGCAGGTGTACCGGATCAAACAGTCGGGCTGACCGCGATCACCCCGCGGCGCCGGCGGGCGCACCGAACTCGTATCGCTCTCCCGCCTCCTCCAGCAGTCGGAGCACCAGCCGCAGCGGCAGCCCCATCACGCTGAAGAAATCTCCCTCGATCCGCTCCACCAGGGCGGCGCCGTAGCCCTGGATTCCGTACGCGCCGGCCTTATCCATCGGTTCTCCCGTCGCCACGTAGGCCTTCAGGAAGTCCTGGGACATCTTCCGGAAGGACACGTTGGTGACGTCGGTGGCCTGGTGGACCCGATCGCCCCCGACCAGCGCGACCGAGGTCACCACCTGGTGGGTGCGGCCCTGGAGCTTGCCCAGCATGCGGAGCGCATCGGCTTCATCAGCAGGCTTCTCCAGCACCTCGTCCCGGATGATCACCGTCGTGTCCGCGCCCAGCACCAGGCGTCCCTGCACACCGAGCGCCTTGTCCCGCGCGAGACGCTGGACGTAGTCGAGCGGCGTCTCGGTGTGCTGCCGCACCTCGGGTACATTCGACGGTACTACGCGCAGCGGAATGCCGAGCATCTCCAGGAGCTGTCGGCGGCGCGGCGAGGATGAGGCGAGCGTGAGGGGCTCCCGGGTCATGCGTTGCGCTCCAGGATCAGGGTGACCGGCCCGTCGTTGTGAATTTCCACCATCATGTGGGCCCCGAACTCGCCCGTCGCCACCTCGAGGCCCCGGCCGCGCAAGGCGGCGACGAACCGCTGGTACAGGGGGATCGCCTGCTCCGGCCGGGCCGCGTCCACGAAGGAGGGACGGCGGCCCTTCGCCACGTCGCCGTAGAGGGTGAACTGGGAGACTACCAGGACGGCGCCGCCGACCTCATCGAGGCCGAGATTCATTTTGCCGTCAGCGTCGGAGAAGAGCCGCAGCCCGACGACCTTCTCGGCCATCCAATCCACCGTCGCCTCCGTGTCGCCGTGGGTGAGGCCGACGAGCAGGCAGAAGCCCCGCTCGACGGCTCCGGCAGTCCGGCCCTCGATCGTTACCGACGCTCGCGAGACCCGCTGAAGCACGACGCGCATGACGGGGGATAGATTTCGTTCGTCTCCCGGAGGCTTCGAAACTCGGATGGTGAAGATAAGCGCGATTCCCGCGGCGCCGCATCGGCCGGAGCCGCTCGGCTGGCCCGACGACCGTCTCACTGCCGCCTGGCTGGGCCATGCGACCGTGCTCCTCAACTTCTACGGCATCAGGATCATCACCGATCCGGTGCTGGAAAGTCGGGTCGGCATCGGGCGCGGTCTCGCGAAGCTCGGCCCACGCAGGCTTGTGCGACCCGCCCTTCGGGTGCGCGAGCTGCCCCGGCTCGACCTGGTCCTGCTCTCGCACGCCCACATGGACCATACCGATCTCGGCACGCTCTGCTCCCTTCGCCGGGACGTACCGGTGGTGGTGCAGCGCGGCAATCGGGATCTCGTCCGCCGCTTCCGCCGGGTCGAGGAGCTGGACTGGGGGGAGTCGGTCGAGGTCGTGGGGACGACGGTGCAATCGGTGGAGGTGCGGCACTGGGGCGCGCGAATGGTGACCGATCGCCACCGCGGGTACGGCGGGTACCTGCTGACTCGCAACGGCGCGACGGTGCTGTTTGCCGGCGACACGGCCTACACCGACGCGTTCGCCAGGCTCGGCCGGGGCGTGAGCGTGGAGCTCGCGATCCTGCCGATCGGCGCCTACGACCCGTGGATCGCGAACCACGCCTCGCCGGAGCAGGCGTGGCGGATGTTCCTGGGACTGGGGGCGCGGTATCTGCTTCCCGTGCACCACTCGACGTTCCGGCTCAGCCGCGAGCCGGTGGAGGAGCCGCTCGAGCGTCTCCGGGCCGCGGCCGGCACGGAGAGCTGGCGGATCGTCGCACCGGAAGTCGGCTCGACCTGGAGCCTCCCGGCTCCGTGACCGGATCGGGAGTGGAACCCGCGGTGGTGCGCATTCTCGATGGCCGTGAAGCGGGCGAGCGCATCGCCGAGTTGTCTGCGGTCCTGATCGACTGCGTGGAGGGTGGCGCCTCGGTCAGCTTTATGGCCCCGCTCACGCGCGAGCGGGCGGACGCGTTCTGGCGCCGGGTTGCCGAGGGGGTGGCCGCCAACGACCGCCTGCTCCTCATCGCGGAGGACCAGTCGACCGGTGGGATAGTCGGCACGGTGCAGGTGTTGTTCGCGGCACCGGAGAACCAACCCCACCGGGGCGACGTCGCCAAGATGCTGGTCCGCCGCTCGGCCCGACGCCAGGGAGTCGGCGCCCGACTCATGCGCGCGGCTGAGGAGGCCGCGCTCGCGGCCGGGAAGACGCTGCTGGTGCTCGACACGGTGACCGGCGGAGACGCCGAGCGTGTGTACAAGAGGCTGGGGTGGACGCGGGTGGGCGTCGTGCCCGACTACGCGCTCTGGCCCGAAGGCGGGCTCTGCGCCACGACCTTCTTCTACAAACGCCTGAGCGCCGGCTAGTCCTCCAGGAGTGTCGCTCCCATCATCAGGTGCAACTGTCCGTCGATGTAGACCGGTTCGCCCAGACCGGAGCTGATGTCTTCCGGCGACGACGAGAAGCACTCCTTCGAGCGGAGCGTCCGTTTCGGCATCGTGCACGGTGCCGGCCAGCGTCCCGACGGTCGGGCCAGAATCATTCGGATCACCGTACGCGAGCACGATGCTCAGGGCCAGACCGACGATGAGCAGGGTAAAGCGAATGCCAAGCACGGCGCGGGAAGGCGGCGTTATCGTTTCGCCGGCTGCTCCTCCGCTACCGTCTTGGCGAGGTAGGTCGGTCATGTGTTATTTGGCCGGCGAAAGTCCGCTTTGGGTGACGGCCTTGTAACAGCCTGCCTTCGGCGCAGGCACCCAGCAAACCGGGCCCCCGACGCCGAGGACCCGGTCCACCGATGGTTGCCAAGCGCGGTGCGGTGAGGCGGCGTTATCGTTTCGCCGGCTACTCGACCGTCACCGACTTGGCAAGATTGCGCGGCTGGTCCACGTTGCACCCGCGGGCCACCGCTACGTAGTACGAGAGCAGCTGCAGTGGAATGCTGGTCAGGATCGGCGTCAGCAGGTCCAGCGTCACCGGAATGGTGAACGTCGCGTCCGCCAGTCGCTCGATCTCGTTGTCGCCTTCGTTGATCAGCGCGATCACCTTTCCGCCTCGCGCCTTCACCTCTTCGATGTTGCTCACGATCTTCGAGTGCACCGCGTCCTTCGGCGCGATGAACACCACCGGCATGTTCTCGTCGATCAGCGCGATCGGCCCGTGCTTCATCTCCGCCGCGGGATACCCCTCGGCGTGGATGTAGGAGATCTCCTTCAGCTTGAGCGCGCCTTCCAGCGCCACCGGGAAGTTCACCCCACGGCCGAGGTAGAGCGCGTTGGTGGCGGTGCTGAGAAAGCGGTCGGCGAGCTGCTCGATCTCCGAGGTGCGGCCCAGGATGTCCGTGATCTGGTCCGGCAGCCGCCGCATCGCCTGGATGAACTCGCGGCCCTGGAGAATGCTCAGGTTCCGCAGCCGGCCGATGCGCAGCGTGACCAGGGCGAGTGCCGCCACCTGGCTAGTGAACGCCTTGGTGCTCGCCACGCCCACCTCGGGGCCGGCGTGCAGGTAGATGCCGCCGTCCACCTCGCGCGCGATGGTGGAGCCGACGACATTGACCAGGCCGATGGTGCGGGCGCCCCGGCGCTTGGCCTCGCGGATCGCGGCCAGCGTGTCCGCCGTCTCACCCGACTGCGAGATGCCGATGACCAGAGTGCGGTTGTCCACCACCGGATTCCGGTAGCGGAACTCGGAGGCGTATTCCACCTCCGCCGGCATCCGCGCCAGCTCCTCCAGCATGTACTCGCCGATGAGCGCCGAGTGCCAGGACGTGCCGCAGGCGGTGATCACGATCCGCTCGACCTGCTTCAGCTGGTCGTCCGTCAGGTTGAGACCGCTGACCCGCGCCGTGCCCTCGTCCTCCAGCAGATGACCGCGGAGCGTGTTGCAGAGACTCTCCGGCTGCTCGCAGATCTCCTTGAGCATGAAGTGGGGGTAACCGTTCCGCTCCACCTGGGCGAGGTCCCACTCAATCTGGTTGACCGGCTTGCTGATCCTGGTGGTCTCCAGGTTCCGCACCCGGTACCCGTCGCGGGTGAGCACCGCCAGCTCGCCGTCGTCCAGGTAGACGACCGAGCGGGTGTACTGCAGCAGCGGCGAGGCATCGGAGGCGATGAACCACTCGTTCTCGCCCACGCCCACCAGTAAGGGCGAGCCCTTGCGGGCCGCGACCAGCACCCCCGGCTCGTCGGCGGAGACGAAGGCAAGCCCGTAGGCGCCGTCCACTTCGCGCAGCGCGGCGGCCACGGCCTCCTCGAGGTTGCCCTCGTAGTACTCGCCTACCAGGTGGGCCAGCACCTCGGTGTCGGTCTCGGACTTGAACGTGTGACCCCGCCGCTCCAGCGTCTTCCGGATCGCGGCCGAGTTCTCGATGATGCCGTTGTGGATGACGGCGATGCGGCCCGACTGGTCGGTATGCGGATGCGCGTTCGGCGTGGTCGGCGCGCCGTGAGTGGCCCAGCGGGTGTGGCCGATGCCGACGGTGCCGACCGGCATGCCGGCTTCGAGCTCCTGCTCCAGCACCGACAGCTTACCCGCGGCCTTCTTGATGTCGAGGCCCTTCCCGTTCACCACCGCGATGCCGGACGAGTCGTAGCCCCGGTACTCGAGCCGCCGCAGTCCCTCGAGGAGAAGGTCGGCCGCCTGCCGGGGTCCGATGTAGCCTACGATACCGCACATCGTGCCATGATCCTCACTGCAAGAGTTCTCGGCCGGCGGCCACCAGCGCCTCGGCTTCGGCCGGCGTGGGTGCCTCGGCGATCAGTCTGACGATGGGTTCGGTGCCGGACGGCCGGATGTGCAGCCAGCGGTCGGCCCACGCGAGCCGGAGTCCGTCCCGGTCATCGGCGGCGGCATCGGCAAAACGCCTGCGCAGCCGCTCGTACAACGGACCCAGCTCCGACGACCTGGGCCCCTTGGCCTTCACGATGGTGTATCGGGGCGACCAGTCTACCAGTCCGGATACCGTTACCCCAGATGTGGCAAGGAGATGCAAGATCAGGGCCACCCCCAGAGGCGCGTCGCGACCGATGTGGAGCGCGGGGTACATCACCCCGCCGTTCCCTTCGCCCCCGATGACGGCCCCGTGCTCCCGTATGGCCCGGGCCACGTTGGCCTCGCCGACCGGCGCCCGCAGCACCTCAGCTCCGACTGCACGGGCCGCATCTTCAACCACCAGGCTGGTCGAAAGGTTCACGACCACCGTGGCGTTTGTCGCGGGTTTGCTGCGTCCATCCAACACGGCGCGGACCGCGAATGCCAGGGTATAGTCCTCGCCGATCGCCCGGCCTCGCTCGTCCACGACCGCCAGGCGATCGACGTCCGGATCCACGGCGAGCCCGAGGTCGGCCCCGCTTTCCCGGACCAGACGGGCGAGCTCACCCAGGTTCTCCGGAACCGGCTCGGGCGGCCGCGGAAAGCGCCCATCGGGCTCCAGGTTGATCCCGCTCACCTTGCAGCCCAGGCGCTCCAGCAGCGGCAGGACCGCTACTGCCCCCGCCCCTCGCACGCAGTCGAGTCCAACATGGAACTTCCGGCGCTGGATGGCGGCGACGTCTATCACAGGGAGCCGGAGAATGGCCTCGAGGTGGCGGGCCACGGCCTCCGGATCCTCCCGCACCTCCCCGATCCCATCCCACCCGGCCCGCCCCGGTCCCTGCTCCGCCAGCGCTCGTACCCGCTCGCCCGCTGCCGCGTCGAGGAAGATCCCGTCCGGACCGACGAACTTGAGCGCGTTCCACTCGATGGGGTTGTGGCTCGCCGTGAGGATGAGCCCGGCGCCGGCGTGGTGGTGCTCCACCGCGAGCTGGACCGTTGGTGTCGGCACGACGCCGAGGTCCACCACATCCACCCCTACCGACATGAGACCTGCGGCCGCGGCCCGAGCGAACATCGGCCCGCTGGTCCTGGCGTCGCGGCCGAGGACGACCACGGGCCGACCGCCGGCCGTCGCCCCGGACCGCACCCATGCGCCGAGCGCGGCCGCATGACGCGCCACCAGCTCGGGGGTCAGGTCGGTCCCCACGTGTCCCCGCATCCCGGAGACGCTGATCATGAGGGTGTCGGACATGGCGGGCGGGAGCCGCTCAGCGGCCGGTGGGAAGCGCCGTCAAGTCGTGAAACGCGCTGGTGAACGCGTCCACTACCTGGGGATCGAAGTGCGTGCCTGCGCAGCGGCGCAATTCGTCGAACGCTTCGGCCGAAGTCCGGGGAGAGCGATAGGCGCGGTTCGTGGTCATCGCGTCGTAGGCGTCCACCACGGCGACGATTCTGGCCTCGCGAGGAATTCGGTCACCGGCCAGACCGTCCGGAAACCCGCACCCGTCCATGCGCTCGTGATGCGACCGCACGATCCGCAGCACCATAGGGGACTCGTTCAGGAACGGCGACAGAATCTTTTCCCCCAGAGCGGTGTGCTCCTTGACGTGCTCGAACTCGTCGGGCGTGAGCGGGCCCGGCTTGTTCAGGATGGCTTCGCGGGTGCCGATCTTCCCGATGTCGTGCAGCTCGGCCCCGAGCCGGATGTACTGCAGCAGCTCGCCGACATAGCCCAGGTAGACCGCTGTTTTCAGGGCGTAGCGGGCCACCCGCGAGGAATGCCCGCTGGTGTACGCGTCCTTGGCCTCGAGGGCGTGCACCAGCGTCTGTACGCCGTTGATGAGCGATTCCTTGTTCCGGCGGTCCAGCTCCCGGACGCGGCCCTCGAGATTCTTCTGGTAGAAGCGGTTCTGCAGCACGAGCTGACGCTTCTCCAGCGCCTTGTCCACCCGCGCCCGGACCTCCTCCATCACCACCGGCTTCGAGATGTAGTCCAACGCGCCGAGCTGCAGGCACTCGACCGCGGTGCCTACGTCGGCCACGCCGGTGAGCATGATGACGGCCATGTCGGGATAACGCCGGAGGGCTTCCCGGAGGAAGGTGACCCCGTCCATCTCCGCCATGTGCACGTCGGAGATGCACAGCGGGATCTCGCCTTCGCGCTCGAGGATGGCGAGCGCTTCGGCGCCGGAGCCCGCCTCGATGGTGGCGAGGCCGTGGCCCTGGATGACCCGAGTCAGCGCATGGCGCACCGTACCGTCATCGTCCACGACTAGACAGCGGGCGGTCGCTCCCGCGCTTCCGGGCTGATTCACGCCCCGAAAGTAAGGAGTCCCCCGCGGCGCTTCAACCGAGTGCAGCGGCTTGCCGCCCCCCGGCGCGGGCCGTTACGCTTCTGCTCTTCCTCTTCGGCCCGGCCTTCCATGACCCGGATACTCCCCCACGACGACCAGCTCGGCTTCGCGACCCGCGCGGTACATGCCGGGCAGGTGGTCGAGCCCCTGGCCGGCGCGGTGATGACGCCTATCTACCAGACCTCGACCTACGTGCAGGAAGGGTTGGGCCGCCACCGCGGCTACGAGTATGCCCGGACCCAGAATCCCACCCGCGAGGCACTCGAGCGCAACGTGGCCAGCCTCGAGGGCGGGCGGCATGGGTTCGCCTTCGGGTCGGGGCTGGCGGCGCTGGACGCGATGTTGAAGCTGCTTCGCGCCGGCGACCACGTCGTCTGCGGCGACAACGTGTACGGCGGCACCCAGCGGCTGATGGAGCAGATCTACGCCGGGTTGGGACTGACGTTCACCTTCGTGGACATGCGCGATCCGGCCAAGGTGGAGCGCGCGCTCACACCCGCGACCCGCGTCGTGTACTGCGAGACCCCCACCAACCCGATGATGAACCTGGTGGACCTCGCGGCGGTCGGCGATCTGACCCAGGCACGCGGCTACCTCTTCGTGGTGGACAACACCTTCGCCACGCCGTTCTTCCAGCGCCCGCTGGAGTACGGCGCCGACGTCGTGCTTCACTCCACCACCAAGTACCTCAACGGCCACAGCGACATGGTCGGCGGGCTGCTGGTGACCTCGCGCGACGACCTGGCGGAGCGGCTGGGCTTCATCCAGAACGCGGCCGGGGCGGTTCCCGGACCGATGGACTGCTGGCTCGCGCTTCGAGGCATCAAGACCCTGCCCCTCCGCATGCGGCAACACGACACCAATGGCCGCCGGCTGGCGGAGTGGCTCGTCTCCCGAAAGGACATCCCGAAGGTCTATTACCCCGGGCTCCCGTCCCATCCACAGCACGAGCTCGCCTGCCGGCAGATGACCGGCTTCGGGGGAATGATCTCCATTGACCTCGGCGATCCGGCCCGTGCCCGGCGGGTGGTCGAGCGCACGAAGGTCTTCGTGCTGGCCGAGTCGCTGGGGGGCGTGGAAAGCCTGATCGGCCACCCGGCCACCATGACCCATGCCGCGGTGCCGGTCGCCATGCGGCAGGCGATGGGGCTCTCCGACAGCCTGGTCCGGCTGAGCTGCGGGATCGAGGACTCGGTGGACCTGATCGCGGATCTGGATCAGGCGTTGGCATGAAGGCTATCAGCTATCGGCTGTGGGTTCGGCATGCTGCCCGGTCCCGGTGCCCACTGCATAGCCGATAGCCGACCGCCGAGAGCTTTCTGTGCCAACTTGAAACATGCGACCGGAAGTCCCGTAAGTGCAGCATCCCCAACCCCGAGCGACCGATGACGTCCGTCCCAGCTACCCGTTCCCGCCGCACCTTCCCGGAGATATCCGCGGTCTCCTGGGAGCATCCGGCCGATCGCGCCGCCCTTCAGGCGCTCCGCGCGGTGCCCGGCGTCGATGAGGTCATCCGCAAGGTGCTCGCGCTGCTCGGCGGCGAGCGCGGCGTGCGGCTCCTCTTCCAGGGCAACGCGATCCGGATCGGGCCGGCGCAGTTTCCCAGGCTCTGGCATCTCCACACCGAAGTCACCACCACCTTCGATTGGACCGAGGTGCCCGAGGTGTACGTCTCCCAGACACCGTTCTTCAACGCCGGCGCCTACGGCCTCGACAAGCCGTTCATCGTCGTCCACTCGGCGGCGATCGAGCTGCTCGACGATGACGAGCTCCGGGTGCTCATGGCGCACGAGCTCGGGCACGTGATGAGCGGCCACGCGCTCTATCGCACCATCGCCGCCGTGCTCGCGTTGATCAGTCTCGGCGCTTTGCCGATGCTCGCGAGCCTGGCGGTGCTGCCGGTCCGGCTGGCGTTCCTCGAGTGGTCCCGCAAGTCCGAGCTCTCGGCCGACCGCGCCGGACTTCTGGGCGGGCAGGACGTGACGGTGGCGCAACGGGTAGACATGAAGATGGCCGGCGGCGGCCGGGGCGAGGCGTTCGCCGGCCAGCTCAACGTGGAGGCGTTCATGCAGCAGGCGCACGAGTACGCGGCCAGCGGCGAGGGGCTGGACGTGGTGTACAAGGTCCTGAGCACGCTCGCGCTTACCCATCCGATGCACACCGTTCGCGCCGCGGAGCTCCAGCGCTGGGTCGCCTCGGGCGACTACGACCGCATCTTGCGCGGCGAGTACGTGCGGCGGGGCCCGGAGACGACTCAGCGGCCGATCGGCGATGACTTCGCCGCGGCGGGCAACTACTACGCGGCCGAGGCCAGGGAGGTGGCCAACCAGGTGGCGGAGGCGGCGCGCCGGGCGGCGGAGCGGGCGCGAGAGGCCTTCCGGAACGCGCAGAAGTCGTGAGACTGCTGGTCGTCGGTTCGGGTGGGCGGGAACACGCGCTGTGCTGGGCATTCCGGCGCGAGGATCCCGACGCCGACATCTACTGCGCGCCGGGCAATCCCGGCACCGCGCAGCTCGCCACCAACCTCTCCATCGGGGCCGAGGATCTCGACCGTCTGGCCGACGCGGCCGACATGCACGGCATCGATCTCACGGTCATCGGCCCCGAGGTCCCGCTCGCCCGCGGACTGGCGGACCGCCTCCGGGCCGAGGGCCGCGCGGTCTTCGGGCCGAGCGCGGCCGCGGCCCAGATCGAGGCGTCGAAGGCGTTCGCCAAGGAAGTCATGGCCGCGGCCGGGATCCCTACGGCATCGAGCCGCACCTTCCGCGACCTCGACCCCGCGCTCACATATGTGTCGCAGCATCCGGAGCCGGTGGTGGTGAAGGCCTCGGGGCTCGCCGCGGGCAAGGGCGCGGTCGTCTGCGACACGCGTGCGGAGGCCGCGGCGACGCTTCGCGCCATGCTCGGCGATGGCTCCTTCGGCGCTGCGGGGCGCACCGTCGTCGTTGAATCGTTCCTGCGAGGTGAGGAGGTGTCGGTCCTCGCCATCACCGACGGGACCGACGTCGAGCTGCTGCCCGCCTCTCAGGATCACAAGCGCCTGCTCGAGGGAGACGCCGGGCCCAACACCGGTGGGATGGGAGCCTACAGCCCGGTGTCGGTGGCGACCGCCGATCTGCTGGAGCGGACCCGAGCCGAGGTCCTGCTTCCCGCCTTGACCGAGCTGCGGCGGCGAGGCACACCGTTCACCGGCGTGCTGTACGCCGGTCTGATGGTGGACGACGACGGGACGCCCTGGGTAGTGGAGTTCAACTGCCGGTTGGGCGATCCCGAGACCCAGGTGGTGCTCCCTCTCGTTGCCGATGGACTTACCCGCTCCCTCTGGGCCGTGGCGAAAGGCGGGGCGCCCAGCCCGATCGACCTCCTTCCGGGAGCGGCCTCGGTCACCACCGTGCTCGCCAGCCGGGGCTACCCGGATGCGCCGGCGAAGGGCGCCCCCATCACGCTGCCGGCCCAGCTTCCCGACGGCGTAACGATCTTCCACGCGGGCACCGCGCGCGATGCTGACGGGGTCCTCCGCGTCAATGGCGGCCGGGTGCTGAACGTAACCGCGGTCGCAGGCAGCTTCGCCGAGGCCCAGCGGCTGAGCCGCGAGGCGGCGGAAGCGATCCGGTTCGAGGGGATGATCTACCGCCGAGACATCGGGTGGCGCGAGGCGGCGCGGCTCGCGGGGGCTCCCCGCTAGCCGGTACCTGCCGTTTACATTCCGGGCGCAATGCCCGAACTCCCCGAAGTCGAAACCATCGTCCGCGACATCCGTCCCGCCCTGCTCGGCCGCCGCCTCGACCGCGTCTCGCTCAGTCATGAGGACGTGCTGCGCGGCGTCACCCGTCGCCGGTTGGTGCGCGGTCTCACCGGCGCGACCGTGCGCGGCGTGTTCCGGCGCGCCAAGCACGCGGTGCTCGACCTGGGGGAGAGGCGGCTCGTGGTGCAGCCGGGGATGACGGGCTCGCTCGTCGTGCACCGGCGCCCCTTGCGCGCCGACGAAGGGCAGTATGCCGTTCTGCGAGCGGAGCTCGACAACGGACGCGAGCTGGTCTACCGCGACGTCCGACGGCTGGGAACGCTGCTGCTGCTCGACGAGCGTGGGTGGGAACGCTACGACCGGGCGATCGGTCCCGAGCCGCTCGATCCGGCCTTCACCGCCGAGCGCCTGGGCGAGGCCCTGGGACGCTCCCGCCAGGCAGTGAAGAAGGTCATCATGGATCAGAAGCACCTGGCCGGCGTCGGAAACATTTACGCCAACGAGGCGCTCTACGCGGCAGGAATCGACCCCTCGAAGGCGGCACGGAAGCTCGCGCCGGAGCAGCACCGTCGGCTCCACGCGGAGATCCGTCGAATCCTCCAGGCCGCGATTCGATCCAATGGCACCACCGTGCGCGACTATCGCACCGGGACGGGAGAGGAGGGGAACTTCCAGCTCGAGCTGCTGGTATACGGCCGCGAGGGTGAGCCTTGCCGCCGCTGCGGTACCCGACTCACCGGCACGCACACCATCGACGCGCGCGTCACCGTCTTCTGCCATCGCTGCCAGTCGTGAGCCCACGCCGCGCTCGAAAGCCCTCGCCCGACCCGGTCACCGATCTCCAGGCCCTCCGCCGCCGGATCGGCGAGCGGGTCGAGAACCGCCCGGCGGTCTACCGGATGCTGGACCCCGAGGGCCGCATCATCTACGTCGGCAAGGCCAAGCGGCTTCGCACCCGGCTGCTCGCCTACTTCCGCGCCTCGTATCCCGACGACAAGGCCGCTCGGATTCTCTACGCCACCCACGACATCACCTGGGACTACACGCCGAGCGAGTTCTCCGCCTACCTTGGCGAGCTGCGGGCGATCAAGCGGTACCGGCCGCAGTTCAACTACCGCGGCAACCTGACCCGCCGGGCGGTGTTCATCAAAGTCTCCCGAGGGCCCGCGCCGCGGGTCTCTGCCGGCGAGACCATCGGCCGTGAGGACCTGCGCTGTTACGGGCCGTTTCGCTCCCTGACTCGCACCGGTGAGGCGGTGCGGACCCTCAACGACCTCCTGGGACTGCGGGACTGCGCGGCGACAGTGCCGATGGTGTTCGACGGCCAGGGGGATCTCTTCGGCTCGACCCGGCAGGCCAAGTGCCTGCGATACGAATTCGGGTTCTGCACCGGCCCGTGTGCGGGCTTCGTGGCGGAGCTGGAGTACAGCCGCCGGCTGGACACCGCGATCGCATTCCTCGAGGGGCGCACCATTCAGCCGATCGACCGGGTAGTGAGCGCCATGCAGGAGGCCTCCCTCGGCGCCCGGTTCGAGGCCGCGGCACGCTGGCGGGAGAAATTCGAGCATCTGGAGTGGCTGCTCGCCGCCACCAGTCGCGCGCGGACGGCGGTGGACATGTTGACCTTCGTCTACCGCGATCCCGGCAGCCATGGCGATGACAGGATCTATCTGATTCGGCAGGGCGTGGTGCGCGCCTCTTTCCCCGATCCTACGACACCGATCGAGAAAGAGGCTTTCCGGGGGGTGGTCGCAGCGGAGACTGCGCGTGGGGATCCCCAGCCAGGCCCGCTCCCGCTGGAGTGGGTGGATGAGATCCTCCTGCTGATGTCGTGGTTCCGCGCCCATCCCGATGCCCTCCGCCGCACCAGTCCGCTGGCGGATTGGCTTCCGGACCATTTGTCCTCACACGAGGACACTCCGCGACCGTCTCCCGGGGTGACTCTGGCCACGAGCGACCTGCTGACAACGATTTAGCAGACTGCAGGTCCTGGCATCCTGCCTGCCTCCACGGGGAACGTCGGCGCCACACTGGCGCCGGCCACCAAGCCCACGGAGGCAACCATGGTTCGTCTGCTCTGTGCCGGCGCCGTCGCCGGCCTTCTTCTCGCCGCGCCGCTCGAGGCACAGAGCGGCTCCTTCGGTATCACTCCCTATGCGGGCTACATGAAGTTCGGCAACGTGGCGGATGGCCCGCTCGGCACCACCGTCGGCGGTGCAGGTGGCCCGGTCTACGGTGCCGAGGCGACCGTGGGTCTCGGGCCCGGACTCGCGCTGGTCGGAAACGTGGCCTATGCCAGCTCCGACCTGCAGGTCGGCGTTCCGGTGGTCGGCGGGCTCTCGCTCGGCAAGAGCTCCGCGCTGCTCTATGACGCGGGGCTGAGGCTGACCCTGCCGGTCTCAACGCTCCGGCCGTTCGTGCAGGCTGGCGCGGGCGCGATGCGGCAGGAGATCGACGTCGCGGGCATCGATGCCCACGGGACCAACTTCGCGTACAACGTGGGCGCCGGGGTCGAGGTGCCGATCGCCCCTCGCCTCGGTCTGCAGCTGATGGCGAAGGACTACATCGGAAAGTTCGACGCCCGGGAGGCCACGTCAGTCGACTTGAGCACCGAGACGTCGCACAACTGGACCGTGAGTGCCGGGGTACGGCTCGGACTGTAGAAGGCGTTGTCACCGTGAGCGCAGTGCAGGGGCCGTGCGTTTCTCATCACTCCTCGTCAAACGGCGCCAGCGGCACCAGCCGGCCGCGAGGCGGAATGCCCGGCTCCAGCTCCAGGATGCCCACCGACGGCGGAAGCCGGAAGCGACGCGGGCCCGCGCCGCCAGGATTCATCACCGTGACCACCTCATCCACCAGCGTGAGCACCGGGCGGTGGGTGTGCCCGAAGACGATGATCTCGGCTCGCGGAAAGGCCGCCTGCACCTTTTCCGGGGTCGGCATTCCGAATTGATCGCCATGGGTGACCACGATCTCGAATCCGTCCAGCTCGACCGTCGCCACCTGCGGCAGCTGTGAGCGGATGTCCCAGCCATCGGTATTGCCGTAGACCGCCGTGACCGGCGCGATCGTCCCCAGCTCGATGAGGATGTCCGACGGTCCCACGTCTCCCCCGTGGAGGATGTGGTCGACCTCGCGAAACACCTCGAAGACCTCTGGCCGGAGCAAGCCATGGGTATCGGAGATCACGCCGAGACGCATGGGTTGTTACTGCGGCAAGTCGCCGAAGGCGGCGAGGATCTCGGTGGTCGTGAACGCGCAGTGGCCGAAGCGCTCGACGTCCCGGCGGGCGAGCCGGCCGGCGGCGCCCGCCGCGACCGCCTTCTCCTGGTAGAGCGACTGATGGAAGAACGGTACCAGCGGATCGCCGGTGGTATGAATGATCGAGAGGGTCACCCCGGGGTCGCCGGTCGTCTCGAAGCGCTCGAGCGCGGCGCGGGCGGCGGCGTCCGCGGAGATGCGCTCGACCCCTGCGTTCAGTGCTTCGTCGTCATCGGACCCGACATACACCCGGTCCGCATTGTCGTACGGCTGACCACCCAGTCGGGCCAGCGCGTCGGCGGTGCCCAGCACGTTGTACCTGAGCAGGGCGACGACGGTACCGGCAAGCGTCGCCGTGTCGATCCCTGCGTCGGGGATGCCGGTGACGGCCGCCAGCTCCGCGCCCCGCCCGGGGTCGGCTTCGATGGCCGCCACGACAGCCGGCGCGTAGGTGGACGTCCAACCCTCCACCAGCTCGGCGGGCGGATCGCCTGCGCCGCCGGGGAGGACGCCGGGGAAGAGGACATCGAAGACGACTCTGACATCGTTGATGTAATCGATCTGCCGAACGAAGTCGCCGATGGGACCGCAGGCCGCAAGCGCGCCGGTGAAGCGCTCCGGTTCCCGCTCCGCTGTCAGCGTCGCCACGAGCCCTCCCTCCGAAACTCCGACCAGGTACACCCGGGCGGGATCAGGCCGCACGGTCCGCCGCACCAGATCCACCACTTCGAGGACGTCATCCACCGCCACGTCCGCGATCAGACCGTTGGCTCGGTAGCTCGTGGTGGCGTAGGCGTAGCCCAGGGCGTTGACCAGGTCTTCCACCGGCGTGCCGCCGAACTCGTTCTCGGGCACGGCGAGCGGCGCTTGGGGCTCGACGTAGCCGTGAGCATAGACGATGAGGTCGCCGTTCCAGTCCGCTGGGAAGCACACCCTGGTAAGCGCGCCTTCCACGGTGCGGTCGGCGCAGCCCACGACGGGAGGCTCGCCTTCGTCGACCGGCCCCTGTCCCCCCTCGTCGCCTCCGCATCCGGCGAGGGCCCCCGCCGTGAACGCCGCGATGCACCAGGTGCGCCGAGTCACCGCGGCACTTCACCAGTCCAGCGGCGCGCGATCTCGATCTCCAGCTCGAGCTGGTCCAGTACCCGCTGCACGATGAAGTCCACCAGCTCGGCCACGCCGGCAGGTCGGTGATAGAAGCCCGGCGCCGCGGGGATCACGACGCCGCCGGCTTCGGTGACCGTCACCAGGTTCCGGAGATGCACCAGCGAGAGCGGCGTCTCCCTGGGCACCAGCACCAGCTTTCTACGCTCCTTCAAGGTCACGTCGGCGGCGCGCTCCACCAGCGAGCGCGAGGTGCCGGCGGCGACCGCCGCGACCGTACCCATCGAGCAGGGACAGATCACCATGCCCCTGGTCGGCTGGGAACCGGAGGCGGGGAGCGCGCCGCGATCGCCGTCGGAGAATGCCACGACGGACGACCAGTCGCCGCCAGTCGCTTCGCGCAGCGTGTCCAGCGAGCCGATGCCGCACTCGGCGTCCAGCAGCCGCATCCCGTGAGAAGAGACGATCAGCCACACCGGCACTCGCTGCCGGGCCAGCACCTCGAGCAACCGGACGCCGTATGGTGCGCCGGAGGCGCCGGTGACCGCGAGGACGACGGGACGAGCCGCGGTCACCGGCTCAGCGCACCAGGCGATCGAGCAGGGCGAATGCGAACACGGTGACGCTCATGATGCCGTTCATGGTGAAGAATGCCGCGTCCAGCCGGGAGAGATCGCCTGGACGGACCAGGCTGTGCTCGTAGGCGAGGATCACCGCCGCCGCGAGGAGACCGGCGTAGTACCAGAGCCCGAAGCCCATGGCGTAGCCGAACAGCGCGAGCGCAGGGATGGTGACTCCGTGCAGCAGCTTGGCGGCCAGGATCGCGCGCCGCTCGCCCAGGCGCACCACGGCGCTTCGCAGTCCCTCCCGCCGATCGAACGCCTCGTCGGGGAGGGCATAGAAGATGTCGAATCCCGCCACCCAGGTCGCGACCGCCAGCGCCACGACCAGGAGCGGCCAGACCGGCTGGCTCCACCGACCCGTGACCGCGAGGTAGCCGCCGACCGGCGCAATCGCCAGGCTGAGCCCCAGCCAGAGATGGGGCCACCAGGTGAACCGCTTGCTCAGACTGTAGGTCAGAATCCAGGCGAGCGCGACCGGGCTCAGCAGGAGGCAGAGCCGGTTGAGGGCACCGGCGGCCAGCACGAAGATCGCCGAGGCGCCCAGCACCGAGGCCCACGCCTGGCCGAGCGTAATGGCGCCGCGAGGGAGCTCCCGCGCCATGGTGCGAGGATTCCGCGCGTCGAAGGCACGGTCCGCGATCCGGTTGAACCCCATCGCCGCCCACCGCGCCGCCGAAAAGGCAATCACCACCAGCAGCACGACTCTCGGCGTGACGGGCACGACCATGGAGGCCGCGAGCACACCGAGCAGCGCGAAGGGCAGCGCGAACAGGGTGTGAGGCAGCTTGACGAAGTTGACGTACCGGACGAGCAGCGACTCGCCGGCAAGGGTCTGGCCCTCGGCGGTCGGGCGGTAAGGCGGTAGGGCGGTAGGGTCGCTCACGCGGCACACTCGCTCGGTTGGAGAGTACGACTCTCGGTCATGAAGTCTCCACCTACTCCTGACCGCCCGACCGCCCGACCGCCCGACCGCCCAACTCGATTCCGAGCTGGGGCCACATCTCGTCCACCCGCTTGCGCGTCTGTTCATCCATCACGATCCGCTCCGGCCACTCGCGGTCGAACCCCTCCTCCTTCCACTTCCGCGTTCCGTCGATCCCCATCTTGCTGCCGTAAGTGAAGCCGCGGCTGGAGTGATCGAGCACGTCCACGGGCCCCATCGTGAAGCGCACGTCGCGCTCGGGGTCGATGTTGTTGAGCGCGATCCACCAGGCCTCGTCCGGGTTCCGAACGTTCACCTCCTTGTCCACCACCACCAGCACCTTGGCGAGCGACATCAGCCCCTGACCCCAGAGCGCGTTCATCACCTTATAGGCCTGTCCCGGGTACTGCTTGTCGATGGCGACGAAGACGAGGTTGTGGAAGATGCCCGGCGCGGGCATGTGGTAATCCACGATCTCCGGCACCGTGAGCCGGAGGAGCGGCAGAAAGATCCGCTCGGTGGCGTGCCCGAGGTAGTAGTCCTCCATCGGCGGCCGGCCCACCAAGGTGGCCGGGTAGATCGGGTCCCGCCGGGCGGTGACCGCCGTGACGTGCACCTTGGGATAGTAGTCCGCCAGCGAGTAGAAGCCGGTGTGATCGCCGAACGGCCCCTCGAGGACCAGCGGCTCAGCCGGATCGATGTAGCCCTCCAGTACCAGCTCCGCCTCGGAAGGCACCTCGAGATCGCAGGTGACCGCCCTGGTCAGGTCTACCGGCTCGCGCCGGAGAAAGCCGGCGAAGAGGAACTCGTCGATCGTGGGCGGCAGGGGGGCTGAGCCCGAATAGATGCTGGCGGGGTCCCCGCCGAGGGCGATCACCACCGGCATCCGCTCGCCCTTGGCCGCCATCTCGCGCCAGTGCGCCGCCCCGACCTTGTGCCGCTGCCAGTGCATCGCGAGCGTGTTCCGGTCCAGCAGCTGGATCCGATACATGCCCACGTTCCGGATCCCGCGGACGGGGTCGCGGGTGATGACCATGGGCAGGGTGATGTAGCGGCCGCCGTCGCCCGGCCAGGTGGTGAGGAAGGGGATGTCGTCCAGATTGACCGCGTCGCCCCGGAGCACGACCTCCTGGCAGGACGACCGCCCGCCCCGCACACGAGGCGGAAACTTTCCCATCTCGGCCAGCTTCGGCAGCAGGGCCAGCTTGCCGAACAGGCCCTCGGGCACCTTCATCTCCAGGAGCTCGGAGATCCTTCCACCGATGGTCTCCAGATCCTCTACGCCAAGCGCGAGACACATCCGGCGCATGGAGCCGAAAAGATTGATGGCGACCGGACTGGGGCTCCGCCGTCCGTCTTCCAGCAGCACGTGCTCGAAGACCAGCGCGGGCCCACCGCCGGGACTCTTCATGCAGCGATCCGCGATCTCGGCCACTTCCAGCCGAGCGCGCACCGGGTGCGAGACGCGGACCAGCTCGCCGGCCGCGTCGATGGAGCGAAGAAAGTCTCGGAGATTAGAGAGGGCCATAACTTGGACCGCGCGAAAGGTGAACAGTAACGGGTGAAAGGGAGTATCGAAGAGAAGTTGAGTTCCTGTTCACTATTCACCTTTCACTTTTCACGGCACTTCTCACTCCTTCGTTCCCACGTGGACTGCCGTCACCCCACCCATCTGTAGCCGATAGCTCACCTCCACGAATCCAGCGCGCTCCATGCGGCGCACCAGCTCCGCCGGTGGGGGAAACGTGCGGGTGGACTCTGGAAGCCAGGTATAGGCGCTCGTATGTTTCGAGATCAATCTGCCGATCCACGGCAGTACCCGGTCGAAGTAGAAGAGGTACAGGCGCCGGAGCCCCGGATGCGGAGGCAGGGTCATCTCCAGAATCACGAGGCGTGCGCCGGGCTTGAGCACTCGGGCGGCCTCGCTCAGTCCGCCATCCAGATCGACCAGGTTCCGCGCGCCCCATCCGACCATCGCCCCATCGAAGGTCCGGTCCGGAAACGGGAGGGCCAGCGCGTCGGCGGCCACCGGGGTCAGCCGCGGCGACTTGCGCCGACCCAGGTCGAGCATCTGTTGGACGAAGTCGGCCCCTATGATCCGACCTCGGAACCCGCGCTGGCTGGCGAGCATGGCGCCGAAGTCGAGAGTGCCGGCGCACAGATCCAGATACATTCCCTCCGGCGCCCGCTCCCACCCCAGTCGCCCCACCCCGTTGCGCCGCCACCGTTGATCCAGCCCCAGGCTGAGGATGCGGTTGAGCCGGTCGTACGTGGGCGCGATGGCGGTGAACATGTCGCGGACGTAAGTCCGCTTCTCGAGCCCGCCGGAAACGGGTAACTTACGATCCGAGGCTAACATAGGCGCAGAATGTAGTCCCGCCGCCGGAGCCTTGGCAAGCCGGACGGACGATGGCTGAGGGGCCGGAATGGGTCCGACTCACCGACCAGGAGGTCGTCTTGCTCGCCCGCGGTGGGCGGGAGGCGGCGTACCGGGAGCTGGTGCGTCGCTACGAGCGTCCGGTGTTCGCTCTGCTCTACCGGATGGTGCGCGACCGGGAGCTGGCGGAGGATCTGGCGCAGGAGACCTTCGTGAAGGCGCTCAACGCCATCGACTCCTATCGTCCGGAATTCAAGTTCTCGTCCTGGATCTTCAAGATCGCGAACAACGCGGCCATCGATCACCTCCGCCGCCGCGAGCTCGATACTCTTTCGCTGGACGGGTCGCCCCATGCGGAGACGCCCGAGGCGATGCAGGCCACCGCCCTCCAGATCGGCGCGCGGCAGGAGTCTCCCCTCGACGCCGTGGAGGCGAAGGAGCTGGGCGGAGCAATCGAGGCGGCCATCGGCCGGCTGCGGCCCGAGTATCGCTCCTGCATCCTGTTGCGCCACGTGGAGGGTAGGGCCTACGAGGAGATCGCCGAGATCCTGGATCTCCCGCTGGGCACCGTGAAGACCTATATCCATCGCGCCCGCAACGAGCTGCGGCTTGCGCTGGCGCACCTCAGAGAGTGAAACCTCTGCCCGACCCCGACCGTAGGAGGGTCCACTTATGACCCCGGCTCCCGGCCCCCACCTTTCGCCGGACGACGTCGAGCTCTGGCTCAACGGCACCCTCGACGCCGCTCGTACCCGACACCTCGACCTGTGCCCGGAGTGCTTCGACCGCGCCCAGGCGGAGCGGGAAATCGTGGAGCAGCTCGCCTCCCTGCCGCTCATGGCGCCGGCCCCCGGCTTCGAAGACCGGGTCATGACGCAGGTCAGGGTGGCCGATCCTTTCGCCCTCCGGTCGATCCGTCAGCGCATCTTCGCGACTCGGCGCTCGATGGCGATCGCGGCCGGGCTCGCGCTCGCGCTGGTGGGTTCGATGGCCGCCAGCGTCGCCTGGAGCCTGGCCAACCAGGAGCTGCTGGTCTCGGCCGGCAACTGGGTGCTCTCTCAGGGCAGCCAGGCGGGCTGGCTCGCGCTCCGGGGTCTGGCCTCCAACTTCATCGAACAGCCGTGGTACGAGAGCGCCCGCGCCTTCGCCGACCATCCCGGTCGCCTGGGCGCGGCGCTCGGCGCGCTCGCGCTCGCCTATCTGAGCGGGATGTTCGCGCTGCGTCGCCTGCTGGCACTGCCGTCCCAGCAGGTGGCCCATGCCGCCTAGCGGCGGCGCGGCTCGCGCCCGCACCTTCGCGCGAGCGGCGGCGCTGCTGACGCTGCTGCTCGCGGGGCCCAGTGTCGCCAGGGCCGAGCCCGGTTCGGTGCCCGCCGGCGAGGCGGCCGTGGGCCTGGTCCGCAACTTCTGGGATCTGGTCGCCAGTCAGCAGGGCGAGGATCGCACCGCGCGTCCGGAGCCCCGGGCCATCGAGCCCGCGCCCCAGGGCGCTCCGCCGGTCGATCTCGGCGATCTCTCCAATCCTTCCAGAGTCGAGAGCCGTCTCAAGAGCGCGCTGGCGCCGCGCGACGGCGCCATCCGTATCTCGGTTTCCCAGGGGCGGGCCAGGCTGGGCGACTACCGCATCGGCGCCGCCGACCAGATCGAAGGCCACCTGCTCGTGGTCCAGGGCGATGCGGACGTGTACGGCCGCCTGCATGGCAACCTGGTCACGGTGGAAGGCGACGTGATCGTGCACCCCGGCGCCGTGGTCACCGGCGATATCCTCACGCTCGGTGGCATGGTGCACGACATGGGTGGCGAGATCGGCGGCGAGGCCCGGACCCTGCGCCACACCTCGATCGTTGCGCCCCTTCGTGCCGTGGCTGCTCCACAGCCGAGCGCGCTGGAGACGATCGGCCGGCGGCTCGCGGGCGTCATCGGGGTGTTCCTAACCCTCGCCGTGCTCGGCTTCGGCCTAGTGATGTTCGCCCGGCCCAACCTGGAAGTGATCTCCGATACCGCCTCCCACTCGTTCGCCCGCGCGTTCGTTACCGGACTGCTGGGCCAGATCCTGGTGATCCCCACCTTCGGCATGCTGATCGTCGGCCTGGTCCTGAGCGTCGCCGGCATCCTGCTCCTGCCGTTCGCGGTCGCAGTGTACGCGCTGCTGGTGATCGTGGGGGCGTTGGGCGGGTTCCTCGGCGTGGCCCACGCGATGGGTGAGACCTACACCCGGCGCCGGATGGCGCTGGGCGCGATGATCGGTTCGCCGAACAGCTATCGCTACCTGGTGGTAGGCCTGGCCGCGGTGGCGGTGCTGTGGCTCGCCTGGTCACTGTTCGGGTGGGTACCGGTCGCGGGTACGCTGATCGGCGGCGCGGCCTTCCTCGCCACCTGGCTGCTGGCCACTGCCGGCTTCGGCGCGGCCCTGCTGAGCCGCGCCGGCATCCGGGAAAATTTCGCCGGCCGTCTCATCCCGCCCGAAGCGCTCACCGACGAGTACCTGTGGGCCACCCCGCAGTTCGGAGTTCCCGCCGGCCGCCGCCCCGGTGGCGGCCGGACGCCTACCCGGGGGCTCTGATGCACCGCATCGCCCTCGCGGTGCTTGCCATCGTGGCGGGCGCGACCAACGCCTCCGCGCAGAGCATGCGCTCCTTCGACACCTTCCGGCAGCTTCATGGCGAGACCCGCCTGCACGCCACCCTCGACTACCGGGCGGGGGGATTGCGGATCACACCCGGGCGGGCCAACGAACTCTACCGGATGGACGCCTCGTATGACGAGGACCGGTACTCGCCGACCAGCAGCTACGACGCCGCCAGCGGGATCGTGACCCTCGGTCTTCAGCCCGCGGGGGACGGCGGTCTCCGGGTCGTCTCCACCCGCCAGCTCCGCCAGGATGCGACGGTGGCGTTCGCGCCTTCCGTGGACCTGGACCTCGCCCTCGCCCTCGGCGCGGTGCAGGCGGACATCGAGCTGGGCGGCCTCAGCCTTACCGAGCTCACCATGGAAGCCGGCGCGAGTCAGGCCGTGGTCCGGTTCTCGGAGCCCAACCTCTCTCGCTGCCGCGCGGCCGAGATCACCGCGGGCGCCGCGGAGCTGACGGTGCTCGGGCTGGGCAACAGCCGCTGCGACCGGTTCGCGCTGGAAGGAGGGATGGGCAAGGTCACGCTCGACTTCGCCGGCGCGTGGACCTCCAGCACCGCCGCAGACATCAAGATGGCTGTGGGCGAGCTGACGCTGAGGCTCCCGCGCAAGGTGGGTGTGCGGCTCACCCTTGACCGCTTTCTCGTGAGCTTCGACCCGGCGGGGCTGGTCCGCACGGGGAACGCCTTCGAGTCACCCGGCTACGACGGCGCCGACCGCAGGCTGGACATCGCGGTGACGACGGCGGTCGGAGGGGTGAAGGTCGAGTGGGTCGGCGGAGAGGAGAGCCCGTAGCCGTTTCCGACATCCGACTACCTTCCAACCATGTCCCCTCTCGAGACCCTCGGCTTCGCGCTCGGCACTTCCTTCGCGTCCGGTCTCAACCTGTACGCCACGGTCGCCGCCGCGGGGCTGTTTCAGCGGCTGGGCATCGTGACCCTGCCCGAGCCCCTCGCCGTGCTCGCCCATCCGGTGGTGCTCGGGGTCGCCATCGCGCTGTTCGTCATCGAGTTCATCGCCGACAAGATCCCCTACGTGGACAGCGCGTGGGACGCGGTGCACACGTTCATTCGTCCGCCGGCGGCGGCGATCCTCTCCTACAGCGCGTTCTCGGATGGGTTTCCCGAGGAGTGGAAGCTGGCGGCGGCGCTCCTCGCGGGCAGCGTGGCGCTCACCTCGCACGGCGCCAAGGCGAGCACTCGCGCGGCGGCCAACGCCAGCCCGGAGCCACTGAGCAACTGGACACTGAGTCTGCTGGAGGATGGCTTCGCGGTGTTCCTGGCCTGGATGGCCGCGGAGCATCCGCTGCTCACGGCGGCGATCGTGATCGTGCTGGTGATCCTCGCGGTGTTCCTGATCTGGACCCTGTTCGGCTATCTGCGGCGCGCGCTCGAGAGGCTCAAGCAAGGCCCCGGGACTAGCCCAGCCGGGCCCTGATTCTCCCTCCCACCCCCATGCCCAGTCGCCGAGCCGCGGAGCCGTCGCGCACGGCGATCTCGACCTGGCCACCCGATCCCAGGTACGCCACCAGACCGCCCGTCGGCACGTCGCCGAAGGTGCGACGGAGCGGGCCCACCTCGAGCCCTTCGACCTCGATCACGGCATAGGAAGGCACCAGCTCGGAAGTCAGGTTGGTGACCAGCGTGCCGAAGCGGTCCACGTACACCACTTCGCCGACCACGCTCTTGCCCTCGTGGTGCGGCTCACGGTACGCCAGCCGCACGGGGATCCCGATCAGGGGATCGCCCAGCTGCGCCAGAGGGGTGCCGGTCGCCAGCGCGGCTGCGGTCGGCGCGAAGACATCCCGTCCATGGAAGGTGGGGGAGGCGCTGTCCGGCGTGGCCAGGACCACGATCTGCACCTCGGCGTCGCGCAGCACCAGGGTGAACAGGCCGTTGTCGGGGCCCACGAAATAGTGGCCGTGCGCGGCGATGGCGAGCGCCGCGCGCTCCGTGCCGACGCCGGGATCCACCACCGCCAGGTGAATCGTGCCGGCGGGAAATCGGTGCCAGGCGCGGCCCAGGAGATACGCGCCGGCCCGCACGTCGCCCGGCGGCACCGCGTGGGTCAGGTCCACCACGGTCAGTCCCGGCGCGGCGCTCAAGAGCGCGCCCTTCACTTCGGCGACGTAGGAGTCGCTGGTTCCGAAATCGGTGAGGAGGGTGACGAGACTCAGCGCGGGTCAGCCTCTGAGGATCGGCAGGGCGACCGTGCGTCCGGAGGTCTTGCGCTGGAGCTGGTCGGCCACAGTCTGCAGCTCGGCGGCCGCGGCGCTCTCGGGCTCGGCCACCAGGATCGGCTGGCCCGCGTCGGCCAGCTCGGCCAGCCGAGGCTGGAGCGGTACGCTGGCGAGCAGATCCACCCCCAGCTCATCGGCGAGGCGACGGCCACCGCCAGAGGAAAACAGCTCGAACCGCCGGCCGCTCTCCGGATCCACGAATCCGCTCATGTTCTCCACGATGCCCAGCACCGGGACGCCGACCCGCTCGAACATCCTCGCGCCCCGGAGCGCATCACCCACCGCCATCTCCTGCGGCGTGGTGACGATGAGGGCACCGGAGACGTGGGTTGCCTGCACCAGGGAGAGCTGTGCGTCCCCGGTGCCCGGCGGGAGGTCCACCAGGAAGAAATCCAGCGGTCCCCACTCCACGTCGCGCAGGAACTGCTGCACGATCTTCATGATGATGGGACCGCGCCAGATCGCGGGTGCGTCGCGCTCCACCAGGAAGCCGAGCGACATGAGACGCACGCCGTATGCCTCCAGCGGCTGGATCTTTCCGCCGACCACCGGCGGGCGCTCCGAGATCCCGAACATGCGCGGGATGTTGGGCCCATACACGTCCGCGTCCATCAGTCCCACGCGCCGTCCCGCTGCGGCGAGCGCGACCGCGAGGTTGGCGGAGACGGTGGACTTCCCTACCCCGCCCTTGCCGGAAGAGATCGCGATGATCCGGCCGAGGTCGGGCATCTCGGCCGCGGGCGGCGGCAGGGGAGGGCCGGCCTCGCCTCCGGCCGGAGGGGCGTGGGTCGTCCTCGCCGGCCCGGCAGGGTTCGTCACCGCGATTTTGATCGCGTCGCGCCGCACGCCCTCGATCTGCTGCAGTGCGGTGCGCGCCTGGCGCACCAGGGTGGCGGGGTCGTCCGGCGCCAGCAGGAAAGTGAAGCTCACCGCCCCGTCGTCACTCACCACCAGGTCGCGGATCATGCCGGCGGACAGCAGGTCGTTGTCGAGTCGGGGATTCCGGATGCGGGCGAGGGCGGCGGCGACCTGGGCGTGGAGCGGCTCCGCCATCAGACGGACTCCACGTGCTTGACTTCGGGCACCATCTGGCGGAGCCGCGCCTCGATGCCCTGGCGCAGCGTCACCGAGGACGCGGCGCAGCCGTGGCAGGTGCCTCCGAGCCGCAGCAGGAGCACGCCGTCGCCTTCGTCGAAGTCTACGACCTCGACGTGCCCCCGGTGGGAAGCGATGTAGGGCCGGAGCGTGTCCAGCGTGCGCTCGATGCGCTCAATCAAGTCCATGCGCCACCGGTCGGCGAATTCCTACCAGCATAGTCGGCAATATAGGGTGCCCCGGGGGGCGGTCAACCGCGGGGAGAGCCGCCGTTGCTTCCAAGGTACTCCCGCGCGGCGGCGAGGACAGTCGTCTGCACCTGGGCCAGCGAGCCGGTGATCGCGAGCCCGGCCGCCTTGGTGTGCCCGCCGCCGCCGAACCGCTTGGCGAACGCGGCCACGTCCACGGGGCCGATCGAGCGGAGCGAGACCTTGACCCGGCCCTGGCTCACCTCGCGGAAGAGGAGGGCCATGCGCACGCCCTCGATGGAGCGGGGGAACTCGACCACGCCGTCGAGATCGTCGGAGGAGACGCCGAGCCGTTCGATTGCACCGGGCGGCACCGTGACCCAGGCGAGACCGTGCTCGGGCTCGACTACCAGGGTCTGCAGCGCCTCCGCGAAGAGCCGTGGCCGGCCCTCGGGCGCCCGGGCGTAGACTTCGAGATAGATCTCCTCCGGGTCCACGCCAGTCTCCAGCAGCTCCGCCGCTATGCGGAGCGTGCGTGGCCGGGTGTTGCTGAAGCGGAAGCCGCCGGTATCGGTGAGGATCGCCACGTACAGCCCGCGCGCCGCCGCCTGGTCGAGCGGCCAACCGTTGGCGAGCGCCAGCTCGAACACCAGCTCGCCGGTAGCCGCCGCCTCGGAGTCCACGTACCGGGGTCCATCGGGCAGCACGCCCACGCCGACGTGGTGGTCGATACAGCCGACCGGTACGCCGCGCGCGCGGACGTGCTCGCCCAGCATGCCGAGACGGCCCAGGTCGGCGATGTCGAGCACCACGATCCGGTCGGCGCGGCGGATCTCCTTCACCGCCTCAGGCGTCTTCTCGACTCCCGGCAGGTCCTCGAACAGGAACATGAACCGGGGCGGCGTGGCCGTAGGATTCGTCACCACGACCTCGACGCCGCGGGCCTTCAGGAGGTGTGCCAGTCCGGCCTCGCTGCCGAGCCCGTCTCCGTCGGGATTGACGTGGGTGGTGAGGCAGACACGCTGTCCAGGATGGAACGTGGCGGCAAAGGCCCGTGCGGCCTCGAGGCGGTCGGGAGGGAGCGTGAACGGCATGGGTGGGAAGATAATGACGGGGTTCGCGGGCGGGCGGTCGGGCGGTACGGCGGTACCGTCGTACCGTCGTACCGTCGTACCGTCGTACCGTCCTCCCGCCTACCCCGCCGCCTGCTGCACCTTCGAGTGCCGCTTCC
>DATBJH010000090.1:0-19349 GCA_036556505.1 Gemmatimonadales bacterium
GACCGCCTGACCGCCTGACCGCCTGACCGCCTGACCGCCTGACCGCCTGACCGCCTGACCGCCTGACCGCCTGACCGCCGACCGCCCGACCGCCTCACGCCGTCCGCTGCCGCCCCACGATCTGATGCAGCCCGCACTCCAGCTTGCTTCTGCCCTGCCAGCGTCCCTCGCGGGTGTACTCGCCGGTGACGTTGCCGTCCACCGGAATGGTGCAGTGGGTGCAGCCGAGCGTGGGGTAGCCGCGATCGTGCAGCTCGTTGTAGGGCACGTCGTGCTGTTGCACGTACTCCCACACCGTCGCCCGGTCCCAGCCCGCCAGCGGGTTCACCTTGAGGAGCTGGTACTGCCAGTCCCACTCCACCACCCTGAGACCGGCGCGCGAGGGCGCCTGGCTGCGCATCAATCCCGTCACCCACACGTCCACCCCGTCGACCGCGTCGCGCATCGGCTCCACCTTGCGGAGAGAGCAGCAGGTGTCGGGCTCCCGGGTCCACAGCTCGGGACCGTAGTGAAGCTCCTGCGCCTCCGGCGTGAGGGAGGTGGCCCGGCGCTCGAAGCTCAGCCCCGGGTAGCGCGCCGCGAGGCGGTCGCGCAGCCGGAGGGTCTCGGGGAACAGGAATCCGGTGTCGAGATAGAGCACCGGCAGGGCCCCGCCGGCGCGCGCGATCATGTCCAGCAGCGCGCAGCCTTCCATGCCGAAGCCGGTGGTGACCACCACCCGGCGGCCGGCGAAGCGCTGGAGCAGCCAGCCCACCACCCGCTCGGGCGGGGAGTCCTCGCCGATGTCGGTTTCGATTCGCCGTACGATCCGCATCCGCGCTCCAGGGTTCCCGCGTCGTCGACTGCCGGAAAAACAAAAGGCCCGCAGGACATCCTGCGGGCCAGGTACAGCGGTGCACTCCGAGGCGCGCTAGGTAGTCCCGTTCGGGTAGACACCGGCCATACAACAACACGCCGCCGCCATGAGCCGCGAGGCGGAGGGGTGAAGCCGGAGCGAACGGGCGCCGGAAGTGATCATGAGTCCTAGGCTAGCGCGCGACGGTGTGCTTGTCAACCGAGCTCAGTAACCGGCAGAGCTGTCGGCCGGCACGGCCGTGTCGGTCGGCGCGCTCATGGTGCTGTCCATCGTCTCTTCGACCGCCGGCGCGGTATCGGCGGGCACGGTCTCCTCGACCGGAGCGGCCATGGTGTCGGCCGGCATGGCTTCGTCGGCCGGGGTCGTGGCGTCGGGCGCCGGGGCATTCGCCTCGGGGGCGGCCGTGTCGGGCGCCGGCGCGGCACCGGTGTCGGCCTCCTGCTTACTGCACGCCGCGAGCGTGATCGCGGCGACGACGGAAAGCAGCAGAGAACGGGGCATTGGTCAGCTCCTGTCGAGTAAAATGGGGTACAACCAACAATCGGAATGACTCTCCGAACGGCGCCAATGTACCTCAGGAATGACGTTTCCATAAGGGGACCCTTGTGTCCTCCTTAAGGGGACCCTCGTGTCCTCCTTGGAACGGAACTGTATCGCCAGTTTTTGCAATGACTTATAGAGAGTGCCCACGGGGCGCCTGGCTCCCCCCTGATGAGGCCGATTTTGGGGCCAGGCCGTCGGCATTGAGGCGTAGGACCTACACCTGGCGGGGCAGGGTGCCTTCCTGAGGCAGTCGCGCATACAATTCAGCTTGCCGCCAGGGGCATCAGGAGCGCAGGCGCAACCTGATTGAGATCGTACCCTTGGAACCTGATCCGGCTGATACCGGCGAAGGGAGCGCGGCGCGGGCCGACCCTGGTCGCCCTCGCTCCCTTCACCACATCCAGGGAGCCTCCCCATGACCGCCACGCTGCCGGAGTCGCCGGCCCAGTCCTACGGCGACGCCTTTCCCAACTCCACCAAGGTCTACCTCGAGGGCTCGCGCGGGATCCGGGTGCCCATGCGGGAGATCGCCCTGTCCGGCGGGGAGCCGCCGCTCCGGGTGTACGACACCAGCGGGCCGCGCGGCGTCGATGTGCGGGAGGGGCTGCCGTCGGTGCGTGGCGGCTGGATTGGGGAGAGGGACGTGGCGGTCGGGCGGTCGGCCGGTCGGGCGGTCGCTTCCGCCTGGACCGAGACGGCGGTGACCCAAGGGCCCGACCGCCTGCCCGCCCGACCGCCCGTCCGCCGCGGCCGCTCCACCGTCACCCAGCTCCACTACGCCCGGCTGGGCGAGATCACGCCGGAGATGGAGTTCGCCGCGCTTCGCGAAGGCCTGCCTGCGGAGCTGGTGCGCGGCGAGGTCGCCCGCGGGCGCGCGATCATCCCGGCCAACATCAATCACCCCGAGCTGGAGCCGATGATCATCGGGCGCCGCTTCCGGGTGAAGATCAACGCCAACATCGGCAACTCGGCCGTCTCGTCGTCGATCGAAGAGGAGGTGGAGAAGCTCCGCTGGGCCACGCTGTGGGGCGCGGACACGGTGATGGATCTCTCGACCGGCAAGCAGATCCACGAGACTCGGGAGTGGATCCTCCGCAACTCGCCGGTGCCGATCGGCACCGTGCCGATCTACCAGGCGCTGGAAAAGGTAGGCGGGGTGGCGGAGGACCTGACCTGGGAGATCTACCGCGACACGCTGATCGAGCAGGCGGAGCAGGGCGTGGACTATTTCACCGTCCACGCCGGCGTACTGCTCCGCTATATCCCCCTCACGGCGGAACGGGTCACCGGCATCGTGTCGCGTGGCGGCTCCATCATGGCCAAGTGGTGTCTGGCCCACCACCAGGAGAGCTTCCTCTACACCCGGTTCCGCGAGATCTGCGAGATCATGGCCGCCTACGATGTCTCCTTCTCCCTGGGCGATGGGCTCCGGCCCGGCAGCATCGCCGACGCGAACGACGAGGCCCAGTTCGCCGAGCTGAGGACCCAGGGTGAGCTGAACCAGATCGCGTGGGAGCACGGCGTGCAGGTGATGAACGAGGGTCCGGGGCACATCCCGATGCACCTCATCCAGGAGAACATGGACAAGCAGCTCGACTGGTGCCGCGAGGCGCCGTTCTACACCCTCGGCCCGCTCACTACGGACATCGCGCCGGGCTACGACCACATCACCAGCGCCATCGGCGCGGCGATGATCGGCTGGTACGGTACCGCCATGCTCTGCTACGTGACCCCCAAGGAACACCTCGGTCTCCCGAACCGCGACGACGTGAAGGCTGGGGTCATCGCCTACCGGATCGCGGCCCACGCGGCCGACCTGGCCAAGGGTCACGCCGGCGCCCGCGCGTGGGACGACGCGCTGAGCAAGGCGCGCTTCGAGTTCCGCTGGGAGGACCAGTTCAACCTGAGCCTCGACCCGGTGACGGCGCGCGCCTTCCACGACGAGACCCTGCCGGCGCAGGGCGCCAAAGTCGCCCACTTCTGCAGCATGTGCGGGCCGAAGTTCTGCTCCATGCGCATCACGCACGACGTGCGGGCGCACGCCGCGGAGATGGCGCGCAAGGCGGAGGAGTTCCGCGAGCGTGGGGGTGAGATCTACGTGGCGCCGTGAGCTGTGGCTGGCGCTGGCGCTCGCAGCGCCGGCGGAGGCGCAGAGCGCTGAGCGCTGGCGTGAGGATCGCTGGCGCATGGTGGCGGAAGAGCTGGTGCCGCAGGGGATCACCGACTCCCTCACCCTGGCGGCGATGGGCGCGGTCCCCCGCCACGAGTTCGTGCCCGAGGACCAGCGCGCCTGGGCCTACGCCGACACCCCGCTTCCCATCGGACACGACCAGACGATCTCCCAGCCTGCGGTCGTGGCCTACATGACCCAGGTGATCAACCCTCGGCCCGGGCTCCGGGTGCTGGAGGTCGGCACCGGCTCGGGCTACCAGGCTGCGGTGCTGGCGGAGACCGGCGCGCGGGTGTGGACCATCGAGATCTTCCGGGCCCTGGCCGACGAGGCCCGCGCGCGGCTGCAGCGCCTGGGCTACGGCCGGGTGCAGGTCCGCCACGGCGACGGCTACGCCGGCTGGCCGGGGGTCGCGCCCTTCGATGCGATCGTGGTGACGGCCGGTGCCGACTCGATCCCGCCCGCCCTGGTCCGGCAGCTGGCCCCCGGCGGCCGCCTGGTGATGCCGGTGGGCGATCCCCGAGCCGATCAGCGGCTGGTGCTGCTGGTGAAGGATTCCGAGGGCCGCGTCGCTTCTCGCGATCTGTTGCCGGTGCGGTTCGTGCCTCTGCTGAGAGGAGAGCGGTAGGCGGGACTGCCTCTTGACAATATCCATCATCCACCGCTTATATAAGCAATGGCTTATCACTCGGCCCTCACCGCTCTCGCCGATCCCACCCGCCGCCGGCTCTACGAGCGGCTCCGCCGCCGGTCCCATACGGTCGGCGAGCTGGCCCGGCTGGCGCGGGTGACCCAGCCCGCCGTGTCCCAGCACCTCCGGGTGCTGCGGCAGGCTCGGCTGGTCACCGACCGGCGGGAGGGCACCCGGCGGCATTACCGCGCGACTGCCGACGGCCTGGCGGAGCTCCGGCGCTATGTGGAGTCGCTGTGGGACGACGTGCTCGCCACCTACGCCGCCGACGACCCGGCCCCACCGAGGAGAGCGCCCCGATGACCGAGACCCAGGTGCTGTCCCCCGTCGTCCGGTCGGTGCTCGTCTCCTGGAGCCAGGAGGTGGCCTTCCGCCGCTTCACCGGGGAGTTCGCCAGCTGGTGGCCCTGGCGCACCCACTCGGTCGGCGGCACCCGGGTCCGGCGCGTCGTGTTCGAGAGTGGTGTCGGCGGACGGATCTTCGAGGAGCACGTGGACGGGCGTCGCTTCCAGTGGGGCACCGTGCTGGAGTGGGACCCGCCGAGTCGGGTGAAGTTCACCTTCCACGCGGCGCGCAGGCCGGAGCAGGCACAGGACGTCGAGGTGCGGTTCCTCCCCGAGGCGGGCGGCACCCGGCTCGAGCTGACCGCCACCAGGTGGGAGAACTGGGGGAAGGGCGCGGCCCGTGCGCGCCGCGGCTACGGGGCCGGGTGGGGCTACGTGCTCAACGTCTGGGCCGGCCGGCGCACCGCGGGGATGCGCGCGATGGATATCATGGCCGCCGTCATGCTGGTCGTGGAACGGCTCCGTGGCGGTGTCGAGGCCACCATGGCCCGCGCCGGAGGTGAGATGCCCCGGGGTGATCCGGCGGCGCGATAGCCGGGCGGCCGGTTCAGCCGTAGCTTGCCGGGATGGCGAGCTATCTCGGATGTCTGTTGCCGCTGACGCTCGCGGTTGGCGGCTGCTCGAGCCCGCCCCCCGCTGAACGTTCCCCAGTCCCCGCCGCCCCGACACTCATCCCCCAGACCAGCGGCACCAGGAACCGGCTCCAGGCAGTGAGCCCGGTGAACGAGCGCGTGGTCTGGGTCAGCGGCGTCGGCGGCACCTACGCCGTCACGACAGACGGCGGGGCGACCTGGCGCGCCGGGGTGGTGCCGGACGCCGACACCCTCGAGTTCCGCGACGTACAGGGCCTGAGCGAGCGGAGAGCCTATCTCCTCGCCGCCGGCCCGGGCGATCGGTCGCGCATCTATCGCACCGACGACGGTGGCCGCTCCTGGTCGCTCCAGTTCGTCGGTCGTGACACCAGTGCCTTCTACGACTGTTTCGCCTTCTGGAACGAGCGCAGCGGGTTCACCATGAGCGACGCGGTGAACGGGCGATTTCCGGTGATCCGCACCAGCGACGGGGCCACCTGGAGCGACATCGGCGACCGCCTGCCCCCGGCTCAGCCCGGCGAAGGAGCCTTCGCGGCCAGCGGGACCTGCACCGCCGCCCTGGATGGGCGGTATGGCTGGATCGCCACCGGCGCGGCCGCGCGCGCCAGAGTGCTGCGGACGACCGACCGCGGCGACACCTGGAGCGAGGCGTCCACGCCGATCGTCCAGGGAGGCCAGACCAGAGGCGCCGCCACCATCGCCTTCCGCGATACGCTCCACGGCGTGCTCGCCGGCGGTGATATTGCCGCCCCCGACGCTCCGGCCGACAACGTGGCCGTCACCCGAGACGGCGGGCGGACCTGGACCCTCGCCACCCGGACGCCATTCCCGGGTGCGGTGTACGGCCTGGCCTACCTGCCCGCCGGGGACGGCCGCTCGCTGGTGGCCACGGGGCCCGGCGGAGCTGCGTGGTCTGCGGACGAGGGGCGGACCTGGCGTCTGCTCGCGGGAGTGCGCGACTACTGGGCGGTCGCCATGACGGGGCCGCGTCAGGGGACGGGCTGGCTGGTCGGAACCGAGGGCCGGATCCTGAAACTGAGCTTCTGACCAGGTCCCCCGGGGAACCCGGGCCGGGATATGGATGTTATGACACTTATAGTGACAACACCCACTCTTGGAGGCCCTATGTCCCCGTCCACCTTCGCCCATCTCGCCACCATCAGCACCGGGCTGCTCGTCGTCCGGCTGGTGCTGGGACTCCTCCTGGCGGCCCACGGCAGCCAGAAGCTCTTCGGCTGGTTCGGCGGCCACGGTCTCGCCGGGACCGGCGGCTACTTCGATTCGCTCGGATTCCGTCCCGGCCGTACCTTCGCCCTCGCGGCGGGCCTGGCCGAGGTCGGCGGCGGCCTGCTGGTGGCCCTGGGATTGCTCGGCCCGGTCGGACCGGCGCTGGTCGTATCCGTGATGCTGGTGGCGGCGCTCACCGTCCACCGCGCGGGTGGTCTCTTCGCCATGACCAACGGCGTCGAGCTGCCGCTGCTCTATGCCGCCGTGGCGATCGCGCTGGCGTTGACGGGTCCCGGAGCGTATTCCCTCGACGCGCTGTTCGGTCTCCAGTCGCTCTGGACCCCGGCCGTGGCGTGGGCCGCGATCGCGGCGGGCGTGGTCGGCGGCGCCGCCAATCTCCTGGTCCGGCGCACGCCCGCGGCGGCCTGAGTCAGGAGGCTATCAGCCTTCGGCTATCAGAGGTGCCGCGCTGAGCTCGAATCAAGCCCGCGGGGTACCTCTGATAGCTGATGGCCGATAGCCGACTCATAGCCGATAGCTGATAGCCCCGCTCATGTCTGTCGCATCAACGCCTCGGCCAGTCGAGCCGCTCCTTCCGGCGTGAGGAAGAGATCCGGCTCGATCAGCTCCAGCTCCATCAGTACCGGACCAGCGTCCGTCTCCACCAGATCCACCCTCGCATAGAGCCACGGCCGGGCGGCAGCCTCCAGGACCGCTTCCCCGAACCCGATCGTGTCATCCGCCGGCGTCGCGGTCTCCAGGCTTCCGCCGAAGTCGGCCTGCACCCGGAATTCGCCGGTGACCGGTCGCTTCCGTACCGCATGGCTGTACCAGCCGTCCAGGAACACCAGGGATAGCTCCCCGCGGCTCTGGATCTCCGGCACGAACCGCTGCAATAGGCATCCCGCCCGCTCCAACGCGGGCCACTCCGCCGCGCCGATCCCCTGGTCGCGGGAGACCAGATGCGTCCCGTACGCCGTGGCCGACACCCTCGGCTTCAGCACCACCCGATCGGCATCCCATGCCTCCAACAGTGCCATGACGTCGGGACGCTCGCCCGGCTCGAACCAATGGGTGCGGGGTAGCGCGATGCCACCCGAGGCGAGGTCACGCAGGTAGAGCTTGTCGGCGTTCCAGAGCACCGTCGATGGCGGGTTCCACAGCCTGCGAGAGTGTTCGAATCTCCCCACCCAGTCCCTGAATTCCTCCCATCGCAGGTGATAGTCCCAGGTGGATCGCAGGCACACGGCGCCTTCGGATTCTGCCGGCTCGATCGTGTCCCAGGGGGCGGCCACCACCGCCGCGCCCAGGTTGCGGAGGGCGACCGCCAGCCGGCCGTCACCAGGGGTGAGGGCCGGCCTGGTGCGGCAGGTGGCGAGCACGAACCTCACCGTCGGCTCGTCAGCGCAGCCAGTTCACGTAGAACGTGATGATGATGGCGTTGGCGAAGTCGATGAAAAAGGCGCCCACCAGCGGCACCACCAGGAAGGCGCGGGGCGCCGGACCGTAGCGCGTCACCAGGGCCCGCATGTTGGCCACCGCGTTGGCCGTGGTGCCGAGGACGAAGCCGACGAAGCCCGCCGACATGACCGCGGAGTCGTAGTCCCGCCCCATGATCCAGAAGGACGCGGTGAGCGCAAACACCACGACGAGCACGACCTGCGCCGCGAGGATGACGAAGAGCGGCAGCGCCTGGCCGGCGAGCTGCCACAGCTTGAGGTCCATCAGCGCGACCACGAGGAAGATGTTGAGGGCGAACCCGCCCACGAAGTCCATGGCCGCGGGATCGATCTTCAGCCATCCGGTCCGGTCATCCAGGTTGCGGAAGATCGAGGCGACGATCATCGCGCCGATGTACGCGGGCAGGGTCCACTCCAGCGACGCGAACCAGCGGCTCAGGATACTGCCCAGCCCCATCGCGGCCGCGAGCACGATCATGTTCAGGATGAGGGGCGGGTCCTCCCGGTCGGTCGGGATCACCAGGGCGTGAGGCTGGGTGAGCTCCTCCGCGCTCTTCGACCGGGCCCCGGGCACGGCCCCCGGCCTCAGCTGGGCGCGGTCGATCAGCCAGGTCCCCACCGGCGTTCCGGTGAGACCGCCGCAGACGATCCCGAAGGTGGCCGAGGTGAGCGCCAGCGTGCCCGCCCCCACCAGCCCCGCTTCCTCCAGCATCGGCGCGAAGGCCAGCCCCGTGGCCGGCCCTCCCACCAGGGTCACCGAGCCGGCCATGACGCCGAGCAGCGGGGACTCGCCGAATGCCTGCGCGATCGCCATGCCGAGGAAGTTCTGCGCGAAGCAGAACGCGATCGCGATCAGCAGGAAGATCCCGACCTGGAGGCCCCCCGCGCGAAGCAGCGCGAGGCTCGCGCCCATCCCGATGCTGCTGAAGAAGGCGACGCTGAGCACCGTCTGGGCGCTGGTATCCAGCTGCACCGTCAGGAAGCGGTCGCGTCCCACCAGCACCACCAGGGCGAACAGCAGTCCGCCGACGACTGCGGCAGGAATGTTCAAGCGGTCGAGCAACGCGATGCGCTGCCGAAGCTGAAGACCGACGAAATAGAGGACTGCGGCGAGGCTGAGGGTCTGCAGGAGGTCGAGCTTCAGGGTGAGCATGGGTCTCCGTGGTGGTCAGGCCGGCACGCTCGACCGGCGGCGCCGCTCGATGAAGGCGGCCACGTCCCGCAGGCTCACGGCCCATTGCGAGATCCGGAGCCCTTCATCGGAGATCTCCTGCCGCGGCCCCAGGTGGACCTCGGGATGCTCCACGTCGAGGGGCCCCCCGAGCTGCTCGGCGAGGAAGAGGCGCTCCTGGACCAGCACCCGATCACCTTCGCACCAGGCGGGCCAGCCCATGTGATAGCCCGCGGTGGGGTGCATCATGTGAGTCAGGAACACCACCGCGGGGGCGCCCGCCACCAGCCGCTCGCCGGCGTCGAGCCACTGCGCCACGTAGTCGCCGGGTGCCCAATCGTACAGGGGCACCTGAAACTCGTCCTGAAACTGGCCCAGCCTGATGCGGCCCCAGATGAAGAGGCGGTCGCCCTCGCCCTCCGGGCGGCCCAGCAGCTCGAGATCGAACATCATCGTTCCCCTGTTCGGCCGCCTGTAACTAGGACGAGGGCGGCGCGGGCAGCAAGGGCCGTCCGGGTTTCGCGGGGATGCGGATCGGGTTTAGATACCGGGGTGCGCAGGTGTAGTCCTGAGCGAAGCGAGGGAGGAGTCGCTCCATGGCCGAGGCCAAGACCGCAAAGAAGCCACGCCGCTCGCGGAAGCGTCCCGAGACCGCGCCTCGCTCCCGCGGGATTGCGGCCGACGTCCTGGGCAGCGGGCCCCAGCCCGCGGCAGTGGCCCGGCTGGCCGACGCGGTCGAGACCGACGGCGGGGCGGTGCTCGCCCGCTATCGCGATCCGCTCGGCGGCAGCTGGCAGCTGCTGGCCGGCCTGCCCATCGAGCTGGTGGAACCCACCCCCTACCAGCGCGACCTCTCCGAGGCCCACGTCACCAAGCTCAGCGCCGCAATCGACAAGCTGGGTCGTTACCTCGATCCCATCGTGGCCGTGCGGACCGATGAGGGGCGGTACTGGACTCCGAACGGCAACCACCGCCTCGCGGCGCTCCGCGCCCTCGGCGCCCGATCGGTCGTGGCCATCGTGGTGCCGGAAATGGAGGTCGCCCACCGCATCCTGCTGCTCAATACCGAGAAGGCGCACAACCTGCGCGAGCGGGCGCTGGAGGTGATCCGGCTGGCCCAGAATCTTGCCCGGCTGGACCCGCGTCCCGAGAAAGAGTTCGAGAGCGAGTTCGAGGAGCCGGCGCTGCTGACGCTCGGTCTCTGCTACCAGGAGAACGGGCGGTTCGCCGGCGGCTCCTATCATCCCGTTCTCAAGCGCATCGACCACTTCCTCTCCGCGCCGCTGCCGAAGGCGCTGGAGACCCGTCGCGAACGCGCGGCACGGGTGCTGGAGCTGGACGACGCGGTCACCAGGGCCGTGAAGGAGCTGAAGGCCAAAGGCTTCGAGAGCCCCTATCTGCGCGCCTTCGTAGTTGCGCGGATCAACCCGCTCCGCTTCAAGCGGGGCGCCAAGGCGGACTTCGACGAGACCATCGAGCGGATGCTGACCGCCGCGCAGCGGTTCGACCCCGGCCGGATCCGGGCCGACCAGGTCGCGCGCGCGGGGGGCGCGCCCGAAGAGTAGACCACTCACTGCGGAGGAGCGGAGCGCATGACACAGCGGACGACCGGGTGGGGCAGGCTGGCGCTGGGGGCCGTGGCGCTGCTCGCGGCATGCGGCGGGGGACGCGACGCGCGTGAGGGCGGCACCGCCGACTCCGCCGCTGCGGCCGACAGTGCGCCCGGCGCCACCATCGCGCTCACCGTGGACAGCCTGGAGACGCCGGAGGCCGCCCGCTTCGATCCCCAGCTGAACGTGTACTTCGTCTCCAACATCAACGGCAGTCCACTGGCGAAGGACGACAACGGATTCATCAGCCGGCTCACCCGTGACGGCAAGGTGGACTCGCTCAAGTTCATCGCCGGCGGCCGGGGCGGCGTCGTCCTGAATGCGCCGAAGGGCCTGGCCATCAATGGCGACACGCTGTGGGTGGCCGACATCGATGCCGCCCGGGCCTTCGACAAGCGAAGCGGCAAGCCCATCACCAGCGTGAAGCTCCCGGACGCGAGATTTCTCAACGACGCGGTGGTCGGTCCGGAGGGGGCGATCTACCTGACCGACTCGGGTGGGGAAAAGGCGCCCGGCACCCACCGGGTCTTCCGTATCGAGCACCGCAAGCCGACCGTGGCGCTGACGTTCCCCGGTGAGCCCGGCCCCAACGGCATCACCTGGGACTCCGCGGGGTCGCGGTTCGTGATCGTGTCCTTCGACGCGAAGTCCATCTTCCAGTGGGCGCCGGGCGACTCCGCCGCGACCGTGATGGCGGACGGCCCCGGCGGTATGGACGGCGTCGAGCCGCTGGGCGACGGGCGCCTGCTCATCAGCACCTGGAGCGACTCCAGCCTGTTCCTGCTGGATGCCGGCAAGATCACCAAGCTGCTGGGGGGCCTGCCCGGCCCCGCCGATATCGGGCTCGACCGCGAGCGGGGCCGGATCGCGGTCCCGCTCCTCACCGAGAACCGGCTCGAGTTCGTGGACCTCGCCCAATGAGAGCGCTTTCCTATCTGGCGGTCGGCCTCGGCGCGCTGCTGGTCGGCGCCGCCGGCGCCAATGCCCTGCGCGGCACCGCCCCGTCGCCACCCACGACGCACGGCGAGTGGGTCCATATCAAGAAGGGCGCGGACTCGATCCGCGCCTACGTCGCCTATCCCGAGCGCAAGGACAAGGCGCCCGGGGTGATCGTCATCCACGAGATCTTCGGCCTCACCGACTGGGAGCCGACGGTGGCCGACCGGCTGGCGAAGGAGGGATTCGTCGCCGTCCTTCCCGACCTGCTCTCCTCCAAGCACGGCCGCTCGCCCAAGGACGAGAACGAAGGCCGGAAGCTGGTCGGCGAGCTGGAGCCTGAGCGGATCACCGCCGACCTCGACGCGACCTATGCCTACATCAACAGCCTTCCGGCGGTGCGCAAGGGTGACATCGGCACCATCGGGTTCTGTTGGGGCGGCGGGCAGAGCTTCCGGTACGCCACCAACAACCCGAACCTCAAGGCCGCCGTCGTCTGCTACGGCCCGGCACCCGACACCGCCGACCTGCGCCGGATCAAGGCGCCGGTGCTCGGCATCTACGGCGAGGACGACGCCCGGATCAACGCCGCGCTGCCCGATGTGAACGCGGCGATGGAGAAGTACGGCAAGACCTTCACCCAGGAGGTCTACCCCGGCACGGGGCACGGCTTCCTCAAGCCGGGCCGCCAGGGCAGCGACGGGCCGCAGCCCGAGCGCGCCTGGAAGCGCATCCTCGAGTTCTACCGGGCCCGGCTGGGGAAATAGGCCCGGTCCTTCATGCTGCGCCCGTTGCCCGCGATCGCCGCGAGCCTCGTGCTGGCGGCCTGCGAGCGCGGCTACCTGCCGTTGGGCGGGCGGTTCGAGGTCGGTCGCGACCCCATGGTAATCTTCGTGGGCGGCGACGCGCCGGCGGGCGGCGATCTCTACGCGCTCCAGGCGGACGGCGGCCGCGCGATCCCCATCACCTTCAGCGTCGTGGGTGAGCTGCGCCCGTCCCTCTCCCCCGAGGGAGGGCAGGTCGCGTTCCTCCGCGGCGCCAGCCTGACCGACTCGATGCCCGCGAGCGTGTGGGTGCTGAATCTGGTCAGCGGAGCCGAGCGGCAGGTGCCGGTGCCGCTCGGGACCGGGCCGCCGGAACGCGTGGGCTGGCGGGACGGGGCGCTGGTGGTGGGCACGCGCGGCGGGATCTATCGCGTGCCCGCTCCGCCGGCGGACGGCAAGCCCACGCTGCTGGCGGGGCCGACGCGCGCCGCCGCCGAGTCGTCGCTGGCGGTCCTGCTCGGGAGCCCGGTCTTCGCGCGGGTGGTGCCCTGCGACGATCCGGCCGATCTCTGTGTGGTGGGAGACAGCGGCGCGCCCGCGCTCCTGGCCGAGGAGGCGAGTGACGCGGCGCGCTGGGGCGACGACTCCGTCGCCTATCTGAGCGGCGGCAGGCTGGTGGTGCGTCCGGTGGGGCGGGGGCGCGTGCGGGTCGTCGGGTGGAGCGGGCTGCCCGCTCGGCCCCGCCAGCTGACCGTGTTTCCCGGGGCTACCGAGCCGCGATAGCGTCCCAGGCCGCGTCGAGAGTGAGCCCGATCTGCGGGCTCCCGGACTCCCACTCCCGTGCCCCTACCCGCTCCGCGGCGAACGTCACGAGCGCGAGCCACACGTCGGTCCAGAGCTCGGTGGGTCCGGTTCGCACTCGGCCCTCGCTCCCACCCCTGGCCACCACCTGCTGCAGCGACTGCCGGAACTCCCGCGCCGCCTCCCGGCTGCGGTCGTCGAGGTGCTGCTCCTCGCGGTTCCGCAGCAGCATGCGGGTGAGCGAGGGATCCCGGGATGCGGCCTCGAGCAGCCGGCGGGCGATTCCGGAGAGCTGTTCCGAGACCGAGTGCTGCCCGTTCGGCTCCCCTTCCTTTACGAGACCCGCGCCCCACTGCTGGGCGCCGCGATACACCTCGTTGAGGAGGTGCTCCTTGCCGCTGAAATGGCGATAGATGGTTCCCTCCGCCACCCCCGCGCGCGCGGCGATCGCCGGTGTCGTCGTGGCCCGGAAGCCGATGGTGGTGTAGAGGTCGAGGGCGGCGCGAAGCAGGCGCTGACGGGTGGCCTCACCGTCGCGACGATTGGTCGTTGGATTGGACATGAACTCTGAGTAAGGGGAAGTCGGCCCCGTTGAGTGCGACCGCCATTCCGGCTATTTTCCGGGGCTTTTTGCCGGTCACTTTTCCTCGGGGTGGTCATGAAAATGATGGTTCTCGGTGCCGGGCTTCAGGGCTGTGCCTGTGCATACGATCTCCTTCAGAATCCGGCCGTCAGCCAGGTCACACTGGCCGACCTGCGCCCGGCCCGCCTGCCGCAGTTTCTCGCGGGAAACTGGGGTGGACGGCTCCGAACCACTCGGCTGGATGTCACCGACATCGCAGCGGTGAAGGCGGCACTCCAGGGACACGCGTCGGTCATGAGCGCCATCCCGTACTACTATAACGCGCCCATGGCCCGGGCGGCGGTGGACGCCGGCTGCCACTTCTCCGATCTGGGGGGAAACACCGAGATCGTCCTGGAGCAGAAGCAGCTCGACGGGTTGGCCGCCTCGAAGGGCCTCTCGGTCATTCCCGATTGCGGCCTCGCGCCGGGCATGGTGAACATCCTCGCGGCGGAGGGCATCCGCCGCCTGGATCGGGCGGATCGGGTGAAGGTGTACGTGGGCGGCCTGCCCCAGAGCCCCGAGCCGCCGCTCAACTATCAGATCGTCTACTCGCTCGAGGGCGCCTTGGACTACTACACGACCCCGTCCTGGATCCTCAGGGGCGGGCGTCCGGTGCAGGTGGACGCCTTGAGCGAGCTGGAGCCGGTGGAGTTCCCCGCGCCGGTCGGCACCCTGGAGGCGTTCCACACCGGCGGCGGCATCAGCACGCTCCCGTTCGCCTACGAGGGCAAGGTGGACGTGATGGAGTACAAGACCCTGCGGTACCCGGGGCACGCGGCCATCATGCGCCCGATCCGGGAGCTGGGCCTGCTGGACATGAAGCCGGTGGAAGTGAAGGGGCAGAGCGTGGTGCCGCGGGACGTGTTCATCGCGGCGGTCTCGCCCAGACTGCAGAAGCCCCTGGGCCGGGACCTCGTCGCCCTCCAGGTGGTCGTCGCGGGGCTCAAGGACGGGGTGCGGCGGGAGGTCGGCTTCCGGCTCATCGACTACTTCGACGTCGAGCACGGGATCAGCGCGATGATGCGGACCACCGGCTATTCCCTCTCGATCACCGGCCAGATGCAGGCCGACGGCCGGGTCGCCCAGAAGGGCGTCCGGACGCCCGACGAGGCGATGCCGTTCCGCTCCTATGTGCAGGAGCTGGGAAGGCGCGGGATCAGGATCGAGGAGCTCTAGTGGCGGACTTCCGGGAGCTGTGGGACGTCGCACTGCCGTACCAGCGCTTCGTGGCGGAAAGCGAGCACCATCGCGGGCTGTGGGAGGGGATCTACCAGATCATGCGGGTGCCGGAGTGGGCCTTCCAGGCCGTGCCGCCGGGCACCCGGCGTCGGCTGCTGGTGATCGCGGAGGACTGGTGCGGCGACGCATCCAGTACGGTCCCGATCATCGCGCGCTTCGCCGATACGGTCCCGGGAATGGAGCTCAGGATTGTGCGTCGCGACGAGCATCCCGAGCTCATGGATCGTTATCTGACCAATGGGGCCCGCTCGATCCCCATCGTCATCGCACTCGACGACGGCTTCCGCGAGCTGGGCCACTGGGGCCCGCGACCCGCCGTGCTGCAGGCCTGGGTGCTGGAGAACCGCCCGCGCGTGCCGAAGGCCGAGCTCTACCCCCAGGTGCGGAGATGGTACGCCCGCGACCGCGGTGAGACGACGCTGCGCGAGGTGCTCGCCGCCGCGGGCCTCGACCGCACGGCGGCATAGGGCGGCGAGCCCACCCTAGAACATCCAGCCGTTCCCGAAGGAAAAGTTGAACCCGTCCGGCCCGCCGGCGAAGTTGAAGACGAAGATCGCCGTGCGGAGGAGGCGGATCGATACGCCACCGCCGCCGCCCACGTGGAGGTCTTCGGTGGTGAGCCGGAACGACTCCCCCTCGAACACCCGCCCCGCGTCGAAGAACGCCAGCAGCGTCACCGCGCCGAGGTCGCCGAAGGGAAGCACGTCGTGGCGGACCTCGAAGTTGGCGAACAGGGTCCCGTCGCCCAGGAATCGACCGGTGTCGAAGGAGCGGTGCGAGTTCTCCCCGCCGAGGACCGGCACTTCGCGGTCCCAGGTGGGCACGCTGGCCCGGGCGTAGAGCGTCGGTGAGCCGCCGGTACCGGCGCCTCCGATCCGCCCCGCGACCACCGTCCCCTCCCTGACCGGATAGTACCCGGCGACGACCCCGTACACCCTGCTGTAGCTCTCCTGCGCGTCCCCCGCCTGGACGCCCATCTCGGCGAGGAGTCCGCGGGTCGTGTTGTACTCGTTATTGCGGGTGTCGTAGAGCAGGGCGAGGCGGCCGGAGATCTCGTCTTCCTCCAGCCCTTCGCCGAAATCGTCGATGAACACCGAGGGACCGGGGAGTGTCGTGTAGTGCATGTCGACCGCCGCCCCCCGCACGGCGGCGTAGAACGGCCCATGGATTCGGCGGGTGACTTCGATCCGTCCCTCATACCGGATCCGGCGGACCCGGTAGGTGAAGGGCGTTTCTTCGGTGACCAGGTCGTCGTTCTTCTCGGTGGCGTTCCCCAGACCGAAGTAGCCGTAGCGGGCCAGTCGCTCCGCGCCCACCAAGGCGTCGAGTCGCCAGTCCTTCCACAGGCCGGGTGCGCGGAACCGCAACAGGGCGAGGCGCGACCCTTCGAAGGTCGCGCCGATGGCGCCGTCCAGCGCGGCGGTAAACGTGTTCCTCGCCTCGTACTCGGCGGGCTGCCAGTAGCGTGCGCGGAGAAAGTACCCGGGTCCGTCGTTCGCCATGCCGGCGATGTAGGGGAAGTAGCTGAGGCGCCACGGCGAGTAGTGCTCGGACTCGTCGTCCTGGGCGGCGAGCGCCGGCGCGCGTGCCAGCAGCGCCGGCAGCAGGGCCACCAGCAGCAGCGCGCGGGAGCGCCAGGGGTTGGAGCGAGCCGGCATGGCGAGCGACGTCATAAGGGTGCCGGGATTTAGGAGGGCCATCCTCGGAAGTCAATCGCCGCTTGCTTGATGGCCGCTCGCGCGACCTCTACTTTCGAGGCTTGCGCCTTCTCTCGCTGCTCCGCGAACGCATCGAGCCCGCGGGCGACTCGACCGACGAGCCGCTCCGGCTCCTCCGCATCGTGGTCGGCGTTCTGCTGTTGTTCGGGAGCGTCGTGGCGGTGGCGCTCGCGGTGTCCGGTGCGGAGCCACGCGCGCTGCGGCTCGTCGGCATGTTCTGGGCGATCTACGGATTCATCGTGGGCCTGACCAGCGGCGTGCTCGAGCCGGTCATCGAGGGCATGGTGCGGGTGCTGGCCGATCTCGGCCTCGTCCGGGCGGGCGGCGGCTTCTCCGCGATCGAGGCTCTGACGGTCCGCGGCGACTTCGCCACGGCGGCCGAGGCCTATCGCGAGCGCGCCCAGCGCCCGCCGGACCGGGTCGAGGCGACCGTGCGGCGCGCCGCGTTGCTCGGCGGTCCGCTGCAGCAACCCGAAACCGCGCTGGTCGAGCTGGAGGCGCTCCGGCTGGGCACGCTCACGCCCGCCGAGGATGTGCGGGTGGGCGTGGCCCTGGTGGACCTCCATGAGCGCCGGTTCCGGGACCCGGGTCGGGCCATGGCCGAGCTCCGGCGCCTCATCGATCTCCATCCCGACCACGGCTCGGTGCGGCGGCTGCGGCGGGCGCTCGCGGACCTCAAGGACCAGCATGTCCCCACCGAGCCGGTGTGATCCACGGCACAGCGGAGACCCCCATGCGACCTATCTTGCGACCCAGTGAGTGTAAGGTCAGGCGGTGAACTGCGAGACGTCCGAAACCAGCCCTGAGTCCCCTGCTCTGAGGCCGGACGAGCCGCCGATCCGCTGCATTCATTGCTGATCCCATCTCATCCCCTTCTCCCATATCCATCTCGCTGGGAACGGGCCTCGGGCCCGTTCCACCCACCTTTCCTGAACCAGCCCTCGCTGGTGTGTGACCCGTCCCACGGCGATCACGAGCACCGGGGCCGAGCATGCAGATGACTCCAGATGGAGCGGCTCCATGCCCCGAGGCGACAAATCATCCTACACCCAGAAACAGAAGCGACAGGCCCGGCACATCGAGGAAGGCTACGAAGAGCGCGGCGTTCCGCGGAGGGAAGCGGAGCGGCGGGCGTGGGCCACGGTGAACGCGGAGACCGGTGGCGGCAAGAAGAGCGGATCCGGCAGGGGCCGGAAGGTGAACCTCGCGCCGGCGCGCAAAGGTGGAAAGAAGGGCGGGCAGGCTGCCGCCCGGCGTTCCAAGGCCGCACGCTCGGCCTCCGCGCGCAAGGCCGCCGCCACCCGCAGGCGGCGGGCCGCCCGCGGTGGTCGGACGCGATCGCGCTCACGATAGCCGATCCCCGGGCGAGAAGTCGTTGCGGGGCGGCCCGCTAGCGCGCCGGCGTGGGCCGACTCACACCCGGGAAGCCGTTCGCTTCACAGCGGCGGATCCGGTTTTCCCTATTGTGGGTACGAGGCTCGGGCCAGTCTCGGGCCGCCCCCCGGAATCGGGGAAAGGCTGCTGAACCTTCCTGGAGAGATATATGCGGAACTTGAAGCTGCGTAGGATGTTTCCGGCGCTTCTCACGACCGTGGGGCTGGCGGCGGTGCCGGCGACGGCGGTGGCCCAGGGTGGTGTCAATCTGGTGCCGTGGGCCGGCGCCTACATCCCAACGAGGAACGAGATCTCCGACATCGACAATGCCCTCAGTCGTGACGTGAGCGTCATCGGCGGCGCGAGGCTGACCTTCTGGGGAACCGGCATCCTGGGCTTCGAGGCCACCGGCGGGTACGCCCCAGCCAAGATCGCCGATGAGACGATCAACGAGACCAGGAACACCAATCTCCTCGTGGCGAGCGGGCGGTTGCTGCTCGCCCTGAGCCCCGTGACCAACCGGGTGGGGTTCTACGTCGGTGCCGGCCCGGCCCTGCTCACGCGCGGCCGCGACACCTTCGACAGCGACCAGAGCAACACCGACTTCGGCGGAACGGCGGGCCTGGGCCTCCGGTTCGCGCTCAACGAGAGCGGTCGCACCGCGCTCCGGCTCGACCTGGAGGACTACTTCTACAACGGGGACTTCGGCGGCGGTGACGAGTTCCAGAACGACATCGTGGCCTCGCTGGGCCTGGCGATCGGCCTGGGCGGCCGGGCGGATGCGAACGAGCCCTGACGCAGCGGATCACTTCCTGGTCGAAACGAGACGCGCCGTCCGAGAGGGCGGCGCGCCTCGCGCGCGTGGCTGGAGGGTAGCGCGGCTCAGCGCCCGGCCCGCCGTCTCGGCGATTCCCTTCGCACCTCGCGTGCGGCCTTGTCGTCTCTGAGGCCGAGGTAGCGTGGGTGTCGCAGAAGACCGGCCTCGGTCCACTCCCCGAAGCCGATCTGCGCCACCAGCTTCGGCGTGACCCACTGGACTTCGCCCGCGGGAACCGGCCCGGGCACGAAGGGGGAGGTGCGGCGGTGCAGGGGGTTGAGCCGGCGGCCCAGCATCTCCAGCGTGTGCTGGTCGTAACCGGTGCCCACCTTGCCCGCGAAGCGGAGCGCTCCGTCGTCGTCGTAATAGCCGACCAGCAGCGCGCCGAGGTGCTCGCGGGCGCCCTGGGG
>DATBJH010000091.1:0-11277 GCA_036556505.1 Gemmatimonadales bacterium
GATCCAGCAGATCGTGAAGGACTTTTTCGGCAAGGAGCCCAACAAGTCGGTCAACCCCGACGAGGTCGTGGCGATCGGCGCGGCGATCCAGGGCGGCGTGCTCGGCGGCGAGGTGAAGGACGTGCTGCTGCTCGACGTCACCCCGCTCTCGCTCGGCATCGAGACGCTGGGCGGCGTCACCACCGTGCTCATCCAGCGGAACACCACGATTCCGACCAAGAAGTCGGAGACCTTCTCGACCGCGGAGGACAACCAGACCACGGTGGAAATCCACGTGCTCCAGGGCGAGCGTCAGATGGCGCAGGACAACCGCACCATCGGGAAGTTCCAGCTCACCGGGATCCCGCCCGCTCCCCGCGGCATGCCGCAGGTGGAGGTCGCGTTCGACATCGACGCCAACGGCATCCTGCACGTGAGCGCCAAGGACAAGGCGACCGGCAAGGAGCAGAAGATCCGGATCGAGGCGTCCAGCGGCCTCAGCGAGACGGACATCGACCGGATGGTGAAGGCCGCCGAGGCGCACGCCAGCGATGACAAGCAGCGGCGCGAGCAGATCGAGCAGCGGAACCAGCTCGACAGCCTGGTCTACCGGGTCGAGAAGGACAGCAAGGAGTGGGTGGACCGCCTGCCCGCGGACGCGAAGGGCCGGCTGGACTCGGCGCTCGAGGGCGCCAAGCAGGCGCTCCGTGCCGGAGACCCGGACGTCATCCGCACGGCGCTGGACGAGCTCAACACGGCGTACTCGGCCGCGGGCGCGTCCATGTACCAGGCCGGGCAGGCGCAGGAGCAGACCGCCGAGGCTGGGACCGGCCAGAGTGGACCGGAGACCCAGGGCGACGCGGGCAAGGGTCAGGAGGACGTGGTCGAAGCCGATTACGAGATCGTGGACGACAAGAAGTAGCCAAGACGCTATCGGCTAACAGCTATCAGCTATCAGAGGTGCTGGGCGAGCGCTGCATTGGCCCGCCCAGCACCTCTGATAGCTGTTAGCCGATGGCTTCCAGGCCTATTCCCCGTACGGAATCCAGATGTTCTTCACCTGGGTCGCCTGCTCCCGGAATTCCTCGCCTTCGGCTTGCCTCGGGTCGGTCCAGTCTCGCTCCTTGCCGTGGCTCACCCAGGTGCGCTTCATGTTGCCCGAGGAGAGCCGCTCCACCTCCGCCGATCCTTCCGCGCCGCCGAAATACCAGATCCCGTCCACGTCGTCGTGCGCCGCGAGCACCGGTGTCAGTTCCTGCGCCAGGCCGGTGACGATGTTCACCACCCCGCCCGGCAGGTCCGAGGTGTCCAGCACCTGGTAGAAGTCGATGGCCGGGAGGGGCGCCGTGGAGGACGGCATCACGACCACCGTGTTCCCCATCGCGATCGCCGGGAGCACCGTGGAGACCAGCCCCAGGAGCGGCGGCGCGTCGGGGCAGATGATGCCCATCACGCCGATCGGCTCGGGCATCGCGAGGGTGACGTTGCGGAATGGCGTGTGGTGGACCAGTCCGTCGTACTTGTCCGCCCACGCGGCCCAGGTGTAGATGCGGTCGATGGCGAGCTCCACCTCGTTCGCAGGGACGAGGCGGCCCAGCTCTTCCGCCCGCGCCGCGAGATTCTCGGCGATGTAGTACAGCACCTGGGCCCGCTGGTGCGCCGTGGTGTGCGCCCACCCCGCCGCCTTGTGCGCCGCCTCCACCGCGTTGCGGATGTCCTTCCGATTCCCGTGCCCCACCTCCCCGATGCGCTCTCCCCCGGCGTCGTGCACCGGCAGGCTGTACCCGGAGTCCGGCCGCACCTGCTTGCCGCCGATGTAGAGCTTGGGGGAGCGGTCGATCGGCGGTAGAGCGGTGGGGCGGTCGGCCGGTCGGCCGGTCGTTACGCCCGGGGCTCGCCGGTTCTCCTTGCGCCTGGCGGTGCGACCGCCCGACCGCCCGACCGCCCGACCGCCCTCCCACACCACATACTCCCGCAGCCCCTCCCGTCCCCCTTCCCTCCCGAATCCGCTTTCCCGATATCCACCGAACCCGCTCGCCGCGTCGAATACGTTGGTGCAGTTGATCCAGACCGTTCCCGCCTTGATCTGGGGCGCGATGTCCAGGGCGAGGTTGATGTTCTCGGTCCAGAGGCTGGCCGCGAGCCCGTAGCGGGTGTTGTTCGCCAGCTCGACCGCTTCAGACGGCGTCCGGAAGCTCATGAGCACGACGACAGGCCCGAAGATCTCCACCTGCGCAATGGTGGCCGCGGGAGACACCTCGGTGAAGAGCGTCGGCGGGAAGAACCAGCCGTCGCGGGGGCAGCTCCAGGAAGGCTGCCACATGGTGGCGCCCTCCTCCTGCCCTCGCCGCACCAGGCCCTCGATCCGCTCCAGCTGCACCGGGGCCACGATCGCGCCCATGTCCACCGCCTTGTCCAGCGGATCGCCCAGGCGCAGGGATTCCATCCGCGCCTTGAGCTTGGCCACCAGGCGGTCCGCGATGCCCTCCTGCGCCAGGATGCGCGACCCCGCGCAGCACACCTGGCCCTGGTTGAACCAGATGGCGTCCACCACGCCCTCGACCACGCTGTCGAGGTCCGCGTCCTGGAAGACCACGAAGGGCGATTTCCCGCCCAGCTCCAGCGAGAGCTTCTTCCCGGTCCCGGCGGTCGCCGTGCGGATGATCCGGCCCACTTCGGTGGACCCGGTGAAGGCGATCTTGTCCACGTCGGGGTGGCCCACCAGCGCGGCGCCGGTGCGGCCGTCACCGGTGATGATGTTGACCACGCCCGGCGGCAGGCCCGCCTCCTGGCACAGCTCGGCGAACCGGAGCGCGGTGAGCGAGGTGAACTCCGCCGGCTTGAGCACCACCGTGTTTCCGGTGGCGATCGCGGGCGCGATCTTCCACGCCAGCATGAGGAGCGGGAAGTTCCAGGGAATGATCTGGCCTACCACCCCGACGGGCACGCGCCCCGGCAGCTCCCGTTCCATGAGCTGCGCCCACCCCGCGTGATGGTAGAAGTGGCGCGCCACCAGGGGTATGTCGATGTCGCGCGACTCGCGGATCGGCTTCCCGTTGTCGAGCGACTCCAGCACTGCGAAGAACCGGCTGTGCTTCTGCACGTGGCGGGCGAGGGCGTACAGGTGGCGCGCCCTGGCGTGCCCGCCGATCTCCCACCATCCCGGCTGCGCCGCCCGGGCCGCGCGCACGGCACGATCCACGTCGGCCTCCCCCGCCTGGGTCAGGACGGCGAGCGGCTTGCCCGTCGCGGGATTCAGGGTCTCGAACGTCTCGCCGGCCGGCTTGGTCCACTTGCCGTCGAGGAAGAGCCCGAACCGCCGTCCGTGCCGCTCCAGCCACGCCTGCGCCGGCGCGACCGCCTCGGGAGCGGGGCCGTAGGCCATGGTGCTGAAGATCTCGGGAATCGAAGCCATGGGTCTCCCAGCTAACTGGCGGGGTGCCGATACCCCGCCGAGTATCGCCCGGTGAGGAAGTGCTCCAGCTGCCGCTCGATGTCGGTGAGCAGGGCGCTCGCCCCGAAGCGGAACAGGTCCGGCCGAAGCCAGCGGTCGCCCAGCTCCTCCTTCATCAGCGTCATCCAGTCCAAGGCGTCCCTCGCGGTGCGGATCCCGCCCGCTGGCTTGAGCCCCACCGAGTGTCCGGTCCGCTCCCGATAGTCCCGGATCGCACGCGCCATCACCAGCCCCACCGGCAGGGTCGCGTTGACGCTCTCCTTGCCGGTCGAGGTCTTGATGAAGTCGGCGCCGGCCATGAGACACACCCGGCTCGCCCACGCCACGTTGCGCAGGGTGCCCAGCTCGCCCGTGCCGAGAATGGTTTTGATGTGCGCGTCGCCACAGGCGTCGCGCATCGCCCGCACTTCATCGTAGAGTGCGCGCCAGTTCCCCGTCAGCACGTGCGCGCGGGTGATGACGATGTCGATCTCGTCCGCTCCCGCGGCGACCGAGGCCCGTATTTCGGCGATCCGCTGCTCGAAGGGAGAGAGACCGGCCGGGAATCCCGTCGAGACCGCGGCGACCGGAATGCCGGAGCCCTCCAGCGCCTCCACCGCGACCTTCACGAACGCGTGATAGACGCACACGGCGGCAACCCGGATCGGAAGCTGCTCCGCCCCCATCGCCTCCAGCAGGTCGCTCCGCACCGGTCGCCGAGCCTTGGCGCAGAGCCGCCGCACCCGGCCGGGGGTGTCGTCGCCGGAGAGGGTGGTGAGGTCCATCAGGGTGACCGCTCGGAGGAGCCACGCGGCCTGCCATTCCTTCTTGACCGTGCGCCGGGTCCGGAGGGTGGCGGTGCGGCGCTCCACCGCGCTCCGGTTCACCCGCACCTCCTCCAGCCACTCCAAGTCCAGCGGCATTCCGGGGTTGCGGGGGGTGACCGGCACGTCCATCGGGTCCGCCCGCGAGAGGCTGGGCGCGATCGAGCCGGTTTGGGGGATCTCGGCCATGGCCATCAACATATCAGGCGGGTCGGTCATCGGCTATCAGCCGGCGCGGGGCGCTATCCGCTAACGGCTATCGGTTATCCGCTAACGGCTATCGGTTATCAGTAAGCACACCAGCCAGCCACGGTATGCCGATTGATAGCTCATAGCTGATAGCCGATACTCTTTCCCTGCCAATTCGACAGCCCCGACCGCGCAGGGTGGGGGCCCGGGGGAGCAGACACAAGTCACCGACTTCTGTTGTAATATTAGGGAGAGTGAGTTGCCTGACCGACTCCCACGCCCCACCGAAGGACCACTGATGTCCGCACGATCGCTGAACTGGCTGAAGTTTGGAGGGCTGGTGGCCCTCGCCTTCGCCCTCGGGCTCCTGTTCGCCGGGTTGTTGGACCTGCCGAGCAGCTCGTCGGCCCAGCAGACGCACAACGCAGCCCTGCCCCAGGTGCCGGCCCCGACCATACCGGCCGCACGGCCGCTTCAGGACCTCAGCGAATCGTTCGCGGCGGTGGCGGAGCACGTGAAGCCCAGCGTGGTGTACATCCGGTCCCAGCGCACCGAGCGCGCATCCCAGCAGCAGCGGGTACCCCCCGGGATGGAGCGCTTCTTCCCCCGCTTCCGCCAGCAGCCCGAGATCGAGCAGGGCAGCGGGTCCGGCTTCGTGGTGTCCGCCGACGGCTACATCCTCACCAACAACCACGTGGTCGAAGGCGCGGAGCAGGTGACCGTGCGCCTGCTCGACCGGCGGGAGTTCAAGGCCAAGGTGGTAGGCACCGATCCCAACACCGATGTGGCGGTGCTCAAGATCGACGCCAAGAACCTGCCCCCCATGGCGCTGGGCAACAGCGACGACGCCCGGGTGGGCGAATGGGTTCTCGCCATCGGCAATCCGCTGGGCGAGGGGCTCACCTTCACCGTCACCTCGGGTATCGTGAGCGCCAAGGGCCGGGCGCTGAACGGGCTGCCGCGGGCCGGCCAGGGCAGCATCCAGGACTTCATCCAGACCGACGCCGCCATCAATCCCGGCAATTCGGGTGGACCGCTGGTCAGCGTCCGGGGCGAGGTGATCGGGATCAACTCCGCCATCGCGAGCGAGACCGGATTCTACTCCGGCTACGGCTTCGCGATTCCGATCAACCTGGCCCGCACGGTCATGAACCAGCTGATCGAGTCGGGCAAGGTGCACCGCGCCGCGCTCGGCGTCTCCATCGCCGACGTCTCGCTCGCCGACGCGGAGTACGTCGGTCTGCCGGCGATTCGGGGGGTGGTGGTGAAGGACATTCCGAACGACGACTCGCCGGCCAAGGCGGCCGGGATCGAGGCGGGCGACATCATCGTCGCGGTGGACGGAAAGCCGGTCGAGTACGTCGGCCAGCTCCAGCAGGTCATCGGCTTCCGCAAGCCGGGCGAGGTGGTGAAGGTCGAGGTGGCCAGAAAGGGCGGCGTCCGGAAGACGGTGGACGTGAAGCTGCAGGAGCTGAACGACTCGCCGCAGGTCGCCACCCGGGAGGACTCCGGCGCGGTGGACAACGCCTCGGACGAGGGCGTCGCGATGAACCGGCTCGGGATCAGCGTCGAGCCGGTGAGTCCCGACGTCGCGGTCGAGCTCCAGTTGCCCGCCGACACCCGGGGCCTCGTCGTCACCGACGTCGTGCCCGGCGGCCCGTCCTGGGAGGTGCTGGTGGATGATCCTCAGCGGGGCGGCCCGGACATCATCCTCTCGGTCGAGGGAAAGGCCGTGCGCACCGAGGCTGAGCTTCGCAAGGCGCTCCTGGCCGAGAAGCCGGGGAGTATCGTCACCCTTCGCATCTACAACGCCCGGGCCCAGAACCGCCGCGTGGAGCGGATCAGGCTGGGCAACGACTGACCGCATCGAAAACAGCATCTTCGGGGGGCCGCCTGCGCGGCCCCTCGTGTCGACGGCCCCCAGCCCGGAGCTCCCATGACCACTTCGCCCGAGACCGCCTGGATGAACCATCCCGTGATCCGCGACCTCGTGGACCGGGCCGCGGCGCTCGCGCTGGAAGAGCGGATCACGCTGGTGAAGGGCCTCATTCCCGGCATCGCGGACGCGCTGTCGGAGGAGGAGTACGAGCGCTTCGTCACCTTCGTCCGGCTCAAGGGGGAGCGCTATCACGAAGCCAAGACCCATCCGGGCGAAGGCCGAGCCCACCGACACACTCCCGGCGATCGGGAGCTGGAGGGCCGCTGACCGTGCAGGGGGCCCCCGAGCCATGTAGGATAGGGAGCCACGGCGACGAGGATCGACATGAGGCAAGCCATACTCTCCTGGGCGGCGATACTGGCGGTGGGCACGGGTGCATGCGGCGGAGGTGAGGCGGACGCCGGTGCGGTCGAGAAGGCAGGCGAGCGGCCCAGCATCGCGCAGAAGCTGGCCCAGTACACGCCGGTCCGGCTCACCGCCGACCTCAGCGGCCTCAGCGAGCGGGAGCGGCGCATGATCCCGCTGCTGATCGAGGCGGCACAGGAGATGGACACCATCTTCTGGCAGCAGGCCTATCCCGCCAGAGACTCCCTCCTCGCCACGGTTCGCGACTCGGCGACCAGCGCGTACGTCATCCTCAACTACGGCCCCTGGGACCGCCTGGACGACTATGCCCCGTTCGTGCCCGGGGTCGGGCCCCGGCCCGAAGGCGGGGCCTTCTATCCGGCCGACATGAGCAAGGAGGAGTTCGAGGCCGCGGCCAAGGCCGCGATCGACGGCGGGGCGGCGCTGCGCAGCCACTACACCGTCGTGCGGCGGGATTCGAGCGGCGGGCTCGTCGCCCTGCCGTACCACCAGGCCTTCGCGGAGGCCTCCCGGCGGGCCGCGGCCAAGGTTCGCGACGCGGCGGCGCTGGCCGACGACCCGGAGCTGAAGAAGTACCTGGAGCTCAGGGCCCGGGCCCTCGAGACCGACGAGTACCAGCCCAGCGATCTTGCCTGGATGGACATGAAGCGGAACACGGTAGACCTGGTCATCGGGCCGATCGAGACCTACGACGACGCGCTCTTCGGCTACAAGGCGGCGCACGAGGCCTACGTGCTCGTGAAGGACCGGGAGTGGAGCGAGCGGCTGGCCCGGTACGCCAAGCTCCTGCCCGGGCTGCAGCGCGGCCTGCCGGTGTCCGAGGCTTACAAGCGGGAGAAGCCCGGCACCGACTCCGACCTCAATGCCTATGACGCGGTGTATTACTCGGGCCAGGCCAACGCCGGCGGCAAGACTATCGCCATCAACCTGCCGAACGACGAGCAGGTTCAGCTGAAGAAAGGCACCCGGCGGCTCCAGCTCAAGAACGCGATGCGCGCCAAGTTCGACCAGATCCTGGTGCCACTCGGGAAGGAGATGATCGCCGAGGAGCAGCAGCGGCACATCGTGTTCGATGCGTTCTTCGCCAATATCATGTTCCACGAGGTGGCGCACGGGCTGGGCGTCAAGAATACGATCGACGGCAAGGGCACCGTGCGGGACGCGCTCAAGGAGCAGGCCGGAGCTCTGGAAGAGGGCAAGGCCGACATCCTCGGCCTGTATATGGTCACTCGGCTTCAGCAGCAGGGTGCGATGCCGGGCGCAGATCTCGACGACAATTACGTGACCTTCCTCGCCGGAATCTTCCGCTCCATCCGATTCGGCGCGGCCGACGCGCACGGTCGCGCCAACGCTGCCGAGCTCGCCTTCCTTCAGGAGCGCGGCGGGTTCACCCGGGACTCGGCGAGCGGCCGGTATCGGGTGGATTTCCCCCGCATGCGCGCGGCGGTGGACTCGATGGCCGGCACCATCCTGCGGCTGCAGGGGGACGGCGACTACGAAGGCGTGAAGCGCTTCATGGCCGAGCGTGGCGCGGTGCCCGCGGCGGTGCGATCCGACCTCGACCGGCTCGGCGGCAAGGGCATCCCGGTGGACATCGTGTTCGAGCAGGGTCTCGACGCCCTCGGGATCGGCCGGCAGTGACGCCCAAGGCCAGGATCGTGGACATCGATCCGGTCAAGCGCACCGGCGGATGCCGGCGGCTGATCGTGCCCCTCCTGTTCCTGGTCGCCGCGGCGCTCGTCGCCATACGCTTCCTGCTCCCGGTGAAACGCCCCGTCCTGCCCCGGGCGGTGGAGGTGACGGACGTGCGGTCCACCATCGAGCAGGAGGGCGATTCGCTGCGGGTGGTGGTCAGCTGGCGGCTGGTCCTGCCGCGCGGCCCCGAGCTGGCGGAGTCCACCCGCGTGGAGGTCGGCATCAGCGACGGCGCGCAGTCCCAGGTGACCACGGTCCCCGCCAACGAACACGCCGACACGCTGCGGGTGCCGGCGCCCTCGCCCGGACAGACCGCGACCGGATACTCCTGCGTCGCCGCGATGACCCGCGGGCGTCTCGCCCCCGAGAATTGCACCCCCTGGCAGTTCGTTCGCCCCGCCGCCGGCCAGTCCCGGGCCGACTCGGCGCCGGCGGTCGCCAAGTCTCGCGCGGGCGCTGCGCCCAAGGTGTCCCGGATCGTGGTCCAGCCCGAAGGGATCCAGGTGGATCCCGATGTCGGCGCGCGCTGCGCCGCGTGGCAGCGCCAGAATCCCGAGCGCTCGGTGTGGATCGCGGTGAACCGCCAAGCCGTCCCGGAGTGCACCGGTCCGAACGGTAAGCCCACCGTGGCCCAGTTCTGCGCCTTCGCCGTCCTCACGGACGGCAGGCGGGTGATGACGATCAGCTCGCGGAAGGTGGCCTACTGCGACGAGCTCTTCAGGCGCTGGAGCTTGGAGCGCACCGCCTAGGTGGCATTCCGTAGTATCCACAGTATCATAGGGTCATATAGAGTCACTTAAGGACCCCATGATCGGCAAGGAACCGTCGAGGTGAAGCGCGGGCGCGTCCCCGAGAGCTTCGCGCTCGGTCTCCACGTCGGCGCGTCCGCGGTGCTGGTTGCGCTGCTGGGGCTGCCCGTCGTGGCCCTGGTCCTGCGCGTCCCGCCCGCCCGATTGCTCGAGCGCTTCCGTGACGACGCCCTGCTCGAGGCCTTGCGTCTCAGCCTGGTGACCAGCGTCGCCGCCACCCTGAGCGTGATGCTCCTGGGTTTGCCGGTGGCCTACCTCCTCGCGACGAGGTCCTTTCCGGGGAAGCGCCTCATCGAGGCGATGCTGGAGCTGCCGATGGTCCTGCCGCCCACCGTCGCCGGGGTCGGCTTGCTGCTGGCGTTCGGCCGACAGGGGCTCGCGGGTGGCGCGCTCGCCGCGCTCGGCCTCTCGATTCCCTTCACCACCCTCGCGGTGATCATCGCTCAGGTGTTCGTGGCGGCGCCCTTCTTCATCGCGGCCACCCGCGCCGGGCTGGCCGAGGTGGACCAGCGCTACCTCGATGCGGCGGCCACCCTTCGGTCTTCACCCTCGCGAACGCTGTTCCGCGTCATGCTCCCGCTGGCGTTCCCCTCGCTTCTCGCCGGCGGCGCCATGACCTGGGCCCGGGCGCTCGGCGAGTTCGGCGCCACCATCACCTTCGCCGGCAACATGCCCGGTGTCACCCAGACGATGCCGCTGGCGGTCTACATCGCGCTGCAGACGGATCTCGACGCCGCAGTCGCGATGTCGGTGCTGATGCTGGCCCTGTCGCTCAGTGTGCTCGTCGGCATCCGGCTGGCGACGCCGGCGCTGCCGCCGGTCGGTCATAGTGCTCGAGCTTCGGGTCGCTAGCCGCCGGGGCGAGTTCGAGCTCGAGCTCGCCTTCGCTGCCCGGGACGGAGCCACGACGGTGATCGTGGGCGAGAGTGGCGCGGGCAAAACCTCGGTGCTCCGCGTGGCCGCGGGGCTCGATCGGCCCCAGCGAGGACGGGTCGTGGTGGATGGTGAGGTCTACACCGATACCGACGTGGGGATCCACCTGCCGCCGTGGCAGCGGAACGTCGGGTACGTCTCGCAGGACTATGCGCTGTTTCCCCACCTCACCGTTGCGGAGAACGTCGCCTTCGGTCTCCGAGCCGCGGGGGTGCCGCGCGGCGAGGTCCACGGACGAGTAGGGCGTGTGCTGGAGCGGACCGGTATCGCCACCCTGGCCCGCCGCAAGCCGCCCACCCTCTCGGGCGGCCAGCAGCAGCGGGCCGCTCTTGCCCGGGCCCTGGTGCTGGATCCTCGCCTGCTGCTGCTCGACGAGCCGCTGGCCGCGCTCGACCTTCAGACCCGGCGGCAGGTGCGCGGCGAGCTGCGCCGCCTCCTCCGCGAGCTGAAGACCACGACGCTCTACGTCACCCACAGCCCGGTAGAGGCGCTGCTGTTCGGCGACCACATCGTGGTGCTCGAGGCCGGCCACATCTCGCAGTCGGGGGGCCGGAACGAGCTGCTCCGCCATCCCCGGTCGCGCTACGTGGCCGAGCTGGTGGGGATGAACTTCTTCGCCGGACGGGACGCCGGAGCGACCAGTGGGGGGACGACGCTGCGGACCGCGGACGGCCACCTCGCCGTTTCCACCGCAGACGAGCCGGCGGACCTGTTCCTCGCGGTGGACCCGCGCGACATCACGCTGCACGCGCACCGCCCCGAAGGAAGCGCGCAGAACGTCTTCACCGGTCCGGTCCTGGAGCTCGCCCCTGAGCCTCCCGGCGGCGAGCGGGTGCGCGTGGTGCTGGGCACCCGTCCGCCGTTGGTGGCCGAAGTCACCCGCGAGGCCGTGGAGAGCCTGCACTTGACCGAAGGAGTTACCGTTCACGCCAGCTTCAAGGCCACGGGAATCCGTGCCTACCGCTGAGTCCGCGACGGCCGGCCGGGCAGGCGTCTCGCCGAGGCGCGGGAGTATCTTTGAGGTTCGCGAACGTGGCGGAACTGGCAGACGCGCAGGACTTAGGATCCTGTCCCGCAAGGGGTCCGGGTTCGACTCCCGGCGTTCGCATG
>DATBJH010000092.1:0-121059 GCA_036556505.1 Gemmatimonadales bacterium
CCAACCAGGGATTCCACCGCCGGCTCATGGCCGATGCCGAGTTCCGGGCGGGGGACATGGATATTCAGTTCCTCGACCGCCGAGCCGATCTGCTGGCGCCGTCGCTGGGCGACGAACAGGCGGTGACGCTCGCGATCGCGGTCGCCCTGGCGGAGGACGAGGCCCGTGCGCTCCGGCGGCCGGTGGTGTCGGGGGACGGGCGCCCCGCGGCGTCGCAATGGCTCAGCCAGGCGAGGGTGGAGGGTCTGCGGTGAGCGTTGTGCGGATCCTCCGGCTGGCCACGGGGGGCGATGGTGTGGGACGACTCGACGACGGGCGGACGGTATTCGTTCCTCGGACGGCACCGGGCGATCTCGTCGAGCTGAGTCGGCTGCGCGAGCACCGCCGCTTCGCCCGGGCCCGCCTGGCACGGGTGCTGGAGCAGTCGCCGGATCGGGTGCCGCCGCGCTGTCCCCACTACGTGGAGGATGACTGCGGAGGCTGCCAGCTCCAGCACATCGATGCCTTGGCGCAACGGGATGCCCGCCGCACCTTCGTGGGCGACGCGCTCCGCCGCATCGCGAAACTCGACGTGGGCGATCCCGCGCTGGTACCCGCGTCCGAGGACTTCGAGTACCGCACCAGAATCACTCTCCACGTGGAGGACGGCGGACGGCGGATCGGCCTGCATCCACTCGACCGGCCTGACCAGGTCTTCGAGCTGGTCCGCTGCCACATCACCCGCCCCGAGCTGATGTCGCTCTGGGAGGAGCTGCGCGCACTGCGCGAGCTGCTGCCTCGAGGACTGAGGCAGATCGTGCTCCGGCTGGACCGCCGCGGCGGAAGGCACGTCGTTCTCGTGAACGGCACCGACGTCGGGATCGCCGCCTTGCAGGCACGGCTCCGGGCCCGGGGCGTCGCCGCCACGCTCTGGCTTCAGGCGGCGGGTGGGGAAGCCCAGGCGGTGAGCGACGGCGAGGCACCGTTCCCGGCCACCGTGTTCGAGCAGGTGAACCCGACCATGGGCGACCGCGTTCGCGGGCACGCGGTCGCGGCCCTTGGCGAAGTCGCGGGCCGGCATGTGTGGGACCTCTACGCCGGCATCGGCGAGACCACCGCCGCGCTCGCCGGGGCCGGCGCTTCAGTAGAGAGCGTCGAGTCCGATCCACGGGCGGTGGCGGAGGCCGAGGCGCGCGGCCCCGCCGCGACGCGGCACGTGGGACGGGCGGAACGGGTGATCGGCGGGCTGCGCGCGCCGGACCTGGTCATTACCAACCCGCCCCGCACCGGAATGGACGAGCGGGTCACCGCCGCGCTGGTGATGGCGGCGCCGACCAGGCTGGTCTACGTCTCCTGCGATCCCGCCACCCTCGCGCGCGACCTCACCCGACTCCGTGGGTTCCGGCTGAGCGCCGCGGTGGCCTTCGACCTGTTTCCTCAGACCGCGCACGTGGAGACGGTGGCCGTGCTCGACCGGGCATCATGAAGTACCTGGTGACCATCGCTGGGCGCGAGGTCGAGGTGGAGGTGGATGGGGACCAGGTCACCGTCGCCGGCGCCACCAGGGTGGCGACGCTCAGGACGGTCGCGGGGACCTCGTCCCGCCAGCTGCTGGTGGACGGCCGGCCCACGGCGCTCACGCTTCGGAGCGCCGGTCGGGGACAGTGGACCCTGGGAAAGGGCGGGGATCGATGGGACGCCGAGGTCGTGGATGAGCGGACTCGGCACATTCGAAGTCTCACGGCCGGCGCCAGCGCAGCCCATGGGCCCGCGACCGTGCGGGCCCCGATGCCCGGGCTGGTGGTTCGGGTGCTGGTCGAGGCGGGACAGGAGGTCTCCGTGGGGACCGGAATCGTGGTCCTCGAGGCCATGAAGATGGAAAACGAGCTCAAGGCACCGGCGGCAGGGGTGGTCGGGGCCGTTCGGGTCGCGGCGGGCGAACCGGTCGAGAAAGGTCAGGTGCTGGTGGAGCTGCGGGAGCGCCCGGGGTCCCCTTGACCCTGCCACGTGGCGTTAGCTATCTTGTGAGTCTGTTTCGGTTTGAGGCTCTTCCGAGCCTCGTTCCGTGTCGATCATCCCAGGCCCACTTGAGACGGCAGCGCGCATGAAGACCTACACGGCCACGCCCGAAGACATCACCCACGAGTGGCACCTCGTGGATGCGGCCGGCGTGCCGCTCGGCCGGCTGGCCAGCGTCGTGGCCCAGCTGATCCGGGGCAAGCACAAGCCCACCTACACCCCGCACATGGACGGCGGCGATTTCGTGATCGTGGTGAATGCGTCGAAGGTGCGGCTCACCGGCCGGAAGCAGGAGAACAAGACGTACTTCTCCCATACCGGCTACATGGGCCACGAGCGCCACACCACCGCGCGCGATCTCCTGGCCAAGCACCCGGACCGGGTCATCGAAAAGGCGGTCTTCGGCATGCTGCCTAAGACGTCGCTGGCGCGGCAGAAGCTCCGCGGCAAGCTGAAGGTGTACGGCGGCGCAGAGCATCCGCACGCGGCGCAGCAACCCAAACCGTTCTCCGTCACTCCCTCGAAGGCGAGCGCATGACCGCAGCACCCGAATTTCGCTGGCAGGCCGTCGGCCGTCGGAAGACCAGCGTCGCCCGGGTCTACCTGACCCCGGGCACCGGCAAGTGGGACATCAACGGCCGCACGCTGGGCGACTATTTCCCCCGTCCCTCCCTGGTGCAGCACATCCAGCAGTCCTTCACCGCCACCGACACGCTGGGTGCGTTCGACGTACGGGCGCACGTGGATGGCGGCGGGCAGGCGGGCCAGGCCGGCGCGCTCCGGCTCGCCATCGCCCGGGCGCTGGTGGAGGCGGACGGACAGCACCGGACCAAGCTGCGTGCCGCGGGCCTGCTGACGCGTGACCCGCGGGCCGTCGAGCGGAAGAAGCCGGGACGCCCTGGCGCCCGGAAGCGGTTCCAGTTCAGCAAGCGGTAGGTGGACGGGCGGTCCGGCGGTCGGGCGGTCGGCTCCGCCTGGAACGCAGTGTCGGCGATCCAGGGAGCTGACCGCCCGGCCGGCTGACCGCCCGACCGCCGCCGACACCTCACACCGGTGGATCCCATGCCCGGTGCCCCTGCGGGGGTCGGCCTGGGAGATGAAGCCGGTGGACGAGACAACCACCCGAATGGAAGGGAAGCCGTAGCCGCATGGCACAGCCGCAACTGCAGGATCTGCTCGAGGCCGGCGTTCATTTCGGCCACCAGACCCGTCGCTGGAACCCGAAGATGCGCCGGTTCATCTTCGCCGAGCGTTCCGGCATCTACATCATCGATCTCCAGAAGACCCTCCGTCAGATCCAGAAGGCCCAGGAGCTGCTCCGCAGCGTGGTCCTCAAGGGCGACGGTGTCCTCTTCGTCTGCACCAAGAAGCAGCTCAAGGCCATCGTCCAGGCCGAAGCGCAGACTGCCGGCGCCTTCTACGTCACCGAGCGCTGGCTCGGCGGCATGCTCACCAACTTCCAGACCCTGAAGAAGCAGATCCGTCGCCTCCGGGAGCTGGAGCAGGGCGCCGCCGACGGCGACTTCGAGAACTACACCAAGAAGGAGAAGCTGCTCTTCGAGCGCGAGCGGGTGAAGCTCAGCCGCAATCTCGAGGGCATCAAGCAGCTCGGCCGCCTGCCGGGCGCGCTCTTCATAGTGGACGCCAAGAAGGAGAAGATCGCCGTCGCCGAGGCCAACAAGCTCGGGATCCCGGTCGTCGCCATCGTGGACACCAATGCCGATCCGGACGTCATCACCGTGCCCGTGCCCGGAAACGACGACGCGATTCGCTCGGTCTCGCTCATCACCGCGGCCCTCTCCGACGTCATCAAGGAGGCGCGCGCCCAGATGCCGATGCGCGAGGTGACCGAGGACCTCGAGGCCGAGACCTACAGCACCGATACCGGCTCGGAAGGCGACGCCGAGGCCGACCGCAAGCGCCGCCGGCCCCGGCGCAAGCGCCGGCCCAAGCCGGAGGCGATCGCCGCACGGCTCAAGACCGAGGCCGAGGGTGCGCCCGAGGCCCCCGCGCCCGCCGGGGCGGGCGAGGCCGGTGCCTAGACGCGGCGGACCACAGGACCGTGGGAGTCTCCGCCGCTCCCGGCCTGTGCGGGCCGTGAGCGGCGGTCTTACTATTCAGCCCGAGATCGACCAGAGGACGACATGGCAAGCGTGACGATTTCTCCCAAGGACGTGAGCGAGCTCCGGGCCCGCACCGGCGCCGGCATGATGGACTGCAAGCGGGCGCTGGAAGAGGCCAATGGCGACATGGACAAGGCGGGGGAGATCCTCCGGAAGAAGGGGATCGCCAAGGCCGAGAAGCGGGCCGGCCGCGTCGCCTCGCAGGGCCTGGTGGTGAGCTACATCCACCACAATCAGCAGGTGGGGGTGCTGCTCGAGCTCAACTCCGAGACCGACTTCGTGGCGCGCAACGAGTCCTTCGGCCAGCTCGCGCGCGACATCGCCCTGCACATCGCCTCGGCCGACCCGATCGGCGTGAATCCGGAGGACGTGCCGGCCGACCTGCTCGACCGGGAGCGGCGGATCGCGGAGGAGCAGGTTGCCGCCGAGGGCAAGCCGGAGAACATCCGGGCCAAGATCGTCGAGGGCAAGCTGAGGAAATTCGTGGCGGAGCGGACGCTGCTGGAGCAGCCGTTCGTGCGCAACGACAAGATTACCGTCGGGGAGCTGATCAAGGAGGCGTCCGGCAAGCTGGGCGAGGCCATCACGGTGCGCCGCTTCGCCCGGTTCCAGATCGGGGCCGCCTGATGGCCCTCGCCTACAGCCGAGCCCTCCTCAAGCTGTCGGGCGAGGCATTGGCAGGGGAGAAGGGGAGCGGCCTCGACTTCCACATGGTCGAGGCCTTCGCGGAGGAGATCAAGGCGGTGCACGCTCTCGGCGTGCATCTCTCGCTCGTCGTGGGCGGAGGCAACATCATCCGGGGCGCCACCGCGAGCCGGGAGGGACTCGACCGGGTCTCCGCCGACTACATGGGAATGCTGGCGACGGTGATCAACGCGCTGGCGCTCCAGGACGTGCTGGAGAAGATCGGGGTGGACACCCGGGTGATGACTGCGGTGCGGATGGAGTCGGTGGCGGAGCCCTACATCCGCCGGCGCGCCATCCGCCACCTGGAGAAAGGGCGGGTGGTGATCTTCGCCGCCGGCACCGGCAACCCGTTCTTCTCCACCGATACCGCCGGCGTGCTCCGGGCCCTCGAGATCGAGGCCCAGGTGATCCTCAAGGCGACCAACGTGGACGGGATCTACACCGATGATCCGCGGACGAACCCCAAGGCCAGGTTTCTCCGCGAGCTCACCTACCAGGAAGCGATCATCAAGAACTACGCGGTGATGGACGCCAACGCGTTCGGACTTTGCAAGGCCAACCAGCTCCCCATCGTGGTCTTCAACATCAACCGTCCCGGCGCCATCAGGCGGGTCCTCGAGGGCGACCCGGACATCGGGACCATCGTCCGATGAGCACCATACCCGAACTGACCAAGCACGCCCGGGAATTGATGCACAAGGCGGTCGAGAGCACCAAGCGGGAGTTCACCGGGATCCGGAGCAACAAGGCCACGCCCTCGCTGCTCGACACCGTCCGGGTCGAAGCCTACGGGAGCCCTGTTCCCATCAACCAGGTGGCCATGGTGGCGGCGCCGGAGCCCCGCCTCCTCACGGTGCAGCCGTTCGACAAGTCGCTCGCCAACACCATCGAGAAGGCCATCCGCGACGCCGGCCTGGGGCTCAACCCGGCGACCCAGGGCACCCTCATCCGGGTGCCGCTGCCGGCGCTCTCGGAGGAGCGGCGGAAGGAGCTGGTCAAGGTCATCCACAAGCTCGCCGAGGAGGGCCGCATCGCCGTGCGCCACGCGCGGACCGATGCGATCTCCCGGATCAAGAAGCTCGAGCACGTCTCCAGCGACGACAAGACCCGGGCGGAGAAAGACGTGCAGAAGCTCACCGACGAGCACATCAAGCAGATCGACGGCCTCATTCATTCGAAAGAGGCCGAGATCATGGAAGTCTGACCCATGAGCGACGACCTGCTCCAGCGGGTGCAGGTGCAGGGCGTGGTCCCGACTCACGTCGCGATCATCATGGATGGAAACGGGCGGTGGGCGGCGGAGCGCTCGCTGCCGCGGCCGCTGGGCCACCACGCCGGGATGTCCTCGGTGCGCGAGGTGGTCGAGGGGTGCCTCCAGGCGGGCGTCTCGGTGCTCACGCTCTTCGCCTTCAGCCAGGAGAACTGGCAGCGGCCCGCGGGCGAAATCGAGGCGCTCATGAGCCTCCTGGAGGAATACATCGCCCGGGAGATGAGCGAGCTGCGCGAGCAGGGAGTCGCGGTCCGCATCCTGGGAGACATCGACCGGCTCACCGGCGGGGCACGGGCCGCGGCGGACCGCATCGTGGCGGAAACGGAGGGCGGCGTCCGGCTGGCGCTCAATCTCTGCATCTCCTACGGCGCCCGGGCCGAGATCGTGCGGGCGGCGCGGTTGCTGGCGGAGGACGTGGCGGCGGGCCGGCTGGTCCCGGCCGAGATCGATGAGAAAGCGTTGGCACGGCGGCTCTACACCGCCGAGTGGCCCGACCCGGATCTCCTCATCCGCACCTCGGGCGAGATGAGGATCTCCAACTTCCTGCTGTGGCAGCTGGCGTACGCCGAGCTGTACGTCACGCCGGTGCTCTGGCCCGACTTCACCCGGCGGCATCTCTTCGAGGCCATTCTCGAGTTCCAGCAGCGCGACCGCCGGTTCGGACGCGTCCCGGCCTGATGGCGTCCGAGCTGGCGCGGCGCGTCGGGTTCGCTGTGGTCGCGATCCCGTTCGTGCTGCTGGTGGTCTGGTATGGCGGGCTCCCCTTGGCGGCGCTGCTCGCGGTGGCGGCCGCGCTGGGAACGGCGGAGCTCTTCGACCTGGCCGAGCGAGGCGGCGTCCGTCCGGCGCGCGCGTACGGCATCTTCAGCGCGACGGCCCTGCCGCTGCTGGCCTGGCTGGCGGTGGACCGGTACGACATCGGCGAGAACCTGGCGAGCAACGGCCCGTACCTGGCGTCGATCTGGCTCATCTTCCTGCTGATCTGGGCGCTGGCCTCGCGGGCTCCCGCCGAGCGCCCGCTCTCGGCCACGGCGGTCACCATGCTCGGTGTGGCCTACGCTGGCGCGCTTCCCGCGACGATCGTCCTCATGCGGCACGGCGCGGAGCCGTCGCGGAGTTGGGCGGGGCTGTGGCTGGTCTGTTTTCCGCTGGCGGTCACCTGGGTGTGCGACACCGCGGCGATGTTCGGCGGCCGTACCTTCGGCGGCCCGAAGCTGTCACCGGTCGTAAGCCCGGGGAAGACGAGGTCGGGGACGCTGGCGGGCGTGGTCGGCGCCCTGCTGGTGGCGCCGATCTTCAGCGCCTGGGTGTTTCCCCGCTACGCGGTGGATCTGAGCCTCGGCCGGTGCCTCGCGATCGCGGCAGTGCTCTCCGTGGCGGGGCAGCTGGGTGATCTCGCCGAGTCCCTGTTCAAGCGCGAGGCGGGGGTCAAGGATTCCAGCCAGCTGCTGCCCGGACACGGGGGGATCCTCGACCGGCTCGACTCGCTTTATTTCGTCATGCCGGTGACGGCGGCGATGTACCGGTTCTTCGGGGTGATCTAATGCAGAACGGCGACCGACGAGGGGTGGCAGTGCTGGGCTCGACCGGTTCCATCGGTCGCAGCACCCTCGACGTGCTGCGTCGCCAGCGAGATCACTTTGAGGTGGTCGCGCTCACCTGCGGGCGGAATCGCAGCGAGTTCGAACGGCAGCTGGCGGAATGGCGTCCGGCGTTCGCCGGCGCCGCGGCTCGGGAGACCAGCCACGGGTGGCCGTCCGGACCGGAAGTGCTGGTCGAGGCCGCGACCCGGCCGGACGTGGATATCGTGGTGAACGCCGTCGTGGGCGCCGCCGGTCTGGACGCCACGCTGGCGGCGCTCAGGGCGGGAAAGCGGGTTGCCCTGGCCAACAAGGAAAGTCTGGTGATGGCGGGCGACCTCGTAGTCGAGGCCGCGTGCGCCGGCGGGGGCGAGATCGTCCCGGTGGACTCGGAGCACAGCGCGGTGCTCCAGTGCGTCGCCGGGAGGGATTCCGGCATGGGGCGACTGATTCTCACCTGTTCCGGTGGCCCGTTCCGCGAGTGGCCGGCGGAGCGGGTGCAGCACGCGACGGTGCAGGAGGCGCTCCGGCATCCGACCTGGCGGATGGGACAGAAGATCACCGTGGACAGCGCCACCCTGGCCAACAAGGCGCTGGAAGTGATCGAAGCGCACTATCTCTTCCGGCTCCGGTACGACCAGCTCGAAGTCGTGGTGCACCCGCAGAGCATCATCCACGCGTTCGTGGAGTTCTGCGACGGCAGCGTGATCGCGCAGCTGGGCTTCCCCAGCATGGAGCTGCCGATCCTGTACGCGCTGACCCATCCCGGCCGTCTCCCGGACACAGGGGTGCGCCGGCTGGATCCGGTCGCCGCTGGGCCGCTGACCTTCGAGCCGGTGCGGCGGGACGTGTTCCGGGCTCTCGACGCCGGAATGGCGGCGGGGCGTGCGGCCGGCACGGCGCCTGCGGTGTTCAACGCGGCCAACGAGGTGGCGGTCGCCGCCTTCCTGGAAGGGGCGATCCCCTTCGGCCGGATCAGCGAGATCATCGAGCGGGTGCTCGAAGCGCACCGGCCCGGCCCCGCGGCCGCTGTGGAAGCGGTGCGCGACGCCGACCACTGGGCGCGGGTGCGCGCCAGCGAGCTCGTGAGGACCCCGTGCTAGTCACCATCATCGCCCTCATCATCGTTCTCGGCGTGCTGATCTTCGTGCACGAGGCGGGGCACTTCATCGCGGCCAAGTGGGCCGGGATCTACGTGCACCGCTTCTCGCTGGGGCTCGGCTCACCCATCCCCTGGCTCACCTTCAAGCGGGGCGAGACCGAGTACTCGATCTCCTGGCTGCCACTGGGCGGGTACGTGAAGATGGCGAGCCGGGAGGAGGACGTGACCAGCTCGGCCCTCGAAGGCGGACACGCTGAGGCGCCGGTGCCCCCGGACCGGGTGTTCGAGGCCAAGCCGGTCTGGAAGCGTATGGTGGTGATCCTGGCCGGCGTCACGATGAACGCCCTGTTCGCCTGGTTCGCTTTCACCTTCCTCGCGGCAAAGAACGGCCGGCAGATCGACCCGACGACGACCGTGGGGCAGGTCATCGCCGAGATGGTGCCGCCCGGCGGCGAGGCCCTGCGCGAGATCACGCCGGGCACCCGGATCGTCGCCATCAACGGCCGGCCGGTCCACTCGTGGAACGACGTCAGCGAGGGCATCGCCAACTCGCCCGAGTCGGAGCTGCGGCTCGAGCTGGACAACGGCCGCACCGTGACCCTGCCCATCCACCAGGACGCCCTGGAGGAGCGCCTCAAGGCAGCGCAAGCCCTCCAGCCGTTCCGGCCCGCGGTGATCGGGCAGGTGCTGCCCGGCCGGCCCGCGGCGCGCGCGGGGGTGCATGCAGGGGACACTATCCGCGCCCTCGGCGACCGTGCGATTGCCCAGTGGTACGACGTCCTCGAGGTGCTTCAGGCCAACACCGGCACACCGCTCAGGATGACGGTGGCGGGGGACAGCGGACGGCGCACGCTCGAGCTGCGACCCGAGGTCGAGACGGTCGAGGGCCTCGACGGCAAGCCACGGAAGGTGGGCCGCGTGGGGATCACGGTTGCGCTCGATACCCGCTCGGAATCGCTGAGCCTGGGTGAGGCCTTCACCGAAGGCTGGAGCGCGACCGTGAGCGCATCCACCCAGATAGTGCGTACGGTCCGAGGCCTGTTTACCGGGCGGATCTCGCGCCGGGAGGTGGGCGGTCCGATCATGATCGGCCAGCTGGCTGGGGAGAGCGCCCGCATGGGTCTCGATCCCTTCATCGCCTTCATGGCGCTGATCTCCATCAATCTGGCCGTGCTGAACCTGCTCCCGGTGCCGGTGCTGGACGGGGGGCAGTTCCTGTTCCTGCTCGCCGAAGCGGTGATCAGGAAGCCACTGCCACTGAAGCTCCGGGAGCGGCTGACCGCGGTGGGGATGGTGCTGATCGTGCTCTTGATGGGGCTGGCCTTCAGCAACGATATCCGCCGGCTCTTTGGAGGCTGAGTGCGGGACAGCGGGACGGCCGGACAGCGGGAAGGCGGCAAGGATCCGGGTTACGCAATCGACTGTTCAGTGGCCTGCCGAGACACGACTGTGTAGAGCCGCCACGTCAGTCGGCCGACCTCACTCCGAAGGGTCTCAACAGCGACCCAATCCTCAGGGGTGAGGACGCCATACTCGCGGCCGAACCCGCCGTCCCGCCGTCCCGCCCCTTGCCCCCGCCCCCAAGCCCCAGCTATTCTTCATAGCTACAACAGATTACGACGCGCGGAACCCAGATCAGGAAACGGCAGCATGAGCTTCGACAAGCAGGGCACCATGGCCAAGCACCAGGCCCACGAGAAGGACACCGGGTCCACCAAGGTGCAGGTCGCCCTCCTCACCGAGCGGATCAATTCCCTCACCGACCACTTCCGGACCCACCCCAAGGACCATCACGGCCGCCGGGGTCTCCTCAAGATGGTCGGCACCCGCCGCAGGCTGCTGACGTACCTCAAGCGGAGCGATCTCCAGACGTACCGAGCGCTGATCGAGCAGCTTGGTCTCCGCCACTAAGCACCGCGCACCCGAGGGGGCGTCTCGATCCACGCATCGGGACGCCCTCTCTGCGTTGCAGCGTTCCGGCAGCAAAGAAACCAGAGAACCCAGAGAGAGAGAAGGCAGTGACTGCACAACGGATTGAGACCCAGTTCGCCGGACGTCCCCTCATGCTGGAGACCGGTCGACTGGCGAAGCAGGCCGCGGGATCCGCGATGGTACGGTTTGGCGACACGATGGTGCTGGCCGCGGTGACCGTCTCCCCCAACGTCTCCACCCTCCCGTTCTTCCCCCTCACCGTCGAGTATCGCGAGAAGACCTACGCCGCGGGCAAGATTCCGGGCGGGTTCCTCAAGCGCGAAGGCCGGCCGTCGGACAAGGAGATCCTGGCCAGCCGCGTGATCGACCGCTCGATCCGCCCGCTCTTCCCCGAGGGCTTCAAGAACGAGGTCCAGGTGTTCGTCACCGTTCTCTCCGCGGACCAGGAGAACGACGCCGACATCCTCGGGGTGGTGGCCGCCTCGACCGCCCTCAGCCTGTCGCCGGTGCCGTGGAACGGCCCGCTCGGCGCGGTCCGTGTGGGCCGGGTCGAGGGGAACTGGATCCTCAACCCGACCTTTCAGCAGCTCGAGTTCTCGACCATCGACCTGGTGGTGAGCGGCTCCGCCGACTCGATCGTGATGGTCGAGGGCGGCTCGCTCGAGGTGTCGGAGGCCGAGATCCTCGAGGCGCTCAAGGTGGCGCAGAAGGGCATCCGGGACACCATCGGACTCGAGCGCCAGCTGATGGACAAGGCCGGCGCCAAGCCCAAACTGGAGTGGCCCAAGGCGGAGATCGACGCCGAGCTGCAGGGCCGGGCCCAGAACGCCGCCGAGGACGCCATGGCGCAGGCCATCAATGCCGCCGACAAGGCGGCCCGCTCCGCGGGCGTCAAGGGCGTGAAGGACCAGACACTGAACGCGCTGCTGACTGAATTCCCCGAGCGCGGCCGCGAGATCTCGAACCATCTCGAGGACATCGAATACCGGGTCATGCGGAAGCAGGTGCTGGATCGCGGCGAGCGGGTGGACGGCCGCGACCTGGACACCATCCGGCCGATCACCATCGAGGCCGGCGTCCTGCCGCGGACCCACGGCTCCGCCCTCTTTACCCGGGGCCAGACGCAGGCTCTCGTCTCGGTCACCCTCGGCACCACCGATGACGAGCAACGGATCGACAGCATCGACGTGGCCGGCGAGACCACCAAGTCGTTCATGCTGCACTACAACTTCCCGCCCTATTCCACGGGCGAGGTGAAGATGATCCGCGGCACCAGCCGCCGCGAGATCGGGCATGGTGCCCTCGCCGAGCGCGCGCTCCAGCCGCTGCTCCCCCACTACGAGGACTTCCCCTACACCCTGCGCGTGGTCTCCGAGGTCCTGGAGTCGAACGGCTCCTCCTCGATGGCCACGGTGTGCGGCGGGTCGCTGGCGCTGATGGATGCCGGCGTGCCGATGAAGGCGCCCTGCGCCGGCGTGGCCATGGGTCTCATCAAGGAGGGCCACAAGGTCGCCATCCTCACAGACATCCTGGGGTCCGAGGATCACCTCGGCGACATGGACTTCAAGGTCGCGGGCACCGAGCGGGGGATCACCTCGATCCAGATGGACATCAAGATCGAGGGGCTCGATCTCAAGATCATGGAGCAGGCGCTGGAAAAGGCGCGGAAGGGCCGGCTGCACATCCTCAAGGAGATGGCCAAGGCGCTGCCGGGTCCGCGCACCGAGCTCTCCAAGTACGCGCCGCGCATCTTCACCATGCAGATCAAGCCGGACAAGATCGGCGATGTGATCGGTCCCAAGGGCAAGACCATCCGCGGGATTCAGGACGCCACCGGGGCCAAGATCAGCATCGAGGACAGCGGCGTCGTCACCATCTCCGCCGTGGGCGGCGAGGCGGGAGAGAAGGCCCGCGCGATGATCGCTGCGATCACCACGGAGCCCGAGGTCGGCCGCACCTACGAGGGGCCGGTCAAGAGCACGACGGCGTTCGGCGCGTTCGTCGAGATCCTCCCGGGGGTGGAGGGGCTGCTCCACATCAGCGAGCTGCAGCACGGCCGCACCGAGAAGACCGAGGACGTGGTGAAGAAGGGCGACATCGTCCAGGTCAAGCTGCTCGAGGTGGACGAGCGCGGCCGCATGAAGCTGTCCCGGAAGGCGCTGCTCCCCAAGGACTAAGCGCCGCGTGGACACGGTTCGTCTCGACGAGGGGCTGCACCGCACCGTCGCGCCCAGCGGCCTGGTGGTGTACTCCGAGTCGTTGCCGGGGGTGCGCTCGGTGGCGGCGGGGGTCTACATCCGCACCGCCAGTGCCCACGAGCGGCGGGAGCAGATGGGCATCTCTCACCTGCTCGAGCACATGGTGTTCAAGGGCACCGAGCGGCGGAGCGCGCGCGACCTGGCACTGGCGCTGGAGGTGCGCGGAGGCAGCCTCGACGCCTACACCGGGCGCGACGCCACCAGCTACCAGGCCCACGTGCTCGACGCCGACCTACCCCTGGCGGTGGACGTCCTCACCGACCTGGTCCGCCGCCCGCTGCTGCGCGAGACCGATCTCGAGCCCGAACGGAACGTCATTCTCGAGGAGATCAACGGCGTTGCCGATACGCCGGACGATCTGGTGTTCGAGCTGCACGCCGAGACCCTGTGGCCGGCGCATCCCTACGGCTACTCGATCCTGGGCACGCCCGACACCCTCGGCCCCATCTCGGCGGGCGATCTCCGCTGCCTTCACCAGACCGGCTACTACCGCGGCAACTGCGTGATCGCGGCGGCCGGGAATCTGGATCACGAGCGGCTGCTCGCCGCCCTGGGGGCGGAGGGGTGGTTCGAAGACACCCCCCCGGAGCAGGCTCGGCCGGCCGTGGCCCCGTCCCCGGCGCGGCGGGGTGGCGCGCGGTGGGAGGAACGTGATACCGCCCAGACCCACATCGTCTTCGGCACCGATACGTTCCCGCTGCGCGACCCGCGGCGGTTCGCCATTTCCATTCTGACCAACGTGTTCGGCGGAGGGATGTCGAGCCGGTTGTTCCAGCGGGTGCGGGAGGAGCTGGGGCTCGCGTACGCGGTGTTCGCCTACAAGAACTTCCACCAGAGCTCGGGGCAGCTCGGCGTCTACGTCGGCACCCAGACCGCCAGCGCCGACCAGGCGGTGGAGGCCATCCGCTCGGAGTACGACCGGATCGCGCGCGAGGGCCTGCCCGCCGACGAGCTGGAGGCCGGCAAGCTCCAGCTCAAGGGTCAGATCATGCTGGCGCTGGAGAGCCCGATGGCCCGCATGGGCCGGCTGGCGGGTTTCAGCCTCCACGACGACCCGTACCGGCCGCTCGACCGGATGCTGGCCGAAGTCGACGCCGTGAGCGCCGACGAAGTCGCAGCGGTCGCGCAGGAGTTCTTCCCGTCGGAGCGGCAGACGGTAGTGAGACTGGGACCAGCAACCAACCGCACGAATGGTGAAGCCGTTCCCGCGGTTCAAACCTTCGCCTCCCCCTAACCAGGACCTCGGCCCCATGCTGATCGGCGTCCCGAAGGAGATCAAGACCAACGAGAACCGCATCGCCCTCGTGCCCGCCGGCGCCGAGGCGCTGGTGAGCGCGGGACACAGCGTCCTCATCGAGAAGGGCGCCGGCCTGGGCAGCGGCTTCCCGGATGAGTCCTACACGTCCGTCGGCGCGAAGATCCTGCCCACCGCCGAGGACGTCTGGAAACAGGCCGAGATGATCATGAAGGTGAAGGAGCCGATCGCGGTGGAATGGCCGCGGATGCGGCGGGGGCAGGTGATCTACACCTACTTCCACTTCGCCGCCTCGGAGGAGCTGACCCGCGGGGTGATCGATTCTGGCGCGGTCGCGGTCGCGTACGAGACGGTCCAGCTTGCCAGCGGCGAGCTCCCGCTGCTCACGCCGATGTCGGAGGTGGCCGGCCGGATGTCGGTGCAGGAGGGCGCCAAGTACCTGGAGAAGGTGTTCGGCGGGAGCGGCATCCTGCTGGGCGGTGTGCCGGGCGTCGCGCCGGGTGAAGTCGTGATCGTCGGCGGAGGCGTGGTCGGCATCAACGCCGCGAAGATGGCCGCCGGTCTGGGCGCCCACGTTACCATCCTCGACATCTCGCTCGACCGGCTGCGCTACCTCGACGACGTGCTCCCCGCCAACGTGGACACGGCCTACTCCAACCGCCACAACATCCTGGACGCCATCCGCCGGGCCGATCTGGTCATCGGGGCGGTGCTGCTGCCCGGGGCCAAGGCACCCCACCTGGTCAAGCGGGCCGACCTCAAGCTGATGAAGCCGGGGTCCGTCATCGTGGACGTGGCGGTGGACCAGGGGGGCTGCGTGGAGACCATCAAGCCGACCACCCACGAGAACCCCACCTACTTCGTGGATGGCATCCTGCATTACGCCGTGGCGAATATGCCGGGCGGGGTCCCTCGGACCTCCACCCTCGCCCTGACCAATGCCACGCTCCCATATGGACTTAAGCTGGCCAAGCACGGTTGGCGTGCCGCCTGCAAAGCTGACCCCGCATTGCGGCTGGGGCTGAACGTGGTGGAGGGGAAGGTGGTCTATCCCGGCGTGGCCGAGGCGTTTCAGCTCCCCCTGGTCGACGTCGGCTCCGTCCTCTGATCCCGGTTCTGCTTACCCGCCTGCCTCACGGCGAGGGCCTCCCGCTGCCGAGCCTGGGGACCCCGGGCTCGGCCGGCTACGATGTATCCAGCGCCGAAGCCGTGGTCCTGGCCCCGCTCGAGCGCAGGGCCGTCGCGACGGGTTTCCGGATGGCGCTCCCGGAGGACTACGAGTGCCAGATCCGCACCCGCTCGGGGCTGGCGCTGAATCACGGCGTCATCGTGGCCAATACGCCGGCCACGATCGACAGCGACTACCGCGGCGAGGTGAAGGTCATCCTGGTCAACCTGGGCACCGAGCCGTTCGCGGTGACTCGCGGCATGCGGATCGCGCAGATGGTATTCGCCCGCGTGGAGCGGATCGAGTTCCGCCCGGTGGCGGAGCTTCCCGTCTCATCGCGCGGCGCAGGAGGATTCGGCAGCACGGGACGTTAGCGGAGCATTCGCTCCCTTGAATGCGGAGACAGCCATTCGTTACCTTAGCAGCCATGCTTCCGACATCGTCTCGATGAAGCTTCCTTCTCTGAACATCACGTCGTGGCTTCCCGCGAATGAGATCGCGGTGGACCTCGGCACCGCCAACACGCTCGTCTACGTCAAGGGCGAGGGCATCGTCCTCAACGAGCCGTCGGTGGTCGCGATCGAGAAGGGCACCGGGAAGATCAAGGGCATCGGGCTCGAGGCGAAACGGATGCTGGGCCGCACCCCCGACGGCATCCTCGCGGTCCGGCCGCTGAAGGACGGCGTCATCGCCGACTTCGACGTCACCGAGAAGATGCTGCGGTACTTCCTCAAGACGATCATCGACAAGCACGTCTTCCGCGTCAAACCCAAGGTCATCGTCTGCGTGCCCTCCGGCATCACCGAGGTGGAGCGCCGCGCCGTCCGCGACTCCGCCCAGACCGCCGGGGCCAAGCAGGTGCTCATGGTCGCCGAGCCGATGGCCGCGGCGATCGGGGTGGGCCTGCCGGTGGAGACCCCGACCGGCAACATGGTGATCGACATCGGCGGCGGCACGACCGAGATCGCCGTGATCGCGCTCTCCGGCATCGTCTCCGACACCTCCATCCGCACCGGCGGCGACGAGCTGGACCAGGCCATCGTGCAGTTCATGCGCAAGAACTACAATCTCCTGGTCGGCGAGCCCACCGCGGAGGCGATCAAGATCAAGATCGGCTCCGCGGCGCCCACCGGCGACGAGCGGGAGATGGAGGTGAAGGGGCGCGACCTCGTTTCCGGTATTCCCAAGACCGTGCGGGTGCATTCCACCGAGATCCGCGAGGCCGTGCAGGAGCCCATCCAGCAGATCGTGGACGCGGTGCGGCGCGCGCTCGAAATCACTCCTCCCGAGCTTGCCAGCGACATCGTGGACCGCGGCATCGTCATGACCGGCGGCGGGGCACTGATCCGCGGGCTCGACATCCTCCTGGCGCAGGAGACCGGCCTCCCCATTCACGTGGACGAGGACCCCCTGACCTGCGTCGTCCGCGGCACCGGACGCATTCTCGACGACTACGAGAAATACCGCAGCGTCCTCTCCGCCTGAGCCATGGCCAGCGCGTCGGAACGCTCGTTCTCGCGCCGCGACACGGTCACCTTCGTCGCGTGCGTGGGCCTGTCGGTGGTGGCCCTCTTCTCCCCCCAGCAGTGGGGCCAGGGGATCTCCGACGCGCTCCGGAACTCGATCCTCGCGCCTCTGGTCTGGCTTCAGGCCCGCGCCGAGGAGGGGCGCACCAGCCGGGCCCGCCTGAGGGCGATCACCATCCAGCGTGACTCCGCCGCCTATCTGGCCCAGGGCATTCCCTCGCTCAGGGCGGAGAACGAGCGGCTCCGCGGGCTCCTTTCACTCAGCCGCCGGATCTCCAGCGCGTACGTCGCCGCCGAGGTGATGCACCAGGCGCAGGCGACCGACGGGCGCACCCTGCTGATCGATGTCGGCCGCGACGATCTGGTCTCCGAGTTCGATCCGGTGGTGGCCCCGGAGGGACTCATCGGGATGGTGCTCAGCGCCGGGCAGCATTCCAGCGTGGTCATGACCTGGGCGCACCCTGAGTTCCGGGTCGCGGCTTATACCGCGAGCGGCAACGCAAGCGGGGTGGTGGCACCGTCGCTGTCCGGGCTCGGCGGTGAGGGTGCCCTGGAGTTCCGCGGCGTGCCCTACCGTGACTCGGTGCCGGCGGGGACGCTGGTGCTCTCGTCGGGGCTCGGCGGCGTGTACCCCAAGGGCATCCCGGTGGGTACGGTGACCGGCGTGGTGCGCGAGCAGGCCGGCTGGGAGCGGGTCTACCGCCTGTTGCCGGCGGCCAATCCCGGCGCGGTCGCCCACGTGATGGTGCTGGTCTCTCCGCCGGGCACCAGCCTGGAGAACGCCTTCCCCAGCGACTCCGCCCTGCAGGCGATACGGCTGGACTCGATCGCCAGGGTCCGTCAGGCCGACTCCATCGCGGCCGCCAAGGAGGAGGCGGCCAAGATCGCGGCCGCCGCCAAGGCCGCCGCACAACAGTTGGCCGCAGAGAAGGCCGCCGCCCAGAAGGCGGCTGCCCAGAAGGCGGCTGCCCAGAAGGCCGCTGCCCAGAAGGCCGCTGCCCCGGCCGCGGCGCAGAAGGCCGGCGCCGCGCCGGCGGCCGCGCCGGTCCCGGCTCCGCCGGCGCCCGCGGCGGGAGACTCCGGTCGATGAACGTCTCCCGCGCCAGTCGGGTGCAGCTGGTGCTGGTGATGGGCCTCCTGGTCCTGCTGCACTTTTATCTGCGGCCCCGGCTGGGGAGCGCCCGGGTAAGCCCCGATTTCCTGCTGATCGGGCTGGTGCTCTTCGCCATGCGGGCGGGGCCGGGAGCCGGCGCGCTCGCGGGCTTCGTGGTCGGCGTGGTGAACGACGCGCTCACCCCCGCCGCCTTCGGGGCGGGAGCGCTGGCGCACACCGTGGTGGGCTATCTGGCGGCCTGGGGGCGCGCCGTCTTCTTCGCCGACAACCTGCTGGTCAATGCGGCCTTCGTCGCCGTGGCGGTCTGGGTGCGGGACTTCATCCTGCTGCTCGCGAGCGGCACCGGGCAGGGCCGGCTGTTGATGGAGCTCACGCTGAACAGTCCCCTCCAGGCGCTCTCCACCGCCGTGTTCGCCCTGCTGGTGCTGGCCGCGTTCCGCGAGTGGTTCGCCATCAGGCTGGACTCATGAACGGATTCGATTCCTACCGCGTGCGCGAGCGGGCCGAGGTCGCCCAGCTGGTCCTGGTGGCTGCCTTCGTGCTCCTGGCCGGCGCCTTCTTCCGGACCCAGGTCATCCAGCACGAGAAGTTCCAGCTCCGCGCCGAAACCAACCGCCTCCGGCCGATCTCGCTCACCGCCCCCCGGGGCACGATCTTCGACCGCGAGGGGCAGATCATCGCCGAGAACGTCCCGGGCTATTCGGTGAAGGTGTTGGCCCCGTCGGCGGACTCGCTCCGGGCGGTGATCGCCCGGATCGGCCGATTCGTCCCGGTCGACACGGCCGACGTCGAGGAGATCGTCCAGCGCTTCCACCAGGCCCGCTACCAGCCGGCGGTGGTCTTCGGCGATGCCACCTTCGAGACGGTGGCCCGGCTGGAGGAGCACCGCGCGGTGCTGCCGGGGCTGCTGATCCAGTCGGAGCCCAAGCGGCTGTATCCCGCCGGGAAGGCCGTCGCTCACCTGGTGGGCTACGTCTCCGAGGTCACCGAGCGTGATCTCGAGGCCGAGCGCTATCCCGGAGCCGGCCTGGGGACCATCGTGGGGAAGGCCGGGCTGGAGCGGGAGTACGACGACACGCTCCGCGGCATCGAGGGCGTGCGCTACATGGAGGTCAACGCGCGCGGTCGATTGGTGCGGGAGGACGCGGGCGGCGCTTCGCTCGCTCCGGCGGCCGGGCGCCCGATCTACACCACGATCGATCTCGAGCTCCAGCGTTACATCGACAGCATCTGGCCGGCGGGCATGCGGGGCGCCATGATCGCGATGACGCCGGGCGGCCAGATCCGCGCGCTCTACTCCGCCCCGTCGTACGATCCCAACGTGTTCGTGGGCGGCATCTCCCGCGCCAACTGGCGCGCCCTCAACGGCGACGAGGCGCGCCCGCTGCTCAACCGCGCGATCCAGACCCGGTATCCACCGGCGTCCCCGTTCAAGCTGGCGATCGGCGCGATGGCGCTGAAGCGCGGGCTCATCGGCCTGAACACCCACATGCCGACACCGTGCCGCGGCGGCATGCGGCTCGGCAACCGGGTGTTCCGCTGCTGGAAGAAGGAGGGCCACGGCTCGCTCGATCTCATCGGCGCCGTTGCCGCGAGCTGCGACGTGTACTTCTACCAGGTGGGACTCCGGCTGGGGCTCAAGCCGATTCTGGAGGACGGTGTGCTCATGGGGTTCAAGGATCTCAGCGGGATCGACCTGGAGAACGAGAAGAACCCCATCTACCCCGCCTCCACCGCCTATTTCGACAAGCTCTACGGCCCGCGCCACTGGAGCCCTCCGGCGACGACCCTGAACTTCTCGATCGGACAGGGGGAGAACACCCAGACCCTGATCAACATGATGAAGTTCTACGAGGGCCTGGCGAGCGAGGGGCGGTCCTCCACGCCGTACATCGTGCGACCGTCGTCGGACAAGTCGGTGGACCTGGGACTCACCGAAGCCCAGCTCGACGGGCTGCGCCATGCGCTGATCGCGGTGGTGGAGCGCGGCACCGCGGCGGCGAGCCGACATCGCGACCTGGCGGTCGCGGGCAAGACCGGCACCGCGCAGAACCCCCACGGCAAGGACCACGGCTGGTTCATCGGGTTCGCGCCCGCGGACCAGCCCGAGCTCATCGTCGGCGCGATCATGGAGTTCGCCGAGCATGGCACCACCGTGGCCCCGTATGTCGTCCGGACGCTCCGGCGCGAGCTCCTCGGCCCCGATACCGTGGGCACCATCAAGATCAAGACCCTGATCGACGAGACCACGCCGCAGGACACCGCGCCTCGGCCGGTCGAGCTCAATCCCGACTCGGCCGCCGCGCGGGCCCGTGAGGACTCCATCAGGCTCGCCGCCCCCACGCCGGCGGTTGCCGACTCTCTGCCTCCTCCGGCGGAGCGGCCGTGAGAGGGGTGACGGTTGATCGGCAGCTGTTGCTGGTGAGTGCCGGGCTCATCCTGTTCGGCCTCCTGACGCTTTACTCCGCGGGCCAGACCGACGTGCCGACCCGCGCGGCCGGTGTGTGGCACCGGCAGTTCATCTGGGTCGGGATCGGCGTCGTGGCGGCGATCGTCGTCTTCCAGGTGTCGCCCCGGCTGCTGGAATGGCTGGCGCCGGTGCTCTACGGGGTGAGCCTCTTCCTGCTGGTGCTGGTGCTGCTGGTCGGCACCGGGGCGGGGACCGCCCAGAGCAGCAGCAGCTGGCTCTCGATCGGCGGGCACCAGATCGGGCAGCCCTCGGAATTGGCCAAGGTCGCGACGGTCCTGATGCTGGCTCGCTATCTCTCCAGCCGCCGGGAGCCGCCCCGATCGCTGCGCGACCTGGTGGGGCCCGGCATCATCGTCGGCATTCCCTTCCTGCTGGTGCTGAAGCAGCCGGACCTGGGGAGCGCGATCGTGTTCATGGGCATCGCGTTCGCCATGCTTTTCTGGTCCGGGGTCCGGCCTCGGCTCCTGTTTCTGGTGGCATCGCCCGGTCTCAGCCTGCTGCTCGCCTTCAACAACTGGACCTGGGGCGCGTGGATGGTGGCCTTCACGGCCCTGCTCTTCGTGTGGCGTCCCTACATCTCCGACGCGCTGGTGTTCTGGTTCCTGAACGTCGCGATGGGCGCCGTCGCGCTTCCCCTCTGGAAGCGGCTGGCCCCATATCAGCAGAACCGCCTGCTGACCTTCCTGAATCCCGAGGTGGATCCCCGGGCGGCGGGGTACCACGCGATCCAGTCCCGGGTCGCGATCGGCTCCGGTGGCTGGTTCGGTACCGGGTACACCGAAGGCCCGCAGAAGCGGCTCGCGTTCCTGCCGGAGCAGCATACCGACTTCGTGTTCCCGATCGTCGGCGAGGAGCTGGGCTTCATCGGAGTGCTGGTGGCGCTGGGACTCTTCCTGGGCCTGTTCCTGGTCCTGCTCCGCATCGCCCGCCGTGCCACGGACTCCTTCAGCAGCCTGATGGTCTTCGGAATCATGGGTCTGATGTTCACCCACGTGTACGAGAACATCGGTATGACAGTGAATCTCATGCCGATCACCGGCATTCCGCTTCCGTTCTTTTCCTACGGCGGGTCGTTCTTCGTGATCTGCTGCCTGTGTCTGGGCCTGGCATTCCGGGTGGCGAACGACAGCAGGCAGTCGGGGTATCCGGACGTTTAGCCGGTCGGTCGGGCGGTCAGGCGGTACCCCGCCACCCCACCGCGCCGCCCGGGCGGACAGTCGGACGGAAGGGAGTACGCCGACCGGTCATGCGCAGCGAGCGAACTAGGAGGGATCTTCTCACCGGTTTTTCGATGACCGGTCGAAGGGATCCCTCGCTTCGCTCGGGATGACAGAGCAACCTCACTCCGCCTGATCGCCTGACCGCCTGACCGCCCGCCAATCTATTGCCCCCAAACAACTTAGACCACGAGCCCTAGCGCCCGGGGCCTCAACCCCCGAGATTGCTACGGTTTCCTAATGGCCACTGTCTCCTCCTCAAACCGGGTGACCCCCTTCCTCTATGGCCGTCATGGCATGGTTTAAGAAGGAACGCAAGCCACGCACGTCCCAGCGCGAGCGGCTGGAAATTCCGCCCGACGCGTGGGAGAAGTGCGACGGCTGCGGGCACATCGATCTGCGGGAGAAGTTCGAGAAGGCCCTGAACGTCTGTCCCGAATGCGGGCGCCACCGGCGGATCTCGGCCGAGGAGTACATCGAGATCCTGACCGATCCCGGCAGCTGGCGGGAGCTCTTCACCAGCCTCCGGTCGGTGGACTCCCTCAAATTCGAGCACTACACCGAGCGGCTCACCGCCGCCGTGAAGAAAGGCGGGCAGGGCGACGCCATCATCACCGGCAGCGCCCGGATCGACGGCATGCCCTTCAACCTGGCCGTCATGAACTTCGCGTTCATGGGCGGCTCCATGGGGTCCGTTGTCGGCGAGAAGATCGCACGCCTGGCCCGGCGCTCCCATGAGAAGAAAGTCCCGCTGGTCATCGTCTCCACCTCCGGTGGCGCGCGGATGCAGGAGGGGGTGCTCTCGCTGATGCAGATGGCGAAGACCTCGGCCGCCATCGCCCAGCTCCATCGCGAGGCGATTCCGTACATCTCGATCCTCACCGATCCGACCACCGGCGGCGTCTCGGCGTCCTTCGCGATGCAGGGCGACGTGATCCTGGCGGAGCCCGGCGCCGTGATCGGCTTCGCGGGGCAGCGGGTGATCAAGCAGACGATCGGCCAGGACCTGCCGGAAGGGTTCCAGACGGCGGAGTTCCTGGTGGAGCACGGACAGATCGACGATGTGGTCCCGCGGGGCTCGCTCAGGGACACCACCGCGCGCCTCCTGCGGCACATGCAGGGGCAGCGACCGGCCGCGGAGCACGCCGAGCTGAGCTGACGCGAGCCTCATCGCCTGCTCCGGCGCCCCATCCGCGGTCTCGCTGGTGGGGCGCCGGTGTTTTGTGGGACGGTTGCCCTCGGGATGACACATGGCCTTGACCTACGACGAGGCGCTGGAGTTTCTCTTTCCCCGGACCACCACGATCAAGTTTGGGCTCGCCACCACGCGCGCCTTGCTGCGGTCGCTGGGGAATCCGCACGAAGTCGTCCCCGCGATCCACATCGGGGGCACCAACGGGAAGGGCAGCGTCTGCACCCTGGTCGCGGCGGCGCTCCGCGAGGCCGGGTGGCGGGTCGGTCTCTACACCTCGCCGCACCTGGTGTCGTTCCGCGAGCGCATCCAGGTGGACGGGACCCCGATCACCGAGGCTGCGGTGGCGATGTGGACCGAGCGACTTCGACCGCTGATCCTGGAGCGCGGGGCCACGTTCTTCGAGGCCACCACCGCCATCGCGTTCGCCGACGTCGCGGCCCGCGGCGCGGAGATCGCCGTGGTCGAAGTGGGGCTGGGAGGGCGGCTGGACAGCACCAACGTGGTGAGCCCGCTGGTGAGCGCGGTGACCAAGATCGAACGCGACCACATGAAGTACCTGGGCGACACGCTGGAGAAGATCGCGGGCGAGAAGGCGGGAATCGCCAAGCCGGGCGCCCCGTTCGTGATCGGCGAGCGGTCACCCGAGCTGGTGGACGTGCTCCGCCGTGCCGCTCACCGGGCCATCGCGCGGTCCGGGGCCGGCGCCCGGGCCGACGTGCGGGTCCTGCCGGCCGAGTATGAGTGGCGCGGACCGCTGGCACTGGCCGGACCGCACCAGCGGCGCAACGCCGGCGTAGCGCATGGCGTCCTGATGGCACTGCCACCGCGCTGGCGACCGGAGCCGGAGGCCATCAGCCGCGGATTCGCGAGCGCGTGGATTCCCGGTCGGTTGGACCGGCGCGGCAAGTGGCTGTTCGATGTCGCCCACAATCCCGACGGGATCCGCTCGCTGATCGCCGCGCTGGACCTGCTGGAGCCGCCCCGGCCGGTCCACGGCCTGGTGTCGATCCTGGGCGACAAGGAGTGGCCGGAGATGCTGGTGCAGCTCGACCGGGTGATCGATCGTGGGATCCTGACGGTGGCGCCGACGGCGGCGAGCCGCGGATGGGACGCCGCGTGGCTCCGGCGCTGGCTCAGCGATGCCTCGCGGCCGCCGGCGCGGGCCTCGTGGTCCCTGGTGCCCGACTTCCGGAGCGCACTCCGGGAAGTGCAGCGCGGCGCCGGGACGATCCTGGTGACCGGCTCGTTTCACACGGTGGGTGATGTCATGGCGGAGCTGGGGCTCCACTAGGAGCGATCGTTATCGGCTATCCGATATTCACCCCGATCGCGTTGTGCGGCTCAGATATCCGATAGCCGGTAACCGATAGCTGATAACTGATGGCTCTCCATTTATCTTGCTGCCCATGCAAACCCAGGCCCTGCCGGGATTTCGCGACTTCTACCCGGCCGACCTCGCGCTCCGGGACTACATCTTCCGGACCTGGCGGCACGTCGCGGCGCGTTACGGGTTCGAGGAGTACGACGGGCCTCCGCTGGAGCCGCTGGAGCTGTACACGGCCAAGAGCGGCGAGGAGATCGTGGGGCAGCTCTACAGCTTCACCGACAAGGGTGACCGTGAGGTCTCGCTTCGTCCGGAGATGACGCCCACGCTGGCGCGAATGGTGGCGGCGCGCGCCAACGGGCTGAAGAAGCCGATCCGTTGGTTCTCCATTCCCCAGCTCTTCCGCTACGAGCGGCAGCAGCGCGGGCGGCTGCGCGAGCACTTTCAGCTCAACTGCGATCTCATCGGCGAGTCGGGCTACCTGGCCGACGCGGAGATCGTTGCGCTGGCGATCGATGCGGTGCGGGCGTTCGGGCTCGGTCCAAAGGACTTCCGGGTGCGCCTCTCGGACCGGCGGCTGCTCGCGGCGCTGCTCGGCGCGCTCCGGGTGAGCGAGGAGCAGGCAGGGACGGTGTACCGGGTGTTCGACAAGCTGCGCCGGACGCCGGAGGAGGTGTCGGTGCGTCGGCTCGCCGATGCCGGACTGGGCACGGGGACCGTGGATCGGCTGCTTGCGCTCGCACGGTCCCGGACCTGGGAGGAGCTGTCGGCGGTGGACCCGGGGTTGGCCGGCGCCCTGGGCCAGGGGGATTCGCTCAGACGCACGCTCGACGCACTGCGCGCGATGCAGCTCGGGGACTACCTCGATCTCGATCTCGGCATCGTGCGCGGGCTCGACTATTACACCGGCACGGTGTTCGAGCTGTTCGACGCCAAGGGCGAGCTGCGCGCCCTCTGCGGCGGGGGGCGCTACGACGACCTGTTGGAGTCGCTCGGCGGCGTGGACCTGCCGGCGTTGGGTTTCGGCATGGGGGACGTGGTGCTGAGCGAGCTCCTCCGCGACCGGGGCTTGGCCCCACCGGCTGAGCCGACGGTGGACGTCTTCCTGGTGGCGATCAGCCAGGACGACATCGCCGAGGTCCTGGGCCTTGCGCGGGAGCTGCGCGACGCTGAGCTCCGGACGGAGTACGCACTGGCGCCCCAGGCCGTGGGCAAGCAGCTCAAGCTGGCGGACACCCGAGGCGCGAGGGTGGCGATCGTGGTCGGCCCCGACGACCGGGCGCGAGGGGAGGTGATGGTGAAGGATCTGCGGGGAAAGGGACAGGTGGCGGTGGCGCGACCGTCGGTGCGTGACTACGTCGCGAGGCTGGTCGGGGACGAACAGTCACCCTGAGCGGAGCGAAGGTGGCCATGCCGGCCTCCGCCTTTCACTGCGTTGAGGCTGACCACCATAGACGAAAGGAAGCGAGCTCGAGATGGCGGAAGCGAAGGCATTGACTCCCAGGGCGACCGACTTCAGCGCCTGGTACAACGAGCTGGTGGCCCGGGCCGAGCTGGCGGACTACAGTCCCGTGCGGGGCTGCATGGTCATCCGCCCGAACGGCTACGCCATCTGGGAGCAGATGCAGCGCGCCCTGGACCAGATGTTCAAGGATACCGGTCACCAGAACGCGTACTTCCCGCTGTTCATCCCGCAGAGCTTCCTGAGCCGGGAGGCGGAGCACGTCGAGGGGTTCGCCCCCGAGACCGCCGTCGTCACCCACGGCGGCGGCAAGGAGCTGGAGGAACCGCTGGTCGTGCGGCCGACCTCGGAAACCATCATCTATGCGATGTACGCGAAGTGGATCCAGAGCTACCGTGATCTCCCGGTGCTGATCAACCAGTGGGCCAACGTGGTGCGCTGGGAGATGCGCACCCGGCTGTTCCTCCGGACGACCGAGTTTCTCTGGCAGGAGGGCCACACGGCCCACGCCACCGAGGCGGAGGCGGAGGCGGAGGCCCGGCAGATGCTGCGGGTCTACCGGACCTTCATGGAGGAGTGGATGGGAATGCCGGTCGTCACCGGCCGCAAGACCGACAGCGAGCGCTTCGCCGGCGCCCTTCGCACCTACAGCTGCGAGGCGATGATGCAGGACAACAAGGCGCTGCAGGCCGGGACCAGCCATAACCTGGGCCAGAACTTCTCCCGCGCGTTCGAGGTGACCTTCCAGACCGCCGCGGGCGATCTGGACCACGTGTGGAACACCTCCTGGGGCGTCTCCACCCGGCTGGTAGGCGCGCTGATCATGACCCACGGCGACGACGCGGGGCTGGTGTGTCCCCCCCGGCTGGCGCAGTACCAGGTCGTGATCGTGCCGATTTACCGGAGCGACGAGGAGCGCGGCACCGTGCTCGAGACCGCCGAGCGAGTCCGCAAGGAGCTCACAGCCGCGGGGATCCGGACGCACCTCGACGCGCGCGACGGGATGAAGCCCGGGGCCAAGTACTACGAGTGGGAGGGCAGGGGCGTGCCGATGCGTCTGGAGATCGGCCCCCGCGACGTGGCGGCGGGCACGGCCATGCTCGCCCGGCGCACCGGCGGCAAGAAGGAGAGCCTGCCGCTCGCCGGTCTGGCCACGACGCTGAACGCCGCCATGGAGGCGATGCAGAAGGACCTGCTGGAGACGGCCCGCGCCCGCCGCGAGGCCAACAGCATCAGGGGCGCCACCAAGGAGCAGTTCCTCGCCCAGCTCGAAGCCGGCGGCGGCTTCGCCTACTCGGGCTTCTGCGGCAGGGTGGAGTGCGAGATGGAGATCAAGGAGAAGACCAAGGCCACCATCCGGGTTCTGCCCGACGAGGAGTTCGGCTCGCCGCAGGTGCCCGCGACCTGCATGTGGTGCGGACTACCCACGGTGACGGAGGCCCTGTGGGCGAGGGCGTACTGAGCCCCGCAGCCCCCGCCGAGTCGGCGCTGTACGCCGACGCCGGGCTCGAGCGCCGCGGCGGGTCGCTGTACTTCGGCGGCGCGCCGCTGACGGCGATCGCCAACGCGGTGGGCACGCCGGCGTATCTCTACAACGCCGGGGTGATCCGGCGGCAGTTCCGCGCCCTCGACCAGGCGCTCGCCGCGGTGCCGCACCGGGTAGCCTACGCGGTCAAGGCGAACGCCAACCTCGCGGTGCTCCGGATCCTGCGCGACCTCGGCGCCGGGGCTGACATCGTCTCAGGCGGCGAGCTGGCGCGCGCGCTGGCCGCCGGCTTCGAGCCCGAGCGCATCGTCTTCAGCGGGGTGGGGAAGACGGACGAGGAGCTCACCGCCGCGGTCGAGGCCGGGATCGGCCATGTGCACCTGGAGTCCACGGCCGAGCTGGCGGCGCTGGGGAGGATCGTGGCCCGGATCGGCCGGCCGATGCGAGTCGGCATCCGGGTCAACCCGGACGTCACCGCCGACACCCATCCGTTCATCGCCACCGGTCAGGGCGGGATCAAGTTCGGAGTGCCGGTGGACCAGGTCGTGCCGCTGGCTCTCGCGATCCGGGAGCACGAGCGGCTCACCCTGGACACCATCGCGATGCACATCGGCAGCCAGCTGCTGGACGCCGGGCCCTATGCCGAAGGTGTTCGCCGCCTGCTCGAGCTGGTGGCGCAGCTCCGCGACGCCGGGGTGGACGCGCTCACCACCCTCGACATCGGCGGCGGCCTCGGCATCCGCTACCGCGACGAGCGGCCGCTCAGTCCGGCCGCCCTCGCCTCGGTGGTGGTGCCGGCGGTGCGGGAGAGCGGGCTGTCCCTGGTGCTCGAGCCGGGCCGCTACCTGGTCGGGAGCGCGGGCGTGCTGCTCACCACCGTGCTCTCCCGGAAGCACTCCGGAGGCAAGGATCTCGTCATCGTGGACGCCGGCATGAACGATCTGGTTCGGCCGAGCCACTACATGGCGTACCACGAGATGGCGGAGGTCGAGCCCCGAGGCCGGTCGGCTGCCGAGGTGGACGTCGTCGGACCGGTGTGCGAGACCGGCGACTTTCTGGCCCGCGACCGCGCGCTGCCCGGGCTCGAGCGGGACGAGCGAATCGCCGTGCTGGGGGCCGGGGCGTACGGATTCGTGATGGCGTCCAACTACAATACCCGGCCGCGCCCCGCGGAAGTGATCGTGGACGAAGGTCGCTGGTGGGTGTCACGGCCGCGGGAGCGGATCGACGAGCTGTACCGGACGGAGCGGGTGACACCGTAGCCTGTCGTCCCGAGGGAGCCAGGCGACGAGGGATCTTCTGGCCCGCTTCGATAACCCGCGGAGAAGATCCCTCGCTTCCCTCGGGATGACATGATCAACTGCGCGACCTGATCAACTGCCCAGGGAGAGCCCCCGAGTGCCCCAGCACCACGACGGCATCCTGATCATCGACTTCGGCTCGCAGTACACCCAGCTCATCGCGCGCCGGGTGCGTGAGGCGCACGTCTACTGCGAGATTCATCCGCCGTCGCGCACGGTGCAGTGGATCAGGGACTGGAGGCCCCGGGGCATCATCCTCTCGGGCGGCCCCAACTCGGTTTACGACGAGAACGTCCCCACGGCCGATCCCGAGCTGCTCAGCCTCGGCACACCGGTGCTGGGACTCTGCTATGGGATGCAGCTGCTGGCGCACCTCTCCGGCGGGAACGTCACCCGCGCCAACCGCCGGGAATACGGCCGCGCCAGCGTCACCGTAGAAGGCGGCCGCCTCTTCCGCGGATTCGGCCAGGGCGAGGAGACCCCGGTCTGGATGAGCCACGGCGACCACGTGGACGTGCCGCCCCCCGGCTATCGCGTCACCGCCCGCAGCGACAACTCACCCATCGCCGGGATCGAGCACACGGAGGAGCCGCTCTTCGGGGTCCAGTTCCATCCCGAGGTGGCGCACACCCCGCGCGGTGGGGAGATCCTCAGCAACTTCCTGTTCGAGATCTGCGGCTGCGTGCCCGACTGGACCCCGGGGCACTTCGTGGAGACCGAGATCGCCCGGATCCGGGAGCTGGTAGGTCCCGATCAGCGCGTCATCTGCGGGCTCTCCGGCGGCGTGGACAGCTCGGTCGCGGCCGTACTGGTCCATCGGGCGGTGGGTGAGCGGCTCACCTGCATCTTCGTGGATCACGGGCTGCTCCGCCTGCACGAGCGCGAGCAGGTCGAGGCCACCTTCCGGCGCCACCTGGGCATCGACCTGCGCGTGGTGGACGCCGGCGATCGGTTCCTCGACCGGCTGGCCGGCATCGCGGATCCGGAGGAGAAGCGGCGACGCATCGGCCACACCTTCATCGAGGTCTTCGAGACCGAGGCGAAGGCGGTCGGCAAGGACGTGGCCTATCTGGTGCAGGGGACCCTCTACCCCGACGTCATCGAATCCATCTCGCCCAAGGGCGGACCGTCGGCCACCATCAAGACCCACCACAACGTCGGCGGCCTGCCGGAGCGGCTGCCGTTCAAGCTGCTGGAGCCGCTGCGCGAGCTGTTCAAGGACGAGGTCCGTCAGGTGGGACGGGAGCTGGGCCTGCCGGAGGAGATGGTCGGGCGGCATCCGTTTCCCGGCCCGGGCCTGGCCATCCGGATCCTGGGTGAGGTGACCCGCGAGAATCTCGATGTACTCCGCCGCGCCGATCACATCTACATCGAGGAGATCCGCGCGGCGGGGCTGTATGACGACATCTGGCAGGCGTTCGCCGTGCTGCTGCCGATCCGCTCCGTCGGGGTCCAGGGCGACTTCCGCACCTACGACCAGGTGATCGCACTCCGCGCCGTCACCAGCCGCGACGGCATGACCGCCGACTGGTTCCCCTTTCCGCCCGAGGTCCTCGGTCGCGTCTCCAGCCGCATCGCCAACGAGGTCGACGGGGTGAATCGCGTCGTCTACGACGTGAGCTCGAAGCCGCCCGCGACGATCGAGTGGGAGTGATTCCAGGCCCCCCGGATCTGCCTAAAGCGATTTCAGAAACGCGATCAGCGCCTCGCGGTCCGATGCGCGCAGCCGGGCGACCCGATCGCGGGCCGCCTTCGCCTCTCCGCCGTGCCACAGCACCGCCTCCAGCAGCGTCCGCGCCCTGCCGTCGTGGAGGAAGTTGCTATGCTTGTTCACCATCTCCACCAGCCCGATGCCCCAGAGTGGAGGCGTGCGCCATTCGCTGCCGGAGGCCTGGAAGTCGGGGCGGCCGTCGGCCAGGCCCGGCCCCATGTCGTGTACCAGGAGATCGGTATAGGGATGAATCCGCTGGTGGGTGACCTCGGGCACGCCGCGGAGCGCACCCGTCTGGAGCGTCGGCGTGTGACAGCCGGTGCAGCCTACCGCGTAGAAGACCTGCTCACCCCTCAGCGCAGTCGGATCGTCGAGACTCCTGCGAGCGGGAACGCCCAGGGTCCGGGTGTAGAGCGCGACGTCGGCGACGATCTCCGGTCCCAGCTCGGGTGGGTGGCGTGCGCAACCAGGGTGCTGTCCCTCGCAGGCCTCTGCCGGGAACAGGTCCGTGGTGACGCCCATGTCGCCGTTGTACGCCCCGGCGGTCTGTTGGATCAGGTTGGGCACGTTTGCCTTCCAGCCGAAGCGTCCCAGCGCCCGACGTCCGTTCACCGCGTCCCAGACGTAGTTGGGCCGGCCGGAGATCCCGTCGTGATTCCGGTCCCAGGGATCGGCCTTGGCCACGATCCGCGGCTCCGGCACGGCCTCCAGCAGCCCCAACCCGAATACGACCGGTGCCACCCGCGGCGAGAACAGCACACCGGCAGGCAAAGCGGTGTAGATGCCGGTCAGGGTGTACGTCGGCACACGCAGCTGGAACCCGCTGCCGTCCGCGAAGGTCCCGGCCTGCTCGACGTACGCGATCGCGGCCGTGATCTCGGGCTCGTATCCGGGAAGCGAGCGCATCTGGAGCTGGCCGCCGAAACCGGGCACGTCCAGCGGGCCGCCATTGCTCCCAGCGCCGGTCACGCTGGAGCGAAAGAGCATGGAGGCGAATGGTTCGGCCCCCACCGGTGGCCGGCCGCGGCCGTCCCCGGGGTGGCAGGACTCGCACGCCACGTTGTCGAAGACGGGGCCGAGTCCTCCGTTGGCGCCGGGCCCATCCACGTGCTCGAGCTCGAAGGCCTCGTCTCCCTGCTCGTGGCGCTCGATGTTTTCGCCCTGAAGGTTCGGGGCCGGCGAACCGAATGCCTCCTCGGACTCGTCGAACACGGTGGTGGCTCCGCCCGAGAGCGCGGTCCGCGCGCTCCGGCGGAACTCAGCCAGGTCGGGCGCAGCCTCGAGCTCCAGGTCCGTGGCCTCATCCTCGAGCGTGACCTCGTCGGGGCCATCGGAGACCGGCGGGCCGGCGGGCTCGGTCCGGTCGGTGCAGGCAAACAGGAACGCCAACGATACGGCGAGAAGCAGGCGAGACATGGCGCCTCCTCGCAGGAGTGTGGCCTCCCGGCCGACCACACGGCGCACGCCGTGCAGCTGGATGGTGGAGAGCGGCGCGCGTCAGCCGCCGAGCGGCGCGCTCGGAGCGGACGCGGCCCTGTGGGGCCGAAAGACCGCTGTGTCGGGATTAGGGGTCGAGGGTCTGACGGTCGCGGGGAATGAGCGCCAAGGTGGCGTCATCTCGTTGTCATGCGCTCGCGGCCGCCCACACGATGGGAGACGGTCACCGAACTGTCAAGAGCGACAGGAGGAAGTCAGCGATTCTTGCCCGGTCGCACCACGATGAACTCTCGGCGGCGGGCGGCGGCCTCGCCTTCCGGCGCGCTCAGCTTCACCTCGATGACGTACCGGCCGGGTTTCAGGCGGGCCAGTTGGAGCACGCGATGTGCGCGCAGCAGGGTATCGGGGGCCGGCTCGTCGAACCCCAGGGTGACGACCGGGCGGCGCTCGGCGACGCCGGGCTTGCCCCGAACGCGGTACACGGCGATGTCATGACGATAGGAGATACCCGGTGTCGCCCCTCCGGCCTCGTAGTACAGCTCGACCTCGCCTCCCTCGGGAAACAGGTCGAACGGTGTGAGCAGCACGGTATCGCCGGGCACCGGCTCCCACACCGCGCTCGCACCCCGGATGCCGAGGGCGAGATCGCTCAGCGAGAGTGCCCCGGCCAAGCGATCCACTCGCACCGTATCCCGCGGCAGGACGATGCCCAGGCTGTCGCCGACCTGGAGCGCCGCGCGCCAGGTCCAACGGCCCGAGGGCAGCGGCAGTTCCGCCCGCCCGATCAGGAACTGGGCCCGGCTGAGCGGCGCCGCCGGCCGGAAGACGATCGTGGTGTCGAGATCGGCGAACGGTCGTCCACCGGCATCGCTCGCCACCGCTCGGAGACGAACGGTGTAGCGCACGCGACCGGCATCGCGCTCCGGCCGGGTCCCGGGTTCGGCTACGGCGAACACCAGGTGGGCCAGCGCGCGGCCGCCTGCTTCACCCACGGTCACCAGGTCCACCACGCCGCTCAGGTCGTAGGGGAACCGCAGCTCGTAGCTGTCGGTCGTCGTACCCAGGGCGATGCTCGCCCGGCCGATACCCCGCTCCCGGGCCCGCGAGCGCGCGGCGCCGTACGGCCCCCAGTGGAGCATCCGCCGATACACGCCGGAGAGCGGCTCGCGTGAGAGCAGCAGATCGTCGTCGGCTGCCTCCGAGGCGCCGTGAAGGTCCAGCACGCTCTCCACCAGGCGATAGTCATAGAGGTCGCCGCCGCCGTTGCGGTCATAGCCCGCGCTGAAGTGCAGCAGCAGGTCTCCCTCCGCGCGATTGAAGCGCCACGACTCGTTGGGCATCAGGCCGTACACGAAGGGCCGCAGCCGCTGCGCCGGCTCACCGTGGCGGACATAGATCACGCCCCGGTCGTCGATCTCCATCCCTCCGCCACGATACGCATCCGCGGACCCGTAGAATCGCCGGCTCACCGTCAACGCGAAGTTCCTGCGCGCGTGCAGGAGCCGGCGGTAATGCTCTCGAATCCGCTCGCCGGGCTGGCGCATCTCCAGCCGGTCCCGGTCGGTCCAGAATCGCCGGAGCAGCTCGGCGCGAGCGGGACCGTGGGCATGGTCGAGCCGGCCGAGCTCGAAGTCGGCCGCGATCATCGCGAGATCCGCCCGATATCCGGCGACGGCGGCGGGGTCATCGAAGGCGGCGCCCTCGTAGTACGCGCTCTCTCCATCCTTTCGGCCTTCGGCCAGGCGGGTTCGAGCGAGCTCCAGCAGGCCCAGCGCGCGGCTGCCTCCGGCCGCGAGGAAGCGCTCGAAGGCGACGCTCGCCGAGTCCAGATATCCGGCCGCGCGCTCGACCCGTCCCGCCGCCAGCAGAACCGCGGGTCGAGCGTCGGGCACCGCCGCGGCCTTCCGGAGCGCCATCAGCGCCGGACGCATCAGCGACGTATCGTGCAGGCCCAGCGTCAGCTCGGCCAACTCGACGGCGGCCGGAACGAAGGTGGGATCGGTCTCGAGGGCGCGCCGCTGACGCTCCGCCGAGCGCTCCAGGTTGCCGACGCCCACTCGACTGCCGAGCGCGAGACGGTCCGCCTGCTCCCATGACGCGCGTTGGGCCTCCGCGAGGCCCAGCGCATACCACCCATAGGGCCACCGCGGCTCGCGCTCCGTCGCCTGGCGAAGCACTCCGACGGCCGCCTTGGCATCGGGGGATGCTCCGAGCTCGGCCAGCCGGAGGCGAACCAGCCCCAGCCGGACCCGCGCGAGCGCGCTGTCCCGATCCTTCGCCGCCGGCGCGAGGGCGTCCTCATGCCGCCGGAGGGAGACGGTGTCGGTGACGGCTAGCAGCGTGTCGACGAGAGCATTCAGGGCGTGGCGCTCGGCCGGCACCTGGCCGGTGAGCGGGAGAGGCAGGGCGAAGCAGAGACCGGCGAGCGCACCGGCCAGGTGCGACCATCTCACCGGCTACACTCCCTTTTCCTCCAGCAGCCGGAAGAAGTCTTCCGGTTGGGTGAGCGCCGAGAGGCGCGCGGGAACGTCCGGCTCCTTGGCGAACTGCGCGACCCGTCCGAGCACCGGGAGGTACTGGTTGGAGATCTCCAGCGGCGGGGCGACGATGAGAAACAGATGATGCACCGGCCGGCCGTCGGTGGCGTGGAACTCCACCCCGCTGCGGGACTGGCCGTAGGCGATGCGGAGCCGGCTCGCGACCAGCGAGCGGCAGTGGGGGATCGCGATCCCGCGGCCGAACCCGGTGGAGCCGAGGCTCTCGCGCCGCTGCAGCACGCGGAGCAAGGTCTCGGTCGCGCGCGGGTCCATGCCGAGCAGACGCACCATCTCTGCGAGGAGCGCGTCCTTGTCGGTCGCCTGAAGGTCGAAGCTGATCGCACCGGGACTGAAGAAATCCCTGAGACGCATTGGGCGTGGGGCGGAAGGTCGTCGCGCGCCGGGAAAGCTGCGGCAACCTAATCCCGCCCCGAGGGGGTGTCAAAGCGGAAGCCGCAGCACCACCGGACGCTCGAGCGCCGTGGGGTCGGGTATCGTGCCGTCCTGGCCGAAGCGCTCCCACTGACTGTTGGCGATGTAATACAGCTCCCCGTTCACCAGCACGCCCAGGGTGGGCTCCTGGTACCTGGGGTGGGCCCGCTCCAGCACCCGGGCCTCGACCAGGCTGTCGCCGGCGGGCGAGAGAGTGAACCGGACCACACGGTGGGGCGCCACGCCGTTCTGGATGCCGATCAGCCGCCCTTCATGGTAGTACAAGCCGTCGATGCCGAGCGCAAGGACGGCGTCGGCCGTCTCCATGAGGGTGACGCGGCGACCGGCGAGATCCACACGGAGGATGCCCCGCGCGTAGTCCGCCACGTAGAGGGTGCGCTCGTCCGGCGTGAGCGCGAGTCCCTGGGCCGAGAGCAGGAGTGGAGACTGAATGAATCGCTCGAGGCTGTCGCGTCCGGCTTGGATCCGGTAGATGACGGGCGCCCGACTGTCCGTCGCATAGACATCGCCGCCGCGGGTCACGATGAGATCCCCGATCGCGTGGGGCAGGGTGTCGCGGGGCTCGTAGCGGCGCGCCAGACGTCCGGAGCGCAGATCGTATCGGAGGATCGCACTTCGGCCGCTGTCGGCTGCCTGGTACGCGGCCGCCTGGGGCAGCGCTGCAGCCGCCACCCAGAGCCCGCCGCGCGGCGGGTCCACCCGGAGCCCGAGCGGCGCCCAGCGTCCGCCCTCCACCGCTGCGAATGTGGAGATCCGTCCATTTCCGGCGACGCGCAGGATCTTGCCCTTTCTGACGCTGCCCACGAAGAAGGTGCCGGCGGCGGAGTCGTGGGCGATGCCTTCGGTGAGGAGGTCGGTCTCGGGAAGCTCGAACGCGACCCGGCTGGCCGCGACCGGCGCCCGGTTCTCTTCCAGGCGGTGGGTCAGCTCGGTGTAGGCCTCACTGCCGCGGAGGCCGGCGAAGTCCGAGTCGGCGCCGAGATCGCCCGAATAGCCGAGGGCGGCGAAATGCCGCAGGGCGCGGAAGGCTCCCGCGCTGTCACCGGTGAGCGCGAGCGCCGACGCCAGGGCCCAGGTGACCCCACCATGCTCTGGACGGAGCGCCTGGGCCTCGCGTGCGTGCTCCAGGTAGGCGGCACGGTCGCCGGCCTCGTAAGCCTCGACCGCGGCTCGGAAGTGCTGTCGGGACTCGACCACCGGGTCGGACTGGGCGGGAGCCACCGCGGGCAGGGCGGCGATCAGGAACAACGCGATGACGAGGGTCATGCTCACGCTACGGAGGGGCCGCGCCGACGGTTTCCCCGCCTCGCCCCAGCCGGCTCCATTGCCACCCTCTCAGCCCACAAGTATTTTCTTCCCATGCAGTTGCCCTTCCCGAGCGAGCACGAGTTCCCACTCATCCTCGCGCCCATGGCCGGCGTTTCCGAGGCGCCCTACCGCCAGGTGTGCCGGCGGATGGGGGCGGACGTCGTGCTGTCGGAGTTTCTCTCCTGCGAGGCCATCCGCCGGCGGATTCGCACCACCCTGGAGGGGGCGGAGTTCGAGGAGGTGGAGCGGCCCATCGGGATCCAGATCTACGGGGCCGACCCGGCAGCCATGGCGGAGGCCGCCCGTCTCATCACCGAGCACTACCGGCCCGAGTTCATCGACATCAACTTCGGCTGCCCGGTGAAGAAAGTGGTCCAGCGGAACGGCGGCAGCGGCTGCCTCCGCGACCTCGACCTGGTTCACCGGATCATCCGGGCCGTGATCGAGGCCACGGATCTCCCCGTCACGGCCAAGACCCGCAGCGGCTGGAGCGACCAGCAGCGCGATCCGGTGGGCATCGCGCTGCGGATGCAGGACGCGGGGATCAGGGCGTTCACCCTGCATGCGCGCACCCGCACCCAGATGTTCTCGGGCCGCGCGGACTGGGACGAGATCGCGCGGGTGGTCGAGGCTCTCGACATCCCGGTTTTCGGCAACGGCGACATCATGGCCGCGAGCGACATCGTGCGCATGCGGGAGTACACGCGCTGTGCCGGTGTCATGGTCGGCCGGGGGGCGTTCGGCAACCCGTGGCTGTTCCGGGACGGTCAGACCCTGCTGGCCGGCCGCCCGCAGCCGCCGGCTCCCGACGCGCATGAGCGATTCCAGGTCGCACTCGACCATGCGCGCCTGGCGCTCCGACTCCAGGGCGACACCCGCAAGACCGTCATCGAGTTCCGCAAGCACCTCGGCTGGTATACCAAGGGGCTGCATGGGGCCAGCGATCTGCGCCAGCGGCTCTTCCAGATCGAATCGGTGGCCGAGGCGGAGGCGATCTTCCTCGAGTACCTCGACCCGGTTGCCCACGTGGCGTGAACGCCCAGCAACTCGGCACCCTCCTCGCCGAAGTCGCGGCTGGACGCCTGGATCCTGACGCGGCGCTCGACCGGCTGCGCCATCTGCCCTTCGAAGATCTCACGTTTGCCCGCATCGATCACCATCGCGCCTTGCGCCAGGGGCATCCGGAGGTGGTCTTCTGCGAAGGCAAGACTCCCGAACAGGTCGTCGCCATCTGCCAGCGGATCGCGGCGATGAGCGGGGGCTTCCTGGGCACCCGTTGCGGGGAGGCCCACGCTGCGGCGGTGCGCGGCACGTTCCCGGCCGCGGTCTGGTCGCCGGTCGCGCGGACCGTGCATCTCCTGCCCGAGGGGGTCCCCGAGGCACCGCCCGATGCCGGCACGATCCTGGTCGTGTCCGCGGGCACCAGCGATCTCCCGGTGGCCGAGGAGGCGGCGGTGGTGGCCGAGGTGTTCGGCCATCGGGTCGAGCGCCTCGTGGATGTGGGTGTGGCCGGAATCCACCGGCTCCTGGCATCCAGCGAGCGCCTGCGCCAGGCGGACGTGATCATCGTAGTCGCGGGAATGGAGGGCGCGCTGCCGAGCGTCGTCGGGGGGCTGGTGTCGGTTCCCGTCATCGCGGTGCCGACGAGCGTGGGGTACGGCGCCTCGTTCGGCGGGCTGGCGGCACTGCTGGGGATGCTCAACTCCTGCGCCGCGGGGGTCACCGTGGTCAATATCGACAACGGCTTCGGCGCCGCGGCGGCCGCCAGCCGCATCTGCGGCCGATGACGATCCGCGCCGTGGTGGAGAAATCCGAGCCGCGCTTCACCTGGCTCGACGTGGTGGATCCCACCCGGGAGGAGCTCTCGGAGCTGGTGGCCGACTACGGACTCCACCCCCTCTCGGTGAGCGACTGCCTCGATCCCGAGCACCTGCCCAAGTACGAAGCCTTCGAGAGCCACAGCTTCGTGATCCTGCGCGCCGTCGATGCCGATGCACCGCCCACGGCGGACACCGTGCAGCAGCTGACCCGGAAGCTCGCCGTCTTCGCGGGGCCGGCGTTCGTGATCACGATTCACCGGAAGGACCAGCCCTGGCTCACCGCGCTCCAAGAGCGGGGACTCGCGAACGTGCCCCTCAAGCACGCCACCAAGAGCGACGGGATCCAGGTTCATCTGCTGGCCCAGCTCTTCAATGCGGCTCTGGATACCTATCAGCGGCCGCTGGAGGAGGTCGAGCACACCCTCGATGGGCTCGATACCAAGGCCTTCGAGGGCCGGGTGCAGTCCGGCGAGGCGTTTCGGGCCGACCTCCGCGAGATCCACAGGATCAAGCGCAGGGTCACCCTTTGCAAGCGCCTGCTCTGGCGTACGGTCGATGTGACGCAGCGGATGGTGCCCAGTGGTGGCAAGGCGGCCACGCTGCTGCGCGATGTTCTGGAAAATGCCGAGAGCTACCATTTCTACGCAGACGAGCTGCTGGACGATGCCAACACGCTGCTGAGCGTGCAGCTCGCGCTTGCGTCGCACCGCACCAGTGAGGTGATGCGGGTGCTGACGGTGTTCTCGGTGTTCTTTCTGCCGCTCACGTTCATCGTCGGCATCTACGGGATGAACTTCGACTACATGCCCGAGCTGCGGCGGCCCTGGGGCTACCCCGCGGTGATGGCGCTGATGACGGTCGTGACGTTCGCGATCTACCGCTGGTTCCGCCGCAATGGATGGCTCCGGCGATGAGCCTCCTGGTGCTGCTGCTCGGCGCCCTGCTCGGCGCGGGAGCCGCCTGGCTGTTCAGCCGGCGTAGCGGTTCGCCGGGGGTCGCGCCGGGCGTCTCGCCGCATCTGCTACCGGATCCCGCGCTGGAGTGGCTGCGCCGTGCCCACGGCGCCACGGGCGTGTGGGTGGCGGAGATGGACTCGCGCGAGGGGGAGCCGCACGCCGAGCGCGTGGTGGATGCTGAGCGGTTGTCGGTGGCGCAGATCGTGGCGGTGGACCGCCGGCTCGAGCGCGCGCGGGATCAGGAGCAGAGCGGGGCCGAGCGGATGGAAGGGGGCACCCTGGTGTTCCACGCCGCCGCCGGGATCGCGGTCGGACTGCTCCTTCCGGGCGGTTCCGATGCCGGCCGCCTCGAGGTCGCCGAAAGCGATCTGCGACGGCTGGCGGATGGCGTCCGCCGCCGGCCGCAGATGGTGCAGCTGGTGCAGGCGCACACCCAGGAGGCCTCGCTGGAATCGGTGGGCAGCGTCGGACTGCGGCTCGCCTACCAGCTGGAGCGGATGCTGGATGCGCAGGTGGTCGTGGCCGCGTGCGAGTACGGGAGCGAGTCGCCGGGTGAGGTCGAAGCCATCCAGGCGGTCCGCGTCATCGGCGTCTCGGGCCGTGGCGACCGGCGGCTGCTGGACACCACCCTGCCGGCCGAGAGCGATCTCGCGCGGGTCGCCCTCGGCGAGCTGGACTCGATCTTCTTCGAGGGGGACCCGCTCGGCGGCGTGGTGGCGGACCGGCGGCAACACCCGAGCGCCGTCGTGGTGCTGCCGATGCGCGCGGGGGAGCGCAACGTTGGCGGCGTCGCCCTCTGGCCGCCTGGAGGCCGCGAGCCGACCGGCGGGGCGCGGGCGGAGATCCTCGCGGCCATCGCCAATGCGGCGCCGCGCGTGGTGACGGCGATGGAAGCCGACCGGCTCAAGGAGAAGACCCGCCTCGACCCGCTCACAGGCCTGCTCAACCGCCGGGGGCTGGAGGCAGTGATCAACCGGGTGGACGTCGGCGACGGCGCCATGATCTACGCCGACCTGGACAAGTTCAAGCACCTGAACGACCGGCTGGGCCATCCGGCAGGCGATGCGGCACTCATTCACTTCTCCAGGATCATTCGGGATCAGATCCGGACCGGCGACCTCCCCGCAAGGGTGGGTGGCGAGGAGTTCGCGATCTGGCTGCCGGCCGCTCGGCTGGAGATCGGCTACCGGATCGCGGAGCGGATCCGGATCCGGCTGAATACCACTCCCTGGGACTGGCAGGGGAAGGCCTGGGCCCTGAGCGCCAGCTTCGGTGTGGCCGCCTGCCCGGAGACCAGCCGAGAGGTCGGAGACCTGATCCCCCAGGCGGATGCGGCCCTGTACGTGGCCAAGAACAGCGGGAGGAATCGGGTGGAGCGGGCGGGCGGGAGGTAGGGCGGTATGGCGGTCGGGCGGTCAACTCAGGCCTGGGTGTGCAACGGATGGCGCGCCCAGCCTGACCGCCCTGCCGCCGCCTGGGAATGGGGGGCCGGGCCGGTTATCTTTCCCCCGTCAACTCCCGGGGGCGACTGGCTTCGACGGGTATGAAGAAGAAACTGCAGCGTGCCCAGGTCCAGAGTCCTGGTTAAACCGTCTGGAACGTTTCAACTGCCAACACTGAACTGGCACTGGCCGCGTAAGCTGAGCTGAGCTCGCTTGACGCGCCTTCGGCAGACGAAGCCCGCCCGGGGCGGCGTCGGTCGAATCGCAAATCCGGGCTGGCCCGGCGCGCCGCTCCGGCGCGCAAGGTGAGACTTCAGGAGCTTGGCCAAAGGGACGTCGGTTCGGCACGGCCCCGCGGCAACGGCAAGAAGCCGAGCCTACGCACGTAGACGCCGTTTCCGAGGCTTACTCGGACCAGGGTTCGATTCCCTGCGCCTCCATCCTGCGAACGGCGGGTGAGATCGTTGATCTCACCCGCCGTTTCGTTCGCCGCCCCCCGGTGTCGCGCCGCTCAGGTCGCCTTGACCGCGCAGAAATGGCCGCCGGATTCCTCCAGCCCCACCGCGCTCTTCCACGTGCCCGCGAACCCCTGATCGGTGATTTGCTGCACCTGGAGCACGGTGTAGCCGCCGTCAAAGCGCCGGACGCCGCGGCGGTTCGCTTCCGAGCCCAGCCGGAGCATGACGCCGCCGGGCCGCTGGATGACCAGGACACCGGGACTGAGCGGGTCAGAGGAGCCGGCGTCCCCCGGCGTGGTCGCTCCGACCGAGGCGAAATCCACCTCGGCCGTGCCGTAGAGGGGTAAGCTGTATGTGGTGTCCACCGAGCCGTCCGCCCGCTCGACGGCGCGGTAGGCGCTCTCCTGCTCCATCAGCGCCAGGTGCCCGTCGGCGCTCGCCCCCTGCTTCGCGCCTGACGTGGCGATGAGCCGCACCGTGTACCGCCCCGCGAGACCCGACGCCACCAGATCGGAGGCGGGGGTCTCCACCGGAGCGCACGGCTGGGGATCCGCCTGTCCGGCGCTCGCGCCGCCGCAGCCGGCCAGCAGCACGATCGCGCTCAGGTGCCTGGTCGTGACGCTCATCGCTGGATCACTCCTACGATCCGCCCGTCCACAGTTATGCGGCGGATGGGATCCCTGATGATGTCGTCGACCATATGCCGGCCCCGCCGCTGACCGGCGATCCGGACTGCCGGATTGAGCGTGAAGGGATCGGCCTGACTCACGTCTACCGTATAGCCCAGATCCGCGAGCGAGGCGATCGTGACGACGCTGAGCGGATTCGGGCCGGCGTTGAGAAAGCCCGTCATGAGCTCCGGGTCGAACACTCCGTCGCGCCAGTGCGAGTTCACGGTGCCCGCGCCGCCGACGTTCATCACCGGCACCTTCTGGCCGGTGTAGTCGGCGCCTCCCACGTCGTCGAAAGCCGCGATCGCCTCGGCTCCGATGAAATGGGTATCCGCCAGGGGCGGGTCGGGATTGGGCACCGAGGGGTCACGCAGCAGGTCGAGGGTCTGCTGGCCCGTCCAGAGGGTGCCGAAGCCGAGCACGTGTCCCATCTCGTGCAGGATGACGTCCGGGAGGGAGCCTTCCTGCTCCAGTGCCTCGACGTCGTCCTCGTCGAACTGCATTCGGCCGATGACCGTCACATCGCCGGGGACCACCGGCCCCGATTCATTCGTGACCCGGATGAAGCAAGGACCCGCCTGTCCCAGCACGTTGCCGGGGCCGTCAATCGGTTCGAGCGTGACAAAGATCGTGACGTCATCAAAGGGGCCGTTGACGGCGGGGTTGTCGCCGCAGGTGCTGGCGGGGAGGTTATCGTTGACGTCCGGCAGATCGCCGGTGACGATGCTCTCCCAACGAAGCTCCGCCTCGGCGAACGCGAGCAGCTGGTCGCTGGAATACTCCCCCAGGTAGCGAATGGTGATGTTGAAGCCGCCGACCTCCTCCGTGGTCGCCAGGAACTCGATCGGCTCGTTGAGGGCATCGGCTCCTTCGATCGACGCCGTGAGCGTGTTCACCCCGGCCGACCCCACACGCCATGATCCTACTCGTGCGACGCCGTCGGCGTCGGTCTCCTGGAGCTCGTCGGTGATCGTCCCGCTGCCGGTCGCGGCCTGGAACCGGATCCGTACGTCCGGCACGGGCTGGTCCTGAGCGTCCACCACCCGGACCGCCGGTGCCGTGGGCACCGCCTGGCCGGCGGGCGCCGTCTGTCCGTTCCCATCGAACACCTGGAGCGCCGAGACCGAGTTCACGCTGACCGTGGCGGTGGCGCTGACGGTCCCGACCGAAGCCGTCACCTCGGCGGTCCCCGGTCCTTGGCCGACGATGAGCCCGTCGCCTTCCACGGTGACGATCCCCGGATCGTCGGACGTCCACTCCACCGCCACGTCCACGGTATTGCCGTCGGCGTCGAGGGTCGTGGCCGTGAGCTGGCGGGTCTGGCCCACGGCATCCAGGATGAGGGCCGTCGCGTCGAGCGTGATCTCCGCGACGTCGGACGGATCGGTCTGACCGTCCCCACCACAGCCCGCGGCGGCGAGCAGCACCAGTGCCGTGGCGCAATGACGAAGCGGCCGGCGCGATGGCCAAGCGATCATTGGACTCTCGGGTAGATTGTGGAGGGCGGCAACGCCCAGGGAGCGCTGCAAAGCTATGACGGTCGGGCAGACGCTCGCCAGTGACCAGGAGGACGACGGGCGGAGCGGCGGGCCCGGCGGTGCCGGAAGCGTCGGTTTAAGTGGTTCCCGTAACCTATTGACAAATCGCCGGTTATGAACCTGCATCTCGATGGATCAATGAAGGGTGAACTCTCACCGTGCGAGCCCCGATGACTTCCTCACTCGCCGCGCCCGGACAGCTTCGCGTCGCCACCGTGGATGAGATCCGCGCGCACTTTCCCGCCCTGCAGCGGGAGCATCATGGCCGGCCTGTCGCCTACTTCGACGGGCCCGGCGGCACCCAGGTCCCCCGCACCGTCACCGACACGGTCACCGACTATCTCCTGCACCACAACGCCAACACCCATTGGCGGTACCCCAGCAGTCGCGAGACCGACGCGATGCTGGAAGCCGCGCGGGAAGCGCTTGCCGACCTGCTTGGCGCCTCGCCCGAGGAGGTGGCCTTCGGCGCCAACATGACGACGCTGACGTTCCATCTCGCACGAGGCCTCGGCCGCGCCTGGGGTGAGGGTGACGAGATCGTGGTCACCGAGCTCGATCACCATGCAAACATCGCGCCTTGGCGGGCACTGGAGCGCGAACGCGGAGTGACGGTCCGCGAGGTGCCTCTCGTGCCGGAGACGGGCCAGCTGCAGTGGGAGGCGCTCCAGCGGGCGCTCTCCGGCCGTACCCGGCTCCTCGCCATCGGCGCGGCGTCCAACGCGCTGGGCACGATCAGCGACGTGGTCCGCGCGGTCCAGCTCGCGCGCGACGCCGGCGCGCTCACCTTCGTGGACGCCGTTCACTACGCCCCGCACCGGCTGGTGGATGTCCGCGCCATCGGCTGCGACTTCCTGGCCTGCTCCGCCTACAAGTTCTATGGACCGCACATCGGTGTGGTCTATGGGCGGGGCGAGCGGCTCGCGGCGGTGGACATCCCGAAGCTCGAGCCCGCGCCGGATACCGCGCCGGAGCGGCTGGAGACCGGCACGCTCAATCACGAGGGCATCGCCGGCGCGGCGGCCGCGGTGAACTTCCTGGCGTCCCTCCAGCCAGGCACCGGCAACCGTCGCGAACGGCTGCGGGCGGTGTACGGCGAGCTGGATCGGCGCGGCCTGGCCCTGGTCCAGCGGCTGCTGGACGGGTTGCAGGCCACGGCCGGCGTTCGAGTGTTCGGCCCGCCGGCCGCATCGGACCGAACCCCCACCGTGGCGTTCATCCTGGGCGACCGGCACGCCGATGACGTCGCCGACGCGCTCGCGGAGGAGGCGGTCTTCGTGTCGACCGGCGATTTTTACGCAACCAGCGTGGTGCGGCGGTATGGGCTCGCAGCACGTGGAGGCCTCGTCCGCGCCGGATGTGCGGCCTACACCACGGCGGACGAGGTGGACCGGCTCGTGGCGGGCGTCGCGCGGCTGGCGCGCGCCCGCTGAGGCTCAGCCGGCGGCTTTCACCGTGACCACGACCCGGGTGGTCTCCCAGTCGAGGTAAAGATGCTGCACCTCGCCCGGCGCGGGGTGCGGCACGATGGTGAAGGTCTCCACCGGATTGGCCAGCTTCTGCACCGGCGCCTTGCCGCGTCCCACCTCTTGTGCCTCCACTTCCTTGGTGTAGGTGCTCTCGTGGCCCCACTGGCTGGTGCTGCGGTTCACGATGATCACCCACTCCTTCTCGTTCGGCACCGAATAGATCGAGTACTTCCCGGGCGCCACCTTGACCCCCGCGATGTCCAGCGCCACCGGGGTAAAGATGACGGTGGGCTCGTTGGCACCGGTGCGCCACAGCTTGCCGAACGGGACGGCCTCGCCGCCGATCATCCTGCGCCCGCGGGCGCTGGGGCGGCCGTAGCAGAGCTTCACCGTCTTGCCGCCCGCGGTGAAGGTGAGCGAATCCAGCGGGCTCTGGCGGCCCTTGACCGGAACCTTGTCGGGCATGAGAACGGGACAAGCGCTGTCGGCGACGGGTGCCGGAGCGGCGGTCGGCGCGGTTGCAAGGCTCATCAGCGCGAGTGTGACGTTGAGCGACATGCGGCACTACTCCAGGTGAGTGGTTGACACGGCCAGGGCGTCTCTCGCCTCCAGGGCGAGCGCCAGGGCCCGGACGGGATCGTCGGCGAGGCAGTTCAGATGGCCCATCTTCCGACCGGGCCTCGGCTCCGCCTTGCCGTAGAGGTGAAGCTTGACGCCGGGCCGCCGGAAGGCCTCGATCCAGCGCGGCTCGCCCGAGGACCAGAGGTCGCCGAGCAGGTTGATCATCGCCACCGGGGACAGGAGCCGCGGCTCCGCGAGCGGGAGCCCGCACAAGGCCCGGAGCTGCTGCTCGAACTGGTCCACCGAGCAGGCGTCCAGCGTGTAATGCCCGCTGTTGTGGGGACGGGGAGCCAGCTCGTTGACGGAGATGCGCCCCCCGTCCGCCACGAACATCTCCACCCCCAGCACACCCACGTACTCGAGCGCGGCGGCGACCCGGCAGGCGATGCTGCGTGCCTCATCCAGTGTGCCGCGCCCGACCTGCGCCGGAACGACCGTGGTCTCGAGAATGCCGTCCCGGTGCCGATTCTCCCCCACGGGGAAGGCGGCCACCGCCCCGTCGTCCCCCCGTGCCAGCACTACGGAGACTTCGGTCTCCAGTGCCAGCCGCTGCTCCAGGACGCAGGGCACGCTGCCGAGCGCCCGGAACGCCGCCGCGGCGTCCTCGGGCCGCTCGACGGGCGCCTGTCCCTTGCCATCGTAGCCCAGCCGGCTGGTCTTGAGCAGGGCGGGGAGGGCGACCTCGCCCACGGCGGCCCGCAGCCCGCCCTCGTCGTGCACCGGGCGGAACGGCGCGGTGGGGAAGCCCGCGCGCTCGAGGAACTGCTTCTCGGTGATCCGGTCCTGGGTGAGGGCGACGGCCTTCACGGGCGGTCGCACCCGGCACCAGCGCGCGAGGCGCTCCAACGCCTCCGCGGGGACGTTCTCGAATTCCGTGGTGACCGCCGCGCATTCGGACCCCAGGCGATCGAGCGCTGCGGGATCGGTGTATGCGGAGCGGAGGTGGAGATCGGCGGCGGTGCCGGCGGGACTCGCGGGATCCGGATCGAGCACGGCGGTGCGATAGCCCATCGTGCGCGCGCGCAGCACCAACATCCGGCCCAGCTGTCCGCCGCCCAGCACCCCAACGGTGGCGCCGGGCAGGATCACGCGCGCTCTCCGGGGAGCTGGAGGTCCAGCACTCGCCGGGTCTGTTCCCGCCGCAGCCGGTCGAGCCGCTGGGCCAGCTCCGGATCTCCCAACGCGAGCACCGCCGCGGCGCAGAGCGCGGCGTTCTGCGCACCGGACGCGCCGATGGCGAAGGTGGCCACCGGGATGCCGGCCGGCATCTGGACAATTGAAAGGAGGGAATCGAGCCCCTGAAGATGCTTGCTCGGGACCGGCACGCCGAATACCGGCAGGGCGGTCTTCGCCGCCAGCATGCCCGGCAGGTGCGCCGCTCCGCCGGCCCCCGCGATGATGCAGCGGATCCCGCGGCCCGCCGCCTCCTCCGCGTAACGGAACAGCAGGTCGGGGGTCCGGTGGGCCGACACCACACGGCACTCGAACGACACGCCCAGCTCCTCCAGCCGCCGGGCGGCGTGCTGCATCGTCTCCCAGTCGGAATCGCTCCCCATTACGACGCCCACGACGGGCTCGGCCATGGTTTCCTCGGTGCTCTGGTCCGGTGGAAAGAACGTCGCGCCCCCGACCGCAGGCAAGGCGGCCGGTCAGCGGTCACAGTGTCATGGGTGCCGACGGTCTACGTTGCCGGTGCCCTTGGTTGAGGAGACTTCGATGAGTGAGCAGCCCAATCCCCAGTCGGCCGTCCGTGGAACGGCCGACCTCACCCCCGCCGAGCAGCTGGTTCGCGCGGTCCTGGACCACCGGACCGTGAACCTGGTCTACGAGGGGCTTCGTCGCGTCGTGGAGCCCCACCTGGTCGGTATTCACCAGGCCGGCGAGCCGATGGTGGCGGCCTTTCAGACCGGCGGCTTCAGCCATTCGGGCGACCTGCCCGGCTGGCGCACGTTCATCACGACGAAGGTGGAGTCGGTGGATCCCCGGGAGGAGACCTTCACGCCGCGGTCGGACTGCGAGCGGATGGCGGAGGGGATGATGGAAATCTTTGCGAGGACGTGAAAACCCGAGGAGCGTAAACGGCAAGAAGTAAAAGGTGAAACGGAGGAATCTGTCTCCCTTTCACCTTTTACTTCTCACTTTCTACGCTCTTCAAACTGTGGACCTCGTCCGGTCCATCGTCCCCCGGGCCGCGAGAGCCGCCTGGGCCGCGGCCAGCCTGGCGATCGGCACCCGGAACGGCGAGCAGCTCACGTAGTTCATTCCCAGCCGGTCGCAGAAGCCCACCGCGCCCGGCTCGCCGCCGTGCTCGCCGCAGATCCCCAGCTTGAGATCGTTGCGGGTGCGCCGCCCCAGCTCGCAGGCCATCTGGATCAGCCTGCCGACGCCCGCCTGGTCCAGTACCTGGAACGGATCGGCCTCGATGACGCCGTGCTCGAGGTAGTACGGCAGGAAGTGGCCCGCGTCGTCCCGGCTCAGACCCCAGGTTGTCTGGGTGAGGTCGTTGGTGCCGAAGGAGAAGAACTGCGCTTCCCGGGCCAGCTCGTCCGCGGTGACGCAGGCGCGGGGGAGCTCGATCATGGTGCCCAGCAGGAAGGGCACCGTGATCTGCCGCTCGCGGAAGACCTCCTCCGCCACCTGGCGCACGATGAACGCCTGCTTGCGGAACTCGACGACGCTGGCGGTGAGCGGGATCATCACCTCCGGCATGACCCGGCCCTTTCGGGAGGCGACGGTGCAGGCGGCCTCGAAGATCGCCCGCACCTGCATGGCGGTGATCTCGGGATAGATGATCCCCAGCCGGCAGCCGCGCAGCCCGAGCATGGGGTTCACCTCCTGGAGCCGGTGCACCAGCGCCTGAAGCTGGTTCACCGGCATCTCCAGCTCGGCCGCGAGCGACTCGAGCTCGGCGGCGTCGTGCGGCAGGAACTCGTGGAGCGGCGGATCCAGCAGCCGGATGGTGACCGGATAACCTTCCATCGCGCGGAAGATGGCCTCGAAGTCTCCCCGCTGCATCGGCAGCAGCTTGGCCAGCGCGCGCTCCCGGCCGGGCTTGTCCGCCGCGACGATCATCTCCCGCATCGCGACGAGCCGCTCGCCGTCGAAGAACATGTGCTCGGTGCGGCAGAGTCCGATGCCCTCCGCGCCGAAGTCGCGGCCCCGGTGGGCGTCGGCGGGGGTGTCGGCGTTCACCCGCACGCGGAGCTGCCGGATCCGGTCGGCCCACTGCATCAGCCGGAGGAAGTTCCCGCTCGGCTCGGGCGTGATGAGCGCGGCCTGCCCCGCGTACACCTTGCCGCTGCCGCCGTCCACCGTGATCCAATCGCCTTCGGCGATGCTGCGGCCGTCGACGGAGAAGCGACCGGACTTCTCGTCCACCTGGAGATCCTGCGCGCCGGCCACGCACGGCTTGCCCATGCCGCGGGCCACCACCGCGGCGTGCGACGTCATCCCGCCGCGCGCGGTGAGGATCGCCTTGGCCATCACCATGCCGTGGAAGTCCTCCGGCGAAGTTTCCCGCCGCACCAGGATCGCGGACTGGCCGGCGCGGCCCATCTTTTCCGCCCGGTCGGCGTCGAACACCGCGGTGCCGCACGCGGCGCCGGGACTCGCGGGCAGGCCGGTCGTGAGGAGGTCGAGCTTGCTGCCCGGATCGATGGTAGGATGCAGCAGCTGGTTCAGATCGTGGGGCGGGATGCGGGCGACCGCCTCCTCCTCGGAGATGAGCCCCTCATCCACCATCTCGCAGGCGATCCGGACGGCGGCATGGCCCGACCGCTGGCCCCGGCGGGTCTGCAGCATGTAGAGCACGCCGCGCTCGACCGTGAACTCCATGTCCTGCACGTCGCGGAAGTGCCGCTCCAGGGTCCGGGCGACCCGCTCGAGCTCCTGGTAGGTGTGAGGGAGCTGCTCCTTCAGCGCCGCGATATGAAGCGGCGTCCGGCTGCCGGACACGACGTCCTCGCCCTGCGCGTTGAGCAGGAACTCCCCGTACAGCACCCGCTCGCCGGTGGACGGGTCGCGGCTGAAGGTGACGCCGGTGCCGGAGTCCTCCCCCAGGTTGCCGAACACCATGGCCACCACATTCACCCCGGTGCCCATGCTGTCGGGGATCTCGTGAAGCTTGCGGTAGTCGATCGCCCGCCGGGTGTTCCAGCTCTCGAATACCGCCGCGATGGCGCCCCACAGCTGCCGCACCGGATCGTCGGGGAACTCGCGCCCGGTCTGCTCCCGGATCAGCTCCTTGAACCGGCGCACCAGCGCCTGGATGTCCTCGACCGGAAGGTCGATGTCGCGCTGCGCGCCGCACCGGTGCCGCGCGGCCTCGAGCTGCTCCTCGAACGGCTTCTTGGCGACATCGAACACCACCGTGCCGTACATCTGGACGAACCGGCGGTACGAGTCCCAGGCGAAGCTGGGGTTGTCGCTCTGCCGGGCCAGCCCTTCGACCGTCACGTCGTTGAGCCCGAGGTTGAGGATCGTCTCCATCATCCCCGGCATCGAGACCGCCGCGCCGGAGCGCACCGACACGAGAAGCGGGTTCTCACCGTCGCCGAAGTGCTTGCCCGTGGCGGTCTCCAGCCGCTGGAGGGAGTTCTCCACCTCCACCCGCAGGCGCTTGGGGAACTGGTGACTTTCGAGGTAGTGAAGGCAGAGACTGCTGGCGATGGTGAAGCCCGGGGGGACGGGGATGCCGATGTTGGTCATCTCGGCGAGCCCCGCGCCCTTGCCGCCGAGGATCTCCTTCATGGCCGCGGTGCCGTCGGCGCGGCCCTGGCCGAAGAAGTAGACCAGCGGCTGGGTGTAGGGGCCGCTCATGCCGGGATGAGCGGGGAGGCATGCCGCAGCTGCACCAGGTCCTCCGGAATCGGGGTGGGATACTGGCCCGAGAAGCACGCGTGACAGAAGCCGGTGTGGCTGCCGGCCGCCCGCAGCATCCCGTCGAGCGAGAGGTAGCCGAGCGAGTCCACGCCCAGGAACTCGCGGATCTCCTCGATCGAATGGCTGGAGGCGATCAGCTCCTCGCGGGTGGGCGTGTCAATGCCGTAGTGGCAGGGCCCGGTGATCGGCGGCGAGGCCAGGCGCAGGTGGACCTCGCGGGCGCCGGCGGCGCGGATCATCCGCACCAGGCTGCGGCTGGTGTTCCCGCGGACGAGGCTGTCGTCCACCACGACGCACGACTTGCCGTGGATCACGTCGCGCACGGGATTGAACTTGATCTTGACCTTCTCCACCCGGTGGTTCTGGGTCGGGTTGATGAAGGTGCGGCCGACGTAGTGGTTGCGGATGAGGCCGTACTCCAGCTTGATGCCGGAGACCTCGGAGAACCCGAGCGCCATGGCGTTGGAGCTGTCCGGCACGCTGAAGACCACGTCGCCTTCCGCCGGCTGCTCCCGCGCGAGCTGACGGCCCAGCTCCCGCCGCACCCGGTCCACCGACTCGCCGAAGACGGTGCTGTCCGGCCGGGCGAAGTAGACCAGCTCGAACACGCAGCGGCTCACCGGCCGGGGCCAAAGGCGCGGCAGCTCGGTCACCCGTCCGTCCTCGATCCGGACGAAGTCGCCGGGCTCGAGCTCGCACGCGATCGAGGCCCCCACCAGATCGAGGGCACAGGTCTCCGAGGCCACCACCATGCCCGAGCCCAGCCGCCCCATCACCAGCGGCCGGAACCCACGGCTGTCCACCACGGCGTAGAGCGTGCGGCCCGCCACGATCACCAGGCTGTAGGCGCCTTCCACCTGCTCCAGCGCGTCCCGGATCTGGCCCTCCAGCGTATCCGCGTCCGAGCGCGCGATCAGGTGCACCAGCACCTCGGTGTCCGAGGAGGTGGTGAAGATGGCGCCCTTGTCCACCAGCTCACGCTTCAGCTCGGCGGCGTTGGTGAGATTCCCGTTGTGGGCGATCGCCAGCGGGCCGCAGCGGGTATTGACGCTGCAGGGCTGCGCGTTGGCGAGCACGGTGCTGCCGGTGGTGGAGTAGCGGGTGTGGCCCACCGCGACGTCCCCGGGGAGCCGGTCCAGCTCGGTGTCGTGGAAGTTCTCGGACACGAGCCCCATGCCGCGGTGCGCCCGGGCGTTGCCCTCCCGGTCCACCACGACGATGCCGGCGCTCTCCTGCCCCCGGTGCTGGAGGGCGTAGAGGCCGAGATAGGTGAGCCGGGCCGCGTCGCCGATGCCGGAGACGCCGATGATGCCGCACATGCCGTCTATTCTCCCGCCGAGCGCTCCGCATCGGCGTACTGCATCCGCCGCGGGATCGCCTCGAAGTAGGTCTTTCGCAACGACTCCAGAACCCAACTGAACACCCGTGACCCCGCCCGCAGTTCCAGCCGGGATCCACCGGTGCGGCCCGCCCGAAAGAGCGGCACTTGGTGCCGCCCGGCCAGCTCGAGCAGGGTGTCACGGTGGGCCGGATCCGCCGAGACCACGACACGGCCGGCGTCCTCACCGTAGAGCAGCCCGTCCACCTCGACGCCCGGGGCGTAGCCCTCCAGGTCGAGCGAGGCGCCCATCGTGGCCGCGTAGGGCCGGCCCATCGCCGCTTCCGCCAGCGCGACCAGGAGTCCGCCTTCCGAGGCGTCGTGGGCGGAGCGAAGCAAGCCCTGCGCCGCGGCCTCGACCAGGAAGTCCTGCAGCCGCCGCTCGGCCTCCAGATCCACCGGCGGGGGAGCGCCTCCCACGAACCCGCGGACTTCCGCCCAGTAGGCCGACCCTCCCAGTGCGCCCCGGGTGGCGCCCAGAATGAGCACCTCGTCGCCGGCGCGGTCGAAGAAGCTCGTCACCCGCCGGTCGGCCCGCGCGAGCAGGCCGACCATGCCGATCGTCGGCGTAGGGTCCACCGCGCCGGTGGGACTCTCATTGTAGAAGGAGACGTTGCCCCCGGTGACCGGGGTGCCGAACACGCGGCACGCGTCGGCGATGCCGCGACACGCCTCGCGGAACTGGAAGAAGACTTCGGGCTTCTCGGGATTGCCGAAGTTGAGGCAGTCGGTGACGCCCAGCGGCCGTGCGCCGGTGCAGGCGACGTTGCGCGCCGCCTCGGCCACGGCGGCCTTGCCGCCTTCGTAGGGGTCGAGCGCGACGAGCCGCGCGTTGCAGTCCACCGTCACGGCCAGTCCGAACGCCGTGCCCGGGACGCGGAGCACGCCGGCGTCGCCGCCGGGATGAATGACGGTGGAGGCCTGCACCGAAGAGTCGTACTGCTCGTAGACCCAGCGCTTGCTCGCGATGCCGGGGGAGTCGAGCAGAAGCTCCAGCGCACGGTCGAGGTTCACGCTCGGCGGTAGCGACGGTAGGGCGGTACGGCGGTAGCGGGTTTCTTCACTTTCCCGGGCCTCCGGGTGGTAGATGGGGCAGTCGTCCACCAGGCGCTGGCCGGGGATCGCGGCGACGGTGAGCCCCTGGTGCTTCACCCGGAAGATCCCGTCGTCGGTCACTCGGCCGACGGGGGTGGCGGCCAGCTCCCATTTCTCGCACACCCGCCGCACCTCGGCGACCCGTTCGGGCGTGGCCACCACCAGCATCCGCTCCTGCGACTCCGACAGGAGGATCTCGTAGGGCGTCATGCCCTCCTCGCGGGTCGGGACCAGGCCGGTATCGATCTCGACCCCGACGCCGCCCCGCGCCGCCATCTCCGCGCTCGAGCTGGTGAGGCCGGCGGCACCCATATCCTGGATCGCCACGATGAGATCGGAGGTGATGAGCTCGAGGCTCGCCTCCAGCAGGAGCTTCTCGGTGAAGGGATCGCCCACCTGCACCTGCGGGCGACGCGACTCGCTCTTCTCCGACAGCTCCTCCGAGGCGAAGCTCGCGCCGTGAATGCCGTCGCGCCCCGTGCGGGCCCCTACCGCCAGCAGCACGTTGCCCACACCTTCCGCCGCGGCCCGGATCAGATGGTCCTCGCGCAGCAGCCCGACGCACATCGCGTTCACCAGCGGATTGCCGGTGTATCCCGGCGCGAAGTCCACCTCTCCACCGAGGGTGGGAACGCCGACGCAGTTGCCGTAGTCGCCGACCCCGCGGACCACACCGGCGAACAGGTAGCGGTTGCGCGGCTGGTCCAGCGGGCCGAAACGCAGGCTGTTCAGCACCGCGACCGGGCGCGCGCCCATGGTGAACACGTCCCGCAGGATGCCGCCGACCCCGGTGGCCGCGCCCTGATACGGCTCGACCGCGGAGGGATGGTTGTGCGACTCGATCTTGAACGCCACCGCCCAGCCGTCCGGCAGGCGGAGCACCCCTGCGTTCTCACCCGGCCCCTGCACGACGTGGGGGCCGGTGGTAGGGAAGGTCTTGAGCACCGGCTTGGAATGCTTGTAGCTGCAGTGCTCCGACCAGAGGGCGGAAAACACGCCGAGCTCGGTGAGCGTCGGCTGGCGCCCCAGCAGCTCGAGGATCCGCTCGTACTCCAGCTCATTCAGGTTGTGCTCCCGCACCACCTCGGAGGAAACCGGCCGCTCGCCGGGAAAGGCGAAGGCCTCGGTGGAGCCGGCGACCGCGGAGCCCGTCACTTCCCGGTCCCCCGATTCCACTCCGCGGAGCGGAAGGCTTCGAGGGCCTCGGAGAGCACCCGGGTCATCATCGCCGGCCGCTCCTCGTGGGTCACGGTCTCCCAGTCCTTGGCGTCGACCCACATACCGCCGCAGTGAGGGCAGGTCTCGATCTGCACCCCGTGGTACTCGCTGGTGGCGAGGTCGTAGCCGTCCTTGGGACACTTCATGTAATGCGTCTTCCGCTCAGCCTCCGCCGCGGCCGCGGCGTACCTCTCGTGTGCCTGGCGCAGCAGCTCCAGGGTTTCGTGGGCGAAGTACTCGTCCTCGTTGCGGCTGGGCTTCTCGGTGCTCATCGCTTGCTGACTTTCTCGGTGAGAGACTGCGGCTTCCACGCAGCCATGGAGGTGAAGAATCCCCGGCCGTCGGCCAGGCCGAGCACGGGTTCGTCGGCGCGCTCGGGGTGGGGCATGATGCCGACGACGTTGCCCGCGGCGTTGCGGATGCCGGCGATGTGTGCGGCCGAGCCGTTCGGATTCGGCTGCCAGGGCGAGCCCTCGGTCTCCGCTACGTAGCGAAGCACCACCCGGCCCTCCGCCTCGAGCATTCGGAGGGTATCGTCGGTCGCGAGGAAGCGGCCCTCGCCGTGAGCCACCGGCAGCCGGATCCGGGCGCCGACCGCGAAGGCGGCGGTGAACGGGGTGTCGTTGCGCTCGACGACCAGGTCCACCGGCTTGGAGACGAAGTGCAACCCGGCGTTCCGCAGCAGGGCGCCCGGCAGCAGGTGCGCTTCGCAGAGGATCTGGAACCCGTTGCAGATGCCGAGGACCGGCCCGCCGTCGGCGGCGTGGCGCTGCACCGCCTGCATCACCGGGCTGAACCGGGCAATCGCGCCGGCCCGGAGGTAGTCCCCGTAGCTGAAGCCGCCCGGCAGAATGACGACGTCCGCGCCCTGCAGGTCGGTGTCGCGGTGCCACACGAAGTAGGCCTTGGCGCCCACGGCCTCGGCGGCGCGGAGCGCGTCGAAGTCGCTATTGCTGCCGGGGAACCGCACCACCGCGACGTTGCGCATCAGTGCTCCTCGATCCGGAGCAGGTAGTCCTCGGTGACCGGATTCGCGAGCAGCTTGTCGCACATCTGGCGGGCTCGCGCCTCCGCGTCGGCGCGGCTCGGCGCGGCGATCTCGAGCTCGATCGCGCGCCCGATCCGGACGCCGGCGGCCTCCTCGAACCCGAGGGCGGACAGGGCGTGCTCCACCGCCTGACCCTGCGGGTCGAGCAGCCCGGCGCGGGGCATCACTTTGACGTTGACGCGGTAGGTCATCGGTCCTCCGGCATCTGGCGGCGGTCGCGCCAGCTGGCGCGGCGCTCGTGTTTGACGCTGGGCAGCTCGGGCAGGCTGCCGTCGGCAAGCCGCTCCTCCTCGACCGCCACCGGTTCGGGCCGCTCCATCATCCCGAGCACGGTCGCGCGGGCAATGCCGTAGGTCACGTAGAGGAGACCGAGCGGAAACAGAAAATACTCAGGCGCGAAGATTCCGCCGAGCAGGATGGTCAGGTGCACGGCGAGGCCGAGGAGACCCTTCGTGCTCCTGATCCCGATGGGCGGAAACTTGGGATACTTCACGTTGCTGACCATCAGCAGGGCGAGCAGCAGCATCAGCACCACCAGACCCTGGTGCTGCAGGTCGAGGTAGGCGACGGACGCGCGGTACCATTCGGTCTGGCTGAATGGGTAGTACACCGCCAGCGTCATCCCGGCCGATGGCGAGGGCAGGCCGGTGAACCATCCGGTGGACGGCTTCCCCACCGAGAGCACGTTGAACCGCGCCAGCCGCAGGGCCACGGCCGTGACGTAGATGTAGCAGAGGATCCAGGCGAAGCGGCCCGCGCTGGAGAAGTCGAGGAAGTAGATCAGCAGGGCGGGGGCCACGCCGAATGAGATCACGTCCACCAGCGAGTCCAGCTCCGCGCCGAAGCGGGTGCCGGTGCCGGAGAGCCGGGCGACCCGGCCGTCCAGCATGTCCAGAATTCCGGCGAAGACGATGAACCAGCCCGCCCAGCGGAAGTTGCCGTTGAAGGCGGAGACGATCGCCCAGAACCCGAAGAAGAGGTTGCCCAGGGTGAACGCGCTGGGCATGACCACGACGACCTGGCGCATGGTGCGCCGGCGCACGCCTTCCTGTCGCTGCATCAGTTCCATTCCGCCACCACCGTGACGCCCGCGCGGGTCTTGTCGCCGGTGTGCACCAGCGACCGCGTCCCCACGGGCAGGAAAAGGTCAACCCGCGAGCCGAACCGGATGATGCCGAGACGCTCCGCCTGGTGCACCTCGGTCCCCACCTGGTGATCGGTGACGATGCGGCGGGCCACCAGGCCGGCGATCTGCCGGATCAGCACCTTGCCGCGCGCGGCGGCCACGCCGACGGATGACTGCTCGTTCCCGAGGCTCGACTTTTCCGCCGCCGCGTGCCCGAATTTCCCCGGGTTGTAGTGCCGGTAGGCGACGGTACCGCTCACGGGATACCGGTTCACATGACAGTCGAACACGTTCATGAAGATCGAGATGCGGACCGCCCGGCCGCCGTGGAAGGCCGGCTCCTCGGTCTCGATCACGCTCACCACCTTGCCGTCCGCCGGCGCGACGATCATTCGCTCCCCGACAGCCCACCGGCGCTCCGGGTCCCGGAAGAAGGCCACCACCCAGACCGCCAGCGCGGTCCACAGCCCGGCGCCGACCCACCAGCCGGCCGAGCCCGACCGGGCCGCCAGCAGCAGCAGGAGGATCGCGACCGCCCACGCACCGACGATGAACCAGCGCCCTTCGGGAGCGGTGCGGATCACGCGGTTGCCAGCTCCCGTCCCGTGATCAGGCGGAACGCCTCCAGGTAGCGCCGGCTGGTCGCCTCCACGACCTCCGCGGGCAGCTCTGGTGGAGGGGCCTCGCCGTTCCACCGCCCCTCGCGGCGGAGCCCGGCCAGATAGTCGCGCAGCGGCTGCTTGTCGAAGCTCGGCTGGGGACGCCCGGGCTGGTAGCGATCGGCGGGCCAGAAGCGCGAGGAGTCGGGCGTCATGACTTCGTCGATCAGCAGCAGCTCCCCGCTCGGAGTCAGGCCGAACTCGAACTTGGTGTCCGCGATGATGATTCCCCTGGCGGCCGCGTGGTCGCGGCCCGCGCGATACACCTCGAAGCTGGCGTGTCTCAGTCCGGTGGCCAGCTCCCGGCCGAGCCCCCCGGCCATCGTCTCGAACGTGACGTTGAGGTCGTGACCGGACGCCGCCTTGGTGGCTGGTGAAAAGAGCGGAGGGTCCAGCCGCGCGCTCTCGATCAGCCCGGCGGTCAGGGGCTCGCCGGCAAGCGTACCGGTGTCCCGGTACTCCACCCATGCCGAGCCGGAGAGATAGCCGCGCACCACGCATTCGAACGGCACCGGGTCGGTCCGCCGCACCAGCATCGCGCGTCCCTCGATCTCGGCGCGCCGATCACGGAGCGCCGGAAGCCGCGCCAGGATCTCCTCCGAGTGGGCGGTGATGAAATGCGAGGGCACGACGCCCGCCAGCCGCTGGAACCAGAAGGCGCTCATCTGGGTGAGCACGGCGCCCTTCCTCGGGATCGGCTCGCGCATCACGATGTCGAAGGCGCTCACCCTGTCGCTGGCCACCAGCAGCAGGTGTCCGTCGTCCACCTCGTACACCTCGCGCACCTTCCCGCGGCGCAGCAGCGGGAGTGGAAGCCGGCTCTCGGCCAGCGTGCGCGCCGTCATACTCTCACCTCCGCGCTCCCCGCTTCCGCCGCGAGCGGCCGGGCGCGAGCCAGCAGTGGGCGGAGATACTCCTCCAGGAACTCGCCCACCTGCCGGGTGGCCCGGCCGGTGTAGTTGACCGGCTCGAGCTGGGCGCTCAGGTCGGCCGCCGGGATGCCGGCGAACGCAGGGTCGTCGCCGAGCCGCTCGAGCAGGTCGTTGGGCGCCCCCTGGGCCACCGCGTCGGCCACCGCGAGACTGTGCCGGCGGATCACCTCGTGCAACGCCTGGCGGTCGCCGCCCGCCGCCACCCCGAGCATCAGCCAGCGCTCGGTGGCCATGAACGGCATCTTCTCCGTGACGTTCCGCCGGATCACATCCTCCCGCAGCTCGAGCCCGGCCGCGATGTTGGTGGCGAGCACCAGGATCGCGTCGGTACCCAGGAAGGCCTCCGGGAGCGTGAGCCTCCGGTTGGCGCTGTCGTCCAGAGTGCGCTCCAGCCACTGTGCCGCCGCAGTGTGAGCGCCGTTGGCCTGGAGCGAGATCACGAACCGGGCCAGCCCGCTGATCCGCTCGGCCCGCATCGGATTCCGCTTGTAGGCCATGGCGCTGGAGCCAATCTGCTCCGCCTCCAATGGCTCCAGCAACTCGCCCTCGTGCTGCAGCAGCCGCAGGTCGGCCGCCATCTTGGCCGCCGACTGGGCGACACCGCTCAGGACGTCGAGGATCTGGCTGTCCGCCTTCCGGGGGTAAGTCTGGCCGGTCACCGCGAACTGATCCCTGAAGCCGAGCTTGGCGGTGACCCGGCGCTCCAGCTCGCGCACCTTCCCGTCATCGCCGCCGAAGAGCTCCAGGAAGGAGGCCTGCGTGCCGGTGGTGCCTTGGCAACCCCGCAGCCGCAGGGTCTCGATCCGGTGGCAGAGCTCTTCGGCGTCGAGGCCGAAGTCCTGCATCCAGAGCGTGGCCCGCTTGCCCACGGTGGTGAGCTGCGCGGGCTGAAAGTGGGTGTAGGCCAGGCACGGAATCCCCGCGGTACGCCGGGCGAAGCCCTCCAGGGCGGAGAGCACCGCGATGACCCGGCCGAGCAGCAGGCGCAGGCCGTCCCGCATCACGATCAGGTCGGCGTTGTCGGTGACCAGCGCGCTGGTGGCGCCGAGGTGCAGGAACGGGCGCGCGGCGGGCGCCTGGTCGGCGAAGGCGTGGACATGAGCCATGACGTCGTGCCGGAACCGCCGCTCGTAGCGCGCGGCCGCCGCGAGGTCCGCGTCGTCGAGGTGGGCCCGCATCTGGGCCAGCGCCTCGTCGGTGATCGGCAGGCCCAGCTCCCGCTCGGCTTCCGCCAGCGCGAGCCAGATCCGGCGCCAGAGCCCGATCCGGTGCGGCTCACCCCAGAGCCGCTGCATCGCGGGCGAGGCGTAACGGGTACCGAGCGGCGAGGTCCAGCGCTCGTCGCTCACCGGAACACCAGGTCGGTGAAGGTGATCTGGCCCTCCCGCTCGAGGTACATCCGCACGATCTCGCCCGGACGGACGTTGAGCAGCTCGCCCACCTGCGAGGCGCCGCGCACGGCGGTGCGGTTGATGGCGAGGATGACGTCGCCCTCGCGCAGCCCGGTCGCGTCGCTCACCGACGGCGAGATCCGGAAGATGAGCACGCCCGCTTCGCTCCGGATCCCGCGCTCGGCGCGGATGGCGGGCGTCACCGTGACGAGCTCGAGATCCTCGAGCAGGGTGTACTTCTCGGCGGTGACCGTCGGCAGGTCGCCGGTCACCACCCTGCGCCGCACCTCGCGGCGGCCACTTCGCACCGAGAGGTCCACGGCGTCGCCCACGTGGAGATCGAGCTTCACGGCCTCCCAGTCGAGATAGTTGCGGAGCGGACGCCCGTTCGCCTCGGTGAGGACGTCGCCTCGCCTGAGGCCGGCCTTCGACGCGGGGCCGTCGGGCGCGACGCCGGTCACGGTCACGCCTCCGGCGGCCTTCCAATCGCGCATCGCGGAGGCGCCCTCGACATCGAGTCCCACCCAGGCGCGGCGCACCGAGCCGTTCTTGATGATCTCGTCCGTCACCCGAAGCGCCCGCTCGATCGGGATGGCGAAGCCGAGGCCCACCGACCCACCGCTGCTGCTGAAGATCGAGGAGTTGACCCCGATCACCTCGCCCAGCGCATTGGTCAACGGTCCGCCGGAGTTGCCGGGGTTGATCGCGGCGTCGGTCTGGATCATGTCGAAGTACAGCCCGGTCTGATCGCCGCTCGGCAGGATGTTGCGATTGGTGGCGCTCACCACGCCGACCGTGACGGTCGGCTCGGCGTTCCCCAGCAGGTAGGCGTAGGGATTGCCCAGGGCGACGACCCACTCGCCGATCATGAGATCGGTGCTCCGGCCGGTCCGCACCCTCGCGAGTCCCTGACGGTCCACCTTGAGCACCGCGATATCGGTGAGCGCATCCTCGCCCAGCACCTTGGCTGGAAGATCGGTGCCGTCGGGAAGGGTGACCACCACCCGCTCGGCGTTGGCGACCACGTGCTGGTTGGTGATGATGATGCCGTTCGGCCGGACCACGAAACCGGTCCCGTAACCCTCGACCAGGCGAGAGCGCTCGGGCACGAAGAAGAAATCCCAGGGCGAGCGGGCGGTGAGCTCCTGGCGCGAGCGGGTGTTGATGGAGACGACGGCCGCCGAGACGCGCTCGGTGGCGGTGACGAGGGCGGTGCGCCGGGACGCGTCGACCGCCGATTGCACGGCGGGCTGGGCCTGAGGCCGTGGCGCCGCGGCGGCCTGGGCGCCGGCGGAGCTGCGATGAACCGCGGGCTCGGGCCGATCGCAGGCCATCAGGACGGCTAGAATCAGCAGGGCGCCGCTACGCGCGCTCGACACCCGCATGGGCCTCCTCCGCCTCGTCGGCATAGAGCGCGTCGGGGTAGGTCGCCGCCACGAAGTAGAGGCCGTGTGGCGGCGCCGGAGGACTGGTCTCGGAGTTGTCGCCCCGCTCCAGCAGGGCCTCGATGTCGGCGAGCGGCCGCCGGTCGAGTCCCACGTCCACCATGGTGCCTACCAGCATGCGCACCATGTGATGCAGGAACCGGTCGGCTTCGACGTGGAAGGTTACACCTCGGCCTTCGGGCCGGGTTTCCCACTCGACGCAGGAGAGACGACAGAGATAGTGCGGCCTTGGCTCGCCCTTCGCGGCGAAGGCCCGGAAGTCGTGCTCGCCGAGGAGGAGCGTGGCGGCGGCGCGCAGCGCCGCGATATCCAGCGGACGGCCGAGGGCCCACTCGAAGCGCCGGCGGAAGGGCGACCCGGCGGCGTCGTCGGTGCCGATGTCGTAGCGGTAGCGGCGAGAGATCGCGCTCTTGCGGGCATGAAAGCCGGGCTGCATCGGCTGCACCGACTCGACCCAGCAATCCCTGGGGAGGAGCGCGTTGAGGGCTCGGCGGAGCGAGGGGGAGCTCCAGGAAGATGGGGCGGAGAAGCTGACGGCGAGCCCGATCGCGTGCACCCCGGCATCGGTGCGGCCGGCTGCGTGAGCCACCGTGCGCCGGGCGAAGAGACGCTCCAGCACCCGCTCGAACTCGGCCTGGACCGAGCGCCCGGCCGGCTGGCGTTGCCACCCGACGAACCCGGTGCCGTCGAAGTGCAGCGCGGCGAGGAATGTCCGGCTCATCGGCCCGGAATCTAGCCGTCGGAGGACCCCCCGGCAAGCTGCGCAAACCCTTGTCCCATTTGACAAAAGGCCAACTTCTCGGATACGTTCGACCGTGACCCAAGACAACCCGCTCCAGCACGCCGTCGCGGTGCTCGCCGGGGGAGAATCACTCTCCGCCGAGGCGGCCGCCGCCGCCTTCGGCGTGGTCATGCGCGGGGAGGCCGCGCAGGTGCTGACCGCCGGCCTTCTGATGGGGTTGCGGGCCAAGGGTGAAACGGCGGAAGAGGTGGCCGGTGCGGCCCTCGCCCTCCGGCAGACCATGCTGCGGGTCGAATCCGAGCAGCCGGACCGGCTGGTGGACACCTGTGGCACGGGAGGTGGTCGGATCGGCACGGTGAACCTCTCCACCGCCGCGGCGTTCGTGGTGGCGGGTGCGGGTGTGCCGGTCGCCAAGCACGGGAACCGGAGCTACACCTCGCGCTCCGGCTCGGCCGACGTGCTCGAGGCCCTCGGAGTGGGCATCCAGCTGAGCGCTGCCACGGCCGCGTCCGTGCTCCGCGAGGCGGGGCTGGTGTTTCTCTTCGCGCCCAGCTTCCACCCGGCCATGCGGCATGTGGGCCCCGTGCGGCGCGAGCTCGGCGTGCCGACGATCATGAACCTCCTGGGGCCACTGGTGAACCCCGCCGGCGTGAGGCGCCAGGTGGTCGGCGTGGCCGATCGAGCCCGAGCGCCCCTGCTCGCCGCGGCCCTCTCCCGGCTCGGTGCCGCTCACGCGCTGGTGCTCCACGCCTCCGTCGGGATGGACGAGGTGAGCCCCTGCGGGAAAACCGATGTATGGGAGGTCTGCGATGGCGCGGTGGCGGAGTGGGAGATCGAGCCGGCGCGACACGGCCTCGACTGCGACGACCTGGATGGACTCGCGGGCGGGTGGCCGCCGGAGAACGCGCGGCGCATCGAGCGCCTGCTGGCTGGCGAGGACGACATGGTCGCCATCCGCAGCGCGGTGCTGCTCAACGCTGCGGCGGGTCTCTATGTTTCCGGCGGCGGATGGTCTTTCGACGAGGCGGTAGCACGGGCGCGAAACTCTCTGGAGAGCGGCGCCGCGGCCGAAGCGCTGGAGCGACTGCGCCGCGCCTCGGTTGCGGGGGCACGCTGACGTGTAGGACCGGAACGGTAAGAGGTGAAGCGTGAAGCGGGTGATCGACCACCGTTTTCACCCTTCACTTTTTGCCGTTCCCGCCGTATCGGGCTGGGAGGTCAGTACTTCCGGATCACCCCGACGACTACGCCTTGAATCAGGACGTCGCGTTCCTGGAAGCGCATCGGCTGCATGGCGGCATTGGCGGGCTGCAAGCGAATCCAGCCGCCGGGCTCGCGGTAGAACTTCTTGACCGTGGCCTCGCTCCCGTTCACCAGCGCGATGACCATCTCACCGTTCTCGGCCGCCTGCTTGCCGTGCACCACCACGACGTCGCCATCGAGGATGTGCTCGTCGATCATGGAGGCGCCCTGGACTCGCAACGCGTAGTTGGGACCGCGGCGGGGCAGCATGGAGTCGGGTACGGCGATGCTCTCCTGGTGCATCAGGGACTCGATCGGCGTGCCGGCCGCGACCTTCCCCAGCAGGGGGATGTCGGTGGCGGCGGAAGTGCCGCGTGGGGGGAGCACCTCGATGGAACGGCTCTCGTTGTAAGAGCGGCGGATGTAGCCCTTGCGCTCGAGGTTGGTGAGATGCTCGTGCACCGTGGCGAGCGACTGGAAGCCGAACTGCTCGGCGATCTCCTCGAAGCTGGGGGCGTACCCGTTGTCCTGGATGTGCCCCTGCAGGTAGCTGAGGATTTCACTTTGACGCTTGGTCAGCGGCATACCGCCGTCTCCGTGCCTGGGTAGATTCGACCGAACAGAGCCCGAATTATCATACCCGAACACGCGCCGAAGGGCAAGATGGCCGTTACGCTCGACCAGATCCTGGCCTCCACCCGGCTCGAGCTGCCCGCGTTGAGCCGGCGGCGCGGCGCGCTGGAGCGGGAGGCGGCGGACCGCCCAGCACCGCCCTCGCTCCGCGCGGCGCTCCGCCGGGAGCGGGTTCGCGTCGTGGCCGAGGTGAAGCGGAGATCGCCTTCGGCCGGAGTCATCCGGGACGATCTGGAACCGGGTCAGCGGGCCGTGCTCTATGCCGAGCACGGAGCTGCCGCCGTCTCGGTCCTCACCGACGGTCCCCATTTCGGCGGCTCGGTAGACGATCTCCGCATCGCTGCCTCGAAGGTCGCCCTCCCGGTGCTACGGAAGGACTTCATTCTGGACGAAGTTCAGATCGTCGAGGCGCGCGCGGCCGGCGCCGCGGCGGTGCTGCTCATCGTTCGTGCGCTGGCTCCCGAGCGGCTTCGATCCTTGCTCGCGTGGACCCGATCCGCCGGGCTGGACGCCCTGGTGGAAGTACACACCGATGCCGAGCTGACCCGGGCGCTCGAGGCTGGAGCGGAGATCGTCGGCGTCAACAGCCGGGACCTGGATACGTTCCGCATCGACGTGGTCTCCGCGTGGAAGCTGCTCGCGACCGTACCCAACCAGGTGGTCGCCGTCGCCGAGAGCGGAATGCACGGGCGAGGGGATGTCGTGCGCGCGGCCGCGGCCGGCGCCGATGCCGTGCTCATCGGAACCGCGCTCTCCGCGGCCGGCGATCCCGCCCGGCTTCTCCGGGAGCTGGCCGAGGTGCCGCGCCGTGACCGCTAGGGTCAAGATCTGCGGCATTACCCGGCCCGAGGACGCTGCCGGAGCCGCGGCGGCGGGGGCAGCCTATCTGGGCGTCGTTCTTGCTGGGGGTCGCCGGAGGGTGAGCTTCGTGCGGGCGGCGGAGATAGTGGCCGCATCGCGAGGCGTTCCGGTGCTCGGGGTGTTCGGCGATCAGTCCGTCGAGGAAATCGTCCGTGGCTCGCGGGAGGCGGGCCTCGCGGGGGCTCAGCTCCACGGTCCGTACGGACCGGCCGATGCCGCCAGCCTGGCGGAGGCCGGTCTCATGGTGTGGAGAGTCCTGCGAATTGCGAGGCCCGAGGACCTGGACCTCCTGCCCGAGACCAGCCCCCACGCGGACGCGGTCCTGATCGAGCCCAGGGTGCCCGGCGTCCAGGGAGGGGCCGGAGTCCGGCTCGACCTGGCTCTGGCCGTCGAGGCCCGGCGTCGGATGTCGAACTCGCGCCTGGCGCTTGCCGGCGGGCTCACCCCCGAGAATGTCGGCCGCGCGATCGCTCTCGTTCGACCCGATGTCGTCGATGTAAGTTCAGGGGTGGAGTCCCTCCCCGGCATCAAGGACCACGAGAAGATCGCGCGCTTTCTGGAGGCGGTGCTTGGACGCAGCCCTACTGTCGGCTGAGAGCTCGGTCGCCGGTCGGTTCGGGCCCTACGGCGGCCGCTACGTTCCCGAGACGCTGGTGGCCGCGCTCGACGACCTCACGGCACTGTACGACGGTGTCCGGATGGATCCCGCGTTCTGGGCCGAGCTCGACGCGCTGCTGGCCGAGTTCGTGGGGCGACCTTCGCCGATCTCCGCCGCCCCGCGGCTGTCGGAGGAAGTCGGCGCGCCCGTTCTCCTCAAGCGCGAGGACCTCAACCATACCGGCGCCCACAAGATCAACAACACGGTCGGTCAGGCGCTGCTGGCCCGGCGCATGGGTAAGCGCCGAATCATCGCCGAGACCGGGGCGGGGCAGCACGGGGTGGCGACGGCGACCGTGTGCGCCCGGTTCGGCCTCGAGTGCGTGGTCTACATGGGTGCCGAGGACGTGGCCCGCCAGGCGCTCAACGTGTATCGCATGCAGCTGCTCGGTGCCACGGTCATTCCGGTGGAGTCGGGCACTCGCACGCTCAAGGACGCGACCAACGAAGCCCTCCGCGACTGGGTCACCAACGTGCCCACCACGCACTACATCATCGGCTCCGTGGTCGGCCCCGATCCCTATCCCCGCATGGTCCGCGACTTCCAGGCGGTGATCGGCCGGGAGGCGCGGGCCCAGCTGCTGGAGCGCATGGGGCGGCTTCCGCGCACCGTGGTGGCCTGCGTGGGCGGCGGCAGCAACGCGATCGGGATCTTCACCGCATTTCTCGACGACGCCGAGGTCGAGCTGGTGGGCGTCGAGGCCGCCGGCCGCGGCCTGCAGAGCGGCCAGCACAGCGCGACGCTCAGCGCCGGGACGCCCGGCGTGCTGCATGGCAGCCTGAGCTATCTGCTCCAGGACGCCGACGGGCAGGTGGCGCCGGCGCACTCCGTGAGCGCGGGGCTGGACTATCCGGGTGTGGGCCCCGAGCACAGCTGGCTGCGTGATACCGGCCGGGTCCGCTACGACTCCGCCACCGACGAGGAAGCGCTGGACGCGTTCCAGGCGGTCTCCCGTCTGGAGGGGATCATCCCCGCGCTGGAGACCGCGCATGCGCTGGCCTGGGTACGACGGTCGCGCGGGCGTTGGAGCGCCGACGAGCCGGTGCTGGTCTGCCTCAGCGGGCGTGGCGACAAGGACGTGGCCCACGTGGCCCGCCTGCTCGGGAGCCCCGTGTGACGGCGGGCCCGCTGTCCGAGCTTCTGCCCGCCTCCCAGGTGGCGGAGCTGATTAACGGCCTGGGCAAGGCGCTCCGCGCGTTCCACATGTACCTCCCCAACAATCCGATCTACCAGCGCGCCACGGACAACCTGCGCGCGGCGTTCTCCCCGATCTGGGCGGTACTCGACGAGCTGGTGCTGACGGTGGCGGAGACGGATTTCGTGTGGGACGAGCAGGTGGTCTATCACCAGGCCAACAAGAACGAGAGCCTGGCCTGGGGCCTCTTCAAGGACGGGATGCGCTCGCTCACGATCAGGCGGGGGGCGGAGGAGGAAGAGCTGACCCGGTTCCTGGAGCTGATCAACCGGGCCCGCTATCTCCCGGCCGACGCCGGCGACGATCTGCTGACACTGCTCTGGGAGCAGGAGTTCCAGTACATCCAGTATCAGTTCGTGGAGTTCTTCGGTGAGGGCGGCGGCGCGATGCCGGAGCAGACCGGCACCTACCCCACCGGTGGCGACACCGCCGCCGCGCAGGAGCGTCGCGGACAGGTGGCGGAGGAGGCCCCGCCCAAGCCGAAGGGCGTGGTGGATCTGGAAGACTTCGACTCCACCCTCTACTTCCTCGACGAGTCGGAGATCAATCAGGTCGCCCGAGAGGTCGAGTACGAGTATCGCCGCGACGTTCGCACCTCGGCCCTCAACATCCTCTTCGACATGTTCGAGCTCGAGGGTGATCCCCGGATCCGGTCCGAAGTGCTGGACATCCTCGACCATCTCTTCCCCAATCTTCTCAACGCGCGAGACTTCCGCACCGCGGCGGCGGTGCTGCGCGAGAGCAAGCTGCTCGCCACCCGGGGCCAGGGCGTCATGCCGGCCGAGCTCACGCGCCTCGATGCGTTCGTCGCCAAGCTGAGCGAGCCGACGATCGTGTCGCAGCTGCTGCAATCGCTGGACGAGACCCCCTCGCTCGCCGGTGAGGCGGAGGTGGCCGAGGTGCTGCGGGAGCTGCGGGCCACGGCGCTGGAACCGGTGCTGAGCGCCATCCCGACCCTGGCCTCGCCCGGCCTCAAGACCTTGCTCGAGGGCGTCGCGGACCGGCTGGCCTCGGCCCACACCGACGAGGTGCTGCGCATCCTGCGCTCGCCCGACTCGCCCGCGCTGGTATCGGTCGTGGCGGCCTGCGGCCGGCTCGGGCTCCATCAGGTCGTGCCGGGTCTGGGAAACACGGTGACCCACCAGGACCCGGCGGTGCGGCTGGCCTCGGTCCAGGCACTGGCCCAACTCGCCACCCCGGCGGCGCTCGCTCTGGTGGACAAGGCCATCGAGGACGAGGACCGCGGCGTGCGACTCGCGGCGGTCCGCGTCGTCGGCGGGCGAGGCTACAAGGGCGCGCTCAAGCGGGTGGAGTCGGTCGTGCTGGGCAAGAGCGTGAAGGAAATGGATCTCACCGAGAAGATGGCCTTCTTCGAGGCCTACGGCACCATCGCGGGCCCCGGCGGGGTCAAGGCCCTGAGCGGCATGCTGCTCCCGCGCGGGCTGCTCAAGCTGAAGGAGTCGTCGGAGACGCGGGCCTGTGCCGCCATCGCTCTGGGCAAGATCCGCACGCCGGAGGCCCGCGACATCCTCGCGCAGGTGGCGGAGGACAAGGACCTGGTGGTCCGTAACGCCGTGAGCCGCGCACTCCGGGAGAGTGCCAAATGACCCAGCCGGCCAACGCCGACCCCCGGCCGGCGGCCGAAGGGCAGCTTCGCCAGGGCGGACGCGCCCTCCTGCTGGATTTCTACACCGCGCTCCGCAGCCTGAAGCTCTATCCGGTCGAGAACGCCACCGTGCAGAAGTCGCTCCACGACCTGCACACCACCGCCCAGGCGCTGCTCGCCATCGAGAGCGATCTCGAGGTCCGGCTGGCGGGCGACTTCATCTTCGTCAACGCGACCCGGCTTCGCCTCGAGCTCGACAACTATGCCTCCTTCAGCCAGATCCTGGTGATGCTGCGGGCGTTCGAGATCGGGGCGCTGCGGATCCGAGCCAGCGACCGGCGCGAGTGGCAGATCCTGCTGAGCCTGCTGCTCAGCATCTCGGAGCAAAAACTGCCGGAAGAGCGCTTCGACGAGCTGACGGAGCGCCTTGGTGCCGCCGGCGTCTCCTCGCTGGAGATCGAGCGCGCCAGCCATCACGACCTGGCTGAGACGGAGCAGGAGCGGGAAGCGGCCAAGCGAGTGTATTCCCAGGGCGTCGCAGTCACCCGCGACGTCATCACCAGCGTCCGGATGGGACGGGCGACCAGCGTGAAGCGGGTCAAGCGGGCGGTGCAGCTCATCGTGGACCAGGTACTCAACAACGAGACCTCGCTGATGGGTCTCACCACCATCCGGGACTACGACGAGTACACCTTCACCCACTCGGTGAACGTCTGCATCTTCTCGGTGGCGCTGGGGAGAAAGCTGGGCTTCTCGCGGCTCCAGCTGTACGACCTCGGGATGGCGGCCCTGCTCCACGACATGGGGAAGGCACGCGTGCCGGTCGAGATCCTCAACAAGACGACCGGGCTGGATGAGCAGGAGTGGCGCGTGATGCAGGCGCACCCCTGGCTCGGTGCGCTGACCCTGTTCACCCTGCGGTCGTACGACGAGACTCCCTATCGGGCGATCCTGACCGCGCACGAGCATCACATGAAGACCGACCTGTCGGGGTATCCCCGGACGGTCCGGCCGCGCGAGCTGGGGATCTACTCCCGGATCGTGGCGGTGGCCGACGGATTCGACGCCGCCACCACCCGGCGCAGCTACCAGACGGTGCCCATCGAGCCGGACCAGGTGCTGCGGGAGATGTGGCAGAACCCCAAGCGCGGCTACGACACCATCCTGGTCAAGGCCCTGATCAATCTGATCGGCGTCTATCCCGTGGGGACCTGCGTGATCCTGGACACCTTCGAGGTGGCGATCGTCGCGGCGCCCGATCCCGACGCCCAGCAGCTCAACCGGCCGGTGGTGCGGATCGCGGTGGAGTCCGACGGCGGGACCGTGCCACCGCCCGGCCGCCCGGCGAGCCTTTCCGAGCGCGACGAGGCCGGCAACTACCGGCGCTCCATCGTAAAGGTCACCAACCCCTCCCGCTACGGTCTGACCGTCGGCGACTACTTTGTCTGACTCCGTCCTCACCCGCGCGTTCGGCGACCTCCGGAAGCGAGGCCGCATCGCTCTGGTTCCGTACCTGACGGCCGGTTACCCCGATCCCCGCGCCAGCGGGGAGGCGCTCCGCATCGCCGACGAGCTGGCCGACGTACTGGAGGTCGGGGTGCCCTTCAGCGACCCTCTCGCCGACGGCCCGACGATCCAGCGCTCCACTCATCAGGCGCTGCAGCAGGGCATGACCCTGGCGCGAACCTTCGAGCTGATCGATCGCTCCCGCCTGCGGCGTCCCGTCGTGGTCTTCAGCTACATGAACCCGATTCTTCGGTACGGGCTCGATCGCTTCCTGCGCGACGCGGAGAGCCTTGGAATCGCCGGCCTGCTCCTCACCGATCTGCCCGCGGGCAGCGATCCCGGGGTGGAGCGGGCGGTGCAGCGGAGTTCCCTCGATCTGATCCGGCTGATCGCACCGACGACCCGCCCCGAGCGCCTGACCGCCGCGGTGGAGGGAGCCCAGGGCTTCGTCTACCTGGTCGCGCGGCTCGGTGTCACCGGCGCGAGCCGCTCGCTGGCGGCCGACCTGACCGACTCGGTCGCCCGCGTGCGAGGCGCTACCGGCCTGCCGATCGCCGTCGGATTCGGCATCTCCACCGCCGAGCAGGCGCGCACCGTCGCCAGGCTGGCGGACGGGGTCGTCGTGGGCAGCGCGCTGGTGGAGGCCCTCGGCAACGACGGGGTCGCCGGCGCCAAGCGGTTCCTGCGCGAGCTGCGAGCGGGGCTCGACCCGGCGCCGGCGGTGGCATGAGCATCGACGTCGGCACGCTGCTCGATCGCTACGCCCGGATCCTGGTGATCGGGGGCCTGGTGGCCACCGTGGTGGCCCTGGCGGTGGACCTGCGCTGGCTGGATCAGCCCGTCGCCGTGACGCTCCTGACGCTCATGATCCTGGTGCTGCGGTCCGCGCCCATCCGGCTCAGCAAGTACTCCTACCTGACGCAGAGCGGCATCCCCGTGCTGGTCGGCGCGGTCACCGTCGGCCCCGCGCCGGTCGTGCTCGCGCTCTATCTCGGCGTGCTCGGCGCCGACATCGTGTGGCTCCGGAAGCTCCCCCGCGCGGGCGTCATCAACGCGGGCCGCGAAGTCCTGGGCTTCATGTCGGCGTTCGGGCCCTTCGCCGCCGTGCATTACTTCAGCGGCTCGCCGACGCTGTCGCTGGATTTCCTCCCGGCCGCGGCCATCCTGGTCGTGCTGTACTTCTTCTCCACCCGCTCGCTCTTCTATTTCACGCTGCTGGTGCGGGACAAGCTGGAATACGCGGAGAAGATTCTCATCCTCAGGTGGGAGATCATCTCCTACCTGCTCTCGCTCATCGCCGCCATCGTCGTGGTCGCGACGATCCAGACGCTGGCGCCGGTCGGCTGGGTGGCGGTGGGTCTGGCCCTCGGCGTGCTCGGGCTGCTGACCCGTAAGATCATCGAGGAGGCGATCGGCGCCGAAGACCTCAACAAGGTGCACCTGATGGAGACGGCGATCGCCAGCAACGCCACCCTGCAGGGCAGCTTCGACCAGATCGAGCGTCTGGCGTACCGCCTGCTGGACTGGGGCGACTTCCGCATCTACCGGCTGGACGGCTCGGAGCTCACGCTCGCATACCGCGGCGCCTACGGCCGTCCCGACCGCGGCGACCCTCCAGCGGCGCTGGACCCGATCCGGCAGGATGCCCTCGCCAGAGGGGAGCCGGTCTCGATCCGCGACGTCCGTCGCGACCCGCGGCTGGGGCCGATGATGGACGGGGTGGGCGCCACCGTCATCCATCCCATCCGCTTCGGCGACGACCTGCTGGGCCTCGTGGAGGTGGATCACCCCAAGCGCCACGCCTACGGCTCCAAGGATCTCACGGCGCTCAGCACCCTGGCCAACCAGATGGCTACCGCGATCCATATCGCGGAGCTGCGCCGGCCGCTGCTCAGCACGGTGAGCCAGATCGGACAGCAGGTGGCTGCGCTGGCCCGGGTGACGGAGTCGCTCCGGGGCTCCGCCGCCGCGCTGGGCGAAGTGTCCCATGGCATGCGCGAGGGGACGGCGGACCTGGAGCGGTTCGTGGCCGGCGGCCGCCGGTCCACCGACGCGCTCTCGGCGGCGTCGCGCGCAATGGCGGAGCAGGGGGAGCAGGCGGCCCGGGCCAGCGGGACCGCGGCGGAGGTGGCCAGCCGCAACCGGGTCGTCATCGGCCAGGCGATCGAGCGGCTCATGGGACTCAAGGGCTTCGTCGCCGGGAGTGTCGAGCAGGTGGGGCAGCTGGGCACGCTGACCAGCCGGATCAGCGGCTTCATCGGGACCATTCGCGAAATCGCCGATCTCACCAACCTCATCGCCCTCAACGCGGCGATCGAGGCCGCGCGGGCCGGCAGGGAAGGCCGCGGCTTCGCCGTGGTGGCCGAAGAGGTGCGGGACCTCGCCGCGCAGAGCCTCCAGGCGGCCCGCGAGGCTCGGGTGCTGCTGGAGGAGATCGGCAGCCAAGTGGCGGTGGTCTCCGACCAGATGGAACGGGGCCGGGACGCGGTGGCCGGGGTGGAGGAGTTGAGCGCCGATGCCGCTCAGGCGCTGGACGCCATCGTCGGGACCACCAGTGAGGCCGGCCGCCATGCGCAGGCCATCGCCGCCACCGCGTCCGAGCAGCTCGGCGCGGTCGGCGGGCTGAGCCAGCAGATCGAGCGCGTAGCCGAAGGGTCCGCCCGCACCCGCAGCGGAACCGACGAGCTGGCGCGCCGCGCGGAGGACGCCGCGGCGGGACAGGCCGAGCTGGAGCGGGCCATCCGGCAGCTCGGCGATGTCGCCACGGATCTCCAGCGGATCGCGCGGCACTTCGCGGTCGAGACCTGAGGCGGGTGACCGTTCCGGAGCAAGCGTACATCGCGCTCGGCAGCAATCTCGGCGACCGACAGGAGCATCTCGCCGCGGCGCGGGCCGCCCTCGCCGCCCTGCCTGCCACCCGGTTGGTTGCGGCCTCCGCGGTGGAGGAGACGCAACCGCTGGCGGGGATGGACCAGCCCCCCTACCTCAACCAGATGGTCCTGCTGGAGACGTCCCTCCAGCCGCGGGCGCTGCTCGCCGCCTGCCAGGCGATCGAGCGAAGCCGGGGCCGGGTCCGCACCGAACACTGGGGCGCGCGCACCCTCGACCTCGACATCGTGCGCTATGGCGGTCGCCGGATCGCCGACCCCGACCTTATCATTCCCCATCCCGAGCTTCCCAACCGCGACTTCTGGATCCGAGAGCTGGCCGAGCTGGAGGCCCATGAACGCTGACGCGCGTCCTCGCACCGTGCTCGACCTGCCCGCCTGGAAGGCCGCCGGCCGCCGGCTGGTGATGCTCACCTGCTACGACGCCGCGTTCGCCCGGCTGCTGGACCGCGCGGAGGTGGACGTGCTGCTGGTGGGTGACTCCCTGAACCAGGTGATAGCGGGGCAGGAGACGACGCTCAGTGCCACCCTCGACCAGATGATCTACCATGCCGCGGCGGTGCGGCGTGGCGCGCCGGGCACACTGATGTTCGTGGACCTGCCTTTTCTGACGTACCAGGTCTCGATTCCCGAAGCCATCCGCAACGCGGGCCGAGTGCTGCAGGAAACCGAGGCCAACGGCGTCAAGCTGGAGGGCGGCCGCCACATGGCCGAGACCGTCCGGGCGCTGGTGGAGCGGGGAATTCCGGTGATGGGCCATCTCGGGCTCACGCCGCAGTCGGTGCACGCGCTGGGCGGCTATCGGGTGCAGGGACGCGAGGGCCAGGCGGCCGACCGGCTGCTGGAGGACGCACGGGAGCTGGAGGCAGCCGGCGCCTGCGCGATCGTGCTGGAGCTGGTGCCCTCCCAGCTCTCCCGGCGGGTGTCGGAGCTGCTCAAGGTGCCCACCATCGGGATCGGCGCGGGCCCTCACTGCGACGGCCAGGTGCTGGTGCTCCACGACATGCTGGGCCTCAACGAAGGATTCTCTCCCAAGTTCCTGCGGCGCTTCGCCGAGCTCGGCGGGGCGGTGCGAGAAGCGGTTCGAACCTATGCCGACGATGTGCGGTCGGGCCGCTACCCGGGCAAAGAGCACAGCTTCGAATGAATGCTTCCGCCGGTCCCGCCGCGCGCATGCTCGAGCTGGCCACCGTTCCCGACATCCGGGGCTGGGTTCGCGCCCGGCGGCGCGAGGGCCGTCGCATCGCGCTGGTGCCTACGATGGGCTACCTCCACGAGGGCCACCTCACGCTGGTGGACGAAGCGCGGCGCCGGGCCGATACGGTGGTCATGACGATCTTCGTCAACCCCCTCCAGTTCGCACCCGGGGAGGATCTCGCCCGCTATCCTCGGGACCTGCCCCGCGACCGCCGGCTGGCGGAGGGGCGCGGCGTGGATGCGCTCTTCGTGCCGAACGAGACGGTGATGTACCCCGGCTCCCCGGAGATCCGGGTCGTGCCAGGTCCGACGGCGGAGCGCTGGGAGGGCGCGGCAAGGCCCGGACATTTCGCCGGAGTTCTCACCGTTGTGGCGAAGCTCTTCCATATCACCGAGCCGGATGTCGCCTGCTTCGGACGGAAGGATGTGCAGCAGTCGGTCCTGATCCGGCAGATGGTGCGGGAGCTCGACTGGCCGATCGAGCTGATCGTGGTGCCGACGGTTCGGGAGGCGGACGGCCTCGCGCTCAGCAGTCGCAACGCGTACCTCGACCCCGCGGAGCGCCGGCAGGCCGCCGCACTCAGCGGCGCGCTCCGGGAGGCGCACCTGGCCTGGCAGGGTGGAGAGCGAACCGCGGCCCGGATCGAGGCGCGCATGCGCCGGATCTTCGCCGCCTCCCCCCAGATCCGGGTGGAATACATCGCCGTCGCGGAGCCCGAGTCCTTGGCCCCGGTGACGGAGGTGCGGGAGGACACGGTGGTGGCCGTTGCCGCCCGGGTCGGTGCCACGCGGCTCATCGACAACATCGTGCTCGGCGAGGGCGTCGTTTGAGCCTTCCCGAGTGGGCCATCGTGACCCCCACCCGGCGCGAGCACATCGAGCGGGTGGCAGAGCTGGCGGGGCGGTGGGCCCGGGAAATGGGAATCCCAGAGGGCGAGCGCCGCCGCTGGCTTCACGCCGTCTGGCTGCACGACGCGCTGCGCGATGCGCCGGCGAAGGAGCTGCAGCGGTGGGCGCCCGATGCCGCGGGCCCCGACGACCTGCGACACGGCCCCGCCAGCGCGGCGCGGGCGAAGGCGGAGGGCGAGACCGATCGCGGCGTGCTCGACGCCGTGCGCTACCACTCCATCGGTCTGGCGGAGTGGGACATGGTCGGACGCATGCTCTATTGCGCCGATTACCTGGAGCCGGGCAGGAAGCACGCCCGAGAATGGCGGGCGGAGCTGGCGAAGCGGCTGCCCTCAGAGCCGGTGGTCGTGCTTCGCGAAGTGGCCAGGGCGCGAGTGGGCCACCTCGTCAGCTCGGGCCGGCCCCTCCTCGAACCCACGGTGCGCTTCTGGAACAGTCTCGTCGCCGATTCCTCCGTGTCGGACTGATCGCGATCGCGGCCGTGGGCCTGGGCGCCTCGGTGCGACTCCTGGTCCCGCCCCCGCCCCCGCCGCCGCGGGCGCACGCCTATCCCATTCCTTCGCCCGAGCGGCGCGTCACGGTAGAGGTGCTGAACGGGACCAGGCGCGCCGGGGTGGCTCGTGCGGCCACACGGATGCTCCGGCGACGGGGTCTGGACGTGGTGTTCTATGGAAATGCCGAGGCGGCCGTCGAGTCCACCCGCGTCATCGTGCGTCGAGGGGATCAGGGCACCGGCCAATATGTGCGTCACGCGATCGGCGCAGGCAGGGTGGTGGTGGAACCGGACTCGTTGCGGAGGGTGGACGTCAGCGTGATTCTGGGGCTGGACTTCCGGCCGAAGGTTCAGGGGCCATGACGGCGATCAACGCTGCCGCCCCCCAGCCTGCGCGTGCCCGCCGGCGTCGAGCGTGACGCCGATGACGACATCCATCACATTGGTTCCCGTGAGCCCCGGACGAAGCAGAGCGCCGGCCGCGTCGAGCGCCCGATAGGCGTCGTGCGCCGCTAGATCACTGGCCGGGTCCCGTCCGCCAGCGGCGATCGCGCTCCAGGTGCTCCCGTCCACGATGGCACCGGCCGCGTCCGTGGGCCCGTCCCGTCCGTCGGTGCCGGCCGCCAGCAGCACCACACCGCGCGGAGCTCCGGCGAGCGCCCGGGCGGCGGAGAGCGCGAGCTCCTGACAGCGGCCGCCCAACCCCGGCGCGACGTCACCGAGGGTCACGGTCGTCTCCCCTCCCCAGATGCGGCAGCGACGTTGCGGCTTGTCCGTGGCCGCATAATCTTGCAGCAGTGTAGCGGCTACACTCGTTCCGGCCGCCGACGCCTCCCCGGCGAGCGGCGTGCGCTCCACCACCGGCACGAGGCCCAACTCTGCCGCCCGCTTGGCCGCCGCTTCGAGGGCCAGGCCGTTACTCGCGATCAGCTCGAGCGTCACGCGCGCGAACGCCGGATCACCCGGCTTCGGCGTTTCGGCTTTGCTGCCGTCGCACGCCGCGAGGACCTGGCGCCGAGCCGAATGGGGTATCCGCTCCCACAGCCGGGAGCGTTCCAGCAGGTCCCGCACCTCCCGCGCGGTCGTGGGATCGGGAACGCAGGGACCGGAGCCGATCGAGGCGAGGTCGTCGCCGATGACGTCGGAAACGACGTACACTCGAACCGGGGCCGGCGCCAGCGCGAGGGCTAGGCGGCCGCCGCCCCAGCGGGAGAACCGCTTCCGGATGCGGTTCATCGCGGTGATGTCCAGGCCCGAGCCCAGCAGGAGGGCGTAGAGCTGGGTCAGTTCTTCTGGGGTGATGCCGTCGACCGGCGCGCCCAGCAGGCTGGTGGTCCCGCCGGAGAGGAGCACCCAGACCTCGGCCCCTCGAGCGGCTCGAGCCGCGATCTCACCCAGCGCCTCGGCTGCCGCGAGGGAGCCGGGGCCGGGCTCCGGGTGGTTGCCCGGAACGACGCGAAGCCGGGGATGAGGGGCGGGGGCCGGGGCCGGCGGCACGACCAATCCACCGGCGGGGTCCTCGCCGCGCCGGGCGAGGATCTCTACCGCTGCCTGGGCCATGGGCTGGGCTGCCTTGCCGAGCGCGATGATCCAAGGCGACGCCGCGCCTCCGGGCAGGCGCTCGAGGCTCCGCGCGAGGGCCGGACCCGGGTCAGCCGCCGCGGTGGCCGCGGCGTAGAGGTCCCCCAGGAGCGCAGTGGCGCTGCCCGGTTGGCTGGACGAGGCGGGCGAGGAGGGCAGGGACGAGCTCCAAGGCTTGTGAAAAAAGGTGCAATGTAGTATAGATGGAGCGGTCACTCGGGCGCGGACGCATGTTTATTCAGCCGCGCCTCCAATGTAGTCGCTTCGGATGTCGCTGCCGGTGGGGGCACCTCGCTCCCGCCCGACACTCATTACCCTCACCGAGGTTCCGCGCATGGCCGGCCGCAATCATCTCTTCGTTCCCGGGCCCACCAACGTTCCAGATCGGATCCTCCGGGCCATGCACCGCGCCATGGAGGACCACCGCTCGTCGGACTTCCCCGGGCTCGCCGGGCCGCTGTTTCAGGATCTGAGGAAGATCTTCAAGACCACCACGGGCCAGGCCTTCATCTTCCCCGCCAGCGGCACCGGCGCCTGGGAGGCCTCGCTGTCCAATACCCTCTCCCCGGGCGACAAGGTGCTCGCCGCCCGATTCGGGATGTTCAGCCATCTGTGGATCGACATGGCCCAGCGGCTCGGCCTCGACGTGGAGGTGCTCGACGCCGAGTGGGGCGAAGGCGCGCCGATCGAGCGCTATCGCGACACTCTCGCGGCCGACAAGGGCCGCAAGATCAAGGCGGTGCTCTTCACCCATAACGAGACCGCGACCGGCGTCACCAGCGACGTCGCCGGGATGCGCAAAGCGCTGAACGAGACCGGCCATCCCGCGCTGCTCATGGTGGACGGTGTGAGCTCGATCGCGAGCATCGACTTCCGGATGGACGAGTGGGGCGTGGACCTCGCCGTCACCGGCTCCCAGAAGGGGCTCATGCTCCCGGCCGGCCTCGGCATCGTCTGCGCCAGCCAGAAGGCGTTGGCCCAGTACGACCAGGCCAAGCTGCCGCGCTGCTTCTTCGACTTCGGCGACATGCGGAAGGCGAACGCCACGGGCTATTTCCCCTATACGCCGTCCCTCCCCATGCTCTACGGCCTGCGTGAGTCCATCGCGATGCTGCTGGAGGAGGGGCTGGAGAACGTCTTCGCCCGGCACCACCGGCTGGCCGAGGGGACCCGGCAGGCCGTGAGGGCGTGGGGGCTCGAGCTCTGTGCCCGGGCGCCGAAATGGAACTCCGACACCGTCAGCGCCATCATGGTCCCGGCCGGCGTGAACGGGGCCGAGGTGATCGACGTCGCCTACCGCCGCTACAACCTGGCGCTGGGCGCCGGCCTCGCCCGGATGGCCGGCCGCCTGTTCCGCATCGGTCACCTCGGCGATCTCAACGAGCTGATGCTGTTGAGCGGGATCGGGGGCGCCGAGATGGCGATGCGCGACGTGGGGATGAAGGTCGCGCCCGGCAGCGGGGTTGCCGCGGCCACGGAGTACTGGCGCAGCACGGCCAAGCCCCTGGACAAGCGTGAGCTCCCGCCCCGCGCGCCGGACGCGCAGCCCCAGGCGGCGGCAGCGGCGAAAGAGAAGGCGACGGCGGGCGCGGCTCGATGAGCCACACCCGCTACGAGCCCGCCCGCCCGCGTCTGCAGCGCAGCGAGCTGGCGGTCCCGGGCTCGCAGCCTCAGCTGTTCCAGAAGGCCCTCGACAGCGAGGTGGACTACGTCTTTCTCGATCTCGAGGATGCGGTGGCGCCGGGCGACAAGGAGCAGGCGCGGCGCCATGTGATCAAGGGCCTCCTCGACTGGGACTGGCGGGGGGCCGGCAAGACGATCTGCGTACGGATCAACGGCATCGACACCCACTACATGTACCGTGACGTGGTGGATGTCGTCGAGCAGGCGGGGCACCGGCTGGACACCGTGCTGATCCCCAAGGTCGGGGTCCCCGCCGACGTGTATCTGGTGGATGCACTCCTGACGCAGATCGAAGAGGCCAAGGGTATCGACCACAGGATCGGGATCGACGTCCTGATCGAGACCGCGCTCGGCATGGCGAACGTAGAGGCGATCGCCCAGTCCAGCCGTCGGCTGGAGGCGATGCACTTCGGCGTGGCGGACTACGCGGCCAGCAACCGCGCCCGGACGGTGAGCATCGGGGGGCTCAACCCCGACTATCCGGGCGACCAGTGGCACGCCGCGATCTCGCGCATGACCGTGGCCTGCCGGGCCTACGGACTCCGCCCGATCGACGGGCCGTTCGGCGACTTCAAGGATCCGGACGGCTATCGCGCGGCGGCGCGGCGCGGGGCGGCGCTCGGCATCGAGGGGAAGTGGGCGATCCATCCCAGCCAGATCGCGCTCGCCAACGAGGTGTTCAGCCCGCCGCCGGCGGAGGTGGCGCGCGCCCGCCGGATCCTGGTGGCCCTCGATGAGGCAGCGCGCGAGGGGAGGGGAGCGGCCCAGCTCGACGGCCGGATGATCGACGCGGCGTCGGCGCGGATGGCACAGAACGTCGTGAGCATGGCCGAGGCGATCGAAGGCGGCCGGTAGACGGAGCCTGACAACGGTGTTCACACTAACAGCGGAGCCCCGCACCGTGGACATTCACGAGTATCAAGCCAAGGAACTGCTGGCGGGCTTCGGGGTAGCCATACCACGTGGCGGCGTGGCGTACAGTCCGGAGCAGGCGGTCTACCGCGCCTCGGAAATCGGCGGCGCGCGCTGGGCGGTGAAGGCACAGATCCACTCCGGCGCCCGGGGCAAGGCCGGCGGCATCAAGCTGTGCGGCAGTGAGGACGAGGTCCGCACGGCGGCCAAGGCGCTGCTCGGCAAGCGGCTGGTAACCCACCAGACCGGCCCCGAGGGCCGGGTGGTGCACCGGCTCTACGTCGAAGCCGCCGTGCCGATCGAGCGCGAGATCTACCTCGGCCTGGTGCTGGACCGGAAGAGCGAGCGGATCATGGTGGTCGCCTCCGCCCAGGGCGGCATGGAGATCGAGGAGATCGCCCAGCGGTCGCCGGATTCGATTCTGCGCGAGGTCGTCGAGCCCGCGGTGGGCATGACCGCCTTCCAGGCGCGCGAGATCGCCTTCGGGCTCGGGCTCACGCCGGCACAGGTCAGCCGCGCCGTCACGACGCTGCTCGGCGCCTACCGGGCGTTCCGCGATCTCGACGCCACGATGGTGGAGATCAACCCATTGGTGGTGACCGGCGACGGGCAGCTCCTCGCTCTCGACTGCAAGATGACGTTCGACGACAACGCCATGTTCCGCCGGCCCAACGTGAGCGAGCTGCGGGACTACGCCGAAGAGGATCCGCGGGAGGCGCAGGCGGCGGAGTACGGGCTGAACTACGTCGCCCTGGACGGCAACATCGGCTGCATCATCAACGGCGCCGGGCTCGCCATGGCGACGATGGACATGATCAAGCACGCCGGCGGGTCGCCCGCGAACTTCCTCGACGTCGGCGGGGGCGCTTCCCCCGACCGGGTGGCCGCCGCATTCAAGCTGGTGCTCTCCGACAGCAACATTCAGGCGATGCTGGTCAACATCTTCGCGGGCATCAACCGCTGCGACTGGGTGGCGCAGGGCGTGGTCCAGGCCACCCGCGAGACCCAGCTCCAGATCCCCCTCGTGGTCCGGCTGGCCGGCACCAACGTGGAAGAGGGACGGCGGATCCTGAAAGAGAGCGGCCTCCCCATCATCACCGCAGATACCCTGGCGGAAGCCGCCGAGCGGGTAGTCGACGCCCTCAAGTCTTCGAAGGCCGGCCGCAAGTCGGCAGGAAACGGGCAGCCATGAGCATCCTGATCAACGAGAAGACCAAAGTCCTGGTCCAGGGCTTCACCGGGGACAAGGCAACCTTCCACGCCCGGGAGATGATCACCTACGGCACCCAGGTCGTCGGCGGCGTCACGCCGGGCAAAGGCGGCTCCACCCACCTGGAGCGGCCGGTGTTCAACACGGTGAAGGAAGCGGTGCGGGAGACCGGGGCCACGGCCAGCATCATCTTCGTGCCCGCCGCGTTCTGTGCCGATTCCATCATGGAGGCGGCCGACGCCGGGATTCGTTTCATCGTCACCATCACCGACGGGATCCCGGCGCAGGACATGATGATGGTGAAGCGCTATCTCTTCCGCTTCCCCAAGGAGCGCCGCACCACGCTGGTGGGACCCAACTGCGCCGGCGTCATCAGCCCGGGCAAGGCGATGCTCGGGATCATGCCCGGGCACATCTACATGCGCGGGAACGTCGGGCTGATCACCCGCTCCGGCACCCTGGGCTACGAGGCCGCCTCGCAGATGAAGGAGGTCGGGATCGGGATCACGACCAGCGTCGGCATCGGCGGCGACCCGATCAACGGGAGCTCGTTCACCGACCACCTGAGGCTGTTCGAGCAGGACCCGGAGACCGAGGCGGTGATGATTATCGGGGAGATCGGCGGGCCTCAGGAAGCGGAGGCGGCGCTCTTCGCCAAGGAGCACATGACCAAACCGGTCATCGGCTACGTCGCGGGCCTCACCGCGCCCAAGGGGCGGCGCATGGGCCATGCCGGCGCCATCATCAGCGCTTTCGGCGACACCGCGGCGGAGAAAGCCGAGATGATGCGCTCGGCGGGCCTCACGGTCGCCCCCAGCGCGGCCGAGCTGGGCGCGGCGGTCAAGGCGGCGCTCAAGCAGCGGACCGTGGCCGCGCGATGACCGCGAAGCCCAAGGTCGTGGTCACCCGCCGCCTCCCCGACCCGGTGGAGCGGGAGATCGCCAGAGACTTCGACGCGACGTTCAACCGCGAGGATCGTCCGCTGGGGCCCGATGGCCTGCAGCGGGCGCTTCAGTCCGCGGACGCGCTGCTGTGCACCGTGACCGACCGGCTCACGGACGAGGTGTTGAGCGTGGAGCCCCGGCGGGCGCGACTGCTGGCCAACTTCGGTGTGGGCTTCAACCACATCGACGTCGAGTCGGCGAAGCGCCGCGGGCTGGCCGTCAGCAACACGCCCGACGTCCTCACCGACGCGACGGCGGACCTCGCGATGACGCTGCTGCTCACCGTCACCCGCCGCGCGGGCGAGGGCGAGCGGCACCTGCGCGCCGGCGCGTGGACCGGCTGGCGTCCGACCCACATGCTCGGCACTCAGGTGAGCGGCAAGACCCTCGGCCTGGTGGGGATGGGCCGGATCGCCCGCGCGGTCGCCAAGCGGGCGCATCAGGGCTTCGACATGAAGATCATCTTCCACGACCCGTATCCGCCGCCGCCCGACCTGGCCCGCTCCCTGGGCGCCGAGCCGCGAGATCGCCTGGAGCAGGTGCTGGAGGAGGCGGACTTCGTCTCGCTCCACTGCCCGGCGACTCCCGAGACCCGGCACCTGATGAACGAGGTGCGGCTGGCGCGGATGAAACCGGGAGCGTACCTGGTCAACACCGCGCGGGGCGACGTCGTGGATGAGGCCGCGCTGGTGGCGGCGCTCCGGGGCGGGCGCCTCGCGGGTGCGGGGCTCGACGTGTTCGAGCGCGAGCCCCAGGTCTCTCCCGAGCTCCTCGCCATGGAGAACGTGGTCCTCCTCCCCCACCTCGGCAGCGCCACGCGCGAGACCAGGGTCGCCATGGGCATGCGCGCGCTGGAAAACCTCCGTCTCTTTTTCCAGGGCCAGCCCCTCCGGGACAAGGTCGCGTGACCCAGGCAGGTCTGGAGCCGTTCGCCGCCGGCACGCTCCCGGAGTCACTCGATCCGGCCGCCGCCAGCGCGGCGGCGTACGCCACCGAGGTGGTGGAGCTGCTCTCCGGCCTTCTCATGGAGCTGGTGCGGGTGCGGCAGCCCGACATCGAGCCGGTGCTCCGGGGCGAGGGCGATGTGGGGAGCCTGAGCCCCGACCTGGTCGCCCGGGCGCTCCAGGTGCAGGGGATCTGGTTCCAGCTGCTCAGCATCGCCGAGCAGAACGCCGCCATGCGGCGGCGGCGGCAGATCGAGGCGGAACGGGGTCACGAGCAGCTCCGCGGCACGTTCGAGAATGTCGTCTCCAGCGCCGCGGCCAGCGGCACCAAGCCCGACGAGATCCGGGCGCTGCTGGAGCAGCTCCGGGTGCGGCCGGTCATTACCGCGCATCCCACCGAGGCCAAGCGGGTCACCGTGCTGGAGAAGCACCGGCGGATCTACCGCCGGCTGGTAGACCTGGAGTCGCCCCGGTGGACGCCGCGCGAGCGCCAGGCGCTGGTCGCCGGGCTCAGGAACGACATCGAGCTGCTCTGGCTGACCGGCGAGCTGCGGCTGTCCAAGCCGACCGTTCCCCAGGAGGTGTACTGGGGCCTCCACTTCTTCAACGAAACCCTGTTCGAGGCGGTGCCCGACCTGATGGAGAAGGTCGAGCGCGCGTTGTCCGAGTACTACCCGGGGGAGCCGTTTCAGGTGCCGGCCTTCTTCCAGTTCGGATCCTGGATCGGCGGCGACCGTGACGGCAATCCGTTCGTCACCAACGAGGTCACCCGTACCACGCTGCTGGAGAACCGGCTCACCGGAGTGCGCCGCTACCACCGGCGCCTGAGCGAGCTGGTGCGGGCGCTGAGCATCACGGAGCGCGCCGTGCCGATAACGGATCGGTTTCGGCAGGCGCTCGAACGCGAGCTCACCGCCACGGGCGAGGGTGACGCCATCGCCGCCCGGAACCCGGGCGAGGTGTATCGGCAGTATCTGGCGGTGATGTTGCGCCGCCTGGAGGTGATGATCCGCGCCACCGAGCGGGGCGAGAGCCTGGTGGACCCGGCGGGCTATGCCTCCGCCGACGCACTGCTCGCCGATCTCAAACTCATCGAGAACGAGCTGCGGGAGGCGGGACGGCCCGAGCTGGCCGAGGCCGTCGTGCGGCCGGTCCGGTGGGAAGTGGAGGCGTTCCGCTTCAGCACCGTCCGGCTCGACGTGCGGGAGAACACCACCAAACTGAACGCCGCGCTGCGCGCGCTGCACGCCGCCACCGGCGCCGGTGAGGCACCGGCCGACGCCGAGGCGTGGCGGAAATGGATCGCGGGGGAGCTCGCCCGGCCGCTGACCCCAGGCGCCCGGATGCCGGAGCTGCCCAAGGATTCCGCCGAGACGCTGGGGATGTTCGCTCTGGTCCGGCAGCTGCGGGAGGAGATCGATCGCGAGGCGTTCGGATGCTTCGTGCTGAGCATGACCCGGAGCGTCAGCGACATTCTGGGGGCCTACCTCCTGGCCAAGACCGCCGGCCTCTTCGCCGACGCGCCCGGCGTCGAGAGCTCCACCCTTCCGATCGTGCCGCTCTTCGAGACGATCGATGATCTCCAGCGCGCGCCCGCGATCATGAAGGAGCTGCTCAACGTCCCGGTCGTGCGTCGAAGTGTCCGGGCGCAGGGGGGCGTGCAGGAGGTCATGATCGGCTACTCCGACTCCAACAAGGACGGCGGCTTCCTCGCGTCCAACTGGGAGCTGTATAAGGCCCAGATCAAGCTGACGCGGGTGGGCCGGGAGGCCGGCGTCCCCATCGCGTTCTTCCACGGTCGGGGTGGCTCGGTGAGCCGGGGCGGCGCGCCGACCGGGCGCGCGATCGCGGCGCAACCGGCAGGGTCCATCGGCGGCCGGCTGCGGATCACCGAACAGGGGGAGGTGGTGTCGTTCAAATATGCCAACCGCGGCACCGCGCAATACCAGATCGAGCTCCTCGCCGCGAGCGTCGCCGAGCACACGCTCAAGTCCGAGCGGGAAGAGGCGCTGGTGCCGACCGCCGAAGGGGACGAGGCGATGGAGGCGCTCGCCGGCGCGGCGATGGCGGCGTACCGCCGCCTGATCGACGATCCCAACCTGCTGCCCTACTATCAGGCGGCGAGCCCGCTGGAGGAGCTCACCCTTCTCAACATGGGCTCGCGCCCCGCCCGCCGGTTCGGAGCCCAGTCGCTGAGCGATCTCCGGGCGATCCCCTGGGTCTTCGCCTGGTCGCAGAACCGGCATTTCGTGCCCGGCTGGTACGGCGTCGGCAGCGGGATTCTCACCTTCCTTCAGATCCGGGGCCAGCGCGGCTCGACGCTCCTGCAGCGGATGTTCAGCGACTCACGGCTCTTCCGGCTGATCGTGGACGAGGTAGAGAAGACGCTGTCCTACGTGGACCTGGAGCTGGCCCGGCAGTATGCCGAGCTGGTGCCGGATCCGGTGGTGCGGGACGCCATCTTTCCCATGATCGAAGCGGAGTTCCAGCGTACGGTGGAGGCCGTGCTTCGTATCAGCGGCGACCGCCAGCTGGCGGAGCGGTTCCCCCGATTCCGGCGCAAGCTGGCGCGGCGAATGCCCACGCTGAATCAGGTCAGCCGGCAGCAGATCGAGCTGTTGCGACGGTTCCGGGAGTCGGGTGGGGATCGGACGCAGGAGGAGCAGCTCTCGGCGCTGTTGCTGTCGATCAATGCGATAGCGGCGGGGTTCGGGGCCACAGGCTGAAAGACGAGAAACGTAAAAGGTAAAGGGTGACATGGGCTGTCATCCCTTTGACGTTCACGTTTCACCGTTCACGCCCTTTCAGCACCAGCCCTCCGCCTTCGTTCGACCTCGACCTTCAGCTGCCCGCAGGCGGCGTTGATGTCGAGCCCGCGGCTCCGGCGGACCGTGGCCTCGATCCCCTGATTCCGCAGGCGGTCGGCGAAGCGCCGGATGTCCGATGCCGGCGTCGGGGTGAGGCCGGGTGAGCCGCCAGGGTGGAGAGGCAGAATATTCACCAGCGCCCCGAGGCGGCGGGCCAGCTTGGCGAGCCGGTCCGCGTCGGCGTTGGAATCGTTCACCCCGCCGATCATCACGTACTCGAACGTCACCCGCTTGCGGAACGCCTCCGCCGCGCGCAGGACGGCCTCCAGGTCGTACTTCTTCTCGATTGGCATGATGCCCAGCCGTTGCGGTGTGGTGGTGGCGTGCAGCGAGATCGCCAGCCGGAACTGCTCCGGCCGGCGGGCCAGCTCCGCCATCCCCGGCAGGATGCCGACCGTGGAGACGGTGATGTGCCTGGCGCCGATCCCGAATCCCTCCGGCGAGTTGAGCACGCCGAGCGCCACGCTCACCGCGGGCCAGTTGAGCAGAGGCTCGCCCATCCCCATGAAGACGATGTTGCTGGGCTTGTCCTCGGGCGTGCGCAGCACGATCTCTCGCGCCTGGCCGGCGATCTCGAAGGGCGTGAGGTTCCGGCGGTATCCCATCAGACCCGTGGCGCAGAAGGCGCATCGGAGAGCGCAACCTGCCTGGGAGGAGATGCACAGGGTCCGCCGGTTCCCGCTCGGGATCAGCACGGACTCGATGGCCTCGCCGTCTCCCAGGCGCCACAGGTATTTCCTGGTGCCGTCGCTCGACTGCTGGATCACGTCCTCCCGCAGCCGGGGGAGCGGGTGGGCCCGGGCCAGCTCCTCCCTGAGTGCCGCCGGCAGCTCGGTCGCCTTTTCCCAGGTCTCCACCGGGGCGACCCACAGTCTGCGCGTGAGCTGGTCCACCCGGTACCGTGGCAGGCCGCGCTCCGCCACCCACCGGGCCAACACGGCACGGGCGTCGGCGGGGGTGAGATCGAGGAGGGAGGGGACGGTGTGATCGGTCACGAGGGCCTGCCGGGAATGGAGCGGGTCGGCCGCGGAAGCGCCGCCACCAGGCGAAGATAGCCAGCAGGGGCGGCGGCGAGAAGCCCGCGCCGAACGGCTAACCGCAAGGTGCGATTTGCATTGCACCCCCTCCACGCGACGGTTACGTTTGTCCCATGCTCCCCGGCGCCGCGTCGTGCTGCTGACCGAGCTCCTCACGCCGGACCGGCTGCTGGTGCCGCTGACCGCCCGCGACAAACGGGCGGCGATCTCGGAGCTGACACGGCACCTGGTGGCTCGGGCCGGCGGCGACTTCGATCAGGTTCTGGATGCCATCATGGAGCGGGAGTCGGTCCTCACCACCGGCATCGGGTTCGGGGTCGCCATCCCCCACGCCCGCTCCTCCGCGGTGAAGGAGCTGACCGTCGTCGGCGGCGTCAGCGAGACGGCCGTGCCCTTCGATTCGATCGACGGTGAGCCGGTACGCCTGTTTTTTCTGATCGTGGGGCCCGACGCCTCCGCCGGGCTCCACGTCAAGCTTCTCAGTCGCATCGCCCGGTTGGTACGGAGGGAGAACGTCCGCCAGCGGCTGGTCGACGCCCGGACACCTGATGAGTTCTATCGCATCCTCGTCGACGCCGAAGCGCGCTAAGCCCGCCGCCACCGCCCTTCGCTCCCACCTGGCCGGTACTCTCACCCGTGCGGAGGTCGGCCGCGAAGTGCGCCTGGCCGGCTGGATCCACCGCCGCCGGGACCTCGGCGGCCTCGTCTTCATCGACCTGCGCGATCGGGCCGGGCTGGTCCAGCTCTCCTGCAATCCGGCATGGACTCCTCCAGAGGTGATGACCCGGGCCGCGGGACTGGGCGCCGAAACCGTGGTGCTCGCCCGGGGCACGGTTGAGCTCCGGCCGGAGCCGTCGCGGGATCCGTCGCTGGGCTCCCGCGAGGTCGAAGTGCACGTCATCGGCCTGGAAGTAGTCGGGCCCGCCCAGACGCCCACCATTCCGGTGGCGCGGAAGGAGAAGGAAGACCTCCCGGCCGAGGAGCTCCGGCTGCGGCACCGGGTGCTCGACCTCCGCCGCCCCGAGCTACAGCGGAACCTCATCCTCCGCCACCGGCTGATGCAGGCCACGCGGCGCTATTTCGACGGCCTCGGATTCCTGGAGATCGAGACCCCAATCCTGACCAAGCCCACGCCCGAAGGCGCGCGCGACTATCTGGTGCCGAGCCGGGTACACGCGGGCGAGTTCTTCGCCCTGCCGCAGTCGCCCCAGCTCTATAAGCAGCTGTGCATGGTGGCGGGACTGGATCGCTATTTCCAGATCGCCCGCTGCTTCCGGGACGAGGACCTCCGTGCCGACCGGCAACCGGAGTTCACCCAGATCGACATCGAGGCCTCGTTCGTGGGAGTCGAGGACGTGCTCGGCTTCGGTGAAGGAATGGTGGAGGCGATCTGGGGCGAGGCGGGCCACCCGGTGGAGCTGCCGATCGAGCGGATGCGCTACGCGGATGCGATGGAGCGGTATGGCAGCGACAAGCCCGATCTGCGATTCGGGCTGGAGATCTTCGATGCCACCGACGTGTTCCGTCCGGCGGACTTCGCGATCAGCCGGTCGGCCATCGCCGGGGGCGGCCGAGTTCGAGGCATTCGGGTGCCGGGAGGGGCATCGCTGACCCGCAAGCAGGTGGACGAGGTGGAAGCCGCGGCGAAGACGCTGGGCGCGGCCGGCGTGCTCCGGCTGAAGCTTGCCGGCGGCGTGCTGGAAGGAGGCCCGGCCAAACACCTCGCCGCGGGGTCCGCCCAGGCGCTTGGCCTTGCGGAGGGTGACCTCTGCCTCCTGGTTGCCGGCCCCGACCACATCACCGGTCCGGCCCTCGACCGAGTTCGCCACGAGGTGGCGAGCCGGCTGAGTCTGGTTCCCGACGGCGTGAGCCGCTTCGTGTGGATCGTGGACTTTCCGCTGTTCGAGCGCGACCCGGCCAGCGGAGCGCTGGCCTCGGTGAACCATCCCTTCACCGCGCCGCACCCGGACGACCTGCACCTGCTCGATGCCGCGCCGGAGCGGGCCCGCGCGCTGGCCTACGACCTCGTGCTCAACGGCACCGAGCTCGGTGGCGGCAGCCTGCGCATCGCCGATCCCGCACTGCAGCGCCGGATTTTCGGGCTCCTGGGCATCAGCGAGACGGTGGCGGAGCAGCGGTTCGGCTTTCTGCTCGAGGGACTTCGCGCCGGCGCGCCGCCGCACGGCGGATTCGCCTTCGGGCTGGACCGTATCGTGATGCTGCTGGCCGATGCCGGCTCGCTCCGCGACGTCATCGCGTTTCCCAAGACCACGGCGCAGCGGGCCCTGTTCGAGGGCGCCCCGTCGCCGGTGGACGAGAAGGACCTGGCGGAATTGCACCTGGAGATCAAGGAGGGAACGGCGTGAAATGTGAAACGCGAAGAGTGAAAGGGACGCGCCGGTTCCACCTTGTCACTGTTCGCGGTTCACCTTTTCCCGCTTTGGTATGGCCGACGACATCCAACACCGCATTTCCGCCGAAGGCGCCGACCCGCTGCTCTTCGCGGGCGTGAACGACGGCAACCTGCAGGAGTTGCAGCGCACCCTGGGCGTGAGGATCTCGTTCCGGGGTGACTCGGTGACGGTGGCGGGCACCGCGGAACAGGTGGAGCGCGCGGCGCCGGTGGTCCAGGGGCTGATCGACCTGGCCCGCATCGGCGAGCCGGTCACCCCCGACGACGTGTACCGGCTCGCGGCGGACACGCCCAGCGCCGAGCTGGCGCCCGGCACCGACGGAAAGATCGTGCTGCCGGGCCTGCGGCGGGCGATTGCTCCCAAGACGCAGGGGCAGCGGGATTATCTCCAGGCGATCGCCAACCACGACATCGTGGTCAGCATCGGGCCGGCGGGGACGGGCAAGACCTACCTCGCGGTGGCCAAGGCGGTGGAGGCGCTGGCGCGGAAGCGGGTAAAGCGGATCATCCTCGCCCGGCCCGCGGTCGAGGCCGGCGAGTCGCTGGGCTTCCTCCCCGGCGACCTCCAGGCCAAGGTGGACCCCTACCTCCGGCCGCTGTACGACGCGCTGGAGGACATGATGCCCCACGATCGGGTGCAGCGCGCGCTGGAGACCCGGACCATCGAGATCGCGCCCCTGGCGTACATGCGCGGGCGCACCCTGGCCGACGCGTTCATCATCCTGGACGAGGCGCAGAACGCCACCGGCGCCCAGATGAAGATGTTCCTCACCCGACTCGGGGTGAACAGCAAGACGGTGGTGACCGGCGACAAGACCCAAATCGACTTGCCGCGCCGGGAGGAGTCGGGGCTGGTGCAGGTGGAGCGGGTGCTCCCCGGGATCGAGGGCATCGCCTTCTGCTACCTGCACGAGACCGACGTGGTACGGCATCGCCTGGTGCGGGAGATCATCCGGGCCTATGCGGAAGACCAGAGCGGCTGATGTCGCCGAGTGACCGGGTCCTGCCGAGCGCCGAAGCCCGACGGAGTATCGGCGCGTCCATCCGGTTCCACCTGGCCCGCTGGCTCCCGCTCGCGGGGGCCGCCGTCGTCGGCTATGCCGTCTTCCCGCCCCCGGCGGTCTTCGTCACGGCGCTGCCCCAGGTGGGGCAGATCGCCGACCGCACCGTGGTCGCGCCGTTTTCGTTCGAGACCCGCAAGTCACCCGAGGAAGTCACCAGCGAAGGCGAGTCGCGCGCGCTGAGCGTCCGGCCCGTCTACCGGTACAGTCCCACCGCCTACGATTCGGCGCTCTCGGCCGCGCGCGCCTTCTTCGCCGAGCTGGAGCGAGCGGAACAGCAGGGGCCCGATCTCCTGCGAGCGGTAGCCGCCGCCCGGGCGAACCTGGCCCCGGCGGAGACGGCGTATCTCACCGAGGAATCGCGGCGGCGCCGGGTCCAGGCCGCGGTCACCCATTTCCTGGGCGAGACGCTCTCCCGCGGGGTGGCGGACGCCGGCGTGCTCCGGGGCGAGCCCGCCCGGCAGGTGAGCCTCCGACGGGGCGAGGGCGAACGCCCCGTGCCTCGAGACTCGATCCTCACGTTCGCCGACCTGATCGAGCGGGCCGAAGCCGCGGCGAGCAACCTGAACGACCCGGTGGGGCAGCGAACGGTGCGGCGACTCGTCTCGACCTTCTATCAGCCGACCATCGTGCCCGATCTCGCCCTCACCGCCTCGCGCCGGGAGCAGCTGCGGGCGAGTGTGGACCGGGTGAAGTACTACGTGACTGCCGGGGAGCGGATCACCACCGTCGGCCAGCCGGTCACCGAGGTCGGCCGGGCGAAGCTCTCGGCGCTCCTCAAGGAGCTCGCCGACCGGGGCAGCGGCCACCCGATGCTGCGGGGCGCGGCCGGTGCGCTGCTGTACAACGCGGTGGTGATGGCGGGGTTCTGGCTGCTGATCTTCTTCTATCGTCGCCGCACCTACGACCGGCTGCGCGAGATGGTGTTCTTCGGGATTCTGTTCGCGCTGGTTCTCCTGCTCACGGCCGGCCTGTACTCGGCCTTCCCGGGCCGGCCGGAGCTGGTGCCGATTCCGTTCGCGACCATCGTGGTGACGCTGCTCTACAGCGGGCAGATCGGTGTCGCGGCCGCCATGACGCTCGCCATCCTGCTCGACGGCCAGTGGGCGATCCGGGACAGCGCCATTCTCTTCTTCGGCCTGGTCAGCGGCGTGGCCGGCGCGGTCGGCATCCGGGTAGTGCGCCGGCGGCGGCATCTCTACTTCACGATCGCCGTGATGGCCGCGGCCTCGGTGCTCGCCTCGCTGACGGTCGGCCTCATCCAGGGCTGGACCACTTACACGATCGTGGCCAGCGCGTTCCTCGGCGTGCTGATGTCGCCCGCCACCGCGTCGCTGGCGATGATCGTGACGCCGATCGCCGAGTCCATCACCCGGATCACCACCGACCTCACCCTGCTGGAGCTCTCCGACCTGGGCCGGCCGCTGCTTCGCCGGCTGGCGCAGGAGGCGCCCGGCACCTGGGCCCACAGCCTGGCGATGGCCAGCCTCTGCGAGTCCGCCTGCAACATCATCGGCGCGAACGGTCTGCTGGCGCGGGTGGGCTGTTATTACCACGACGTCGGCAAGCTGGCGAACCCGCGCTACTTCATGGAGAACCAGGCGGGAGGCCCCAATCCGCACGACGCGATGAGTCCCACCGACTCGGCGCGCATCATCCGCAATCACGTGCTTGACGGGATCGCGCTCGCCCGTGAAGCCGCTTTACCTGATGCGGTGAAAGCCTTTATTCCTGAACATCATGGGACTACAGACATAACCTATTTTCTCAACCGGGCACGGCTGCTGGCGGACGGTCGAGTGAATGCCGCGGAGTTCCGCTACCCGGGTCCCCGCCCCCAGTCCGCGGAGACCGCCATCGCCATGCTGGCCGATTCCGCCGAGGCCGTGGTCCGCGTGCTCGAGGACCGCACGCCGGAGCGGGTACGCGAGGCGATCGAGCAGCTGGTCGCGCAGAAGCTCGCCTCCGGTCAGCTGGACGACGCGCCGCTCAGTCTGGTGGATCTCGACCGGATCAAGCGTGAGTTCGCCCGGGTGATGTCGGGCACCTACCATAAGCGCACCGGATATCCCCGTGCCGCCGGCCCCGCGCCGGAGCTCGAGACGGCCGAACGTGCGTGAGGTGGTGGTCAGCGGCCGCCGCCTCCCACTCCACCCGGCGCTGGTTCGACGGGTGGTGACGCGCGTGCTCGAGGGCGAGCGGCGCGATGCGCTGGTCTCGGTCACCTTCCTGGGCCGTGAGGCGATGCGGCGGCTCAACGCGGAGCACAAGGGCAAGGACCTGCCTACCGACGTGCTCGCCTTCGCCATGACCGACGGCACCGGGCGCGCGGTGGGCGATGTTTACGTCTGTTCCTGGGTCGCGGCGCGCGAGGCGAAGGCGCGGGGCGTAGCGCTGAGGGAGGAGCTGATCCGCCTGCTGGTGCACGGAACGCTCCACGCGCTGGGACGGACCCATCCCGAGGGCGAGGGGCGCACCCGCTCGCCCATGTGGCGCCGGCAGGAGCGCTACGTCGGAGCGCTGGCGTGATCGCGTTCCTCCAGCTCTTCCTCGCCCCGCTGGTGGCGGCGGCGCTCACTCTCTGGGCCGCCTGGCTCACCCTGGCCGCGGAATCCGACGCCGATCTCCCGCGCGCGCTGGGCGGCGACGACCTGCCCGAGACCCAAGGCGGCTCCCTCTCCCGGCACCTGCATGTCGCCCACCTCGCCCTGCTCGTCCTCGCGGGCGCGGCGGCGGGCGCGGCCGTCGCCTGGTGGGCCCGCACCCCGACCGGTGGGCTGGTCCGCCTGGTCGCGGCCATCGGCCTGGTGTGGATCGTGGGCGACCTGCTTCCCCGGATCGTCGGCGCCGTGGCCCCGGAGCTCACTCGCCCGGCCCGGCGCGGGGCGGCCGCGACGCTGGCCCCGCTTCGCCCCTTCCTCCGGCTGGCCGGCTGGGCCGACGCGCGAGCCCGCGCCCGGATCCCCACCCACGGCTCCCGCAACGTCGGCCCGGCCGAGCGGGACATGCTCCTGGGCGTCTTTTCCCTGGCCGGCACGACGGTGGCGGAAGTGATGACCCCCCGCATCGACATCGTGGCGGTGGATTCCTCGGCCACGCGGGAAGAGGTCATCGCGACGCTGCGCCGCTCGGAGCACGCGCGGCTCCTGGTGTACGAGGGCCACCCTGACGCCGTCGCCGGGGTGATCTATGCCAAGGACATTCTCGCCGGCACCGGTGATGGCGCGCCGTGGACCGCGGCCATCCGCCCCGCCGGCTTCGTGCCCGAGGGCAAGACCCTCGATCGTCAGCTGCGTGACTTCCAGCGTGGCCCCAGCCATCTCGCGGTGGTAGTGGACGAATTCGGCGGGACCGCCGGCCTGGTGACCCTGGAGGATATCCTGGAGCAGATCGTCGGCGAGATCCAGGACGAGTACGACACCGACGAGGTCGCACCGATCCAGGCGGTGGGACCGGAGCAGTTCCGGGTGGAGGGAGGCGTCGCGCTCTCCGAGCTGGAGGGCGTGCTGGGTCACAGCTTCGCCCGGGAGGATGTGAGCACGGTCGGCGGCCTGGTGCTGGCCGAGTTCGGTCGGGTGCCGCGCTCGGGCGAGAGCATGAACATCCGGGGGTATCGTCTGACCGTGGAGCAGGTGGTCCGGCGCCGGGTGCGCCGGGTTGCGGTACAGCGGATCGCCGAAGCGGCGCCGGTGGGCGAGACGGCGAGGGCGGCGACGTGATCTGGGCCGTGGTCGCCATCGGCCTTCTCATCGCCGTGTTCGGCGCGACATCCGGCGCCGCGCTCATCACCGTGAGCCGGGCCGAGCTGACCCGCGCCGTGGGCCGGCGTCTCCGGGGCGCCACGCCGTCGCTCGGGTGGCTGGCCCAGGTCGATGCCGACCTCACCGCCGCCTCCGCCACCACCTCCCTCGGCGTCCTGATCGTCGGCGCCGCGCTGCCGGGACTGCTCGCGGGCTCGGGCACGCGGAGACTGGTCGTCCTGCTCGCGCTGGTGGGCGTCCCCCTGGTCCTGCTCGCGGCCTATCTGATTCCTCGCTGGCTCACCTTGCCCCGCGCGCAGGGCGTCTCCGATCGGGTGATGCCCGTGCTCCGGCCGTGGAGCCGGGTGCTCGGTCTGGTCCTGCCGGCCCGGGCGGCGAAGCGGCCCACCGATCTCCGCGCCATCTGGCGCGAGGGCGCCGCGGTCGGTCTCCGGGCGGACGACGAGCTGGTCATGGTGGGCGGCGTGATGGCCTTCAGCGTCCGCCCGGTGCGCGAGGTCATGACACCGCGCACCGATATCGTGGCGGTGGACGAGGAGGCGGCACTGGAGGACATCCGCCTGGTGTTCGCCCAGAGCGGCTACAGCCGGATCCCCGTGTACCGCGGCACCCTCGACGAGATCGTCGGCATGCTGCACGCCTTCGATCTGTTCAAGCTCCGCCCCGGCGACCCGCTGCCGGTGCGACCGGTGTCGGTGACGCCGGCGAGCCGCGCCTGCGGCGACCTGCTGCTCGACATGCAGCGGGAGCGGCGCCACCTGGCGGTCGTGCTGGACGAGTTCGGCGGTACCCTGGGCATCGCCACCCTGGAAGACCTGCTCGAGGAGCTGGTAGGCGAGATCTTCGACGAGCACGACGAGGAGGTCCGCGCCGAGGCCCCCGCCGGTCCCGCCTTCTTCGAGACCGATGGGAACGTGCCGGCCGAGGCGCTGGAGCAGCGCTTCGGGGTGACCCTGCCGCCCGGCCGCTCCACCACCGTCGCCGGCCTCGTGGTCGAATGGGCCGGTCGAATTCCCAATCCCGGTGAGCGATTCCTCGTGCGGGGCCTGGAGATCGACATCATCGAAGCCTCCCCCACCAAGATCGAGCGGCTGATCATCCGCTCGTCCGACACACCGGTACCCTCCCTGGCCGCCGGCTTCCCCGGATGAGCGCCTCGCCGGACCGGGTGGAGTGGATGGTGGATCTGGTCCGCAACGGCGAGATCCCGGTGTTCGTCCGCCGGGCCCACGATTTCGAGCCGGCCGACCTGGCCGACGTGCTGGCCGCCCTGGACGAGGACGAGCGGGTGGCGGTGGTCCAGGCGCTCCCGCCCGAGCTCTCCAGCCAGGCGCTGGCCGAGCTGCCTGAGGATGCCCACGCGGAGCACACGCTCGCGGCCCTGAGCCCGGAGCGCGCGGCCGAGATCGTCGAAGAGCTGGAGGACGACGACGCGGCCGGCATTCTCCGCGAGCTGGAGCCCGCGACGCAGGAGGCGATCCTCCAGGAGGTCGAGGACCGCTCCGAGGTCGAGCGTCTGCTCAAGTACGAGGAGGAGACCGCCGGCGGCCGGATGACCACGCACCTCGTCACCGTCCGCGATACCGCGACGGCGGCGGAGGCGCTGGAGGCGATTCGGCGGCAGTCGGAGGAGGTGGAAGACTTCTACCAGGTCTTCGTGGTGGACGCCGAGCGGCACCTGGTGGGCATCCTGCCGTTCAAGAGCCTGGTGGTGAGCCGGCCCGAGCGCAGGATCTCCGAGGTCATGGAGCCGGCGGACGTCTCGGTGAAGCCGGACCTGGACCAGGAGGAAGTCGCGAGGCTCATGGCCCGCTACAACCTCCCGAGCGTCGCGGTGGTGGACGCGTCCGGCCGGCTGCTCGGCCGGGTCACCTTCGACGACGTGATCGACGTGGTCGAGGCGGAGACGACGGAGGACCTCCTGAAGTTCGGCGGGGTCTCGCCGGACGAAGAGCTGGCGGCCCCGTGGTCGGTTTCGGTCCGCAGCCGGCTGCCCTGGCTCTACGTGAACCTGCTCACGGCCTTTCTCGCCGGAAGCGTGGTCTACTTCTTCCAGGAAACCCTGCAGCGCGCGGTGGTGCTGGCGGTATGGATGCCGATCATCGCGGGCATGGGTGGAAACGCCGGGACTCAGGCGCTGGCGGTCACCGTTCGGCGATTGGCTCTGGGCTTGATTCCCCGGAACCGCTTCTTCCAGGTTGTCGGGAAGGAGATGCTGGTCGGCATGACCAACGGCCTCGCCATCGGTATCGTCGTGGCGGGAATCGCGGCGGTCATGGGGGGACAGGTGACGCTGGGGCTGGTCGTCTTCATGGCCATGACGGTCAACCTGTTCATTGCCGGGTTCGCCGGCGCCTTCATCCCGATCACGCTGGAGCGGTTGGGGATCGATCCCGCGATCGCATCCTCGATCTTCGTCACCACCTTCACCGACACCTTCGGCTTTCTGCTGCTCCTCGGCCTCGCGGGATGGTTGCTGCTCTGAGAGCGCGCTGAGTGCGCGTCCTCGTCGTCTTCACCCGGCTCTTTCCCTTCGTCGTCGCCTTTCTCCGCGACCGTCGCCGCTTCATCGTGTTCGGCCGCCCGTTGCGGCGGAACGAGGAGCGCCACCGCCGCCGCGCGGTGCGGCTCACCCGCACCCTCGCCGATCTGGGCCCCGCGTTCATCAAGCTGGCGCAGGTCTTCGCCGCCCGCGCCGACATCGTGCCGGAGCCCTATCTCTCGGCCCTGGGCACGCTGACCGACCAGGTTCCGCCGCTGCCGCCGGGTGTCGCCGAGCAGGTGATCCGGTCGGAGCTGGACGACGACCCGGGCGTCGTCTTCGGCCGGTTCGACGCCGAGCCGCTCGCCGCGGCTTCCCTGGGCCAGGTGCACCGCGCGGCCTACCTCGACCGGGAAGTCGTGGTGAAGGTGCTGCGGCCCGGGGTAGAGGACGTGGTCCGCCGCGATCTGGACGTCTCCTTCCGCATTCTCTTTCTCCTCAACCTGCTGTTCCCCGGGCATCAGGTCCGCGCCATGGCCGCGATCGTGAGCGAGTTCTCCAAGCGGATCTCGGACGAGCTCGACTTCCGGGTGGAGGCGCGCAACGCCGCGACCCTGAAGCGGAACTTCGCCGCCGACCCGCGGGTGGTGGTGCCCGGGGTGGTCGGCGACCTGGTGCGCCGCCGGGTGCTGGTGCTGGAGTACGTGGAGGGGACCCGGATCGATCGGCTGCACCAGCGACTCGAGACGGGCGCGCTGCGGCTCGACCAGCTGATGGAGACGCTGGCCGAGATGTACCTCAAGATGATGCTGGAGGACGGGGTCTTTCACGCCGATCCGCACGCGGGGAACCTCCTGGTGGACCCTGAGGGGCGCCTGGTGCTGCTCGACTTCGGGATGGTGCTCCAGGTGGAGCGGGAGACGCGGCGCCGCCTGGTGGAGGCCGTGATCGCCGCGGCGCGGCAGGACGTCGACGGGCTGATCAACGCCTTCTACGAGCTGGGCATTCTCGATCCCGACGTGGACCGGGGCACGGTGCGGGACGCGGCCCGGAGCCTGATGGCGATCACCATCCGGGAGGACGTCTCTCACCGGCAGATCCAGCAGCTGGTGGAAGAGGTGCTCCGGACCTTCTACGAGTGGCCGCTGATGCTGCCGTCGAACCTGGTGTACTTCGGGCGGGCCGCGGTCCTGGTGGAGGGCATCGGCCTCCGCTACGACCCGGAGTTCAACGCGCTCGCGGTCACCCGGCCCGTGGTGGCGCGCTCGGCCGGGCGGCTGATCCAGGGCGTGATGGAGCAGGACCCCCGGACCCGGATCACCGACTGGACCCAGGAGGCGATGGCGGCGGTGCGCACCCTGCGCGATCTGGTGCGCCGGGTGGAGCGCGACGAGCTCCGGGTCCGCTCGCACCCTCGCGACGCGCTGGAGCTCCAGCGCTTCCTGGCGCAGCAGGTGCGGCGGGCCCTGCTCGCGCTGTTCGCCTTCACGGTGGCGGTGATCACCAGCGTGCTCTACCTCGCGACGCGACGGTTGGCGATTCTGATCCCCGGACTGGTGCTCGCGTTCGGGATGTTCCTGGTGGTCTTCGTCCTGCCCGCCCACCTGTTCCAGAATCCGCTCCGCTTCCGGCGGAAGTGGCCCGGGCCGTAAGCCGTGCTCGTCCCCAAGCTCGTCACCACCCTCACGACCTACACCCGCCAGCAGTTCGCGGCCGACCTCGTCGCCGGTGTGATCGTGGGCGTGGTAGCGCTTCCGCTGGCGATCGCGTTCGCCATCGCGAGCGGCGTCACGCCGGACCGCGGTCTGTACACCGCGGTGATCGCAGGCTTCCTGGTCTCGGCACTGGGCGGCTCCCGGGTGCAGATCGGTGGGCCCACCGGCGCCTTCGTCGTGATCGTCTACGGGATCGTGCAGCGGTACGGCGTGGACGGGCTGCTCGCCGCCACCCTCATGGCCGGGGTGATCCTGCTGATCCTCGGCTTCGCCAGGCTCGGCGGCGCGATCAAGTTCATCCCCTTTCCGGTGGTGACGGGCTTCACCGCCGCGATCGGCGCCCTCATTGCGATCCAGCAGCTCCGCGACGCGCTCGGTTTCCGGATGCCGGCGCCGCCCGCCGAGCTGATCGAGCGGCTCGTCGCGTACGCGGCCTACGCGGACACGCTCAATCCCTCCGCCGTCGGGATCACCGTCGTTACCCTGCTCGTGCTCCGGTTCTGGCCCCGGGTGAGCCACCGGGTGCCCGCGCCCCTCGTCGCGCTCATCCTCGGCACGGTCGGAGCCCAGCTGCTGGCGCTCCCGGTGGAGACGATCGGCAGCCGTTTCGGGGAGATCCCCTCGAGCCTGCCGACGCCCGTGTTGCCCTCGGTCTCCCTCGCCGAGCTTCGCGAGCTGGTCGGCCCCGCGTTCGCCATCGCGGCGCTGGGGGCGATCGAGTCGCTCCTCTCGGCGGTGGTGGCCGACGGCATGATCGGCGGGCGGCACCGCTCCAACATGGAGCTGGTGGCGCAGGGCTTCGCCAACATCGCGTCGCCGCTCTTCGGCGGCATGCCGGCGACCGGCGCCATCGCCCGCACCGCCACCAACATCAAGAGCGGGGGGCGCACGCCCGTCGCCGGGATCGTCCACGCGCTGACCCTGCTGCTCATCACCCTCTTCTTCGGCCGCTGGGCGGCGCTCATCCCTCTCGCGGTACTCGCCGCTATCGTGCTGGTGGTGGCGTTTCGGCTGGCCGAATGGCACGTCTTTCTCCACGAGTTGCACGCGCCGCGGAGCGACGCCCTGGTGATGGTCGCGACCTTCCTGCTGACTCTGCTGGTGGACCTCACGGTCGGGATCGGCGTGGGCATGGTGCTCGCAGCGTTCCTGTTCATGAAGCGCATGGCGGAAGTCACCAACATCACTATCGTGCGCCGCGAGTTCGAGGAGTCGGGCGACTCGCCCGCCGACGAGAAGGGTGCGATCTATCGGCGCCAGATTCCTCCCGGTGTGGAGGTGTACGAGATCAACGGCCCGTTCTTTTTCGGCGCGGCGGAGAAGTTCAAGCAGACGCTGGCTGACGTCTCGCGGCGGCCCCAGGTGCTGATCATCCGGATGCGAAACGTTCCGGCGATCGATTCCACCGCCATGCACGCGCTGAAGGACCTGATCCGGCGTACGCGGGCCGAGGGGACCCAGGTGCTGCTGAGCGACGTCCACTCCCAGCCGCTCCTCGCCCTGGGGCGGTCCGGACTGCTCGACGAGATCGGCAAGGAGAACCTCTTCGGCGATGTGGACGAGGCCCTCGAGGCGGCGCGCCAACGTTTGCAGCCCGTCCCGGCGTGATCGCCTTGCCTGACCCCGTGTCCCGGGCGACTTTTCGGCCATGGATCCCGACCTGTTGCTCGCGGACCTGACGGCCGGCAAGACGGCCGCGCTGGCGCGGGCGATCTCGGTGGTCGAGAACGGACGGCCGGGGTTCGAGCGGTTGCTCGCCGGGGTCCACCGCAGCCTCGGCCGCGCCCGCCGGATCGGGGTCACCGGTCCGCCCGGCGCCGGCAAGTCCACTCTGGTCGAGCGCCTGGTGCTCGCCTATCGCGCGGCCGGCCTCCGTGTCGGCGTGGTGGCGGTGGATCCGACCAGCCCCTTCACCGGCGGCGCCCTGCTGGGCGACCGCATCCGCATGGAATCCGTCGCGCTCGATGACGGCGTCTACATCCGCTCCATGGCGAGCCGCGGCTCCCTCGGTGGACTCGCCACCAGCACCCGGGAGGTCTCCGACCTCCTCGATGCCGCGGGGTTCGACCGTATCCTGATCGAGACGGTGGGCGTCGGGCAGTCGGAGCTCGACGTGGCCCGGATGGCGGACAGCACCGTGCTCGTGCTCGTCCCCGAGTCGGGCGACGGCATCCAGACGCTCAAGGCCGGACTGATGGAGGCGGCGGACGTCTTCGCGGTGAACAAGGCGGACCGTCCGGGGGCCGACAAGCTCCGCCGCGAGATCGAGGTCACCCTCGGCATCCGGCTGGGCAACGCCTATCGGAACGTGCCGGCGCACCACGGGTATCAGGCGGACAGCCGGTCAGGCGGTCAGGCGGAAGGGTCCCCGGGGGCAGGGAAGCCCGGTGGTACGACGAGTGGGACCACCCGACCGCCCGACCGCCCGTCCGCCCCATCGTGGGACCACCCCGTCGTGCTGACCGTGGCGGCCAAGGGGGAGGGGACCGACGAGCTCATCGCGGCGCTCGATCGTCACCACGAGTGGCTCGCGCGGAGCGGCTCGCTGGAGGATCGGCGGCGCCGGCGGATGCGGGAACGGACCCGCGAGGTGGTCGAACGCGCCGCGCGCCGGTGGCTGTGGCGGGAGACTCAGGCGGAGCAGGTGATCAGCGAGCGTCTCGAGCAGATCGTGGAAGGGACGCTGAGCCCGTACGATGTGGCCACCGAGGTGCTGGACGGTCTCAAACAGGGTGCCCGGCTATGACGACGTATGGAACCGAGCTGGAGCGCGAGATCGAGCGGCTCCGCGCCGAGGTGGCGGCCTGGCGGGCGCGCGCGGCAGGCCTGCCCCTGCGCACCGATGCCGAGTTCACGTCGGTCTCGGGACGCGAGGTCGAGTCGGTCTACACTCCGCTCGACCTGCCGGCCGATCCCCAGGCGGGGCTCGGGCTCCCGGGTGAGTTCCCGTTCACCCGCGGTATCCATCCCACGATGTACCGCGGGAAGCTGTGGACCAAGCGCCAGTTCGCGGGGTTCGGGACGGCGGAGGATACCAACGAGCGCTACAAGTTCCTGCTCGAGCGGGGCCAGACCGGGCTCTCGGTCGCCTTCGACTTCCCGACCCTGATGGGTTACGACTCCGACCACCCTCGCTCCGAAGGCGAAGTCGGAAAGTGCGGGGTCGCGATCTCGAGTCTGGCCGACATGGAGACGCTGTTCGAGGGAATTCCCCTGGACCAGGTCTCCACCTCGATGACGATCAACGGTCCCGCGGCGATGCTGTTCTGCTTCTACGTCGCCGCGGCCGAGAAGCAGGGTGTGCCGATCGACCGGCTCCAGGGGACGATCCAGAACGACATCCTCAAGGAATACATGGCGCAGCACGCCTGGATCTTTCCGGCCGAGCCGGCGCTCAAGATCATCGTGGACCTCTTCGAGTGGGGCGCGGAGCACACCCCGAAGTGGAACACCATCTCGATCTCGGGGTATCACATTCGCGAGGCGGGTGCGACCGCGGCGCAGGAGCTGGCCTTCACCCTCGCCAATGGGTTCTGTTACGTGGAGCACGGACTCGCGCGCGGGCTGCAGGTGGACCGGTTCGCGCCCCGGCTCTCCTTCTTCTGGGACGTCCACAACGACTTCTTCGAGGAGATCGCCAAGCTGCGGGCGGCGCGGCGGATCTGGGCCCGGCACCTGCGCGATCGCTACGGCGCGGGGGACGAGCGCAGCTGGAAGATGCGTTTTCATTGCCAGACTGCCGGCGTCACGCTGACGGCGCAGCAGCCGCAGAACAACATCGTCCGGGTGGCCTACCAGGCGCTGGCGGCCGTCCTGGGCGGCACCCAGTCGCTCCACACCAACGCCCTCGACGAGACCCTGGCGCTTCCCACCGAGGAATCGGTGCGCGTCGCGCTGCGCACTCAGCAGATCCTGGCCTACGAGACCGGCGTGCCCAACGTGGCCGACCCGCTGGGCGGCTCATACTACATCGAGGCGCTGACCGACGCGCTGGAGCGCGAGGCGGAGGGGCTGTTCGCCGAGATCGAGGCGCAGGGCGGCGTGGTGCAGGCGATCGAGAGCGGCTGGTTCCAGCGGCAGATCGCCCGGTCATCCATGCGGTTCCAGCGCGAGGTGGAGCGGGAGCGAAGGACCGTGGTCGGGGTGAACCGCTTCGTCGAGGACGAGGAGCCCCCGGTCGAGATCCTGAAGCTGGGAGACGAGGCGGAGCAGACCCAACGCGCGCGGCTCGCCCGGCTCCGGGAGAGCCGCGACGCCGCGCTGGTGGCGGCGCGACTGGCGGCGCTCAGGAGCGCCGCGGCCGACGATCGCAACATCATCCCGGCGATGCTGGATTGCGCGCGCGCCTACTGCACGCTGTTCGAGATCCGGCACGTACTGGAGGAGATATATGGCAACTATCGCGAGCCGGTTTTCTTCTGACCGGACGCGGGGCGACGGCGCGACCGAGCGGGCCCGCCTGCAACGGCTCGGCGCGGTGGACGCAGGGCGGCACCGGGTGGTCACTTGCTACCAGAAGCTTGAGCCCCGGGACCGGAGCCGCGGCAAGTATCTCATCAAGCTGAAGAATCGAGTCCGGGAAGTGGGCCAGGCGCTGCCGAGGTTGGGCCTCGACCACGCCGCGCAGGAGGAGGTCACTCGGGACCTCGAGCGGATACAGGCCCATCTCCGGGACCCCGACAACCTCCCCTCCACCCAGGGCATCGCGCTCTTCGCGTGCCAGCCGCTGGGGCTGTTCGAGGCGGTCCCGTTGCCCTTCGTCTACCGCTCGCGGCTCGCCGTGGACGCCGCGCCACTGGTGCGGGAACTGGCCTCGGTGGAGGACGAGTTCGGACGCATTCTCACCGCCGTGTTCGACCGCACCGCCGCGCGGTTCTTCGAGGTGACCGCCTATGACGCCCTCGAGCTGCCCGGTCTCCGGGCCGACAGCACCCGGGGCAAGCGCTTCCGTGGCGACGAGGACGGCCCGCCGGGCTGGGGTGAGCATACCTACAACAACCGGATTCGGACCGAGAAGCAGCGACACTTCGAGGCCATCGCCCGCGAGCTCTTCGCCATCGACCGCCGGCGGCCGGCGCACGGGATCGTCCTCGCCGGAACCGGAAGCGACGCGGCCGCGGTCGAGCCCTTCCTCCACAACTATCTGGTCGAGCGGGTGATCGGTACCGCGAGGATCAACCCCAAGGACGTGACGCCGGCGCGGGTGCACGAGTCTACCCTCGTCGTGCGCGAGGCGTGGGAGCGCGAGGAGGAGCGGAACCTGGTGCGGGAGATGCAGGAGGCGCTGGGGAGCGGGTGGTCGGTGAACGGGATGACCCCGACGCTGCGGGCGCTCTCCCGCGGGCAGGTGCGCGCGCTCCTGGTGCACGTGGACGCCGGCGAGCCGGGCTTCCGCTGCGCCGGCAGCGGCCGCCTCGCGTTGACCCAGCGGGATTGCCGGGGCGAGGGCGACCCCATCCCGGTGCTCGACGTGGTGGACGACGCGATCGAAGAAGCGCTGCGCCAGAGCGTGGATGTCAACGTGGTGTTCGAGCCCGAGGCGCGGGAGGCCATCGAAGGGCTCGCCGGCCTGCTCCGCTTCCGCTGAGCGCCCCCATCCCTGCGCCGGCGTCGCTGAAGGCGGTCCTCTTCGACGCCGGCAACACGCTTGTCTACCTCGATCACGAGCGCATGGCGTCGGAGGTCGGCGCCGCGCTCGGCGTGCCGGTCACGGCGGATGCACTCGACCGTTCGGTCGGTGCCGCCACCCGCGCCGTCGAAGGGGCCGCCGGCGCGGCCCCCGGGCGGACCGACCGCGAACGGGCCCGGATCTATCTGGAAGCCCTGTTCACCGGGGCCGGCGTGCCGGCCGGGCGGATGGACGAGGTTGCGCGCACACTGCAGCGTCTGCATCAGGACTGGCATCTCTGGTGCCGCATGGCGCCCGGCACGGTCGAGGCGCTGGACCGCCTGCGGGCGGCGGGATTGCGTCTGGGCGTGGTCTCCAACAGCGACGGGCGGGTGGAGGAGGCGCTCGAGGCGGCGGGGATCCGCGACCGTTTCGACGTGATCCTCGATTCGGCAGTGGTAGGTGTGGAGAAGCCGGATCCCGCTATCTTCCGTGCCGCGCTCACCGCCCTGGAGGTCGCCCCGGAGGAGGCGCTCTTCGTGGGGGATCTCTACGAGGTGGACGTGGTGGGCGCGCGAGCGGCCGGAATCGAGGCGGTCCTGCTCGTCCCCCAGGCCGACGCGTCGGACCCCGAGTGCCGGCGCGTCGACTCCCTCGTGGCTCTGGCGGACGACCTGCTCACCGGAGGACACTCCTGACGATGGCGGCCACCCGACCCCCGCTCCCCCGACCCATTCGCGTGCTGGTGGCCAAGCCCGGCCTCGACGGACACGACCGCGGGGCCAAGGTGGTCGCGGCCGCGCTGCGGGATGCGGGCATGGAGGTGGTGTACACGGGGCTGCACCAGACGCCCGAGATGATCGCCACCGCGGCAGTGCAGGAGGACGTGGACGTGGTCGGACTCTCCATCCTCTCCGGCGCCCATATGACGCTCTTTCCCCGGGTGCGCCGGTTGCTGGACGAGGCGGGACGGTCGGAGATCCTGGTGACCGGCGGGGGCATCATTCCCGCGGACGACATGGCCGCCCTTCAGCAGCAGGGCATCGGCCGTCTGTTCGGACCCGGCACGACCACCTCGGAGCTGGTCGAGTACATCGAGTCGTGGGCCGCCCGGCATCTCGAGCCCTGAGGCCACCCGCGTGACCGCTTCCACCCAATCGAAAGAGAACCGGCTCCGGCAGCTGAGCGAGGAGTATCGGCGCCTCGCCGCGCGACTGCGCGAGGGAGGCGGCGCCGACCGGGTCGCACGGATGCACCGGCAGGGCAAGCTGGCGCCGCGGGAACGGGTGGAGGGCCTGCTCGACCCGGGGACACCCTGGCTGGAGCTGGGTCTTCTGGTGGCCTACGACCAGTACCAGGGCCAGGCCCCCGGTGCGGGCGTGATCACCGGTGTCGGCGTCATCGAGGGGCGGGAGGCCGTCGTGGTAGCGAACGACGCCACCGTGAAGGCGGGCTCGTGGTGGCCCGAGACGATCCGCAAGATGCTCCGCGCGCAGGAGGTGGCCATGCGCCAGCGGATCCCGATCGTGTATCTGGTGGACAGCGCCGGCGTGAACCTTCCCTACCAGGGAGGCGTGTTCCCCGGTCAGTACGGCGCCGCCCGCATCTTCTACTACAACTCGATCATGCGCCGGTATCTCCACGTGCCGCAGATCAGCGCGGTCATGGGCAGCTGCGTGGCCGGCGGCGCGTATCTGCCCGCCCTGTCCGACGTGATCTTCATGGTCGAGGGCACCAGCTTCATGGGGCTGGGTGGTCCCAATCTGGTGAAAGGGGCGACGGGGCAGACCATCGACGCCGAGACCTTGGGCGGGGCCCGCACCCACACCGAGCTGAGCGCCGTCGCCCACTACCGGGCGGCGGACGACCTCGAGTGTCTCCGGCGCATCCGGGAGTACGTCGGTCGTCTGCCTCGCGCCGAGGGCGTGACCCACCGGGTCATCGCCGAGCGTCCCCCGGCCCGACCGGTCGGCGATCTCTACGACATCCTCCCGCACGACCACCGGCTCTCCTACGACATGCGCCACGTGCTCGCCTGTCTGCTCGACGCCGGCGCGCTGGACGAGTTCCAGCCCGATGTGGCGAAGGAGATGATCTGCGGGCACGCCCACATCGGCGGACGGCCGGTCGCGGTGATCGCCAACCAGCGGGGCGTGATCAAGGGCCAGCCGGGCGAGCGGCCGCGGTTCGGCGGCATCCTCTACACCGGCAGCGCGGAGAAGGTCGCCTACTTCATCGAGACCGCGAGTCGTGAGCGGCTCCCGATTCTCTTCATCCAGGACGTGAGCGGCTTCATGGTGGGGCCCGAGGCGGAGCAGTCGGGCATCATCCGCGCCGGGGCGCACTTCGTCGAGGCGATGGCGACGGCGGTGGTGCCGAAGCTGGTGCTGACCCTGAACCATGCCTCGGGCGCCGGGTACTATGCGATGGCCGGGCAGGGGTTCGATCCCGACTTCATTCTCTCCTGGCCCACCGGCCGCATGGGGGTGATGGAAGGCGAGTCGGCGGTGATGGCGGTCCACGGCCCCGAGCTCGAACGAGCCCAGCGGGAGAAGCGCGAGGTCGCCCCGGAGGTGCAGCGGTCCGTCGAGTCCATGCGCGCCGACTACGAGGCCCAGCTCGACGCCCGGCATGCGGCCGCGCGCGGGCAGGTGGACGCGATCGTCACGCCGGAGGAGACCCGGGAGCTGCTCGCCTTCGCGCTCCGTGTCTGCGCCAACTACGCCGGCCCGCATCTCGGCCCGTTCGCCCTTCCGCCGCTGGACGCGGTCCCCGCCCGGTAGTTCGATGCCCCGCCTCGGCTGGCCGGCCGCACTGCTCGTGCTGGCCTGCGCTCCATCTTCCAGCACCCAACCGCCCGCCACCCCCGCCGCGGAGGCCGAGCGCGCCAGCGTCCCGCCGGTGGAACCCGCGCCACCGCCGGAGGAGGCGGTCGAGCCCTTGGCGCCGCCGGAAGTCGCATACGCCCACGGCTGGATGCCTGTGGCCAGCACCGGCGCCGACGCCTTCGTCGACGAGCATCCGACCTATGACGGCCGCGGCGTGCTGATCGCCATCCTCGACACCGGGGTGGATCCCGGCGTGCCCGGCCTGGTCACCTGCTCGACCGGCGAGCCGAAGATCGTGGACGTGCGGGACTTTTCCGGAGAAAGCCGTATCGGGCTCGTCCGGGTCGTGCCGCGCGGGGACACCATCGTCGTCGCCGGCCGGAAGCTCGCGGGATTCGGTCGGGTTCTCGCGCTGAACACCCAAGGCCCCTATTACGCCGGCGCGCTCGCCGAGCCTGCCCTCGGCGCGCCGCCGGCATCCGACGTGAATGGCGACGGCGACGCCGCGGATGTACTGCCGCTGGTCGTCGTCAAGGCGACCGACGGCTGGATGCTGCTGGCCGACACGGATGGGGACGGCTCCCTGTCCGGCGAGCGGCCGGTGCGCGACTATCTCTTCGGCCGCGAGACGTTCGGCTGGGCCTCCCGGGGTCGCAAGCCGCCGGCGACGCTGGCGGCGAATCTCGGCGAGCACCGCGGCGAGCCGGCGCTCGATCTCATTCTCGGGCTCGATCCGCACGGCACCCACGTCGCCGGTATCGCCGCGGGGCACGACCTGTACGGCGTGAGCGGCTTCGACGGCGTCGCGCCCGGCGCCCAGCTCCTCGCCCTCAAGATCTCCGACCGCGCCAACGGCAGCGTCTCCGGTCATGGATCCATCGTGGCGGCGATGCGCTACGCCATCGGCGTCGCGGCGACGCGCCGTCAGCCGCTGGTGATCAACCTGAGCTTCGGCGTCGGCAACGAGCGCGAGGGCGAAGCCAGGATCGACCGCCTGATCGACTCGGTGCTGGCGGAGAACCCCGAGCTGCCGGTGGTGGTGAGCGCGGGCAACGACGGCCCGGGCCTCTCGACCATCGGCATCCCGGCTTCGGCCGCGCGCGCGATCACGGTCGGCGGGACGGTTCCGGCCTCGTTTCTCCCGCCCGCCGACGCGTCCGCCGCCGAAATCGTGGCCGACTTCAGTGCGCGCGGCGGCGAGGTGGCCAAGCCGGACCTGGTCGCGCCCGGCGTCGCCTACAGTACCGTGCCCCGGTTCGACATCGGCGAGGAGGTGAAGCAGGGCACCAGCATGGCCGCGCCCCACGTGTCCGGACTGGTCGCCCTGTTGCTCTCGGCCATGGCCCAGGAGAAACGGAAGGTGGACGCCCGCAGCATCCGGCAGGCGCTCATGGTGACGGCCCGCCCGGCGCGGCGGAGCGGATTTCTCGACGAGGGGCGAGGGCTTCCCGATGTGGGCGCGGCGTACCGCTGGCTCGCGCGGGGCGGCGTGGCCCCGGCGATCGAGGTGCGGGTGGCGGGCACCGCCACGCCGGCGGCCTGGCTGGTCGCGCGGCAGGCCGATCGGAAGAACGGAACCGTGACCTTCGAGCTGACCCGCCCGGCGGATGCGCCGCGTGCGGTCTACAGGCTGAAGAGCGATGTCGGCTGGCTCACACCGCCTCGGAGGGTGACCCTCGCCGGCGAGCGAGCCACCGTGGCGGTACGCTATGCCGGCGACACGCTCCCTGCTCCCGGCGCCTATACCGGCGTCGTGTCCGCTTGGCCGGCAGACACCGTCGCGGGTCCCGCGTTCCGGCTGGTGACCACGCTGATGATCCCGGCGCCGAGCGCGGACACCGCGCTCACGCTCCGGCGCGACACCCCGGTGGCCTCGGGACAGGTGATACGTTCCTTCTTCAGCGCCGACAGCGCGAGGCCGTTTCAGGTCAGGATGTCCAGCATCGCCGGCCAGAAAGGGCTGGCCTACCTGCACGAGCCTGGCGGGGAGCCGTTCCGGGAGGTGGGTGGCCGCCCGATGAGCTCGGGGCAACAGGCCGCGCTCTATCGAGTGGACGCCCGCGATGTCGTGCCCGGCGAGTACGAGGCGTCGGTGGTAGCCTTCGGCGGCCGGCTCGCCGCCACGGTGACCGTGCTGCACGCGCCGGTGACCCTGACCTCGCGAGTGGAGGGAGGGCTCGCGGTCGCCGAGCTGGGCAACGTCGGCGAACTTGAAGTTGTGCTCGGCACCGAGCTGCGGCTGCGCGGCGGCCAGCGGGAGGACACGGTCAGCGCGCGCGGATCGGGGATCAGAGCGGTGTCCTTCGAGATTCCCGCCTGGGCGACCGGGCTGGAAGTGGACGTGCGCATGGATCGCGCCCAGTGGGGCCGATTCACCGATTTCGGGGTGACGGTGCTCGATTCGGCCGGCGGACAACTGGCGCAGAGCCCGCTCCAGTACTCGTTCGGCCGACTGAGCACGTTGCTGCCCGAGGGTCACCGAGGCACCCGCGCGACGCTGTCGCTCTACCCGGGCTTCGCGGATGCCGGAGACGAGCGTGAGTGGAGCATGGTCGCGACGATCCGGCTGTATGCCGACTCCGCGATCGCGGTCGCGCCGGCCGAGGGCACCGGCGAGCTTCGGTTGCCACCGGGCGCACGAGGGGCGGTCCGCTTCCGGCTGCCGCCATCTCCCTGGCCGCTGCCGGAGCGATTCTCGCCGCTCGCCGTGGTCCTGGCGCGCCACGGCGGGCAGGTGTGGACCAGGGAGAGCGCGTTCTCGAGGAGCGGACCATGAGCGACCGCGTCGTGCGGATCGCGGCGGGACAGGGGTTCTGGGGCGATTGGCTGGAAGCCCCCGTGCGGCAGGTGCGGGGCGGACCGATCGACTACCTCATGATGGATTATCTGGCCGAAGTCACCATGTCCATCATGCAGAAGCAGAAGTCGCGCGATCCGCGGGCCGGCTATGCTCGCGACTTCGTGCCGCTGATGGAGCGCATCCTGCCCGACATCGTGGAGCGCGGGATCCGGGTCACGTCCAATGCCGGCGGGGTGAATCCGCGGGGCTGCGCCGAGGCGGTGCTGGAGGTGGCGCGGCGGCTGGGACTGGGAGGCAAGGTGCGGGTCGGTCTCGTCACCGGTGACGACCTGCTGGACCGGTTGGACGATCTCATCGCCCGCGGGCACCCGCTGGCGGACATGGAGACCGGCCGCCCATTGGCCGACATTCGCGACCGCGTGCTGTCGGCCAACGCCTACCTCGGCATGGCGCCGATCGTGGAGGCGCTCCGCGGCGACGCCACGGTCGTCGTGACCGGGCGGGTCACCGACACGGGGCTCACGCTGGGGCCCATCTTCCACGAGTTCGGCTGGTCGCCGGATGATTGGGACAAGGTCGCGGCCGGCACGGTGGCGGGACACATCATCGAGTGCGGGGCGCAGGCCTCGGGCGGCAACCTGCTCCGCGGGTGGCGCTCGGTGAAGGGCATGGCCAACCCGGGCTTCCCCATCATCGAGGCCTGCCCCGACGGGAGCTTCGTGGTCACCAAGCACCCCAACACCGGTGGCGTGGTGTCGATCGCGTCGGTGACGGAGCAGCTGGTGTACGAGATGGGCGACCCGAAGAGCTACATCACGCCCGACGGCGTGGCCGACTTCACCTCCATCCGGCTCCGGCCGGCCGGCCGCGACCGGGTGCATGTCACCGGCATCCGGGGCGGTCCGCGCACTCCGATGCTCAAGGTCTCCATTGCCTACTTTTATGGTTACAAGGCGGTGGGCACGTTGGTGTACTCCTGGCCCGAGGCATACGACAAGGCACGCGCGGCCGATCGGGTCTTGCGCCAGCGGCTCGCGGATCTCGGCCTGGAATTCGAGCAGATCCTCACCGAGTTTGTAGGGGTCGATGCGACTCACGGAAGGTTGAGCGGCAAGCCAAGTCTGGAGGCGCCCGAGGTGCAGCTTCGGGTCGGCGTCCGGGCCCGGGAGAAGGCGGCGGTCGAGCGGTTCACCCGCGAGCTGGCGCCGCTGGTTCTCACCGGGCCGCCGAGCGTGACGGGATTCGCCGGCGGCCGGCCGGCGGTCGAGGAAGTGGTGGCGTACTGGCCGGCGCTGATCGACCGCCGGGAGATCGAGCGAGACGTTCGGGTGGAGATCCTGGAGGCATGAACCGCCGCGTCCAGCTCCGCTGGCTCGCGCACGCGCGCTCCGGAGACAAGGGCAACACCGCCAACGTCGGCCTCATTGCGCTGGAGCCGGAGCTGTATCCTATCCTGGCCCGCGAGGTCACCTCGGCCAGGGTGGCGCGGCACTTCAAAGGCATGGTGAGCGGCGTCGAGCGTTTCGAGCTCCCCAACCTCAACGCGCTGAACTTCCTGCTCCACGACGCATTGGACGGCGGGGGCACGATCTCTCTCAAGACCGATGCGCAGGGCAAGGTGTACTCGACCGCACTGCTGAGGATGGAGATCCCGGTGCCGCCGGCGATCGCCAGGCGGTTCGTGCGTCCATGAGCGCTCCGCTCGAGGTCACTCGGGAGGGCGGCGTCCTCACCCTCATGCTCAACCGTCCCGACAAGCGCAACGCCCTCAGCTCGGCCCTGGTGGAAGCGCTGCACGGCGCGCTCGACTCGGCCGATCTCGACGCCGAGGTCCGGGTCGTGCTGCTGACCGGTGCGGGGAAGGATTTCTGCGCCGGCGCCGACCTGGAAGAGCTGCTCGCCTCCGCCGATGCACCGGCGGAGGCGAACGAGGCCACCGCGCTGCGACTCGGCAGTCTGTTTACCCGCATGCGATCCCTGCCCAAACCGGTCGTCGCCGTGGTCCGGGGGCGGGCGCTGGCCGGCGGCGCGGGCCTGATGACGGCCTGTGATGTCGTCATCGCCTCGGAAGGCTGTCGGGTGGGCTATCCCGAAGTGCTGCGAGGATTCGTTCCGGCGATGGTGATGAGCACGCTGCGGCGTCAGGTGGGCGAGAAGGCCGCGCTCGACCTTGCGCTGACCGGCCGCCTGCTCGGCGCCGAGGAAGCGAGGCGGGCCGGGTTGGTCTCGCGGGTGGTGCCGGAGGACGCGCTGGAGCGGGAGGGCCGGGATCTGGCGCAGCTCCTGGCCGGCGCTCCGGCCTCGGCGCTCGCCCTGACCAAGCAGCTGTTCTACCAGCTCGACGGCCAATCGGTCGAGCAGGGGATCGCCCTCGGGGCTCGGGTGAATGCGCTCGCCCGCCGGACTCCCGAGTTCCGGAAGGCGATCGAACAGTTCCTGGCGCGGACATGAACCTGCACCAGGTCAGGCTCGGCCTCTCCCTCTCGGGCATGATCGTGGCCATCGTCGCGATCATGCTGAACGACCGGCGGATCGTCTGGGGCGCGATCGCCCTACTGGCCGCCTCTCTGCTCCTCCGAATCGTCGCTCGGCACCGCGGGAAGGGAGTGTGACCTGCATCACGCGGTCCCGTGATCTGCTGCGCTAGTTTCCCGTCGCAACGCAGCACCAACGTACGACGCACCATGCGACAGGAGAGGTTATGCGCGGACTCAGGAGTGTGGCGTTGGGCGCGGTTCTGATGGCGACCGTGGGCGCCGCGCCGGCGGTGGCCCAGGCGAAGTTCTCGTTGGGCGGCGGCCTGACCCTGCCGCTCGGCGACTTTGACGACGCCGTCGGAACCGGATGGCACGGACTGGCGGCGGTGGGCTTCCAACCGGCCGATTTCCCGGTCGGGTTCCAGGTCGATGGGATGTACCAGCGGTTCGGCTTCGACGACGTGCCCGATGACTTCGATGCGAGCTTTCAGGTCATCCAGGGCACCGCGAACGTCGTCTATACCTTCACGACGGCGGAAGAGAGCACCTTCCACCCGTACCTCATCGGCGGCCTCGGCCTCTACAATGAGAAGGCCACCGGCGACGACGTAGGCGATACCGAATCCCAGACCGACTTCGGCGTCAACGCCGGCGCCGGCTTCGACTTCCAGCTTGGATCGGTCGGGCTCTTCGTGGAGGGTCGGTTCCACAACGTCTTCACCGAGGACAACAGCACAAACTTCATCCCGATCACAGCCGGCATCCGCTTCGGCGGTGGCGGTACGGGCAGCTGAGGCAGGCCGCGAGCCAGAGTGCGGCGCACCGGTGACGGTGCGCCGCTTTTTGTTTTTGACCGGCGCGGACCTAGACAGGAAACGTTACCCCTGTAGGATATGGCAGGGTCTCCTCTCGTCTCCATTCTCAGCTACCAGGGTGGGCTTCGCATGCTCCGGCTGCGCCAAATGGTCGGCACTCTTACACTTGTGGCCTCTTCAGTGGGCTGGCTTGCCACCGCGTATGCCGCTGTCCCGTCGACGATTCCGCGAGCTGTCCTGCTCGCCTGCCCTGACCCGAGCGAGGCCGGACAGCCGGCGACTCCGGGCGCTCGGACCAACGACGACCTGATGGCTGGTGAAACCTTCCAGCGCGCGATGACGGATGTGCTGCGGCTGGAGATCGCGGTTCGGTTCTGCGAGCTTCGACCGGATACCCTTACGCTGGACATCGGCGATGGAGCAGTGACCTCCGCGTCCACGGAATACAACCTCTCACGGTTGTACGCGGCCTACCGGGCACTGACCGAGTACAGCCCCGAAACCGCCCTGGAGCTCCGTCGCGAGGACCGGCTGGCCGGCTGGTACACGCTGTCGGGTCTCTCGTGGATCGAAAAGCCGCCCCCAGCGCCACCAGCGGACACGGCCGGTCAGGAAGAGCGCGACGAGGACGAGATGGAGCGCAACGGCTTCTACTTCAGCGCCGGCGCAGGGGCGGCCGCAGTCGACCAGCAATGCCGCGACTGCGAGAGCGATAGTGAAACCGGGTTCTCGGCGTTGGTCGCCATGGGTGGCTTCATCGATCCCAAGACGGTGCTCGGCATCGAAGGCACGGGGTGGACCAAGGACCAGTCGGGCGTCGGTACCCAGGTCTACAGTGCGATGGGGCAGGTGACCCGATACCTGAGCCCGACTTCGGGCCTGTTTCTGCGTGGTGGCGTGGGTTGGGTGGGATACCACGACGATGCCGACCAGACGGCCTCGGGGCTGGGTTTCTCGGCCCGCGTCGGGTACGACTTCCTCCAGGGGAAGGTGCACGTCACGCCCTACCTCGGCTACGTGCGCACCTTCGACGGGATCGACCTGAAGCGCGATGGCGACGAGGTCGGCTTCAACTTCGTCATCAGCCAGGTCCAGTTCGGCCTGGGGGTCTCCGTCTACCAGCCGAGGTAATCCAGCCATCGAGGGAGGTCTGCCTCACAGCGCGATCCGTCCCGTAGAGCTATTCTGGCCCCCGTCAGCGGTTTGGCGGGAGGCGTATGGGAGCGCTCCGATTGGCGCTGGTCGTCGTTCTGGTCGCGGGGTGTTCCCCTCCGGGTAGGGCGCAGTCACCCCGCCAGGAGGGACCGCCGCCCGCCCTCGCGCGCGCGCTCCGCACGTCGCGCGGGCCGGTGGAAGCGGAGATGCGCCACGTGCTCTACCACGTGGACGATCGCGTCATCCTGCAGATCGAGTATCTGCGCGGCGCCCTCCTTCCGACTCGCGACGAGCCGCCCTGGTTCGACGATCCCGAGTCGTTCTCCCTCGCGATCGACACCGGCGTGGTGACCATCTCGGCGACCAGCCTGAGCGCTCTCCTGAACGACTACGTGTTCAACTACGACGGTTCACCGCTCGAGAACCTCACCGTCAGCGTGGACAAGGGTCAGCTGAAGCAGAAGGGAACCCTTCACAAGGGGATCCCGCTGCCGTTCACCATCCGGGCCGAGCTCAGCACGACTCCCGATGGGCGGCTGCGTCTCCACCCGACTTCGGTTGAGGTTGCGGGCATCGGGGTGAAGGGACTGATGCGGACGTTCGGGATCGAGCTGGAGAACCTGGTCAAGGTGCAGCGCGGGCGCGGCGTGGAGATCTCCGACAACGACTTCCTGCTGAGCCCGGCCGGCCTCCTTCCGCCGCCACGGATCGAAGGGCGGGTGACCTCCGTCCGCCTCGGCGACGCGTCCATCGAGCAGACCTTCGGCGGGTCGAAACGGCCGGGGCGGGCACAGCCGCTCCACCCAAGCGATCCCTCGGCGCGAAACTACATGTTCTACCGGGGAAAGGTGCTGCGCTTCGGCAAGTTGACCATGATGGACGCCGATCTGCAGATCGTGGACTCCGATCCCGACGATCCCTTCGATTTCGACCTGGCCCACCTCAACGAGCAGCTGGTCGCCGGGGAGAGCCGCAACCAGCCGGATTTCGGCCTCGTCACGGTCATGCCCGACTACGGGGATATCCGGCGGGTCGCCGCGGCTTTCGCAGAAAAGCGTAAAGCCACGCAGTAGACGAATCCCTGCTCGGCACGGCGCCGGCCCCATCGTGCGGCATGCGGCCGACGATGCAGCTCGCCCGGACCCTGCTGGCCCGGCACTTCGGATATTCCGACTTCCGGCCGGCCCAGGCGCTGGTGGTCGAGTCGATTCTCGCGGGCACGGACACGCTGGCGGTTCTTCCCACCGGCGCCGGCAAGTCCGTCTGCTTCCAGGTGCCGGCCCTGGCGCTCGGCGGACTCACGGTCGTGGTGAGCCCGCTCATCTCGCTCATGCAGGACCAGGTCGCCGCGGCCGAGGCCCGGGGCATTCCCTCGGCTTCCCTGATCAGCGGACTCACGGCGGAGGAGCAGGGGGCCGTTCGGCAGCGCCTCGTGGAGGGCCGGCTGCGGCTGCTCTACCTCTCGCCGGAGCGGCTCGAGCGGTTCGCGCCCGAGCTTCGAGCTGCCGGCGTCCGCCCTGTGCTCCTTGCTGTGGACGAGGCTCACTGCATCGCGGAATGGGGCCACGATTTCCGGCCGAGCTACCGGGGATTGCTGGCGGCGCGATACCGCCTCGGGCGGCCGCCAACGGTCGCCCTCACCGGCAGTGCGACACCGGCCGTGCGGGAGGAGATCGCCCGTGCGCTGGGCTTTCCTGCAGGCAAGTATGCCGAACACCTGGGCTCGTTCGATCGACGCAACCTGTGGTTCGGCGTGGTCCGCGTGGCGGACGACCGGGAGCGGCTCCGGGCGCTGCGCCGTCTGCTTTCGGGCGACGATCGGATGGCCATCGTGTATGCGCCGACGCGGAGCATCACCGAAAGCGTGGCCCGCGCCCTCGCCGCCGCGGGGCATCGCGCCGCGCCCTACCACGCGGGGCTCGATCGCGCGCGCCGCGCCGCCATCCTCGACGCCTTTCTCTCGGACCGGCTCGATGTGGTGGTGGCGACCTGCGCATTCGGCATGGGCATCGACAAGCCGACCGTCAGGCTCGTGGTTCACTGGACCCTGCCACCCACGCCCGAGTCTTACTACCAGGAGGCGGGGCGCGCCGGGCGGGACGGCGAGTTTGCGCGGTGCGTGCTGCTCTGGCATCCGTCCGATGGCGAGCTCCACCGGCGGCTGCTGGACGTGACCTTCCCTCCTCGCCGCCTGCTCGAGCGCATCTGGCGCGACGGTTCGAAGGTCCAAGGCGTGCCGGCGAATGTTCTGGAGTCCGCGGCTCGCCTGGCGAAGGAGCTGCGGCCCGGGCAGGGCCGGGTGCAATGGGAGCCGGTGCGGCGGCGCCGCCGCCACGCGGAAAACCGCCTCCGCGCCATGGAGCGGTACGCCCGCGGTCCCAGCTGCCGTCGTCGAGCGCTGGTGGGCTACTTCGGGGAGCGGCTGGCCGAGTGCGCCGGTTGCGATCGCTGTCGAGCCGAGCCGGCGAGCCGCCCGCTGCCGCGCGTCGTTGCCGAGCGCCTCACCCGGCTGCGCCAGGCGCTGGGCGGGAAGGCGGGACCGTGGGGCGGCTGCCTTCTGGAGCCGTCGGTGCTCCTGCGTCTGGCCCGGCTCCCGCCGACCGACGCCGGCGCACTGGCGGACGTACCGGGTGTGGGCCCGGCCATCGCCCAAGCCCACGGGGCGACCATCCTGGGCGCGCTCGGTGTCGAGTCGGGTCGAGGCCGTGAAGGGGAGAGCGCAGTCGAGCGTGCCCTGGAGGAGTGGCGATCCGCGGTGGCCCGGGAGATGGGGGTGCCGGCCTATGTCGTCCTAGGGGATCGTGCGCTGGCGCAACTGGCGGCGGCAGACACCGCCTCGACCAGAAATTTCGGACCGCGGTTCCGAGCCAAGTTCGAAGGGGAGCTCCGACGACTGCTCGGATTCCCGATCTCCTGACACCGGAAGGAAACGCGTCAGGTCCCCTTCTTCGCCAGGCCCGAGAGGTTCATCCCTTCGATCACCTTCCGCGCCGCTCCCTCACCCATCCCGCGCGCACTGGCCTTCACGATGAACCGGTCACCCAGCAATACCACCGCCTCGCTCGACCCCTTCCGGTTCCACTCCTCGAACCCGGGATAGCCCGCGATCTTCGTGCTCCGCTGATAGCCATCGGTGCTCTGCTTCGAAACGTCCATGCCGATGACCGCGTTGAAGGGGACATAGAGGAACGGGATATGGGCATAATCGAAAATGCCCACGTCCACGCTCCGGGAGCCGTCCTGGCTGTCGAAGTCCACCTCCGCCTGCGAGTACTGCCAGCTCCCTACCTTCGTCGTCTCGCCCTTGGGCTCCTGTCGCTTCATGCCGGTGAGCTTGGCGGGCAGGAAGTCGATCAGCTCGCCGAAGGCCACCGGAGGCACCGGCTTCCGCTTGGTCAGGTTCTCGGCGGCCTTCTGCACCTGCTCCGCGGCCGCGGTGAGTTGAGACAGGGGATTGCTGGTGCCGGGCGCGGCGTCGCCGCACGCGGTGACCGTCAGCAGCACGGCGGCAGGGACGATGGTCCAACGAGTCATGGCGACCTCCGCAATCGGCGACGCACCGAGCGACGTTTCAGGTGGTTGAACATCGATTGACGTCCCCCACCTCGCAAGCGCGACCGGCTATATTGTCCACCGACCGCCGGCGCCTCCTCCTCCGGGATCTCAGCATGGACGACACGCTCTATTTCACCGAACACCATCACCAGGTCCGCGAGATGGTGCGCGACTTCTCCCGCGACCATATCGCCCCCGTGGCCGGCGAGCTGGACCGCACCTCGGAGTTCCCCTGGGAGAACATCAAGGCCATGGGCGAGCTCGGCCTTCTCGGCGTGCCCTGGGGCGAGGAGCTCGGCGGGGCGGGGATGGACCAGCTCTCCTACTACATCACCATCCACGAGATGGCCAAGGTGGATGCCAGTCACGCCCTCACGATCAGCGCGCACACCAACCTCGGCACCTCGCCGATCGTCGAGTTCGGCACCGAGGAGCAGAAGCGGCGCTACGTGCCCCTGCTCGCGTCGGGCCAGGTGCTGGGCGGGTTCGGGCTCACCGAAACCGGCGCCGGGAGCGACGCGGGCGGCACCGCCACCACCGCGGTGGACCAGGGCGACCACTACCTGCTCAACGGCTCCAAGATGTTCATCACCCATGCCGGCGTGGGCGAGGTCTTCTCGGTCACCGCGCGCACTGAGCCGGGCAAGGGGAACAAGGGCATCACCAGCCTCATCGTCACCAAGGATACCGTGGATCTCGACCGGTGCCGGAAGCTCGGGGTAGGCCACGCGGAGGACCTGGTTAAGACCCGGGGCGTCCGCGCGGGCAAAAAGCAGGAGAAAATGGGCTGGCGGGCCAGTGACACCCGGGAGCTGGTGTTCGAGGACGCGGTCGTCCCCAAGGAAAACCTCCTCGGCCGGCCGGGTCACGGCTTCATCAACTTCCTGAAGACGCTGGACGCGGGACGCATCGGGATCGCCGCGCTCTCCCTCGGCATCGCGGAGGGCGCCTACCAGGAGGCGCTCCGGTACGCCGGCGTGCGCAAGCAGTTCGGCCGTTACATCGGCAGCTTCCAGGGCGTCAGCTTCCAGCTTGCGGACATGGCCCTGGAGATCGAGGCAGGCACCCATCTCCTCTATCACGCCGCCTGGCTCAAGCAGAACGGGAAACCGTTCAAGAAGGAGGCGGCCATGGCCAAGCTGTTCTGCTCCGAGCTGGCCATGCGGACGACGACCAAGGCGGTCCAGGTCTTGGGAGGCTACGGGTACACCACCGAGTACCCCGTCGAGCGGATGATGCGGGACGCGAAGGTCTGCGAGATCGGTGAGGGGACCAGCGAGATCCAGCGGCTGGTCATCGCGCGCCAGATCCTGGGCGAAGTGGTGGACTGACCTCCAGCCTACAGCGGATAGCCGGCTCCCAATACCCAACCCCCCAGGCTCCGGGGTATCTTGTTACCTCGACAACGACGCGCCTGGAGGCGCGTTTGTCTTGCGCCTCCATCCCTGCCAAGGTAGGAACGTTTGAAGCGTGAAATCCTGATCAACGGGAGCCAGCGGGAGACCCGCGTGGCCATCCTGGAAGACGACCGCCTGGTGGAGCTCCTGGTAGACCGTCCCGACCACCGCCGCACCGTCGGAGATATTTACCTCGGGCGGGTCGAGGCGGTGCTTCCGGGAATCCAGGCCGCGTTCGTGGACATTGGACAGGAAAAGAGCGCGTTCCTCCATGCGTCCGATCTGCTGGAGCCGGACGAGGACGAGGAGCCGGAGGACGAGGGGGAAGGCGAGGGGGACGAGGATCTGGACGCCGACCCCGCCGAGCCTGGCACCGAGGGAGTCACGGTCGAGGAAGGAGCCGGGGAGCGGCGGGCCAACTGGCGTGGTGGGCGCGACCGGCGGCGGCGGGGGAGAGGCAACGGAAACGGGGGTCAGGGGAACGGAGAAACCAGGCAGCGCGAGATCTCATCCCGCCGCGCCCTGCCCAACATCCAGGACATCCTCAAGAAGGGTCAGACACTCCCGGTCCAGGTGACCAAGGAACCCATCGGCACCAAGGGGTGCCGGGTCACCGCCCAGATCTCCCTCCCCGGCCGCTTCCTGGTCTACATGCCCTACGCCTCCAAGGTCGGCGTGAGCCGGAAGATCGAGAGCCGGGAGCAGCGGGCCAAACTCCGGGAGATGGTCACCAAGCTCCTCCCGAAGGACGCCGGTGGAGTCATCGTCCGGACGGTGGCAGAAGGCGTCACCGAGGAGCACTTCCGCCGCGAGATCGAGTCGCTCCTCCAGCTCTGGCGCAAGATCAACCGGAAAAAGACCTTCGTCCGCCGCGCGCCGGCGCTGCTCCAGCGGGAGACCAGCCTCACCCGCGGCATCATCCGCGATCTGTTCAGCACCAAGGTGGACGCGCTGCACGTGGATTCGAAGGAGCTCTACAACGAGATCGAGCAGTATCTCAACCAGATCGACCCCGAGCTCATGAGCCGGGTCCACCTCTACGGTGAGCCCACCCCACTGTTCGACAAGTTCGACATCGAATCCGAGATCCGGGACCTGTTCAAGGCGCGGGTGGAGCTGCCGACCGGCGGATCGCTGATCATTCAGCCGACCGAGGCGCTCGTCAGCATCGACGTCAACACCGGCCGTTACACCGGGAAAAAGGATCCGGAGAAGACCATCCTGCGCACCAACCTGGAGGCGGCGCGGGAGATCGCCCGGCAGATCCGCCTGCGGGACATCGGCGGGATCATCGTCTGCGACTTCATCGACATGGAGACCCGGTCCAACCGGGACAAAGTGCTCCAGGAGCTGCGCACCCATCTGGGACGCGACCGCGCTCGGACCAAGGCGCTGGCCGTCTCGGAGCTGGGCCTGGTGGAGATGACCCGCCAGCGAGTGCGGCCTTCCCTCTGGCACTCGATGACGACCGACTGTCCCACCTGCGCCGGCAGCGGGCGGGTGTTTACGCCGGAGGTGGTGGCCCGGCGGCTGGAGCGGGCGCTGAAGCGCGCGGGGCACGAGCACCGGGAGCGCCAGCTCACGGTTCGGCTCCATCCCGAGGTCGCCCTGTACCTCCTGGAAGAGGAGCCCAAGCTGCTCCAGACCCTCTCCAAGCTGACCGGGCTCGACCTCGAGCTCCGGGACGACCCCATGATGCGGTTGGACGAGTTCCGGCTGATGAGTCGGCCGGCCGGCCGGGATGTGACGGAGCTCTACGCGGTAGCGTAGGGTGGCGATGGCAGTCTGCTCTTGACTGCGGGAAACGTGAAAGTGAAAGGAGACAGGGATCGCCCGTCCCGTCCACCTTTCGCTTTTTACTTTTTGCGCCTTGTCGGCGCCACGCCTTGTGGCAGGCCCCCCGCTTGACAGACGGGACCGGTTTCTTATCTTTTGCCCCCAAGTCCATTAGCACTCCGACTTGTTGAGTGCTAACCATTTGTATACCAAAGTGTTATAAACACCAAACAAATGCTGTGGAGGATGCGCATGGCGACTGCGACCAAGGCCAAGACCCTCAAGATCCAGCCCCTCGAGGATCGAGTGGTCATCGCCCCGTCGGAGGAGGCGGAGTCGATGCGGGGCGGGCTCTACATCCCCGACACCGCCAAGGAAAAGCCGACCCAGGGGGAGGTCATCGCCGTCGGTCCCGGCCGCTTCGAGAAGGGCGCCCGGATCCCGATGGAGCTCAAGGTCGGCGACCAGGTGATCTACGGTAAGTACAGCGGGACGCCGTACACCTACGAGGGTGACGAGTACGTCATCATCAAGGCGTCGGACGTGCTCGCCAAGCTCGGCTGATATCGACCAGTCGCATCAACTCCAAGGAGATTGACCAGATGGCTGCGAAGGAGCTGCTTTTCAACACCGAGGCCCGCGCGAAGCTCAAGAGGGGCGTCGACCACCTCGCCGAGGCGGTGAAGGTCACCCTCGGTCCCAAGGGCCGGAATGTCGTCATCGACAAGAAGTTCGGGTCGCCGACCGTCACCAAGGACGGCGTGACGGTGGCCAAGGAAGTCGAGCTGGCCGACCCGATCGAGAACATGGGCGCCCAGATGGTGAAGGAGGTCGCCACTAAGACCTCCGACCTCGCCGGCGACGGCACCACCACCGCCACCGTGCTGGCCCAGGCGATCTACCGCGAGGGTCTCAAGAACGTCACCGCCGGCGCCAACCCGATGGAGCTGAAGCGGGGTATCGACCGGGCGGTCGAGGCCGTCACCGAATCGCTCAGGTCTCTCTCGGTCCCCTCGGCCGGCAAAAAGGAGATCGCCCAGGTCGGCACCATCTCCGCGAACAACGACAAGGAGATCGGTAACCTGATCGCCGAGGCGATGGAGAAGGTGGGCAAGGACGGGGTCATCACGGTCGAGGAGGCCAAGGGCCTGGAGACCACCCTGGAGACCGTGGACGGTATGCAGTTCGACCGCGGCTACCTCTCGCCCTACTTCGTCACCGATCCGGAGAAGATGGAGGCGGTGCTGGACGACCCCTACATCCTCATCCACGACAAGAAGATCTCGGCGATGAAGGAGCTCCTCCCGGTGCTGGAGAAGGTGGCCCAGAGCGGCCGTCCGCTCCTGATCATCGCGGAGGATGTCGAGGGCGAGGCGCTCGCCACCCTGGTGGTGAACAAGCTCCGGGGCACCCTGAAGGTCGCGTCCGTCAAGGCGCCGGGCTTCGGTGACCGCCGCAAGGAGATGCTCCGCGACATCGCGGTGCTCACCGGCGGCCAGGTGATCTCGGAGGAGGTCGGCTTCAAGCTGGAGAACGCCACCTTGAACGATCTCGGCCGCGCCAAGCGGATCGTGGTGGACAAGGACAACACCACCATCGTGGACGGCAAGGGCAAGGAGAACGACATCCAGGGCCGGATCAACGAGATCAAGGCCGCGGTCGAGAAGAGCACCAGCGACTACGATCGCGAGAAGCTGCAGGAGCGGCTGGCCAAGCTGTCCGGCGGTGTGGCGGTGATCCACGTGGGGGCGGCCACCGAGACCGAGATGAAGGAGAAGAAGGCCCGGGTGGAGGACGCGCTCCACGCCACCCGTGCCGCGGTCGAGGAGGGCATCGTGCCCGGCGGTGGTGTGGCCCTGATCCGCGCGCAGTCGGCGCTGGAGAAGATCCGCGGCACCGAGGACGAGAAGATCGGCGTCGAGATCGTGCGTCGCGCGCTCGAGGAGCCCATCCGGATGATCGCCCAGAACGCGGGCGCGGAGGGCTCGATCGTGGTGGCTCGGGTCAAGGAGTCGAAGGACAAGAACTTCGGCTACAACGCCCAGA
>DATBJH010000093.1:0-40389 GCA_036556505.1 Gemmatimonadales bacterium
GAGAAGCCGCCGATGCTGGTGGAGTAGATCAGGTCGAGCGCCGACCCGGTGATGTTCGCGTCCGCGTTGCCGACCGCGGCGACGCTGTTGCCACCCAGGTTCACCACGTTCACGTTCCGGTCGAACGAGTTGCCGGTGGCCGGGTTGCGCCGCTGCACCAGCTTGTTGAAGAACTGGTTGCGGTCGCCCAGGTCGTACTTGATGCCCAGCTGCTCGACGTCGGTCCGGTCCACGAAGATGATCTTGGCCTGGATCGAGAGCTGCGGCGTGCGCACGTCGAGGCCGCGCACGAAGTCGGTGACGTTCGCCACCCGGGTGCGGGTGTCGGTGATGATGAGCGAGTTGGAGGCGGTGTCGGCCACCACGCGGCCGCGGCCCTTGGTCAGGATGCTCTCGACCGTCTTCTCCAGCGAGCCGGCGTGGGCGTAGTTGATCCGCACGACGCTGGTCTCCAGCGGCTCCAGCGAGTCGAGCGCCGAGAGCACGCCCGGGGCATCGACCCGGATGATGCCGCCCGCCATCTCCTGGGCGGAGAGACCCTGGCTCGCGAGGATCGCCTGGAACGCCATCGGCCAGGGCTGGTTCTTCACCTCGGCCGTGACCTCACCCTTGACGTCCTTCCCGATGATGATGGTGCGGCCGCTGAAGGCGGCGAAGCCGGCGACCACGTCGGCGATGCTGGCGCGGTCCCAGGTCACGGTGATCCGGGGCTCCTCCATCCCGCGGCCGACCATGGTGGCGCGGGCCAGGGAGGAGCGGACCGTCGGGGCCTTGACGGGCTCCTCCTGGGCCTCGACCAGCTCGGCATGGGCCTCGGTGGACTTCCAGGCCTGGAACTTCTGGTCGGCGCCGAAGGAGACCTTGATCGACTGGCCCTTGCGGCTGACCTCGTAGGCCTTGGGGCCGTCGAGCTCGACCACGATCCGGACGATGTCGGGCTTGAACTGCGAGTAGCGGATGTTGAGCACGCCGGCTCGCACCGTCCCGTCGTACGCCGCGGGGGCGGCGTCGCTCAGCGTGGCACCCACGACATCGAGCACCAGGCGGTCGGGAGAGGTGAGCTGGAAGTCGCGCACGTCCACCGCGCCCTTCACGGCGATGACCAGCTCCGCCTTACCGGCGGCAGGCGCCAGGCTGACCGCCGTGACCTCCCCGGTCCCTGGGCCTTCGGCCCGGGCCGGGGCCGCGCCGCCGATCACCAGCGCCGCGAGCAGCCCTGCGCCGAGCAGGCGCGAGGCGAGCGACGGGTGGACGGTGGCGTTCACGAAGTTGCGATACACTCCGGTCATGGCGTCTCGACCTCCTGCTTGCGCAGCGAGAGAGTTTCCTGGCGTTCGTACCCGAAATCGCGGATGGTGAACACGGCATCGCGCGGCCGGATCTGCACCAGCCTGGCGCGTCCCAACTGGTCACCGACCCGCAGCTTGTGCCGCTTGGCGGTGGCCTTTTCACGCAGTACCACGACGCTGTTGCTGCTGTTGCGAAGGTCCTGATACACTCCGACCAGATCGAGGGTGCCGATCTCCGGGCCCGTCGACGAGCTGTTGAGCAGCGAGGCGAAGGGATCGCGCGACCCGCCGGCGTAGGCGAAGGTCTCGCGCATCACCTCGATCTCCCGCGCCTTCCGGATCGAGTCCGCCTCCGCGGCTGCCGCCAGCGCGCTGTCGGACGCGGTGCTGTCGGCGGCCGGCGTGGTGGCGGCCAGGGTGCTGCTTGCCCCCGTGTCGGCGACGGTCGCGGTCGCGCTAGCGGACGCGCTCGCGGCCCGCGCCGCACGGAGGCTGTCGTTGTGGGCTCGCATCGCGGCCAGCTGCGCCTCGGCCGCCTGGGCGTCCGGCTCGTCTCCAGCCGAGGAGCAGCCGGCCAGGGCGGCGATCAGGGCGAACCCGAGCAGAGCGTTACGAGCCACTGGCCTGTCCCTCCGGGCTAGAAGACTTGACGTACGTACGGACCTGGAACTTGGCCTCCAGCAGCGAGCCGCTGGTGTCGCCCAGGGCCTTGGCCGCGTTGGCGTTGGCCTGGTCGAGGGTCAGGTCGTAGGGCACGATGATCCGCTGCAGACTGGCGACGTCGGCGAGGAACTGACCGATCTGATCGTACTTGCCGATGACCGACATGTTGTACTTGTAGGTGTCGAAGGGCACCGGCCCCGCCTCCACCGGCAGCGGCACCACGGTCGAGAGCGTCACGCCCCGGATCCGGCTCCGGCTGGAGATGTCGTCCAGCAGGTTGGGTACCTCGTTCCGCTCGGGGACCAGCCGGCGGAGGAGCGCCAGGCTCCCGCGGTAGGTCTCCATTTTCCGGCGCAGGTCCTCCACCGAGCCGCGCGCCAGCTCGCGCTTGGCGCTGTCGGTAGCCGCCTGGAGCTGGGCGATGGTGTCCTGCATGGCGACGACCCGCTCCTGGCGCGCGGCGAGTCCGCTCATGCCGGCGGCGTCGATCACGGCGCCGGTGTAGGCGATGTAACCGGTGATGCCGGCGAGCAGGATCACCAGCACGGGCGTGGACTTCTGAGTGGACAGGGCCATGGCGGCTACCTCACCGACTCGCTGAGGGGAACCGTCCGGATGTACGCCGAGTCAGCCTGGCGATACGTGGCCCGGATGGTGAACGCGGTCACGGGACGCTCCTTCTCGACCACCGTCTGCGCCGAGACCGGCGTCACGTCGGTGATCCAGGGCGACGCCTCGAGCTGACGGAGGAACCGGGTGTAGGCCTGGATGTCCACGGTCCGTCCGTTCACGTCGAAGATCACGGTCGGGCTCACCGGGGCTTCGGTCGCGGTGGTGTCTTTCTGGCCGCTGGCAGCAGCCGCCGACGAGGAGGCCGGGGCCGGCGCGGCATTCCCCATGTCCACCAGCCAGGTGTAGGGCGGCAGGGCCTTGGTCACCTCGTCCATCAGGTGGGCCCACACGTAGCGGTCGCCGTCCACGGTGCGGATGACGCCGATCTGGGCGACCAGCGAATCCCGGATCGTCTCCTGGTGCCGCTTCTCGGCCAGGAAGGCCTTGAAGCGCTTGTGCTCGGACCGGGTGGCCTCGAGCCGCGGCTCGAGGGCGTTCAGCTCGGTGGCGGTGCTGACGAACACGTAGCCCAGCCAGCCGAGCACGGCCACCCAGCACGCCGCGCAGGCGAGCAGGAGCGGGTCCTTCACTTTGCCGCCCAGGCCGCGGAAGCCTTCCACTACCCCCGCGAGGGGATTGCGGTGGGCCCGCTTGCGCTTGAGGTCAGGGCGAAGATTGACGGTGATCATCGGGTCTCGAGTCCGTTGGTCGGGGTCACGCCGCGCTGCGAAGCGCGAGGCCGATCGGGAGCATCAGCAAGGGCGCCACTTCATCCACCGGCATACTGTCGAACACGCCGTCGGCCACCTGGAGCTTCTCGATCGGGTTGGCCAGCTGAACCGGGATGCGGAGGCGGTCGGACAGGACCTTGTTGAGGCGCGGGATCCGGGCGCCGCCACCGGTGGTGAAGATCCGCGAGATCCCTCCGGCCGACCGGCTGGCCGACTGGAGGAACGCGGCCGCGCGCTCGATGCCGACGGCGAGCTCCTCGCCCCGGCCCTCGAGCAGCGGATCGAGCGCGTCGCTCGACGTGGTGCCGCGCAGCAGGGCGTCGGCCTCGTCGGCCGAGAGCCCGCGCTCGCGCTGGAGATCTTCCTTGAACCGGCGGGTGCCGATCGGGATGTCGCGGGTGAGGACCGGGACGCCGTCGTCCAGGATGTTGATGTTGGTGGTCTCGTGGCCGATGTTGACCAGCCCCACCACGCCGACCATCGCCTCGGGATAGTTGATCTCGAAGGCGTTGTGCAGCGCGAAGGCGTCCACATCGATGACGCTGGCGTCCAGCCCGACGTCGGCCAGGAGGGCGACCTTGTGCTCGACCAGCTCGCGCTTGGCGGCGACCAGGAGGACGGTCATCTGGAGGCCTTCGCCCTCGGGATCCAGGATCTGGAAGTCGAGCTCGACGTTGTCCATGTCGAACGGCACGTGCTGCTCGGCCTCCCAGCGGATCACCTCGCGGGCCTCGGTCTCCTTCATCCGGTCCATGCTGATCTTCTTGATGATCACGTCGCGCCCGCCCACGGCGGTCACGACCTTCTTGGCCTTGATGCCGGCGGACCCCAAGAGATCCTTGATGGCCTCGGAGACGATGCCGGGGTCCATGACCTCGCCCTCGACGATCGCGTCGTTCACCACGGAGGTGAACGCCACCTTGGTCAGGACCGGCCCACCCGAGGCGTGCGAGATGGCGACGAGCTTGATGAGGCCGCTCCCGATATCGAGACCGACCGTCGTCGCGTTGCGCCCGAAGAGTCCCATACTTATCCGCTGGTTAAAGGTCCCGATGCCGAGGCGTGAGTGTAGTTCGCCCGGATGAGGGCAACCGATGTGCCAACAATTTGCAGCCAGCTAAGTAGATGGGGCCTGCCGTCTTAATGGGATGCCGGAGAGCCGGTGCAAGCCTTCGTAACCCCTCCCATCTTCTCTTTCGCAAGCGGTCTCTCGGGATGCACTACAGTGCAATTCCTGTCATCCCGCACCGGGGCCCGCGGGCCTCAGAAAGGCATTGAACTCCAGGCCCTTTGGGCCAGCGGCGTGACCACCGGCCCACCCGGCGCGGCACTATCGGCGCTGCGCAGGACCACGCCCAGCCGCCGCCGTGCCAGGGGTCCGGCGCCGGCATCGGCTCGAATGCCCTCCACCTCCAGGAGAAACAGCTGATCGTTGAGCCGGCGGACCGATGCCGTGTAGGCGCTCGACCCCGGCAGTGCTTCGCCGGGCAGCACAGTGCTTTCACCGGGACCGAGAAGGCTCAGACCGTGGGTTTCCCAGGTGCCGATGACGGCCGCGGCACCGGCCTCCGCGGCGCCGGCAGCCTGGACCGCGTAGAGACCGTTCCGACCGGCGCGCTGCTCCACGTACGCCGAGGCGAAGGCGGAGGCCACGAGGGCGGCGATCACCACCAGGGCGAGGAGGGCCAGCGGAAGCACCATTCCCCGGTTGGCGGACCTCATGGCCGGAGCGCGTTGCGGAGCGCCACGCGCGTCGTGAGCGCCAGGCTGTCCACCAGGGGCCGAAGGAGATCGCGACCGTGAATCGGCTCGTCCGTGACCCCGACCAGTGCCACTTCGATGGATCGAACCGACGCCGGATCGGAGGTGGAGACATCCGCGCCGTTCAGGTAGCGCAGCGTGAGACCCCGCACTCCGGCAGTGCTGTCGGCCAGCGGGCCGGCGAGCGGGGTGAGCGCCTCTCCGGTGCTCACCGACCGGAGGCCGAGCCACGACTTGCCGCCCGACGCGTAGTACCGCGCCTGCATCACCTCCGCGAGCCTCACCGGTGATCCGACAGTGACCAGACCCAGCGCCGTTGACGAGAGCGGCGCGGGGATCCCGACACGAATCGCGAGGGCCGGCTCACCACCGGGGCAGACCGCACCGCCTGCGGAGAGCACGCCGAGATGGATCCATGCGTCATCGGCGGCGGTGGCCGGATCGCTCTCCACGAAGACCAGGAGCGAGTCCGTGGCCCGCGGGGCCCGAAGAGAGCTCCAGGTCGACTCGTTGACTCGGATCTCGGCCAATGGTCCGACCGTGGTTCCGCAGACGTGCCCCGCACCGCGCGCGGCGAGGTAGCTGACCGCACCCGGCTGCAGACTCCGGAGATCGGCCCTCGTCTCTGCCGGGACACCCAGCGCAGCGGCGGCCTCGGGCGTGACATCGTCGTAGCCGACCGCTCCGAGCTCGCCGGCCAGGACCAGGGCCGCGACCCGGAGGTTGTCCTGCATGGCCATTCGCTCGAGCTGCGCGCGAGCCTGACGCCGTGCGAGAAGCAGCTGGCGGTGGATAAGCCCACCGACGAGCAGGCCCAGCGCCAGGGCGACCATCAGCTCGACGAGCGTGAAGCCTCGAGCGGAGGGCGCGCTCACGGCCCACCACACAGCACGGCGGTGAACACCGTGTCGCTCGTGGTGCCGCCGGGGCGTTGCGAGCGCAGCACGATCATCACCCTTCGCACCGGGCCGGCGCCGTCCAGGATGTTCCAGCTTTCGCTCAGCCCGTTGCCGCCGGCGCTGCCGCTGCGCCAGGCGGCGGCGCCGCAGGGAGCCGCCGTGGAGAACGCGATCTGGCGCAGGCGCTCGACCCGCGAGGCCGCGGCCAGGCCCACGCGAGTGACCTGCCGGCCGGTTCCGACCATGCGGCTGGTGAGCGCCGCGGAGCCGGCCAGAGCCAGGAGCCCGACCGACAGCACGATCACCGCTACGAGCACTTCCACGACCGTGAAGCCGGCTCTGCCGCAGACGCGCACTGTCCCGTCATCCTGTCTGGGAGGATGGGACAGCTTAGGCATGCCGAGCGCCCGGCGGGGTACTGATATCCCCCGCGCGGGCGCGTTGAACCGCGGTGCCTAGTTGTGTGGTGAGCCGGACCGGGAACCCGAACGGCTCAGGTGTGAACCGGCAGCCGCCGCATCTTGTAGAACAGCGTTCGAAGGCTGATACCCAGCAGCGAAGCCGCCTGCCGGCGATTGCCGCCGGAGGCTTCCAGCGCGCGCAGGATCGCCTGGCGCTCGACCGCTTCGACCTGCGACTTCAGATCCAGACCGAGCGCGGGCGACCCGTTGACGGGGCCATTTCCATGCCCGTTGCCGTTGCCGTTGCGGGCCAGGCCCGCGAAGTCCTTCACGTCCAGCGGGCCGTCGCCCGCCACCGCCGCGGCCCGGTCGACCGCGCTGCGGAGCTCGCGCACGTTCCCCGGCCAGGCGTACTGGGTCAGCGCCGCCAGGGCGCTCGGCGTGACGCTGACCGGGTGGCCCAGCCGATGGGCCGCCTGGCCGGCGAAATGGGTCAGCAGCGCGGGGATGTCCTCGACCCGCTCACGCAGGGGGGGTACATGGATCCGCACCGCGCTCAGCCGGTGGTAGAGGTCGGAGCGGAACTCGCCCCGGGAGACGGCGTCGTCCAGGGGCTTGGAGGACGCGGCGATGACGCGCACGTCCACCTGGCGCCCCTCCCGCCCGCCGGTGCGGGCGACGCGACTATCCTCCAGCACCCGGGCCATCCGGGCCTGGAGCTCCGGCGGCAGCGCGCCTACCTCGTCCACGAAGAGCGTGCCCCCGTGGGCCAGCTCGAACAGCCCGGCGTGCTCGGCGGTGGCGCCCGGCATGGCGCCGGCGACGTGGCCGAAGAGCTCGGACTCGAGGAGCTGACCGGGGATGGCGCCGCAGTTGATGACGGTGAAGCCGCCGTCGCTCCGCGCGCTCATCCGGTGGATCGCGCGGGCCAGGACTTCCTTGCCGGTCCCCGGCTCACCGGTGACCAGGATCGGGGTCTGGTGGCGCGCCACTCGGCTCGCCATGTCCAGGATGTCCCGCATCGCCCGGCTCTCCCACACCACGAGATCGTGCACGCTCGCCGCCCCGACGCTCGAGCGCAGGGTCTCCACCTCGCGCCGGAGCCGCTCCAGCTCCTCCGCCTTCTTGATGGCCCAGGCGACTTCCTCGGAACGGAAGGGCTTCTGCACCCAGTCGTGGGCGCCCTCGCGCATGGCCGCGATCGCGCCCTCTTCGCTGCCGGAGGGGCTGATCATGATGAAGAGCGCGGCGCCGCCCGCGGCGCGGTAGCGTCGGAGGAAGGTGACCCCGTCCGTGCCGGGGAGCCTGACGTTGCAGAGGATGATCTCGAAGGAGCCCGCGGCGGCCCGCTGGAGCGCCCGGTCGGGGTCGCTCTCGACGGTGACCTGGTGCCCGGCCTCCTCGAGCCGCTCTCCGAGCGAGCGGCGGATCTCGACGTCGTCGTCAACGATGAGCAAGCGCATTGATCGTACCCACGTGAGGCTGGAGGACTTCAGTGCCGCGCCTTACCGGGAAAACAGGCGGTCTGCACTACGCGGCCGGTGCGCAGGTACCGGCGCTGGGACGCGATCCCCCCGCAGACGACGGACTTCGACGCCGATGCGAGGCTGTGCCCGGCGGTTCAACGCAAGGGACGGACCGGACGCCTGAATCACGTGCAAGCCACTGCAGCATCCGACGTAGCCGGCGGGAGCGCCGGTATGTTGCCGTAGAAGATCGCGCAGGTCTGGGTGGTGAGGCCCGGCGCGGCCGCGGTGGCGGACCAGCCCGCTGCCGTCGCGGCGACGACCGTGATGGTGACGCCCGGCGACGGCGAGAACGTGAAGTTCGCGAGGTCCGGAATGAGGCCCCCGTAGTAGATCTGGTTCGTGGTCCAGTAGGTCTCCTGCACACTGGCCAGATTCCGAAGATCCGAGCGCATTGCCGAGACCACGGCCTTGCTCTTCGTGTTGGCGAACTTCGGGATCGCGAGCGCGGCCAGGATGCCGATGATCACGACCACGATCAGCAGCTCGATCAGAGTGAAACCCTTGGGCGACGAGCGCATGTCCAGCCTCCACGGCCAAGCCGATGATCTTCCTGCCTGCGTGCCTTCTCGGTGCCCTTTCAAGAGAATGGGCGGCAGTTGCCCGCCGCCCGTCCCCGTTCTTCCCTGCTGACCTCGGGCGATCAGTAGCAGCCCGGGGCGCCTTCGGTGGCGAGCGAGGGATCCGGCGCCTTGGTCTTGTCGCCGACCCAGATGCCGCACACGTCGTTCGCGGTGCTCTTCACGGCCGGGTTGGTGACCGTCGCGGACCAGTCCGCGGCGCTGCCGTAGGCAACCACGACCGCGTTGCCGGCCGACGGGCTGAAGGCCACCTTGCCCGCGCCAGCCTTACCGTTGGTCTGGGTGGTCGGGTCGATGCCGCCCGCGTAGTCCTGGTTGTCGCTGAAGAAGCTCTCCTGCGCGGTGACCAGGTTGCGGAGGTCGGACTTCATCGAAGCCACGACCGCCTTCTCCTTCGTGTTCGCGAACTTCGGAATGGCGATCGCAGCCAGGATGCCGATGATCACGACCACGATCAACAGCTCGATCAGGGTGAAGCCCTTGCGGTTCATCATACTTCCTCCAAGAAAGTGAGCGGCGACGTGGCCGAGCCGACACCGGGACTGGTCGGACTGGCGGTGGGTAAGGCAACACATATGCCACCCCCCCGACCCGATGTTCTAAGGTGCACTGCGCGCGTCGGTTAGCCCTTGCTGCGAGGCCCCGCTGCAAGCGTCGTCGGAGGCCGCGAAGGGGGATTTTGCAAGGCCGCCGACCCGCGCACTCAATAGAGGGTCCCGTCGCGCGCCGACTCGAACCCTTCCCCGACGCACGGGTTCGCTTCCGCGCCAGGCCTCGCTGCAAACTGGTGCACGCTTCTTGCCCCTCGACGGCCGACGCCACTTCCGTCCCGTCAGTCCGCGCTCTAGTTCCGGGCAATCCGCAGGGGGTCGTGCATGACTCGGGTGCTCTATCTGCTGTTCATCCTGTCCGGCGCGGCCGGACTCATCTACGAGTCCATCTGGACGCGGTATCTGGGCCTGTTCGTGGGCCACGACGCGTACGCCCAGATCATCGTTCTAGTGATCTTCCTGGGCGGGATGTCGGCCGGCGCCATGGTGATCAGCCGCTTCTCGGAGCGTCTCAAGGACCCGCTGCGGGGCTACGCCCTCATCGAGCTCGCGGTGGGCCTGATCGGCCTGGTGTTCCACGAGATCTACCAGTGGTCCACCAACCTGGCGTACAGCTCCATCTATCCCTCGCTGGCCGGCACGCCGTTCCTCGCCGTGGCCAAGTGGTCCATCGCCAGCGGGCTGATCCTGCCGCAGTCGGTGCTCCTGGGCGCCACCTTTCCGCTCATGAGCGCGGGCGTCATCCGTCTCCGGCGCGGTCAGGCCGGACGGTCGCTCTCCCTCCTTTATTTCGCCAACAGTCTCGGGGCCGCGGTCGGGGTGCTGGTGGCCGGGTTCTATCTGGTGGGACTCGCCGGACTTCCGGGCACCCTGCTGGTCGCGGCGATGCTGAACCTGGTCGTCGCGCTCGCCACCTTCGGCGTGGTCGCCGCAGCCAGGGGCCGGCATCACGGCGCGGAGGCCCAGGCTCAAGCGGTCGAGCGCGCGCCGGTCCAGGACGGCCGGCTGGCGACCAAGGCGCTCGCGCCACTGCTCCTCTTCACCAGCTTCGGAACGGCGGTCGCCTCCTTCATCTATGAGATCGACTGGATCCGGATGCTGGCCCTGGTGCTGGGCGGTGCGACGCATGCCTTCGAGCTGATGCTGTCCGCCTTCATCCTGGGTCTCGCGCTCGGCTCGCTCTGGATCCGCTCCCGAATCGACCGCATCCGCAATCCGGTCCGCACCCTCGGGGTGGTGCAGTGGATCATGGGCCTGATGGCGCTCGCCACGCTGCCGATCTACGCGGCGTCGTTCGATTGGATCGCCACGCTGATGCGGACCTTCGCGCGCACCGACCTCGGCTACATCGGATTCACCGGGGCGCGCTACGCCCTGTGCCTCGCGATCATGCTGCCGGCCACCTTCTGCGCCGGCATGACGCTGCCGCTCATCACCCGCACCCTGATCCGTGCCGGCTCGGGTGAAGCGGCGATCGGCCGGGTGTACGCCTGGAACACCCTGGGCTCCATCGTGGGCGTGGCGCTGGGCGGGATCATCCTGCTGCCGCTCATCGGCGTGAAGGCCATGCTGGTCGCGGGCGCCGTCACCGACATGGCCATCGGCGTGCTGCTGGTCTGGCACGCGAGCGATCGGCGGATCGGCCAGGGGCTCCTGGCGTTCGCGCCGCGGAAGCTGGCGGGCGGGCTGGCCACGGCCACCGCGGCGGTGTGCGTGCTGGTGATGGCGCGGGTGCACCTGGACCAGCGGGTGCTCTCCAGCGGGGTGTACCGCCACGGGCTGGTGCGCGAGGGCGGCCCGTGGGAGATGGAGTACTACCGCGACGGCCGGACCGCGACGGTGTCCGCCTTCAAGGTGAATGCCACCGAGCAGGTCTCGCTGGCGACCAACGGCAAGCCCGACGCCTCGCTGGGCAAGGAATGGTTCCAGCGCTGCGAGGCGGTCACCAAGCCGGCGGTCCTCACCGGCGATGCGGCGACCCAGGCGCTCACCCCGCTCATCTCGATGGCCTACGTGCCGGGGGCGCGGACCGCGGCCGTGATCGGCCACGGCTCCGGCATGACCTCTCACGTGCTGTTGGGCAACTCCCGGCTCTCGGAAGTCGTCACGATCGAGATCGAGCCCGAAATGGCGAAGGGCGCCCGGGTCTTCTACCCGGTCAACCGCCGGGTGTACGACGACCCGCGGTCGGTCCTCGTCATCGACGACGCCAAGTCGTACTTCGCCTCCGAGCACCGCAAGTTCGACCTGATCCTCTCCGAGCCCTCGAATCCCTGGGTGAGCGGTGTTTCGGGCCTGTTCACCACGGAGTTCTACGGCCGGGTGCGCCGGTATCTCACGGACGACGGGGTGCTGGGCCAGTGGATCCATACCTACGAGCTGAGCGACGGGCTGGTGCTCAGCGTCCTGGCGGCGCTGCACGAGAACTTCCGCTCCTACGAGATCTACATCGTCTCGGGCGGCGACCTGCTGGTGGTCGCCTCCAACCGGCCCCAGCTCCCCACGCCCGACTGGTCGGTGTTCCAGCAGCCGGCGGTGCGCTCGGACCTGTGCCGCTTCCTGCCGGTCACGCCCGAGGCGCTCGAAGCGTCCCGCCTCGTCTCCCGTCGCGAGCTGGCCCCGGTGCTCGCCACCTTCGCCCAGCCCAACTCCGACTATTACCCGGTCCTGGACCTCGGCGCCGAGCGGCGGCGCTACCGCCGTGACCAGGCGCGCGGGTTCACCGCGCTGTCGGCCGAGTGGCACAACCTGCTGGCGTCGATCAGCGGCCGGCGCAGCGGTCCGTTCACCGACACCGTCGCGGTGCTGCCCGAGACTCCTCGGATCCGCGTCGGCGCGCTGTCGACCCGTCTCCGGCAGTGGGAGAGCCGCTCACGCGACAAGGCGGTGCCCGATCCGGAGCTCCAGGCCGCGGCGTTCGTCACCGAGCTGTGGACCTCCTGGCTGGACGAGGGCAAGGCGCCGAGCAGCTGGCCGCACTGGCTGGATCAGATGCTGTTGGTCGGTCAGTTCCGCAACGGCGCCCAGGCGGGGGTCGCGGACGAGGCGTTCTTCCGCTCGGCGCTGCGCTATGCGGAGCGCTTCCAGGCCCCCGCCGGCGTGCGCGACGTCATCGCCTTCCGCCACGCGGTCGCGGGGTGGAACTTCCCCGCCGCGGCCGGCGCGGCGGACCGGCTGATCCCGGTCGTACTCGGCGGGCAGCGCCTGCTCCCGGGCGATGAGCTGCGGGATGCGGCGGTCCTCGCCAAGCTGCACGTCGGCGACACGAAGGGCGCCCGGGTGGCGCTCGACACGCTGCGGAAGCTCACCCGGCGCCCGGCGGACGATCTCCGGTCGCGGATACTGGAGGCGTACGTGGAGACGGCGGAGGCAATGCGGGCGACGGCGGGGCGGTAAGGCGGGCGGTCAGGCGGTCAGGCAGTCACCTGTCACCCTGAACGGAGTGAAGGGGGCCGTGCCCGGACATGGCCCCCTTCGCGTTCCTCCGGGTGACAGCGGGCTACGCCTTCACTTCCACCTGCTCCTCGTAGCGGCTCAGCTTGCGGTACAGCGTCGAAGGGTCGATGCCGAGCACTTCCGCGGCGCGGGTCTTGTTGCCACCCTCCGCCTGCAACACCCACATGATGTAGGCCCGCTCGATCACCTCGAGCGTCGGGTTGCGATACGACCGCTCCGCCACGAGCGGCTCCTTGCGCCGCTTGGTGATCCGCTCCGGCAGGGCACCCGCTTCGATCAGGTTGCCCCGGCTCAGCACGACGGCGTGCTCCAGCGCGTTCTCCAGCTCGCGGACGTTACCGGGCCACTCGTAGACCATCACCGCATCGAGCGCCTCGGAGGAGAGCGCCTTGGGCTCGGTGCTGGCCTCCTGGGCCATGGTCTGGAGGAACGCCTCGAGCAGGAGCAGCAGGTCGTCACGCCGCTCCCGCAGGGCCGGCAGGTTGAGAGCGATGACGTTGAGCCGATAGAAGAGGTCCGACCGGAAGTTGCCGCGCCGGATCTCCTCCTCCAGATCGCGGTTGGTCGCCGCGATGATGCGGACGTCCACGGGGATCGGCTCGGTGGCGCCGACCGGGATCGCCTCCCGCTCCTGGAGCACGCGGAGCAGCTTCACCTGGAGCGACGGCGGCATCTCGCCGACCTCGTCGAGGAAGAAGCTGCCGCCGCGGGCCGCGGCGAAGAGGCCCTGCTTGTCGCGCACCGCGCCGGTGAACGAGCCCTTCACATGCCCAAACAGCTCGCTTTCCAGAAGGTTCTCCGGGAGCGCGCCGCAGTTGATGGAAAGGAATGGCCCGTCGGCCCGGTTGGACAGGTTGTGAATGTAGCGGGCGATGACCTCCTTGCCGGTCCCGCTCTCGCCCTGGATCAGGACGGTGGACTCGGTGGGCGACACGTGCTCCGCCAGCTTCAGCACCTCGAGGAACCGCTTCGATTTGCCGATGGGCCGCGCGACCGCGGTCTTGTCCCGCCGCCGGATCTCCTGCTTGAGCTGCTTGTTCTCCACCCGCACCTGGCGGAACTCGCAGGCGCGGCGGAGGATCGCGACCAGCTCGTCGTTGGAGAACGGCTTCTGGATGTAGTAGAAGGCGCCGGAGTTGACCGCCTGGATCGCGCTCTGGAGCGAGGCCTGCGCGGTCATGAGGATGACCGGCGTCATCGGATCCTGCTCCCGGGCCGCGTTGAGGATGTCGAGGCCGGTGACCTGGGGCATGCGCACGTCGGAGAGGATGAGGTCGTGGACGCCGGTCCGGATCTGCTCCAGCCCGGCCTTGCCGCCCTGCGCGGTGGTGACCTCGAACCCTTCGTTCCTGAGCAGGATCCTGAGAGTGTCCAGGATGCCCGACTCGTCGTCGACCACCAGGACCGAGGGCTTCTGACTCATGCCGCGTCCTCCGCCAGCATCTTGGCGGGCAGAAAGATGGTAAAGGTAGTGCCGGCCCCGGGCTCGGAGTCCACCAGGACCAGTCCGCGGTGCGCTTCCACCGCGCGCTGGACGATCGCGAGCCCAAGCCCGCTTCCCCCCGTCCGTCCTGAGACGAAGGGGTCGAAGAGCCGGTCCCGGATCTCCTCCGGTATGCCGGGCCCGTCGTCGCGCACCTGGAGCCGCACCGCGTGCTCCAGGTTGGTGCCGTGGGGAATCTCGCCCACCGACACGGAAGCTACGCTCACGGTGATGCGGATCGGCCCCCGGGCGGCCTGGACCGCGTTGAGGACGAGGTTGGCGATGACCCGGTGCAGCAGGTCCTCGTCCCCTTCCATCATGGTCCGGCTCCCCTCGATCAGGATCTCCGCGTCGGGGCGGCATTCCGGATGGGCCCGGATCAGCCGCACTACGGCGGTCACGACCGAGTGGACGTCGACCGGCACGAACTGCGTCGCCCGCACCCGGGCGAAGTCGAGGAACTCGCTGAGCAGCCGGCTCAGCCGATCGCTCTCGCGCACGATCAGTGCCGCGAGGAAGCGCTCGTCCTCGTCGGCATGGGCGGCACGGGCCAACTGCTCGACCGAGCTCCGGATCGAAGCGAGCGGGTTCCGGATCTCGTGGGCCAGCGACGCGCTCAGTGCCGCGACCGACTCCAGCCGCTCGGCGCGGGCCTGGAGCTCCTGCACTTCCTTCAAGTCCGAGATGTCGGTGAAGATGACGGTGACCGACGGGGCCTCCTGGGCCTCCTGACGGAATGTGGTCGTGCTCAGGCCTATGGGGAAAGACCGGCCCCCCTGGTGAGCGACCACGCCCTCCCCTCGACTGATCTTCCGGCCGCTCCGGATCCCGGCCACGGTCGCGGCCCACAACTCGGCGGACCGCACCTTGAGCTGGTCCAGGATCGGCAGCCCGATCAGGGCATCGCCCTCGAGGTCGAGCAGCCGCTCCGCCGTGGGATTGATGAAGGCCAGCCGGCCGAGCCCGTCCACGGTGAGCACGCCCGAGCGGATGTTCCGGAGGATGTCGTCGGCCTCCAGCCGGACCCGCTGCAGCTCGGTGGCGAGGGTCTCCTGCTCCATCCCGGCCTCGCGGAGCCGGTGGCCGAGCACCGCCACGATCGCGAAGACCAGATTGAAGACCAGCATCTGGGCCCAGAAGGCCACGTCGGGCGCGTCGGCTCGCTGCCAGAGCGTGTCCCCGAGGAAGAGCACCGAGGCGAGAATGGCGGTGAGTGCCCCGGTGGCCGGAGGCATCAGCAGGGCGTAGGCGGCCACGACGAGGACGTAGAGCGCCGGGAAGGCCGAGGTCGGCTGCCCCGCGAAGTGAACCACCAGGGTAACGACGATCAGGTCCACCACCGCCTGCAACAGGAGGAAGGTCTTCCCGACCCGGCGGCCGCGCCAATGGACGATGTAAAAACCGTAGGCGGTAAACGTCAGGGCCACGACCATCGTGACGTTCACCAGGAAGGACTCCCGAGGCCGCTCGGCCCCCACCAGGCCGGCGCCAACCAGGCTGCCGACCGCCAGCGTCAGGCGGCCGATGAACAGCCAGGACAACAGGGTGCGTTGATCCGGAAGCGAGCGGCGGCCGGCTCGCTGGTCGGGTTGCATCGGGGCTCGGACCCTCGGACTGCGGTATGGGGGAGTCAGCCGAAGATAGAGAGGGGGGCGTATCATTACAATCCATATGCCCTGGTACGTGTACCTCGCCCGCTGCGCCGACGGCAGCCTCTATACCGGCGTCACCACCGACCTCGAGGCGCGCGAGCGCGCCCATAACCGCGGCCGGGGGGCGGCCTATACCAGGTCGCGGCTGCCGGTCTCGATCGTCCATGCGGAGGCGGCTCCCGACCGCGGCGCCGCGCTGCGCCGGGAGCTGGCGATCAAGCGACTCACTCGAAGGGACAAGGAGGCTCTGGTGGGGGCCCGGGCGGCCGCGACCCGATTCGAGGGCTTCGGCCCGGAGGCGATCCGGTTTCTCGGCCGCCTGGAGCGAAACAACCGCCGGGAGTGGTTCGAGCGGCACCGCCCGGTCTACGAGGGCGAGATCCGCGACCCGATGCGGGCGCTGGTGGAGGAGATGGACGTCCGCCTGGCCCGCCTGGCGCCCGAGCTCGTCGGCGATCCCCGGCGCTCGATCTTCCGGATCCATCGGGACGTCCGCTTCTCGGCCGACAAGTCACCCTACAAGACCAACGCCGCCTGCCAGTTCTACCACTGCGACGCCGGCCGCGGGGCGGGACAGGACGCGGAAGGCGCCGGTGCAGGGCTGTACTTTCAGATCGCTCGCGGAGAGTGCTTCGTCGCGGGCGGCATGTGGATGCCGGCGCGGCCCGCACTGGACCGGATCCGCGAGGCGATCGCGGACGCGCCGGAAGACTTTGAGGCACTCCTGCGCGCCTCGAGCTTCAGGCGGCGGTTCCGGCGGCTCGACCAGGAGGCGCAGCTCAAGCGGATGCCGCGCGGATTCGCGGAGACGCACCCGGCGGCGCACTGGCTCCGGTACCGGTCCTTCACGGCCACGCGGATGGTGACCGAGCGCGAGGTCGAGAGTCCGAAACTGCCGGCCATTCTGGCCCGTGACTTCGCGGCGCTGGTGCCTCTGGTGCGCTGGCTCAACGCCGCGATGGGCTACCGTCCCCTGGAGCGGCGGGTGCTGACCTAGCCGAGCTCCGACCGGAACACGCGCCGCTCCTCGCCGATCTTCGGCGGCGTGCCGGTCACCATCCCCTTCGCCACCTCGAACAACACCAGCGGCTTGGGCTTGTCCACCTTGAGGTAGGTGACGGAGTGCACGTCCACCAGGATCAGCGCGATCCTGGGATCGTCGGGCCCTCCGTTCCGCTCTCCTCCCTCGTCACCGAACCACGCTCTCCAGTCCGGCCGGTAGAGCTCCCGGATGGCCCGGCGGTCGCGGCTCACCGTCGCGGTCCCGCTCACCGAGACCCACTCCCGGGTCCGGTCGCGATAGTAGGCCAGATTCACGTGGGGATCGAAGTCCAGCTCGTCGAGCTTGTGGGTGTCGATATCGGTGACGAACCAGAGGTCGGTGCCTTGCGCCTGGGTCTGGGTCGCCATCGGCCGCGACACCAGGTGACCATCCGGGCGGCGGGTGGTGAACATCGCGATCTCGATCCCTTCGATCAGCTGGTACAGATCCTCGATCTTCTTCTCCAGCGGCACCTGGGCTCGGTTGGATTCGGTGGGCTTGGTCATCCTCGGCGGTCCTCGCAATATCGTTGGGTGCCATTCTACCGACCCGTGGCAGGCCTGCCCGTGACGGGTGACCGGCCGCACCCGGTCAGCGGTGCCCGGTCACGGTGGCGATGCTGCAGGGACGCCGACGGTCATGGACATCACGGTCAGGCGTTACGCGTGCCGGCGCCGATCCACCCCTGCATACGCGGGCTGCGGGAAGTGCCGGCGGTCGCCGCGGCCCGCGGCCACGGACCGGCTGGTGAGCGAGCTCGGGGCATTGAGGTTGGCGCCGTCGTCCACACCGACGCCGAGACGGTTCACCAGCTCACCGCCCAGCCACCCGGTCACGACCGCGATCCCGGCGCCGAGGAGCCCAGCGACGACCGCCTCGGTCGGGGGGAGGGTGGGTTCGTCGCGTCGCAGGAACCAGCTGACCGCGAAGAGTGCCACGACGATGACGTTGCCAACCCCGTGAATCAGCCCCACCCGCTTGGCCCTGGTCGTCCTCGGGATCGCCAGCCAGTCGAGAGTGCCAGGCACCGCGGCCAGCAGGCCGGTGATCACGCCGGCGCCGATCATGTAGAAGGACGCCTGGGCCCAGGTGGCATTGTCGGTCACGAGAAAGATCACGTCGAAGACCACAGCGGTCGCCAGAAGACCGAGCGGGAAGACGATCAGTATCTGGTGCAGCGGGTGGCCGGCGACCTTGACTCGGCTTTCCATAGGGATACCCGTCAGCGCTGAAGTTGACCCGGTTTGCCTCGAGCCGGGCAGGTTGAAGATGTTCGGAGGCGGGCGGGGAGGGATGTGATGCAGATCGCGCAAAGCGGAGGAGGCGCCGACAGGCCCGAGACGAGAAGGCGTGAAACGCTGTTCCGGCTACGAGCTCCCCTCGGGCCATTCGTAGAGGGACCGGTACAGCTCCTGGTTCCGACTGATGACCCGGACGTATCCCCGGGTCTCCACGAAGGGGATCCGCTCGGCGAACACCTCGGGATCGTCCACACCCGTCCGCTTGGCCCAGCGCTCCACCCGGCTCGCGCCGGCATTGTAGGCCGCCAGAATGTGTCCGGGCTCGGTGTAACGGACCGCCAGCTCCTGGAGATGGTAGGAGCCGAGCTGCAGACTCACATCCGGCTGGTACAGCAGCACCGGATCCCACACGGGATAGCTCAGCGATTCCGCCAGTCTCCCGCCGAGCTGCGGCATCACCTGCATCAGCCCTCGGGCACCCGCCGGTGAGGTGGCCGCCGGATTGAACATGGATTCCTGCCGGATCAACGCCGCCACGAAGCTGGGATCGAGTCCCTGTTCGGAGGCTTCGGCCAGGAGGGCGTCCTGGTGCACCACCGGATAGAGCAGACGATAGGTCCGCGCATCCGCCGGCGCGCCCCGGGCGAGCGCCTTCCGGGCGAGCTGGATCGCCTGGGAGGCGAGACCCTGCCCGCGCATCGCGTTGGCCACCGCGAGCAGCCGCTCGCTGCTGGATTCGGCAGACCTTGCCAGCCGCTCCTGCTCCCAGCGGGCCTCGGTCACCATGCCGAGCCGCCCGAGCAGCGCCGCACGGCCCACGACCGAGTCGGCGTCGGGCACGGTCATGAAGGTGTCGGGTGACTGGGCGGGCACCCACGCCGGAAGCCCCAGCCGGCGGGCGGCGAGGCTGGCGTAATAGGACGTCGGCTCGCCCTGGGTCGCCTTCCGCCAGCGGGCGTGCGCCTTCAGGCTGTCGCCCGCGATGGACCAGGAGCGCCCGGCCCAGTACACCGAAGCGGGCGCCTCGTCACTCCGGGGGTAGCGACGGGCCAGCTCGTCGAATTCCCGCGCGGCCATCGCGGCATCGCCGGTGAGGAGCTCGACCATCGCGGCGCGGAAGCGCGCCGCGGGGGCAAACCGGCTGGTCGGATAGCGCACCGCGGCCCGCTGGTAGTAGGTCCGGGCGAGCCGGTCGGCCCGCTCGTCGGAGGCCAGGTCGCCGAGCAGGAAGAGGGCTGACGAGGCGGCGGTGGTGTCCTTGGGATACTTCACCGGGATCTCCACCAGCTCCGCGCGGCCCTTCACGGCCTGCCCATCGCGGACCAGCGAGCGGGCGCGGAGGTACGCCGCGGACGCGGCCATCCAGGTCGGCGAGCGCACCAGCTTGAACTGTGCGGCCGCATCCGCGTTCCGCCCCAGCTTCGCGAGCGCGGTGGCGTAGCCGTAGCGCTCGGTCTGCCCGCCGAGACCCGCCGAGAGCGCCTTCGGATACCCCTGCGCGGCACGGGCGGCGAGCCCGGCCTCGTCGGCCGCGCGGGCTACGAGCAGCTCCTCGTCCACCGTGAATGGGGCGAAAGCACTGTCCAGGAGCGCGATGGCACCGCGCACATCGGCGGCAGAGCCGCCGGCGGTGACCTTCTCCATCAGCTCCCGCCGGATTTCGCCGAGCGACGCGGTGTCGACCGCCGCGCTGTCCGCGCTCACCTGGAGTCGCAGACGCATGGCGGTGAGCCAGGCGCCGAGCTCGCGGTAGCGATGGATCGCCGCCTCGAGATTTCCGGCCCGCTCCTCGGCAGTCGCGTCGGTCCAGCCGATGCGCTCCTTCGGCAGGGACTGGGTGATGCGCTCATAGAGGGCGGCCCGCGCGGCACTGTCGCCGGTCACCGCGGCCGCCTTGAGGAGAATCCAGTCCGAGACCGCCGGCAGCGCCGCCGCGGCGCCTTTGTAGGCGACCGCCGCGCTGTCGAGCGCGTCCAGCCGATCGTATGCCGTAGCCAGGAGGAAGAGGCGCTCGCCCTCCTCCTCGGCGTCCCGGCCGCGGGGCGCGGCGAGCGCGTGGCTCAGCGCGAGGGAGTCCTCACCACGCTCCAACGCCGAGCGGGCGAGCAGAACCCGTCCCCGGCCGTCGAACAGGGTGTCGAGCCAGGCCTCACCCTGCAGCAGCCGGCCGACCTCCGGCCAGCCTCCCCAGCGGCTCGCGGCCGTCGCCGCCAGGAACACCGCAGAGGGCGTCCGCTGGGTCGAATCTCCTACCACCGGTGCTACCAACAGGCTCGCCTGCCACGGTCGTCCCCGCTCGAGCGCCTCGCGGGCGGTAGCGAGAATCGAGTCGGCGGACGCGCTGGAAGGCGCGTAGCCGTCGGCCAGTCCGGGCAGGAAGTGCACCGGGGCGGGCGCGGCGGCAAGCTGAAGGAGCAGCGGAAGCTGGGTCAGGAGCATGATGCCGGCTGGTGTGGGGTCGGGAAACGAGTCTGTTTTGCAAATGTCACGCCTCCGCCTCGCCCCGCTCTGCGCGGGCCCAGGCCCGGGTCCGGCCACGGGAGGCCGTGTGATTGTGCGCCATGCGTTGCAGTTTGGGGTGTACTATTTAGGACATGGGTGACCGCGACGAGGGACCGGACAAGGTCCGGCTGGACAAGTGGCTGTGGGCGGCCCGCTTCTTCAAGACCCGGGCACTCGCCGCCGAGGCGGTGGAGGGGGGCAAAGTCCAGCTGAACGGCGACCGACCCAAGCGGGCTCGCCCACTGCAGGTAGGCGATGAGCTCCGAATCCGCCTGGGGCCCTACGAGCACACTGTCACGGTCCGGGCGCTGTCCGACCGCCGCGGGCCCGCAACACAGGCGGCAGGATTGTATCAGGAAACCGAGGCCAGCCGGAGCGCCCGGGAAGCCCTCGCCGTCCAGCTCAAGTCACTGCACTCGCTGTTCGGGCCGGCGAAGGGGCGGCCGACGAAGAAAGACAGGAGAGAGATCGAGCGACTGAAGGGGCGGCGGTGAGGAACTGCGTGAAACGCCGTTCTCTTATCGCATATTCTCCACCATCGCCTGCCCGAATTCCGACGTCTTGACGAGGGTGGCGCCCGGCATCAGCCGCTCGAAGTCGTAGGTCACCCGCTTCTGGGCGATGGTGCGTTCCAGCGACGAAACGATGAGGTCCGCGGCCTCGTTCCAGCCCAGGTAGCGGAACATCATCTCGCCGGACAGGATGACCGAACCGGGATTCACCTTGTCTTGCCCGGCGTAACGCGGCGCCGTGCCGTGGGTGGCCTCGAAGACGGCGTGGCCGGTGACGTAGTTGATGTTGGCACCCGGCGCGATCCCGATGCCGCCCACCTGAGCGGCCAGCGCGTCGGAGATGTAATCGCCGTTCAGGTTGAGCGTGGCGATGACGGAGTACTCCTTGGGCCGGGTAAGGATCTGCTGGAGGAAGGCGTCGGCGATCACGTCCTTGATCACGATGCCCTGCGGGAGCCGGCACCAGGGCCCGCCGTCGATCTCTACCGCCCCGTACTCCTGCACCGCGAGCTGGTAGCCCCAGTCCCGGAAAGCGCCCTCGGTGAACTTCATGATGTTGCCCTTGTGCACCAGCGTCAGGCTGGGCCGCTTCTGGGCGATGGCATACTCGATGGCGGCGCGGATCAGCCGCTTGGAGCCCTCCTCCGACACCGGCTTGATCCCGATGGCGCTGGTGGCCGGGAAGCGGATGGACTGCGCGCCCATCTGCCCCTGGAGAAATTCGATCACCCGCCGGACCTCGGGAGTGCCGGCCTTGTACTCGATGCCGGCGTAGATGTCCTCCGTGTTCTCGCGGAAGATCACCATGTCCACGTCCTGCGGCGCCTTCACCGGCGAGGGCACGCCCTCGAACCAGCGCACCGGCCGCACGCAGGCATACAGGTCGAGCTTCTGCCGGAGCGCGACGTTGAGCGAGCGGAACCCGCCGCCGACCGGCGTGGTCAGCGGCCCCTTGATGGCGACGAGATGGCGCTCGATGGCGGCGAGGGTCTCGTCCGGAAGCCAGCTATTGAGCCGGTCCTTGGCCTTCTCGCCGGCCAGCACTTCCATCCAGGCGATGCGCCGGCTTCCGCGGTACGCGCGCTCGACCGCGGCGTCGAACACGCGTACCGAGGCGCGCCAGATGTCGGGCCCGGTGCCGTCACCCTCGATGAAGGGGATGATGGGCGTCGCCGGAACCTGGAGCCGGCCGTCCTTCATGGTGATGGGCTGCCCGTCGGCGGGAGCCTGGGTCGTGGGTGACGTGGGTGCGGTGGCGGGCATAGGACGGATCCTTGCGGTTGTCAGCCTGAGCGAGCGAAGGCGGCCATGCCTTCAGGGCCCCGTCGCGACGCTCAGGGTGACACAGAGGTGCGATGCGATCGACGCTGAATCTGACTGAGCCGGCCGGCGCCGCCAAGGGGGAAGCCGCGGCTGCCCGCGCCATCCACACCGCCTATGAGCGCTGGACCAGCGGGTTCGAGGAGATCACCCGCCGCGCCAGGGGTCGCTTCGAGCGGCGCGACTGGCGCGGCGCGCAGGCCGACGCCACGGCGCGGCTCGCGCTCTACCGCATTCACCTCGACGGTGCCGTCGCCGACGTGGGGGACATCCTGGAGGATGCGGTGCTGGAGCGCACCCGCTGGGCCGCCGTGAAGGCGCGGCATCAGGAGGGCCTGGCCGGCCGCCCCGACGTCGAGCTCGCGCGCACGTTCTTCAACTCGGTCACCCGCAGGATCTTCAGCACCGTCGGCGCCGATCCCGCGATCGAGTATCTCGATCCGCCGCCCGACACGGGCGCCGACTGGGACCAGGACCTCCTCATCTCCCACCACGCCTCCGCGGTGGACGGCTCACTGGTGCGCGCGCTGCTCGAGTCCTACCCATGGTCGGTCCCCTACGCCCAACTGGGCCGCGACGCCGACGACGTGGCGGCGATCATTCGCGAGCGTCTGGCGGACGCAGGCGGCGAGGGGCCGGTCGCGGTCGAGATGCTCCGGGCGGTCTTCTACCGGAACAAGGGCGCCTACCTGGTCGGCCGGGTGCGCCGAGGAGAGCTGTTGCTGCCACTGGTGCTCCCGCTGATCAGTACCGAGCGGGGCATCGTGGTGGACGCGGTGCTGATGACGGAGAACGAGGCCAGCATCGTCTTCGGCTTCAGCTGGAGCTATTTCCGGGTGGAGGCGCCCCGGCCGCGGGCGATGATCGACTTCCTCCGCACCATCATGCCGCTCAAGCGGGTGGACGAGCTGTACACCGCGATCGGCTTCAACAAGCACGGGAAGACCGAGCTGTACCGCAGCCTCATGGCCGAGCTGGAGCGTCCCGACGCGCGGTTCGCGTTCGCGGAGGGGGACGAGGGGATGGTGATGGCGGTGTTCACCCTGCCCTCGTGGAGCGTGATCTTCAAGATCATCAAGGACACCTTCGGTGCGCCCAAGAACACGACCCGCCAGGCGGTGATGGAGAAGTACCACTTCGTATTCGTGCGCGACCGGGTTGGCCGGCTGGCGGACGCGCAGGAGTTCGAGCACCTCGAGTTTCCCCGGCGCTGCTTCCCCGACGAGCTGCTGGAGTATCTCCTGTCGGTCGCCGGGGCGACGGTCCGGGTGGAGGACGACCGGGTCATCGTGCGGCAGCTCTACACCGAGCGCCGGGTCACACCGCTCAATCTCTTCCTCCGCGACGCCGACGAGGCGGCGGCCTGCGACGTGGTGCTCGACTACGGCAATGCGATCAAGGACCTGGCCGCGGCGGACATCTTCACCGGCGACATGCTGCTGAAGAACTTCGGGGTGACCCGGAACGGGCGGGTGATCTGCTACGACTACGACGAGCTCTGTCTGCTCTCCGAGTGCCGGTTCCGCCGGCTGCCGGAGCCCAAATCGCTCGAGGAGGAGCTCGCGGCGGAGCCGTGGTTCCACGTGGGGGAAATGGACGTGTTTCCCGAGGAGTTCCGCGCCTTCCTGGTGCCGCCGGGTCCGGTGCGCGACGTCTTCCTCGCGACCCACGGCGATCTGCTGGAGGTAGGGTTCTGGCAGGGCGTGCAGCAGCGCCTGACGGCGGGTGAAGTGGTGGACGTCTTCCCCTACCGGCGCTCCGCGCGGCTCAGGCGCGACCGGGGGCGACCCGCCTGAGGAACCGCTCGGCGAGCTGCTCCAGCCGCTCGTTGCCGTCTTCCCGCGACTCACCCAGGATCTGCTCTACCTCGTGTTTCAGCGCAGGGTCCCCGAAATAGTACCCCGTCGCCGCCTCGGCTCCGGTGGTGTCCCCCACGTCCGCGCCGCGCAGCAGGGCTCGCGCAGCAGCCAGCGGGTAGCCGGGGTCGTCCCGAGCCGGGAGCGGGTAGCGCTCCGGCGCGGCACCGGCGTCTTCGTTGACAAAGGCTCGGGACATGGGACCTCACGACAGCGTGAACAGTGAAAAGTAAAAAGTGAAAGGGGATCGATCACCCCTTTCACTTTTCACCTCTAACGCTTCACGCTTCTACAGTCAGATCGTCAGTCCACTCTGCAGGGTGAGTTGCACCCGCGATCCGGCGGGCACCACCACGTCCCGGTCCTGAGTCTCGATCGCGCGCTGGGTGCCGACCGCGCCGCCGATGATGCCGCCGATCACGGCGCCCTTGGTATTGCCGCCGACCACTCGGCCGACGATGGCGCCCGCCGCGGCCCCGGCGCCCACCTTCGCCACGTCACCGGCGTTGGTCTTCCGATCCACCAGGGTGCGGTCGAGGGCATCCGCCGAAGCAACGATCGGGTAGCTCCTGCCCGAGATCGCCACTTCGGTCGGGGTGAGCGTGAGCTTCCCGGTCTTGTCGCCCTTGTTCTCCGACTCGTGGATCTCGGTGATCGTCATGGTGACCCGCGACCCGGCCGGGATGACCACGCGGCCGCGCGAGTCGGTGACGTCGGTACTGACGGTCGTGGTGACCATCTCGCCGGCCTTATTCACCCGGGAGTGGATCTCGTGGTCGACCGAAGTGGAGATGACCGTGCCCGACGAGAGCGCCAGCGGCGCGGGGGCGGGCGCCGGGGCAGGCGCCGGCTTGGGGGCCGGCTTCGGCTTCGGCTTGGTGGCCACCGGCTTGGACGGCTCAGGAGCCGGCGCGGGGTCGTTCAGGACCGCCGAGGAATCCACCGGCGCGCGTTGCAGATCGCGGCTCAGGCTATCCGCCGCCATGCGGTCCGGACTCTCCCCGGCGCACGCCGCCAGGAGCGTCACCGCGAAGAGTGACAGTCGCTTACCCGACATCTCGCCTCCGTTGCCTTTGACGTTCTAGCCGTCTGTGAGCGGGAATCGGAAGCCGTGGGTGCAAGAGGAGGGCCAGAGGAGGCTCGTCGGCCGGTGAGAGGGTGTGGAACCCCTCACCGCCACCGGCTGAGGTCAGCGGCTCAGGGTCGAGAGGGCCTCCCGGGCGAGTGCGGCCATCTCCGCGTCCCCTGCCCCGTCGTCGTTGTTGCTGTTGAAGACCAGGATGACCCCGGTCGAAGCGGCGGGATCGAAGTAGAGATAGGAGCGGTAGCCCGCCTGATCGCCCGTGTGCCCCACGATGCGGCGACCCTCGTGCTCGAGAGAGAAGAAGCCGAGGCCGACCGCGGCGAACTCCGGGAGCGCCCCACCGGTCCGAACCGACGGTGTCCACATCTCCTGGAGCGTCCGGCGGGCCAGCACGGTCGTGTCGGCGACCGCACCCGTGAGGAACGCAAGGTAGCGGGCGATGTCCGCCACCGGCGCGTTCCAGCCGCTGTTGGGAATGGTGATCCCCGGATTGAAGTCGGCGCCGAGATCGGCGACGCTGTCGCCGGCCACCCGATAGCCGTGCGAGCGCTGGGCCTGGAGCCGGTAGGGCGTGGCGCCGACATAGCTCCGGTGCATGCCGAGCGGGGTCCAGATGTTCTTCTGTACGTACACGGCCCAGGGATCTCCGGTCAGCTTCTCCACCACGCGCGCGAGATAGATGTAACCCGGATTGGAGTAGCCGTAGCGCGAGCCGGGTGGAAAGTCCAGCCGCTGGTACGGCATCATCGCGACCAGCTGGCTCCACTCGGTGGGCTCGAACGGCTCCCAGGGCTCGCCGCGACCCCAGGGCCAGGTGGGCGCCTGGAATCCGGAAGAGTGCGACAGGAGCATCCGCAGCGTGATGCGATCCACCGCGCCTTCAGGGTCGTGGATGGAGCGAAGCTCCGGCACCCAACGGGTGATGGGATCGTCGAGCTTGAGGAGACCGCGGTCGCGCAACTGGAGCACGGCGATCGCGGTGAGGGTCTTGGTGACGGAGGCCCAGTGGTAGATCGTCGAGTCCCCCACCCTGCGGCCGCTCGAGCGGTCGGCGAACCCGTAGTGATGCCGAGCCACGATGCGGCCGTCGCGGACCAGCACGGCAGTTCCCCCCACTACGTGAGCGGCCTTCGCGAACGCGTCGAAGCGGGCGGTGACCGCCGTCCAGGCGCGCTGCGCCTGCGCCGGGTGCACCGGTGCGAGAACCGACAACAGCAGCAGAAGGAGCGGGAGGCGGACAGCGGGGCTCCGGCCGCGCTCGGCGGCGGGAGCCCGAGAAATCAACGGGAGTAGTACTCGACGACGAGCGAGATCTCGCAGATCACGGGGATCTGCTCCCGCTGGGGCACTTCGTTCACCCGTACGCTCCGCTTCTCCTTGTCGAGCGACAGGTGCGCGAGTGGACGAGCGTTCTCCAGCGGGCCGAGGAAGGCAGCCAGGTCGCGGCTCTTGGACGTGAGCGCGACGACGTCGCCCGGCTGAAGCCGCCGCGACGGGATGGTGCTGCGCTTGCCGTTTACGGTGAAGTGGCCATGCGAGACCGCCTGGCGCGCCGCGAAGATGGTGCGGACGAAGCCGGCCCGGAGCACCACCGCGTCGAGCCGCATCTCCAACAACTGGAGCAGCGCGACGCCGGTGTGACCCTCCCGCCGGGAGGCCTCGGCGAAGGTGTTCTGGAGCTGGCGCTCGCTGACATTGTACTGGGCGCGGAGCCGCTGCTTCTCGACCAGCTGCTTCTTGTACTCGCTCACCTTGCGGCGCGGGGTCGCGCCGTGCTGGCCGGGCGGCTCCGGGCGGCGCTCCATGATGCGCGTTGCCTTGGGGGTGAGCGGAATTCCGAGCTGGCGAGCGATCCTGACTTTGGGTCCACGCAGATTCACGGCTACTCTCGTCGAGCAAAAAGGGCAGTTGCAACAGGTCCAGTAAGTGCCGAAATGAGACAGACTCTAAATATCCCTCCCGACGGGGCTTGGGTCAAGTGTAGGTTCAAGTCCATGACCAACTCCTCCCACACCTCAGCACGCGCGGTCCTGCCCCTGCTCTCGATGGCCTTGCTGGCCTGTGGAGACTCGCCCCGCGCGCCCGGCACGGCGGATAGCGCCGTGGCCGTCGCCTCCGCCGCAGGCGGAGCCGTTGTTCCCGACACGGTCACCTTCCCGGAAGGCTTTCGAGCCACCGTGTTCGCCGACTCCCTGGGCCCGGCGCGGCACATCGCCGTTCGGGCCAACGGCGACATCTACGTCAACAGCCGCCGGTCCGACCAGGGCCGCGGAACTCCGGCCGGGGGCTACCTCATTGCTCTCCGGGACACCAACCAGGATGGCCGTGCCGACCGGGTTCAGCGCTTCGGCAGCGAGCGGGGGAAGGGCGGGACGGGCATCGCCCTCTACCGCGACCAGCTCTACGTCGAGGCGGGCCCGACGATCCTGCGCTACCGGTTGAACTCGAACGACCTCGTGCCAGCGGGTGCGCCGGATACGATCGTGACCGGTCTTCCGACGGAGACCGGCCATACCGCCCACCCCTTCGTCATCGACCCTGACGGGAACCTCTACGTCAACAGCGGCTCCGCGACCAACAGCTGCCAGGTGGAGGACCGGGCGAAGGAGTCCCCGGGCGAGCGGCCCTGCAAGGAGCTCGCGACGCGGGCGGGCATCTGGCGATTCAGCGCGAACCAAACCCGCCAGCGCTTCGGACCCGAGTCCCGCCAAGCCACGGGAATCCGAAACGCCGTTGGCCTGGCCATCAATCCGGACGACGGCGCCCTTTACGCCACCCAGCACGGTCGCGACCAGCTGGCGGACAACTGGCCCAAGCTGTTCGACGCAAAGCAGAGCGCGGAGCTGCCGGCGGAGGAGCTGCTGCTGATCGTGCGGGGCGGCGACTATGGCTGGCCGTACTGCTACTACGACGGGAGGCAGGAGAAGCTGGTGCTGGCCCCGGAATATGGCGGGGATGGCAAGCAGGTCGGCGAGTGCGGCCAGAAGCTCGGCCCGGCGGCGGCGTACCCCGGCCACTGGGCACCCGACGCCCTGGTGTTCTACACCGGGACGCAGTTCCCGGAGAAATACCGCGGCGGCGCATTCATCGCCTTCCACGGCTCCTGGAACCGCGCCCCGGCGCCGCAGGCCGGGTACAATGTGGTCTTCCAGCCGTTCTCGGGGGGAAAGCCATCGGGGGCCTACGAGACCTTCGCCGACGGCTTCGCCGGCCCCGACAGGCAGCCTGCGGCCGCGCGTCACCGGCCGGCCGGACTGGCGGTGGGTCCCGACGGAGCCCTCTATATCAGCGACGACAGCGGCGGACGGATCTGGAAGGTGGTACACGCCGGTAGCTAGTCCGGCCGCTCGACCGATTTGCGTGTGGCCCGGCCCCCGTGGTCCTTTGGACTGCGGGGGCTTTGTCGGGGGGGGGACGAACACCTCGAGGCTGACTCAGTGAACCCAATTTTCTGCTTAATAGACAGGCCGCTTATGACGTTTGGTCCGTGAATGACCCCCAGAGCGCGTTATGTGCTGAGATTTCTGCATTTTCTGCACATTTCCGATGACAGAGAGGTTGCGCAACCGCGGACCAGGCAGTACAATCGCTTCAGGGACGCAACCGGGCGCTCCCCCAACCTCAGCTCAGGGATCCACAGGTGATGATCAGACCGCCCCTCCTCCTCGCGCTCCAGGAGGCCGCGCCGGCGATCGTGCCGGCCGATACCGCCTGGATGCTGGTGGCCACCGCGCTGGTGCTCTTGATGACCCCGGCGCTCGCGTTCTTTTACGGCGGGTTGGTCCGGTCAAAGAATTCACTGAATACGATGATGATGAGCTTCGTCGCCCTCGGCGCCGTGGGGATCACCTGGGCCGCGGCGGCCTACAGCCTGGCCTTCGCCGAGGGTGGGCCGCTTCTGGGCGGGACGGCGAACCTGCTGCTGAATGGGGTCGGGGTCGGCGCCCAGGGCACCATCCCCCAGGTACTGTTCCTGATCTACCAGGGCACCTTCGCCATCATCACCGCGGCCCTCATCTCCGGAGCGGTGGTAGAGCGGATGCGGTTCGGGCCCTACGTCGCCTTCATCGTGCTCTGGACCCTGCTGGTGTACGCGCCGATGGCGCACTGGGTCTGGGGCGGCGGCTGGCTCATGAGTCGCGGGGTACTCGATTTCGCCGGCGGTACCGTGGTCCACATCAACGCCGGCATCTCGGCCGTGGTCGCGGCCACGGTCCTGGGCGTCCGGAAGGACTACGGGCGGCAGGCCATTCTCCCCCACAACGTGCCCTTCGTGCTGCTGGGCGCCGGGCTGCTCTGGTTCGGATGGTTCGGCTTCAACGGCGGCAGCGCGCTCGCGGCGAACGAGCTGGCCGCGCTGGCGTTCGCCAACACCGCCCTGGCGCCGATGGCCACGCTGGTCGTGTGGGTGCTGCTGGATTCCTTCCGGTCGGGGCACGCGACCGCGGTAGGCGCCGCGACCGCCATCGTGGTCGGTCTCGTGGCGGTCACGCCGGCCGCGGGCTTCGTGAGTCCGGGCGCTGCCCTTCTCCTGGGCGGGATCGCCGCGTTCCCGAGCTACTTCGTGATCGTGGCGCGTTCCCGTACCCGGCTGGACGACTCGCTCGACGTGTTCGCGGGCCACGGCATCGGCGGCATCACCGGAGCACTGCTCACCGGCGTGTTCGCCTCCAAGGCGTGGAACGCCGCCGGGAACGACGGTCTGCTGGCGGGCAACCCGTCCCAGCTGGCGACCCAGGCCCTCGGCGTCGGCGCCGCGATTCTGTACTCGGCGGTCGCGACGTTTGCTCTGCTCAAGGTGCTCGGCTTCGTCACCGCCCTTCGCGCGGCGCCCAAGATCGAAGGCACAGGCATGGACGTGACCCAGCACGGCGAAGAGGCCTACACCAGTGGAGAAGGCTCGATCCTCGTCATCTCGGAGCCGGCCCCGGACCTGGCGCCCGCACCCGTCCTGAACCCGCAGACCGCGGCGCGCTGACGCCGGGAGGATCATCATGAAGCTCATCGTGGCCATCATCCGTCCCGACCGGCTCAACGAGGTGCTCGAGGCGCTCTACCGCGCCGAGGTCACCGGACTCACCGTGTCCCGCGTCCTGGGACACGGTGGCGAGACCGACCGGGTGGAGACCTATCGCGGCACCACCGTGAAGATGGAGCTGCAGGAGAAGGTCCGGCTCGACATCGGGGTGTCCGACTCATTCGTGGACGTCACGGTCCAGGCCATCGTAGCCGCGGCGCATACCGGCGAGGTCGGCGATGGGAAGGTGTTCGTGCTCGACGTCGAGCAGGTGCACCGGATCCGGACCGGGGAGCGGGACGAGCGGGCAGTGACGCCGACGGCGATGGCTGGATAGGCGGTCGGGCGGTCGGGCGGTCGGGCGGTCCGGGGTTACCGCGACAAAACGGAACGAGGCACCCTCGCTGAGCCAGACTCGACCTATGCGAGGAATCCCTCGCCCGTGACCATTACGCTGCTCTGGCTTACCACCTGACCGCCTGTCCGCCTTCTGACCGCCCGTCCGCCTTGGGCTCCGCCGGTTGACAACCTTCACGCCATTTCGTACGATATATCGCGCACTATGTCGTGCGTCATAGCGAGATGGAGATTGTCTATGTGCAAGGATGACTGGGGGTTCGGGCCGAATTTCGCTTTCAAGGGGTTCTCCTTTGGCCCCGGCCGCCACGGCCCCTGGGGTGGCCCTCGCGGCCGCCGCCGCCAGCAGATGTTCGAATCCGGGGAGATGAAGTTCGTGATTCTCCGGCTCCTGAAGGAGAAGCCCCGCCACGGGTACGAGGTCATCAAGGCCCTCGAGGAGAAGCTGGCGGGCTATTACACGGCTTCAGCCGGGACGGTCTATCCCACCCTGCAGCTGCTGGAAGACGAGGGGTATGTCCGGGTGGTCGAGACCAACGGCAAGAAGGTCTACCACATCACCCCCGAGGGCGAGCGCTATCTCGAGGAGCACCGCGACCTCCTCGACGAGATCATCGACCGGTTGCGGGAGACGGTGAGGGACTTCACCGGCGGTGGGATCGGTGAGGTGCAGGCCGCCTTCGCCCGGGTGGCGGGCACCACCTTCAAGCGCGCCTGGCGGCGCGGCCCCGACGACCCTGCACTCAGGCGGGTCGCCGAGATCCTGCGCAAGGCCGCCGACGACATCGAGCAGGCCTGGCAGACCGGCCAGGTCTGAGGTCTGGAGGACACGATCATGTTCCGCTTTGCTTGGATGTTCTGGCTGATACCATTCCTGTTCTTCTGCATGATGGCGCGGCACTGGCGCCGCGCGCGCTGGGCGCACAGCTTCCCCGGCCCCTCGACCCGCACGGATCGGGAGCACGACGAGCATCGCGAGCACGTGGACACCCTGGAGCGGCGGGTGGCGGAGCTGGAGGAGCGGCTGGACTTCACCGAGCGCCTGCTGGCGCAGCGGAACCAAGGAGCACCCGACGCCGTATGATGGCCTCAGCATGACCCGACACCTCCTCGCCGCCACGCTCCTCGCCGTCGCGCTGCCGACGTCCGCGCTCGCCCAGGCGGAGGCGTGGTGGGGGCACGTGACGGCGCTGGCCGACGACTCCATGCGCGGCCGCGAGACCGGCAGTCCGGAGCACCGGAAGGCGGCCGAATACGTGGCCTCGGTGTTCCAGCGTGCGGGGCTTCGGCCGGCAGGAACCGATGGCTGGTTCCAGCCGGTGCGGTTCCGGGTGCGGCGGATCAACGAGCCTCGGTCGAGTCTTGCGCTGGTCCGAGGCGGCCAGACCGAGCGGCTCTCCTTCGGCACGGACGCGACGATCAACCTCAGGGGCTCGGCGGCGGGTTCGGTGGACGCTGCGCTGGTTTTCATCGGCTACGGCCTCGTCGCGCCGGAGCACGGGTACGACGATCTGAAGGGCCTCGACCTCAGGGGCAAGGTGGCCGTGGTTCTGGCGGGCGCCGCGCCGAGCGGGATCCCCGGCCCTGCGCTGGCAGCCGCGCGGGGCGCGGGGGCCGACGCGCTCGGCGCCGCCGGGGCGATCGGGGTCGTCACCGTCACGTCGCCGCACGCGGACATTCCGTGGGACCGCTACGCGCTCTCGCGACTACACCCCCAGATGCGTTTCGCTACGGACACCGCCACCAGCGGGCACTCGTCGGTCGCCGTGGTACTCAACCATGCGAGAGCGGAGCGCCTCTTCGCCGGGGCGCCGCAGCGCTATGCCGCGGTGCAGGCACTGGCCGACAGCGGCGCCCCGCTCCCGCGGTTCGAGCTTCCGGTCCGACTCCGCGCCACCATCGCGGTGGACGAGAGCCAGGCGACCTCGGACAACGTGGTCGGCCTGTTGCCCGGCACCGACCCGGCCGTGGCCTCGGAGTATGTCACTCTCACCGCCCACCTCGATCATCTGGGCGTGGGTCAGCCGCAAGGCGGCGACAGCATCTACAACGGGGCGATGGACAATGCCTCGGGCGTCGCCACGCTGCTCGAGGCCGCGACGACCCTCGGCCGCCGAGCGGCGCGCCCCCGCCGCCCACTGTTGTTCGTCGCGGTCACGGCGGAAGAGAAGGGCCTGCTCGGCTCCGACTGGTTCGCGGAGCATCCGACGATCCCGGAAGGGTCCAGCATCGTCGCCGACCTCAACACCGACATGTTCCTGCCGCTCAATCCGCTGCGGCAGCTGCTGGTGAATGGGCTGGAGGAGTCCGACCTCGCCGACGATGTCCGCCACGCCGCCGCGAAGCAGGGGATCGAGGTGATCACCGATCCGGAACCGGAGCGGAACGCTTTCGTCCGCAGTGACCAGTTCAGCTTCATCCGCCGCGGCATCCCCGCGCTCTCACTCAAGGGCGGGTTCGCGCTGGGCACGCCGGAGCACGAGCGCGTCCTGCGCTGGCGGCAGGAGCGATACCACGGCGTCGAGGACGAGATCACCCAGCCGGTCGATCGCCAGGCCGCGGCGGACTTCAACCGGCTCTATCCCGAGGTGATCCTCGAGGTGGCCAACCGCGCGACGCGTCCTGCCTGGTATCCCACCAGCGCCTTCCGCCCGGGGCACACCACCTCGCACTGACTGGTTCAGGGCGACGCACCGCCGGAGGCCCGATGAGTCCGCTGTTCGGCAGCTGGTCCCGTCTCGAGGAGCGCGCGGAGACGGCCCCCCGGATTCCGAGTGCCGCGACCCATACGTTGGATCGACTCCCCCGCTTGAGGAGGACGCATTCCTGAGGCCGTAGTGGTCGGGTCAGGTCCCAACGGGCTGGCGGCCGCGATCACGCTGGCCCAGGCCGGAGTGAAAACCGTGCTGCGTGAGGCCCAGCCGATGGTGGGCGGGGGCCTCCGCACCGACGAGCTGACCCTTCCCGGCTTCATGCACGACACCTGCTCCGCCGTGTACGCCGTCGCTCTCACATCGCCCTTCTTCACGTCGCTCCCCCTCGATCGGTTCGGTCTGGAATGGATCCAGCCGCCGGTGCCGCTGGCGCACCCGCTCGACGACGGCACCGCGGCCCTGCTGGAGCGCTCGCTCGACGATACCGCCCGGAATCTCGGCCTGGGGGGTCGAGCCTGGGTGCGGCTGCTCCAGCCTTTCGTCCGCGACTGGTCCCGGCTGGCCCGCGACCTGCTCGCGCCGCCGCTCCGAGTTCCACACTCGCCCCTCCTGATGGCGCGGTTCGGGCTCCAGGCGCTTCGCTCGGCGACCTCCGTCGCGCGTGGCCTGCCGGGCGACCGGGCCCAAGCGCTCTGGGCCGGGAACGCGGCTCACTCGTTCCTGGCGCTGGACCAGCCTGGCACCGCGGGGTTCGGGCTGATGCTCTCCGGGGCCGGCCACGCGGTCGGCTGGCCGATCCCGCGGGGTGGGTCCGGGCGCGTGGCCGAAGCGCTTGCCGCGTACTTCCGCTCGCTGGGCGGGGAGATCGTCACCTCCGCCCCGCTGGAGCGCATCGAGGAGCTGCAGGACGCCAGGCTGGTCCTCCTCGACCTCACGCCGCGCCAGGTGCTTCGCATCGCCGGTGAGAGACTGCCCCCGGGATACCGCGGCGCGCTGGAGCGATATCGCTACGGCTCCGCCGCGTTCAAGCTGGACTGGGCACTCGACGAACCGGTGCCCTGGACGGCGCCCGAGTGTGCCCGAGCGGCAACGCTGCATCTCGGCGGCACGCTCGAGGAGATCGCGGCCTCCGAGGCCGCGCATGTCCACGGCGCGCTTCACGACCGGCCGTTCGTCCTCTTCGTCCAGCCGACGCTCTTCGATCCCACGCGGGCGCCCCCCGGGAGGCATATAGCCTGGGCCTACTGCCATGTCCCCCACGGTTACGCGGGTGACGCGATAGAGCGGATCGAGCGCCAGGTCGAGCGCTTCGCGCCAGGCTTCCGGGAGCGGGTTCTCGCCCGCTCCGTTCTCACACCGGCCGACCTGGAGCGGCGGAACGCCAACCTCGTCGGGGGAGACATCAGCGGGGGCACGATGGACCTGCGCCAGGTCTTGGCCCGGCCCATCCTGCGCCCGACGCCCTATCGGACCCCGTTACGCGGCGTCTACCTCTGCTCTTCCTCCACCCCCCCAGGAGGCGGGGTCCACGGAATGAGCGGGCATCTGGCCGCGGTGGCGGCACTGGCCGAGCTGCGCCGGTAAGGCCTGCGTCAGGTTCGCCAGGCCACCGGCGGGGCGCCGCAGCGCCCTAAGGTGTCCGGACCTAAGACCCTTCTGCGCCTTTCTCTGGTGACCTGAACCAGAGGAAGCTCGTGCGTCGGTTGCCGATCTCGTTGACCAGCAGTCTCCTGGCCCTCGCCGCGGCCGCCGGTGCCCTGGCCGCCACCGCCTTCCGTCCCGCGGCAGCCACGTCCACCGCCCACTGCGGCGTCGGCGACACCGCGCTGGTGCGGGACATCCTCTACTTCGGCCGCAACACGCCGGGTGGCGCGGAGCTGAGCGACAGCGCCTGGCAGCAGTACGTGGACGACGTGCTCACCACGAGGTTTCCGGCTGGACTCACGATCTGGGATGCGGCGGGACAATGGCGCGGGGCCAGCGGGAAGGTGGAACGGGAGCGCTCGAAGGTGCTCACCTTGCTGCACGCCGGCGACGAGCGCTCGGATCGACTGGTCGCTGAAGCGGTGGGTGAGTACAAGCGCCGGTTCACCCAGGAGGCGGTGCTGCGGGAGCGGGTGACGACCTGCTCCCGGTTCTAGACCACGATCAGCTCGCGCTGATAATCCCCCGGCGTGACGTCGAGGCCGTCGGCGCGGGCGTGGGCATTCACCTCGGTCCTCAGCCCGACCTCGCCGGGAAAGTAGATCCCGGGCTCGACCGAGAAGCCCACACCCGGGACGATGAGCCGGGAGTCGAAGCTCTCGGTGTCGTCGATGGTCGGCCCGAAGCCGTGGAGCCCGACCCGATCGATCGAGTGGCCGGTACGGCAGACGATGCGGTCGCGGTAGCCCGCCGCCTCGATCACGCCCCGGGACACCCGGTCAGCCTCCGCCCCAGCCACCGGGCGACCTGCCTCCAGACGCTCACGCAGCAGATCGAGCGCCGCGTCCCTTGCCCTACGCACCACGTTCCACAGCTCGAGTGCCCGCGCCGAGGGGGCACCGATCGACGCCATCCAGGTCTGGTCGGCGTAGATGTGCCCCGGCTCCGTGGCCCAGAGGTCCAACAGGAGCAGCTGCCCCGGCACAATGGGCGAGGAGCCTTCGGCCGGAGCCTCGTAGTGCACCCGGGCGGCGTGCTCGCCATAGGAAACGCTCGGCGGTGACTCGGTGACCAGGCCCGCGCGCTCGAACGCCTCGAGGATCCAGCGAGTGACTTCGTGCTCGTCGACCGGGTCGCCGGCGCGGGCGCGCTCGCCGACGCGCCGGATCGAGGCCTGCGCGATCTCGCTCAGGATCCCGGCGGCCCTGTAGTGCGACGCCAGATCGTCCGCCGACCAGACCGAGCAGTAGCGCGAGACCAGCTCTGCCGAGGAGACCGGCGTGGCGCCGGAGGCACGGACCAGCTCCAGCGTGCCGGCCGGCACGTAGTCGCCGTACGGCACGGCGCCGCCGGGGGAGTACTCCATTGCCACGGTCTTTCCGCCTACCAGCGCGCTCAGCTCGCGGGCCAGCTCCTCCCGCCGGACCCAGACGATCCGGCGCCAGACCGACGGCCACCCACGCCACAGCTCGGCATCCACCGCGTGCACCAGTGCGACCGGGTCGTGGCCGCGCGGAACGTACACATACGCGCGCCTGGAGCCGACGATCTCTTCGCCCACGACGGCGGCCATGATCGGGTTGATGCCGCGGAAGTCGAACAACAGCCAGCCGTCCACCTTCTCGGTCAAGGCGTGGAGTGCGGCATGGAGCTTGGGGAGGGCGCTAGGGAGCAGCATGCATCCTCGGGCAGGACTCGGGAGAGCGGTACGATAGGCGCCACCTCCGGCGGATGGAAGCCCGAGGCAGCCTCTTCAATCGACGAGGCTGCCGATCAGGGCACCGAGACCGGCTCCGACGCCGGTGCCGATCGCCAAATACGGCAGGCGCGAGTCGCTGCAGTCGTTGTCCACGGCTTCGCATATCGTGTTGTAGAATGCCCAGCCGGCCACGAAGCCGACACCGCCGCCGATGACCAGGCCCAGTACAGTGTGGTCGGACCCCTCCTCGGCCTCGATCCCGATCGGGAGGGCCCGGGGGGCGGGTGCCGGACGCACCCACAGCATCGAGGCGGCAGGTCGTCGGACCGGTGGATCGACCGGCTGCGCGAGGGCACCGGAGGTGAAGAGGGAACTCGAAATCGAGAGCGCGAGGGCCGCTCGGGACAGATCCTGGCGCATGGAGCCTCCTTGGAAGTCTAGCATACCATACGCCGTCACCGTGCCCTCGGCGTGACCCGGCTGGGATGTGCGCCGCCCCCGCTCGAGCGAGCGTTCCCGGCCCGATCCATCAAGGGTTAACTTCAGGTCGGTTCAGATCCCTGGAGACTCTTATGTGCCGGAACATCAAGACCCTGGCGAACTTCGAGCCCCCGGCGACCGACGAGGAGGTCCGGGCTTCGGCGCTGCAGTTCGTCCGAAAGCTCAGCGGGACCACGCATCCGTCGCACCTCAACGAGGCGGCATTTCACCAGGCGGTGGAGGAAGTCACGGCCGTGGCACGCCGGCTGATCGACTCGCTGGAGACGCGGGCGGCGCCGCGGAACCGGGAGGAAGAGGCCAGGAAGGCGCGGGAGCGGGCGCGGAAGCGTTACGCCTGAGCAGACACATGAATCCCCGCCGAGGCCGACCATCCTGACAAGGAGTCGGGAGTACTGGCTGCTGCTCGCACTAGCATCCGGGTGCTCCCCGGAGTCGAAGCCTCAGCCACCCTCGGTGCCGATGAGATCGGAGGGCCCAGCGAACGGTGAATGGCGGGTCCTGTTCGACGGAAGATCGCTCGACCAGTGGCGGGGATACCGGAGCGACCGGGTGCCGCCGGGATGGCGGGCGGTGGACGGCGCGCTCACCAGGGTAGCGGCGGCCGGGGACCTGATCACCCGAGACGTGTTCGGCGATTTCGAGCTCGAGCTCGAATGGCTGGTCGCCGAAGGAGGGAATAGCGGGATCATGTACCGGGTCACCGAGGAGTCGGGCGAGACCTACCAGACCGGGCCCGAGATGCAGGTGCTGGACGATGCCCGGCATGCCGACGGCAAATCGAGGCACACGGCGGCCGGCGCTGTTTATGGGCTCTATCCCGCGCCGGCCGGTGTGGTGAAGCCGGCGGGGGTGTGGAACAAGGCGCGGATCGTAGTGCTGGGCAGCCACGTGGAGCACTGGCTCAACGGCGTCGAGGTCGCCAGCTACGAGCTCGGGAGCCCGGATTGGAAGGCGAGAGTCGCCGAGAGCAAGTTCCGGAAGTGGCCGGGCTACGGACGGGCGGCAGAGGGCCACATCGCGCTCCAAGACCACGGCGACCGCGTCGCCTACCGGAACATCAGGATCCGCACGCCGCCGGCAGCGGACTGAGACAGACCGTCCGCGTTGTCCGCGGCGTCGCAGCTGGCGCCGAAGATCTGGATGGCCGAGTCCGCGTTCGCCATAATTGACCAACCTGCTCACCGACCATCAGCTGCAGCGCCCGCTCGTCGGGCGCCGGGGATTGCCATTCATGCCGACGTCGGCGCGCGACACCTGCGCGCCTCCTGCCTCACTCCAGCCCCCGGGAGAGACGTATGAGCGTGCAAAGCACTCGTGATGCGGTGGAGCGGTACCTGAACTCTGCCCACAAGGATCTCACGATGATGGCGAAGGACGTCGTCTTCACCACGATGGCCACCGGTGACGAGCATCGGGGAGTCGAGGGAGTCAGGCGGATGCTGGATTACGTCTATCACCAGGCCTTCGACGCCAGGGCCGAAACGCGGACCCGCATCTACTCGGACGATCATGCCGTGCTCGAGGCCGACTTCGTGGGAACGCACGTCGGCGCCTTCGCCGGCATCGAGGCGACCGGCCGCCAGGTGCGGGTGCCGCTCTGTGTAGTGTACGACTTGGAGGAGGGCCGGATCGTCCGCGGGCGGGTGTACCTCGAGATCCCGGTGCTCATGAAGCAGCTCGGCGCGGTTCCGGCATAGAGGCCTTCATCGGGGAACCGCACGACCGCAGTCGGGGAAGGACCCCGGTAGCATGAGCCTGCTCTCGGCCGCCACCCTCCTGTTCTTCGTCATGGACCCTCTGGGGAACGTGCCGCTCTTCCTCTCGGCGCTGCGCCAGGTGGACCCGAGACGCTATCGGGCCGTGATCGTCCGGGAGCTCTGCATCGCCCTCGCCATCCTGATCGTGTTCCTGTTCGTCGGCCGGTACCTGCTGGAGCTGCTGCACGTATCGTCCGCCGCGCTGACGACGGGCGGTGGCATCGTCCTCCTGCTCATCGCACTCCGGATGATCTTTCCGAGCCACGAGCATTCCCTGAAAGAGGAAGTGGAGGGGGAGCCGTTCGTGGTCCCGCTGGCCGTTCCCTACACGGCGGGACCTTCGGCGCTGGCCACGGAGCTGCTGTTGATGACCGGCGAGCCGGACCGCTGGCCCGTCTGGCTGGGCGCGGTCGCGCTGGCGTGGCTTGCGTCGGCGGTGATCCTCTACTTCGCGGGGAACCTGCGGAAGGTGCTGGGTGAGCGCGGACTTACCGCGCTGGAGCGTCTGATGGGGATGCTGCTGGTGATCGTCGCGGTGGAGATGCTGATGTCCGGGATCGCCCGATACCTGGCGCGGTAAAGTGCCGGTCAGGGCACCCGGGCGCGGTGTCCCGCCCAGCGCCGGGAGGCCACGGGGCCGGGAGCCTCGCGCTCCGGCAACGGAAGGGCGTCCTCGTCGTCGCCCCCGTTCCAAGAGGCGAGGAGCTGCTCGATGTGATGGCCGCCCATGAGCACGAGGAGGGTGAAGGCCGAGGCCAGCAGCCCGGTGCGCCAGTGCCCGGCCCCGCAGGCCATGCCGAGCCCCGCCACGATCCAGATGGAGGCGGCAGTGGTGAGCCCGCGGATCCGCAGGTCCTGTGCGTCCCGCAGGATGACGCCGCCGCCGAGGAAGCCGACGCCGGCGATGACGCCCTGGAGCACACGGGTAACGGCGCCCGGGTCGGAGGGCGCCAGCTCGATTCCGGTATAGGTCATCAGGGCAGCGCCGAGGGAGACCAGGGCGTGGGTGCGAAGTCCCGCCGGCTTCTGGCGGAGGCCCCGGTCGATCCCGACCAGGCCGCCGATCGCCACGGCGGAGCCGAGCCGGAGCGCGGCGTCGAGGGTGTCAGGAGAGAGCAGCGACTGCATCATGAGGTGGCCGTGCCAACGGTTCCGGTCGCCTCCCAGCGGGCAATTATCGTACCCAGGAGGCGGTGCAAGATGAAACCCGGCCCGTCGAATCTGCGTACCCCAAGCGTATGACATTCAACCCCCGCTTCTGGCATCCCGCAGCCCTGGTGCTGTGCGCCCTCAACCTGGCGGGCGTCGGGCAGGCCGCGGGTGCCGCCGAGCCGTTGCACGCCGGGGTTCACGCGGTGCTGGCGCTGGCCTTCTGGGCATGGGCTCAGCGGCTGCACCAGCGAGGGGCCGCGGTACCGGAGCTGCCGAGGGTCGACGCGCTCGAGCTGGAGGTGGGTGAGCTTCGGCGTGAGCTCGGGGAGGCGCAGGAGCGGCTGGACTTCACCGAGCGGATGTTGGCACAGAGTCGTCTTGAGCCGAGGCAACGGGAAGACAGCTGAGGCGGAAACGAGCGCGGCCCCACTCGACGTGGGGCCGCG
>DATBJH010000094.1:0-121319 GCA_036556505.1 Gemmatimonadales bacterium
GGGATGACACAGAACCTGCTCCGTCCCGAGCGGCCGCCCGACCGCCTGACCGCCCCGACCGCCGACCGCCCGCCCGCCCGCCTACCACCTCCAGAACCGATCCGGCGCAAACGGCTCGAGATCTTCGTCCGGCGTCTCCCCATCGAGCAGCTGCCGCAGCAGCAGGCCGGTGAGTCCGGCGAGAAGGACGCCGTTGCGCCCGTGGCCCGTGGCGTACCACAGTCCCAGGAGTCGTGGCTCGGCGCCGATGATCGGGAGGCCGTCGGGAGTCATCGGTCTGAGCCCGGCCCAGGTGCGGCGCGCCTCGGCACCGCTGAGTGCGGGGCAGAGGGCGGCGGCCGACGCGAACACCTTCGCCAGTCCTGACGGCGTCACGTGCCGGTCGAATCCGGCGTACTCCATGGTGGAGCCGGCGATCGCCTCGTTCCCACGGGCAAGGAGGTAGCCCCCGCGTCCATACACGATGGCGCGGCGAGCCTTCGAGGGCCACGGAAATGCGGCCATCTGGCCTCGCACGGGCGCTACCGCGATCGGTCGGGGTACGCCGGCGATCGCCGAGGACCAGGCGCCCGCCGCGACGATCACGTCACCCGCAGCGTAACGGCCGCGGCGGCCGGCCACCCCCGTCACCCGATCACCGCGTGTCTCGATTGCGGTGGCCGCGTCCTGCTCCACCACCGCTCCGAGCCGCCGGGCGTCTTGTCGCAATCCGGCGACCAGCCGCTCCGGATCCACAGCCCCTTCGTGGGGCGCCCACAGCGCGCCGGCCGTCGCCCCCAGCCAGGGCCAGCGGCTCTTCACCTCGCCGGCGTCGAGCCAGTCGGCCAGGTGGCCCTGCTGCCGCTGCCAGGCGACCTTGGACCACAGTTCGCCTGCCTCCTTCTCGTCGGCGGCCACATGGGCGATCCCCTCGCGCCACAGTCCGATGTCGGTGCCGGTCGACTCCCGCAGGGCGCTCGCCAGGGCTTCACAGTGGTCCCGCGCCGCGAGCCCCAGCTCGAGCAGCGGGTCGTCCTGGTCCGCCTCGAGCTGGGGCGCCAGCATCCCGGCCGCCGCCCGCCACGCCTGGCCGGTGTCGCCGTCGGGATCGAGCGCCAGCACCCGCCGACCGGCCAGGGCCAGCTCCCTGGCGCACGCGGCGCCGACAGGGCCGCCACCCACCACAACAACATCATAGGCAGCAGTCACTTATATTCCCTATGAAACTATTTGAAACGTAGGGGCGTACTGCGCGCTGTCCCGCTGATTGGAGGAAGGTACATGTTCAGGAGTCTGATCGGCTTCGCGATCTTCGCGGTGATCTCGATCTTCCTGCTCAAGGTGGTGTTCGGTCTCTTCGGTCTGATGCTCGGTTTGCTCGGCACCGTGCTCTGGCTGGCCTTCTGGGGTTTCCTGATCTACCTGGTGCTGAAGGTCTTCGCGCCGGAGACGGCGGCCCGGGTTCGGGAGATGGTCACGGGACACTGAATACAGCTATCGGCTATCGGCTATCCGTTCTCAGCCATCCGCTACTCCGCCGGCCAACCCTGATAGCGAGATAGCTGATAGCCGATAGCTGACGGCGGCTCAGTCCAGCTCCTGAAGCACGGCCCACACCAGCATCGGGATCATGAGCTCGTGGTGGCCGGTGAGCAGATAGCCCTCGCCCCCGGCACGGGTAGGCCGCTGGACGACATTCACTCGCGGCCGGTAGTGGCGCTGCATGTCGAAGTCGGCGGCGAGGAAGTGGGTCGGAACCCCTGCGTGCAGGTTGCGCGCGACCGTCAGCGCCTTCAGGAACACCTCCGGCAGCAACACCGCACTCCCCAGGTTCAGCACCGCACCCCCGCGATCCAGCAGCGGCAGCGAGCCGGCCAGCCGCCGGAAGTCGAGGTGGCTGGTCGCCCCCAGGGCCGCGCCATCGGCGGCCGGGTGCTGGTGGATGATCTCCGCTCCGATAGCGGCATGCACCGTTATCGGCACGCCTGCCTCGAGTGCCGCCAGCAGCACCGAGCAATCGCGTCCCGGCAGCTCGGCCCGCTGCGCCAGCGCGAGCGCCAGCCCCTCGCCCATGCCGGCCCCGCCGGCGGCCGCCGCCACAATGGCGGCGTTCATCTCGGCGCCCGTCTCTTCCGACATGCCGAAAGTGCCGTCGCCCAGCCCGCTCTCCACGTCCTCGCTGGTTCCACCGAACGCCGCGAGCTCGTAGTCATGAATCGCGGCCGCACCATTGAGGGCGACGTGGGTGACGATGCCGCGGCGGAGCCAGGCCCCGACCAGGGGGCCGAGGCCGACCTTGATGACATGCCCGCCCAGCAGCAGCACGACTCCGCGGCGCTCGCGCGCCGCGCGCGTCACGCCGGCCACCACCGCGCGCAGGTCACGCGCGGCGAGCACGTCGGGCAAGCTGTCGAGGAAGGCCTTGAAGGAGCGCTCGCCGGCGGGAGGAGCGGCGAGGAGCGAAGGCTCGACCTTGTTGCGCCTGGTGGCGACGGGGACCGTCCGCACCCGGCCGAGATCGGCCTCCTGGTAGGCCACGCTCAGGCGCCGGAGGCCTGGGCCCCGCTGCCGGGCACGACCATGTCCTTCAGTCGCAGCGTAATGGTGCCGAAGGGAAACTTGCTCCGGATCTGCACCGGAAGCCGGCGCTCGTCGTCGGTGAGCCAGACACGGGTATCGGAGCGCTTGGAGAACAGACCCTTGGTGTCGATCACCGGATGGAGCACCAGGCATTGCACCTTGCTCCCGTCGGGCAGCTCCATGCGCTCCCGCTTCACCACCTGGATGACGACCGGGTTCTTCTCCTTCTTGAAGTACCGGTCGTACACGTACTTCTTGCCCACCTCGAGCGGCGTGAACCGGATGAAGTAGAAGAAGGCCGCGTCGTCCAGCGGGTTCTCGGGGCTGGCGAAAGTGGTGTCCTTCCCGCTCTCCCGGTAGAACCCGGAGTCGGGGAAGATCTCGAACGTGCGGTGCTTCGGCTTGTCGTTCTCCACGAAATCCTGGACGAACCGGTGCGACTCGAACCCGTCGGTCGCCACGTACGACTCCAGCACGTCGTCGAGGGAGTAGAACACCGTCTTCCCCTGGAGCCGGAAACGGAGCCGGAAAGTCTCCACGCCCCGGACCGAGTCGATGCTCGCCACCTGCAGGCTGCCGGAGCCCAGCGTCAGCATGCCGAGCTTGGCGCTGTAGGTGAGCGTCTCGCCGACCGCGAACGGATAGTCGGGAGGCGAGGCCGGCGTGGCCGGCGCGCTCCCCTGCAACACGCCCGCCAGGAGCATGAGCGGTCCGATCATGAGGACACCGCCGCGGCCGGGCGCTCGGCGTCGCGGGCCGACGGCTCCGCCGGAGGCGCGATGGGACTCGCGCGGAAACGGGACCGCGCCCGCCAGAGGTTGAGCGCCTCGTCCGCCGGCCGCACCCGGCTCGGGCGCTGCCGGAGATCGTGCCGCTCGACCGAGGGCACCGCCTCCACCCGGCGGGCGTAGCGGCCGGTGCGCCAGTACAGCTCCGCGTTCGCCGCCCACCCATCGGTCACCAGGAAGCCGTTCCGGTGGCTCCGCATCGCGTTCCGGAGCGCGACCAGCCTCACGATGGCGAAGCCCGAGACCACGTCGTGCACTCCCGGCACCGTCACCACGCCGCGGAGCAGCTGGGGCGCGAACCGCCGGAGCATCCGGTGCGGCCGCGAAGGCTCGCCCTCCAGCCTGCCCTCGGCGATGACCAGATCGGCGCCGCTCTCGATCCGCCGTACCAGGTCGGGAATCACCTGCGGGTTGTGGGTGAAATCGGCGTGCATCAGGATCGCCGCGTCGCGCTTGGGCCGGTCGGTCAGCTCGAGCGCGGCCCGGAACAAGGTCTGGACGGCGGCGGCGTAGCCGCGGCGCTCGGGATGCCGAACGACGGTGAGCGGAAGGACCCGGGTGTAGGGCTCGAGGATCTCCGCAGTGGCGTCGGTGGAGCCGTCGTCGAGCACGAGCATCTGGTACTCCCGGGGAAAGCCCGCGAACACCTGGCGAATCTTCCACAGGAGCAAGCCGACGGTAGCGGCCTCGTTGTGACTCGGTATGCAAACGTAAATCATGATCCGTCAAGAGATGGGGCGCACGAACGATACACCGTTAGGACCTCGGCTGCCATGCGCTCCGCGCTGAAGGATTCGACCGTGCGAGAGGCCTGCTCCACCACCCGTTGCCGCAGGCCCGGGTCGCACAGGATTCGCCGAACCGCCCCTGCGAGCGCGTCGGGATTGCGCGGCGGCACCAGGATCCCGCCCCCCTCGTGCAGCATCTCGGGGAGCCCGCCGGCGGACGTGGATGCAACCGGGATGCCACGGGCCATGGCGTCCAGAACCGAGGTCCCCAGGCCCTCTTCGCGGCTGCTCATGACATAGATGTCCGCATCCGCGATCACCCGGAGCGGGTAGGACACATGTCCCAGAAAGTGCACCCGGTCGGCGATGCCAAGCTCGGCCGCCAGCCACTCGAGGACCGGGCGCAGCTCGCCTTCCCCCGCGATGATCCAATGCAGGGCGGGGAACTGCCCGGCGATCAGCCTGGCGGCGTGCAGCAGCGTCGCGTGGTCCTTGTGAGGGACCAGGGCCCCCACGGTACAGGCGAGCTGGGTCTCCGGCGGGAGAGCCAGCTGGCTGCGCAGGCCGAGCGGCTCTGCCGCGCGCGCGTCGTCCAGATCGATGCCCGAATGGACCACCTGGATGCGAGCGGGGTCCACCCGGTCGTCGGTGAGCACATCGGCCACGGCGGAGGAGACGGCGATGATCCGCGCGGCGCGGCGCCACAGCCCGGGCCGGCGCAGGTGGAAGTCCACCCGCCGGGTGGCGACGAGGGGCACTCCGGTGAGCATGGCGACCAGACCGGCCAGGGTCACGGCGTGCGCGTCGTGGGCGTGGAACAGGGCGGCGCCGGCGCGCGCCTGGCGGAGAATGGGGAGGAGGACTCTCGGGTCGAGGCCCGACCGCCAGTTGGCCTCGTGCACCACGATGCCGTCCTGCTTGAGCCGAAAGGCCAGCTCGGTGGCGGCGCCGGTGACCACGACCTGACCGGCGAGACCGGCGCGCTGCAGTTCACGAGCGAGCAGCCACACCTGACGCTGCCCGCCGCGCCACTCACGGCCGGAGGCGACGTGGACGACGGTCGGGGTCACGACTCCGGCAGCGCTTCGAGCGGGCGGCTGTCGCGGCGACGGACGTAGGCGCCGCTCTCCCGGGCGACTTCGCCCAGGAGAGAACGCAGCTCCGCGAGACTGAACGGCTTGTGGAGGTAGGGCCGGTCCAGCGACTCCAGGAACGCGAGGGTATCGCCCCGCACCGTATCACCGGTGCTGAAGACCAGGCGGGCGGCGAGCTCCGGCCTGCGCCGGGCCAGCTCCTCGTAGAATTCGCGTCCGCTGAGCCGCGGCATGCGAAGGTCGGAGATCACCAGGTCGAACGTGTCCTCCGCGGCGACGGCCAGCGCTTCCGCGCCGTCACTGGCCACGACGGGAATGTGTCCCCACGCCTCCAGCGTCGCCCGCATGTAGTGCAGGATGTGCGGCTCGTCATCCACCACGAGCACGCGGAGGCGCCGCGTCGGTACCCGCTGCTCCGAGTCGGGAGCCGGCGCCACCGGCTGGGTGGCGAGCGGCAGCTGCACCGTGAAGACCGACCCCTGCTCCTCCTCGGTGGTGAGCATGATGCGCCCACCGTGCTCCCGCACGATGCCCTGGCTGATCGAGAGGCCGAGGCCGGTGCCTTCCCCCTCGGGCTTGGTGGTGAAGAACGGCTCGAAGACCTGGGCCGCCAGCACTTCGGTCATGCCCGGTCCGTCGTCGGCCACATCCACCGCGACACCGTCGAGCCAGCGCCGTGCCCGCACCACCACGCGCCCGGGCCGCCCGGTGGAAGCGATGGCCTGGGCCGCGTTGTTGATGAGATTGACGAAGACCTGCTGGATCTGGTTGGGATCGATGTCGGGCATCGGCAGGTCGGGCTCGACCTCGAGCATGGCCTCCACCCGATGCGCCATGAGATTGTTGCGCAACAGCAGGAAGGTCGCGTCGAGCAGTGGCTTGAGCGCGGTGGGCCGGCGCTGGTGCTCCTGCTTGCGCGCGAAACTCAGCAGGTTCTTGACGATGTTGGACGCCCGCTCGGCTTCCTCCTGAATGACCGTCAGCGGCTCCCTGAGCGCCGGCGGCACGTTGGGAACCTCGGTCAGATAGTCCGCGAAGCCGACCACCGACGCCAGCGGATTGTTCAGGTCGTGCGCGATGCCGGCGATGAGCTGGCCGATGGCCGACATCTTCTCCGACTGGATCAGCTGGTCCTGGAGCCGCCGCCGCTCGGTCTGATCGTCGAAGAGGAGGACCACGGTGGAGCGGTCGGTGCTGCTGATAGGGACTGCACTCACGGCGTAAGTGCGCTCGCCGGTGCGGAGCTCGACCTCGCGGCCCGCTCCTTGCTGGTCCAGGGCCCGTTGGAGCTCGGTGGCCCATTCCGGCGGCGCAAAGGCCTGCCACGGGCGGCCGATCAGGCTGGCGGGCGGGGCGTTGACCAGATCGGCGAAGGCCCGGTTGGCCCGCCGGATGCGGCCCCCCCGGTCCACGATGCAGATCGCCGGCGAGATGGCATCCACGACTTCCTGCCAGGACCGCCGGCCATCATCGTGGAGATCCACCAGCCGAGCGCTTTCCAGGGCGATGCTGGCCTGGCTCACCAGGCCCTCGAGCAGGGCGAGGTCCGCGGGCCCGTAGCGACCAGGCTCACCGCGCACGCCGATCGCCCCGGTTACTCTACTCTTGGCGACCAGCGGCGCGAACAGCCAGCTGCCCGTCGATTCCGGCTGCGGCGGCAGCGTCCCATCGGCGAGCAGCGGGTCCAGCCCATCGGACAACACCATCGCGCCCCGGCGGGACACGTGCTCCAGCAGCTGCTGCCGGCTCGGCCCCCGGGGCGGCCAGACGTGCAGCGAGTCCTGCGCATCGACGTCGTGATGGAACAGGGAGAGCGCCATCTCGGTGGGGCCGAGGTTCTCCCGCACGTGACGGAGCAGGGCGTCCACGACCGAGGCGCGACGCAGCGTGCCGGCCAGCTCCTGGCCGAACGCGATCACCCGGCGGAGCACCGCGAGGTCTTCCAGGACGGGGGGCTTATCCATGATTCGGGCGAATGCGCGCGGACGACTGACGGCCGCCGACCTGCAGCTGGTGATCCTGCTGCTGAGCCGGGGCTCCGCCCACCGCCGCGCATCGCTGGAGCGCCGCCTGGCTGCCGAAGGGCCCGATCCGCTGCTCGATGCGCCGGAGCTGCTGGAGCGGCTGCTCACGGTGCGCACCATGCTGGTGCCGTCGGAGACGCTGTTCTTTTACGTGATGGTCCGTCATGCGCTGCGGCGGGCCGGCATCGATGACCGTGATCTGGCGGACTACCTGGCGGCGCTGCTGCTCGACTTCGGCCAGCGAGACCGGGCGTGGCGCATCGACTGGCACGACGACCAGCGGCACCAGTACCTGGTTGATATTCTGACCGACCTCGAGTCCACGGAGGGCGACCGCCGCTTCCGGGTTATGGTGCACCTCGGCAACTACTCCCTGTGGCTGGCGGGGCTGTTTCCCGATTATATCGCCGCGCGCCACCTGCGAAAAGCCGGACCGGACGTGCGCTACTACGACGCGCTGGGGCGCCGCGGGTTCGGCATGGCGTCGGACCACCAGCTCGCCCAGGAGTATGGCCTGGGAGCGGTCCTCCGGACGGCGGCTGACCGGTTCCCCTCCGTCAGGGGCGCCCTGAACGGCGTCAGCGACCGGGTGTTCTTCCCCTGCGCGAAGACGTTGGACCGCGCCCTACGCGATCTCGGAATCCACTGAAGCCGTCGGCGAGCCCGCCCGTTCCACCAGCGCCCTGAAGAGTCCGCGGTCCGGACTTCGCACTTCGGCCGTCATCTCTTCCGGATGCCACTGCACCGCAAGCAGCCACGGCTGGCCCGGCGCACCCTCCACCGCTTCGATCAGTCCGTCTTCGGTCCACCCCGTCGCCACCAGCTTCGGTGCCAGGTCGCGAATAGCCTGGTGGTGAAAGGAATTCACCCGGATCTCGGTCCCGCCCAGCGCGCCCGCGGTGAGGCTCCCAGGCTCGAGCCGCACCAGATGGGAGCGCTCGCTTCTCGCGGTCTCGGGGTTGTGGTCCACCCCACCAGGCCGCTCCGAGGGCAGGTCCTGCCACAGCGTCCCGCCCAGGGCTACGTTCACCACCTGGATCCCGCGACAGATGCCGAGAACGGGCAGCGCCCGCGCCCGCGCGGCGGCGAAGATCGCGAGCTCGAAGAGGTCGCGTTCCCGGCTCGGCGGGTTGGCCTTGGGGTGAGGTGCGGCCCGGTACCAGGCCGGATCCATGTCTTCGCCACCGGTGAGCACCAGGCCGTCTACGCCGTCCAGCGCGCGGGCCGCGTAAGACGGGCCCATCAGCGGACTCAACATGACGGGGACGCCGCCGGCCGCGAGCACCGACCGCAGGTAGGCCGAATTGAGCCCGGTGCGCTCAGCGTTGTCCCACTGCCGCACGACGCCGCCGAGCGCGATGCGGGGAGCACTCACTGGAGGACCGAATCGGGAAAGAGGGAGGGGCAGCCGGGGTCGGTGAACGTGGCCGGGTCGGCCTGCACGCCGATCAAGGGAATCGACGAGCCACCCATCGACACCTCCCCGAGCCGCGGCGCACCGGGGATCGGACTGCCCTCGTAGAGCATCATCCCCTGTACCCGCTCGGACCGATCCACCACCAGGACACCGAACCCGACCTTGGTGCTCGACGGCGGATTCCCCTCCACGCCGATGACCAACAGCGTGTCGGTGCGGCCCACCACGGCCGGAAAAGCACCGTCGGCGACCACGCGGGCGACGGTCCGCTCGGGCAGCGACGACGGCGGAGCGCCCAGGGTCCGGTTGGGAACGGTGAACTGCTCCAGCAGCGTGCTCGCCGCCGCGACCGCCGCCAGCCCACACGTTGCCGGCACGCGGCCTTCTGATCCACCGCAGGCCGCGGTGAGCACGAACAGCGAGGCAAGCCAAGGGTAATGCGACATGGCCCAAAGATACCCACCGGTCCTGGAGGCTCCAACCGGTGAGCCCGCTCACATCAGCGGACGGCACGCCATTCTATGCATCACCCCATGGCGGCAGCGAAACAGGTGAGACGGTTTCCGGATCGATACGAGGCAGGGCGACGCCTGGCCGAAAAGCTGGGCGACTTCGCCGGACGCGATGATGTGCTGGTCGTCGCACTCCCGCGGGGCGGCGTGCCGGTGGGCTACGAGGTGGCCCGCGCGCTCGGTGCTCCTCTGGATCTGATGCAGGTCCGCAAGCTGGGTGTGCCCGGCCACGAGGAGCTGGCGATGGGCGCCATCGCCTCGGGCGGAGTGCGGATCCTGAGCGAGAGTGTGGTCGAGGCCCTCCGCATCCCCGAGCGGGTGATCGCGACCGTTGCCGCGGCCGAGGCGCAGGAGCTGGAACGGCGGGAGCGGATCTATCGTGAGGGCAGACTGTTTCCCGACGTGCGCGGGCGAACCGTGATCCTGGTGGACGACGGTCTCGCCACCGGCTCAACCATGCGTGCCGCGGCCGCCGCGCTCCGCTCCCTCGGTGCGGCGCGGCTGATAGCGGCCGTGCCGGTGGCTCCCCGGGAAAGCTGCGACGCGATGCGGGAGGTGGTGGACGACATGGTGTGCGCGCGAGTCCCGGAGCATTTCATCGCGGTGGGTGAGTGGTACGAGGACTTCTCCCAGACCAGCGACGAGGAAGTCGCTGAGCTGCTGCGACGCGGCCAGCGCGAGGCGCATCGATGAGCGCGTGATCTGTCACCCGGGACGCAGTGAAGGGGACCATGCCCGGCATGGTCCCCTTCGCTTCGCTCATGGCTGTCAGGGTGACAGCGTTCTTACTGAGCCGTCGTGTCCGCCCCGGTGCCCGTCGCGCTGGTCGTGTCGGTCAGCGCCGTGTCCATCGGGCCGACGGGTGCGGTATCCGTGCTCATGCCGGGACTGCCGGTCTCGGTGCCGGCTCCGCCCGTCGTGCCGGCGTCGTCGGCCGCTCTGCGCTCCCCGCACGCGACCAGCGCCAAGGCCATCACAGCGCCGAGAATCCAGGATGTGGGCTTCATAGGAAGGTCCTTTTCCACGGCGGAGCCGCCAGGGTCACCGCTCGGGTTGGAATGGGTGATACGACAGTGGATCGCGTCCCGCCCTGCACGCCCGACCCGGGACGCTAAGCGTCGCGAGTGCGAACCGAGGTGATCTGGATCACGCCCCCGGGGCCAGCGAGTCCAACGAGCGTCGCAGATTGCGGCGTGCCATATCCTCGTAGCGGCGCCTGAAGTGAACGGTCCTGAAGAGCGGATCCCGGGCGAGGAGTTTGGCCAGCACCCGGGCTCGGCCGGTTCGATACAAAGGCGCGGGGACCTGACGGTACTCCTCCCGAATCCGTCGCTCGTACTCCTCGAACTCCTGCGCCGGTCGGCCGAGGATGGACAGATCCACGTCGCACACCAGCTCACCCACGGGGTCCCCAGGGGGCGCGACATGATCGGTGAGCCGCACCAGGCGGGCCACCTCCTCCGCCGCGTTCTCGGGGACACCGCCCTGGACCAGAGCCGCCCGGGCTGTTGCCGCGCTGCGGGCCTCGTTGTCGGACGCCCCCGGGCGATACACGACGTCGTGGTACCAGAGGGCGGCCTCGGCGAGGTCGCGTTCCTCGCCCGCGGCCGGGGACTCGTCCAGCCGCGCGAGACAGTCCCGGAGATGATCCAGGCCGTGGTAATGTCGGTGCGGCTCGGTCCAGCCCCGGAGCACCGAGTCGACGATGGACCGGCCATCGCCGTGGCCACCGAGCCGGACCCACAGGGCGGCGAACCGCTCCCGCAGGTCGGGGTCGCTCATCCCGCCAGGAACCATTCGGCCATGGGCCGCCGCGCCGGCGGCAGGCTGGAGAGAGCCGCCAGGAGTGGAAGCGCCAGTGCGCGGGCGTTGCGTCGCCGCAGCAGCGACGCGAAGCGGTCGTGCCGGCGCTTGACGCGGAGCCACCGCGCAACCCGCGCGGAACGGTAGCGCGGCTCCACGATCTCGCGCGCGACTTCCTCCCCGGTGAGCAGCGCCGAGTAAATCCCCTCCGCCGTGAGCGAAGACGCCGCGCCCGCGGCGTCGCCCGCCAGGTGGACATCACCGGGGAAGTGAAGACCGCGGAACTCCACCTCGAGCGTGGCTCCTTCGAACCGCGCCCCATGCTGCGACAGCCCCAGTCGCGCCAGCCGCTCGTCCACATAGACCCGAAGCTCCGCCGGGCGCACCGCATGCTTCTCGGCCACGGCGCCGATCGAGGTGTAGGTCTGGTGGGGGAAGACCCAGAAGTACCCGCCTGCCAGCGTCGGATCGCACTCCACGTGCAGCGGCTCGAGCCGGAGGCCCGGGAGATTGTACTCCGCCGCGAAACAGGCTCGCGGGTGCGGAAGACCGAGCGCCCGGCGAACGGCGGAGTCGGATCCGTCGGCGCCGATGAGGTGGCGCCACTTCAGAGGTCTCCCGTCCACGATCGCGGTGCGCCGAACCAGATCCAGCTCGCGCACCGCGCAGCCGGCCCGGACCTCGGCGCCCGCGCCACGAGTCCAGGCGGCCTGGTGGCGGCCGAGCTCGAGGCGCGAGATCGTCACGACACCCGTCAGCTCGGGCTCCAGCTCGACCGGGGCACCGGCTCCGAAGGCGACGCGTCCCACACGAGCGAGCCCGGCGTCCGCGGGCAGCCCAAGTGTTCGGAGCAACGCGACGGTCTTGGCAGTGAGCCCACCGGCGCAGGTCTTGGGACCGACCACCGGGCGCTTCTCCGCCACGAGGACCTCGCGCCCAGCCTCCGCCAGAACCTGGCCCGCGCGAAGACCCGCCGGCCCCGCTCCGACGATCAGGTGCTCGACGCTCTCCACGCGGGATCCTCGCGGATTCGGGCGGCCGCCGCCGCCCGGTCCGCCTCCGTGGGGTTGCGAGCCATGCCGGTCCGACGCAGCCACATGCGCGCCTTGCGGTAGAGGTCGGAGGTGACGTGTCCGGCGGGAAGGGAGCGGGTCCGGGGCAGCAGGAAGAAGTGCACGTGCCTGATCCGCTCGTTGTAGCTCGCCACGTAGGTGCGTTCCGGGCGCACTACTCGCTCGATGGCCGCGACCCCGGCACGGAGGATGGGACCGAGCGCCGCGGCCTCGGCCGCGGTGAGGTCCGCCAAGGACTCGCAGTGGCGGCGAACCTTGATGATCAGCTCGCCAGGGTCGGTGTGCGTCCCGGTGTGGTGGCTGACGAGCCAGAGTCCGTCGTCATAGATGGTACCGCCGGGCGCGGCGATCCGGCCGGCGACCTGGTCGCAGATACTGCACGCTGGATCGGCCATCGTCGGGGAAGGCTCCATGGGCGTACGCCGTACGGTACCCGTCGCGTGGTGCTCGGGGAAGTGCCCGGGGCGACGACTCGCTTGACGGTCTCCGCCGCAGGGCCTAGCATTCGCAATCCGAACCGCGGATGCCGGCCCCGGCGTCCGACTCCCCCCGAGGTCCCATGCGAGCTGGTCTCCAGCCGTGTTCGACGGCTTGAAAGCGCGGCTGGAGCGTCTGCTGCGCGAGCGCGGTGGCGCCGATCCCCGCGCCTTTGCCGCCGGCCTGCGCGAGGCGCTGGTCGAGGCCCGCTTCGGCGTCGCCGAGATGCGACGGGCCCTCACGGCGGCGGAGACCGAGCTTCACTCGGAGCGGAAGCAGCTCGCCGACGCGGAGCGCCGGGGCAAGCTGGCCGCGGCGGTGCCGGATCCTGAGACGGTGGCGGTGGCGGAGCGCTTCGCCGCGCGACACCGGGAGCGGATCGTCGTGCTGGAGCGCAAGGTCGCGGTGCAGCGGGACGAGCTGGCGCTGGCGGAGCGGGAGGTGCAGGAGATGACCGTCCAGTGGCGGACCGCGTCCGCCGGAAGCGGCATCGCGGCAGCCTCCGTCGACGCCGCCTGGCGGGACCTGGAGGCGGCCGGCGCGACCCGAACGCCGGAGGACGGCGATCGCACCGCCGCCGAGCTCGACCGGCAGCAGCGGGAGCAGGCGGTGGAGGCCCAGTTGGCGTACTTGAAGCGGAAGATGGGGAAAGGAAAAACGTGAGCGCCAGCAGCGTGAAGCGTAAAAGGTGAAAGGTGAACGGGGGCTTCGGATGAGAAGGGGATCGTGCTCGCGCGCGCTCGCGTGGCTCTGTCTCTCCGCTTCACTTTTCGCCTTTGACGTTTCACGTCTTTCTGCCCAGCTCCCCACCACTCCACCACCGCATTTCGAAAAGCTCGCCCACACCTACAGCATCGTCGCCTGGGACTCCGCGACCGGAGACCTCGGGGTCGTGGTGCAGTCCAAGTTCCCGAACGTCGGCGCCATCGTGCCGTGGGCGCGGGCCGGCGTCGGTGCGGTGGCGACGCAGAGCCTCAGCAACACGGACTACGGTGAGCGCGGGCTCGAGCTGCTCGCCTCAGGCGCCACGGCCGAGGCGGCCATGCGGACGGTGATGAAGACGGACACGATGCTGCAGGACCGCCAGGTGGGGATCGTGGACGCGCGCGGCAATGCCGCGAGCTTCAGCGGGAAGACGACGTTCGACTGGAGTGGCGGGCGAGTTGGTGCGCCGAGCGGCACGGGCAACATCGCGGGAGGGAAAGGGGAGGTGATCGTGGGCCGCGGGTTCGCCGCGCAGGCCAACATCATGGTCTCCGACCAGACGGTGAAGAACCTCGCGGAGACCTTCGAGCGAGCCAAGGGCGGCCTGGCGGATCGGCTGGTCGCCGCGCTCAAGGCCGGCCAGGCAGGTGGGGGGGACAAGCGCGGCATGCAGTCCGCGGCGCTACTCGTGGTCCGCAAGCATGGCGGCTATCTCGGCGCCAACGACCGCTTTATCGACATCCGGGTCTACGACGCGCCGGATCCGATCGCGGAGCTCGAGCGCCTGCTGGCGCTGCACAAGCTCCATTTCTTCCCCAGCGAGCCGAGGGACCTGCTCCCGATCACCCCCGACATCGTCGCCAGGCTGGAGCCGATCCTGCTGTCGGAGCCTGCCAACCAGCCGGAGAAGTGGCTGGTCCGGAAGCAGGGCACCGCCACCCCGCAGTTCCTCGAGGCGCTCAAGAACTTCATGTACTGGGAGAACTACGACGTGCGGGTGCGGATGGACGGGAAGATCGATAAGGTCGTGCTGGACGACATCCTCAAGAAAAGGGCGGGAAAGTGAAGAGTAAACAGTGAAAGGGGTCTTAAGATCCCTTTCACCCTTCACTTTTTACCTTTCCCGCAGTTCAGAATAGCCTTACCCCTCCCATTCCGAGGTCCGGTCTTGGCTACCGCCGTTCGTGACTCCGCGCCGCCCGTCGTGCGGGACACCCGCTTCTTCGGCCACCCGAAGGGGCTGCAGACGCTCTTCTTCACCGAGATGTGGGAGCGCTTCAGCTACTACGGGATGCGGGCGCTCCTCATCCTGTTCATGACCGCGCCGCTCGCCGCGGGCGGGCTCGCGTTCGACACGGCCAAGGCCGGCGCCATCTACGGCACGTACGTTTCGCTGGTGTACATCACTTCGCTGCCGGGCGGCTGGCTGGCGGACCGTTTTCTGGGTCAGCGTCGGGCGACGCTCTACGGCGGCGTCCTCATCATGCTGGGACACATCAGCCTGGCGATGCCCTACCTCACCACGTTCTACACCGGGCTGGGTCTGGTGACTCTCGGCACCGGCCTGCTGAAGCCGAACATCAGCACCCTCGTCGGCGAGCTGTACCCGACGGAGGACGATCGGCGCGACGCCGGCTTCGCGCTCTACTACATGGGCATCAACACCGGCGCCTTCATCGCGCCGCTGGTCTGCGGCTGGTTCGCGCAGAGCGAGCAGTTTCGCGGCATTCTGACTTCGGCCGGCATCGCGCCCGAAAGCGCGTGGCACTGGGGCTTCGGGATGGCGGCGGTCGGGATGTTCTTCGGCCTGCTTCAGTTCCTCGCCGGCTGGAAGCACCTGGGTGACGCCGGCATGTACCCCGCGCCGACGGAGTCGCCGGCGCAGGCGGCTTCCCAGCGGCGGCTCCTGCGCCTGGGCCTGAGCGGGGTCGTCGGCGGCGCCGTACTGCTGTGGCTCCTCTCCGCCGCGGACATCGTGCGGATCACGGCCCAGGGCGTGAGCAATGTCCTGGGCCTGATTCTTCTGATCACGACCGTCGCGTTCTTCGCCTGGATGTTCCTGGCGGCGAAGTGGACGCCGGATGAGCGCAAGCGGCTCGTCGTGGTGCTGGTGCTGTTCGTGGCGGCGATGATCTTCTGGTCGGTGTTCGAGCAGGCGGGCTCGACCCTCAATCTGTTCGCCCAGCGGGCCACCAGGACCGAGATGTTCGGATTCTCGTTCCCGCCGAGCTGGCTGCAGTCGGTGGCGCCGTTCCTTCTGGTCGTCCTCTCGCCGGTGTTCGCCTGGATCTGGTGGCGCCTGCGCCATCGCGACCCTTCCAGCCCCGCCAAGTTCACCTTCGGACTGGTGTGCGTGTCGCTCAGCTTCGCGATTCTGGTGATCCCGGGGCAGGCGGCGGAGCACGGCATCAAGGTGAGCCCGCTCTGGCTGGTCGCGACCTACTTCCTGCATACGGTGGGCGAGCTCTGCCTGAGCCCGGTGGGCCTGAGCGCGATGACGCGGCTCGCGCCGGCGCGCATCGTGGGCCTCACGATGGGGGTCTGGTTCCTCGCGCTGTCCGTGGGCAACTACCTGGGTGGACGGGTCGGCGGCCTCTACGAGGCGTTCTCGCTGCCCGCGCTGTTCGGCGTGGTGGCGGCGTTCGCCGCCGGGGCGGCGCTGGTGCTTGCCCTGCTGGTCAGGCCGATCCGACGAATGCTGGAGCGGTGATGGCGTAGAGCAGCACCTCGCCGACGTCGTCGTCCTCCTCGGACGCGACCGGCCGCATCCCGACATTCTCCGCCACCCGCAGTGCCGGGGTGTTCCACACCGGCGCGAGCGCCCGTACCTCCTGCACGCCGGGCTGCGTGAAGGCCCAGGCGACCATCGCCTTCACCGCCTCGGTGGCGTACCCCCGCCCCTCGTACTCGGTGTAGATCGCATAGCCCACCAGCACGGCGCCCTCGGCGTTGACCGGTCCGCCGAACGCTACGGAACCCACGGCGTCTCCAGTCTCGCGCTCCACCACGAGCCAGTTCCACCAGTGCGTCTCCTCCGGCCGCTCACGGAGGCGGTCGCGCACGACCGGAAGCGCATCCGCCATGTACGGCGGGGCCGCAGGCCGGAGGAACCGGGCGCCGGTGAGACGCCGCAGCCGCTCGCCGTCGCCGGCGAGCAGGGCGTCCACGGCCTCGGCGTGAAGCGGACTCAGGTCCAGGCGGGCGGTATGAACGAGCGTGTCAGACATAGGGCCTCACCTCGGTGCGGCTCGCTGGCTTCGGGGCCACTCAGGGATACACGAAAGAGATAGGGCAGGAACAGCGCCAGCACCAGTTGTCCCGGCTGCGGAAGGGCCGACCGGACCCTAGCCGACGGCAAGCACCTCCCCATCCGCCACCACGAACGCCCGATCTCCGGCCTCGGGATACACGGCCGCACTTCCGGTAAAGCTGCCGAACGCCGGGAGAAGGGTGACCTGAGGCCGCACGAGAAAGCACGGGAGCCGCTCCCGCTGCAGCGCGGGGCCGCTCACGACCAGGCCAGGGTGCACGTGCCCCGCCAGCGTGTACCCCTCGGGCGAGACCTCGGGCTGGTGGCGGAGCACGAAGGGAGGCAGGAACGCCGGGGCGTTGACGCAGTTGATGCGAAGGTCGGCCGGCGGATCGCCGGCATGACGATCGTGGTTGCCGCGAACCAGCTGGATCTCGATCTGGCCGGTACGCTCCCGCCAGCTTCGGAGGGTGGCCAGCGTCCGGCTGGCGACGCGGCCGGCCCGGGCATGAAACAGATCGCCCAGAACCAGGAGCCGGCGGGCGCCGGTGCGGTGCAGAGCGCTGTCGAGTCGCGCGAGGTCCTCCGTCGTGGTGCCGCCGGGGATGGGGATGCCCGCCGCGCGGAAGGTCGCGGCCTTGCCCCAGTGGACATCCGCCACCACGAGGGTGCAAGCCCCCGGCCAGAACAGCGCCCGCTCGGGAAGGAGTCGCACGTCCTCGCCGGCGACCGTGAGCATGAGGTCGCTCATCCGCGGCTCCGGAACCCGCGATGGGTGCCTCGCCCGAAGCGGGTTCGCTCCGCGGCGCGCTCAAGAGGCGCGGCCATGCGGCGGATGCGGTCGCCCAGCTTCTCCGAGGTCACCTGTTCCCGGGCCCGGTCCACCAGCAGCGGGAACGCGAGCGGCGTCGGCCGCTCCACCTCGACGACGCTGACCCTGCCGTTGGCGATGCGCTCCAGGGCGCGCGCCAGCCGGCTCTGCTCCAGCTGGCGCTCCATCACCTCGCGGTGGGCCTGGAAGAGCAGGAGGTTGTCGGGATCGTAACGCGCGAAGACGTCGTAGATGAGCTCGCTCGAGGCCTGCACCTGTTTCATCGCCTTCGCCGCTCCCGGATAGCCCTGGAACACGAGCCCCGCGATGCGTGCGATCTCCCGGAACTGCCGCCGGGCCAGCTCCGCGGCGTTGAGGCTCGCCGGGATGTCGTGCAACAGGTGCTCGGGCGACAGGAGCCCTGCTTCGATCGCGTCGTCCAGCGGCGCGCGCTCGGGCGAGAGCAGCTCCAGCCCGTAGTCGTTCGCCGCCAGGGTGAACGACAACGGGCCGAGCTGGGCGATGCGATAGGCGAACAGTGCCGCCAGCCCCTCGTGCACCAGCCGGCCTTCAACCGGATAGAAGAAGAGATGGTGTCCTTCGCGGGTCTCGACCCGCTCGATCAGGAGCTCATCCACTGCCGGGATGCGTGACCACGCGCCCTGAAGCTCGAGGATGCCGCGCACCGCGGCCATCTCGGGGCCCTGGTAGATGCCCTGCCGCGCTTCGTCCAGTTTGACCCGAATCCAGGCGGCGAGCTGGGGTGAGATCGGCATCCGGGCGCCGGACCAGTGCGGGACGGAGTTGCTCTTCGCGGTCGAGCGTCTCACGTGCGCCACCATCCCGCGTACGCGCACGAACTCCAGCACCCGGCCGCCGAAGGCGAAGACATCCCCGGGCCGGAGCCGCGCGATGAAGTTCTCCTCCACGGTGCCGATGGTGCGGCCCCGGAGAAGCTGCACCTTCATTGCCGACTCGCTCACGATGGTGCCGATGGACAGCCGGTGCCGCAGCGCCGCCATCTTCCCGGCCACCACGTACCGGCCGTCCCGCTGCAGCACCTTGCTGTACTCCGGATAGGACTCGAGCGCGCTGCCGCCCCTGGTGATGAAGTCGAGCACCCAGCGCCACTCGTCCTCCCCGAGGTCGCGATACGCCCGGGTGGTGCGCACCTCCCCGAACAGTTCCTCCGCCTCGAAGCCGCCGCCGATCGAGATCGTCACCGCGTGCTGGGCCAGCAGATCGAGCGGACGCTCCACCGGCCGCCGGGCCTCAATTGCGCGCGCTTCGAGCGCCGAGCGTGCCGCCGCCACGTCCACCAGCTCCAGCGCGTTGGTGGGCACACAGGTCAGCCGGCTGACGGCGCCGGGCTGATGGCCGCTCCGTCCGGCGCGCTGGATCAGCCGGCCGACGCTCTTCGGGCTGCCCACCTGCAGCACCCGGTCCACCGGCGTGAAGTCCACGCCGAGATCGAGGGTGGAGGTGCAGACCACGCAGCGGAGCTTGCCCTCCCGCAGTCCGTCTTCCACCCACTCGCGGGTGTCCCGGTCCATGGAGCCGTGGTGCAGCGCCATGATGCCCGCCCAGTCGGGCCGCGCCGCGAGCAGCGCCTGGAACCAGATCTCGGCGGTGGCCCGGGTATTGGTGAAGACGAGCGCGGTCTCGCCCTGCTCGACCGCGGCGATCACCTCGGGCAGGAGCCGGAGACCGATCTGGCCGGACCAGGGGAACCGCTCCATCGACTCGGGGATGAGCGCATCCACTTCCAGTGCCTTGGGGATGAGCCCCTGAAAGATCCTGCCGGGTCTCGGCCGGCCCGTGAGGTCCACACCGAGGAGGGCGTCGCGCGCGGTGTCGAGATTGCCCAGCGTGGCGGAGAGACCCAGGGTACGGAGGTCGGGCCGGAACCGCCGGAGCCGGGCGAGACAGAGCTCGGTCTGCACGCCGCGCTTCGAGGCCATCAGCTCGTGCCATTCGTCCACCACTACCAGCTCGAGATGATCGAACAGCGAGTGTGCGTCGTCGCGAGTGAGCAGGAGAGAGAGGCTCTCCGGTGTGGTGACCAGCGCGGTGGGCAGGCGCTCCCGCTGGCGGGCGCGCACACGGGCGGGGGTATCGCCGGTCCTCGACTCGACGCTCCAGGGGAGGCCGAGGTCCTCCACCGGCGCGCGGAGCGCCGCCTCGGTGTCACCGGCGAGCGCGCGGAGGGGTGTCACCCACAGCACCCCGAGCGGCGCCGGCGGCCGACGCCGCGCGTCAGGGTAGTCGCGGAGCCACTCGAGTACCGGACCCATCCACGCTGCGTAGGTCTTCCCGGTGCCGGTAGCCGCGTGGATCAGCCCGCTCTCCCCATCCAGGTAGGCGCGCCAGACCTCCTCCTGAAATGGGAACGGCACCCATTCATGCCGTGCGAACCACTCGCGGACACAGTCGATCGGCTCCCGGCCCTCGCACTCCACCACCCGCGCCGGGCGGCGTTGCGACTTCGTCGCCGGCGGCGGCTCCTGCGCGCGCTGCTCGCGCCGCCGGGCTGCCCGCGCCCGTCGGAGGTCTACCGCGAGCGCGGAGCCGCCCCGCCGTCCCGTCTCAGTCACCGCGGCCGATGGCGCGAAGGTAGCGCCGCGCGGAGTACCGAATCGCGGCCTTCCCGGCCTCCCGCACGGTCTTCCCGGTCCAGCCGCCGTAGATCTGCTCGAACTCGAACGGCTCCACCGCGGCGACGATCCGCTCGACGGCGCCCGCGCCGAGCGGGATCAGATTGGGGTAGCTGTACATGAAGCTCACCGTGCGGCGGTCCTGCGCCACCATGATCGTGTCGCCGGTCAGGAGCACGCCGAGCCCGTCGGCGCCGTCTGCCCAATGGAGGGCGGTGCTTCCCGCGAAGTGGCCGCCGCAGCGGATGAGGGTGAGCCCGTGCTCGAGCTCGAGCGCGTCACCGCCCCAGTATCGGATGGCGGGATCGTCGCGCATGACCCAGGCCTGATCGGCCTCGTGCAGATAGACGGGAATGCCGCCCAAGGCGTGGCTCCACTCCACCATGGAGGAGTAGAAGTGCGGGTGGGAGACGGCCATGGCCCGAACCCCGCCGACCTGATCCACTCGCGAGACCACCGCATCGTCCACCAGGCTGGTGCAGTCCCAGATGAAGCCGCCGCCGGCGGTGCGAAGGTGCAGGGCCCGCTGTCCGATCGCGAACGAGGGCTCGATCCCGATCCCGGTGAGCCCGGATCCCTCGGGCTCGATCCGGCTCCGGTGGTCGCGCCGGAGATCCTCCAGCGTCGTCCACTGCTGTCCCAGCCAACCGATGTACTGCCGCTCCTCGGAGCAGATCACGCACGACTGGGGCGGGTCTTCCGAGTCCCTGTATTGCACCCCGCAAGTCGTGCAGATGAAGTTCGGCATGCTTGAAAGTAAACTTCCCGAGAGGGCGGCATCCGGCCGCTCCGAGGAGGACACCATGGCAGTCTGCGAAGTCTGCGGCAACGACTACCACCTGTCCTTTCAGGTGACTGCTGCGGGCCACACCCACACGTTCGACAGCTTCGAGTGCGCGATTCACGCGATGGCTCCGGTCTGCGATCATTGCGGGTGCAAGATCGTCGGGCACGGGATCGAGGCGAACAGCACGTTCTACTGCTGCGCGCATTGTGCACGGAAGGAGGGCGTGACCGCGGTAGCGGATCATGCATGACGGTGGTGAGGCGGTAGGGCGGGCGGGTTACGGCCTTACCGTCGTTACCGCCCGACCAGCGCCCGCACTGTCTCCAGTGTATCCGCTTCCCCCGGCCGCTTGTCCGTGCGCCACCGGTTGATCCGCGGGAAGCGCACCGCGACCCCGGACTTGTGCCGCGACGAGGCCTGGATGCCCTCGAACGCCAGCTCGAACACAAGCTCCGGCCGAACCACGCGCACCGGACCGTGCTTCTCGATCGTGTTCCGCCGCACGAAGCCGTCCACTTTCCGGATCTCGGCGTCGGTGAGTCCGGAGTATGCCTTGGCGAAGGCCACCAGCCGGTCCCCGTCCCACACCCCGAAGGTGTAGTCGGTGAAGAGCCCGGCTCGACGCCCGCTTCCCGCCTGGGCGTACATCAGGACGGCATCCACGGCGTAGGGCTCGACCTTCCACTTCCACCAGTCGCCCTTGCGCCGCCCCACGCCATAGGCGCTGTCCAGTCGCTTGAGCATGAGACCTTCGGCGCCCAGCTCCCGGGCGCGCTCCCGCGCTTCGGCCAGCGCGGCCCACTCGTCGGCCTGCACGGCGGGCGACAGGACCAGCCGTCCGGCCGAGAAGCTCGTGGCGAGCAATCGGGCCAGTCGGGCACGGCGCTCCTCGAGCGGCAGGGGCCGAAGATCTTCCCCGTTCTGCTCCAGGAGGTCGTACCCGATGAGCGCGACCGGTACCTCGTCCAGCACCTTCCGGGTGAGCGTCTTGCGTCCGATTCGCCGCTGGAGCTGAGCGAAGGGCAGCGGCCGTTCGTCCACCCAGGGCAGCAGCTCGCCGTCGATCACCGTGCCCTCGGGGAGGAGCGCCGCGGGCTCTTCGACCTCGGGAAACCGGCCGTTCAGCAGCTCGTCGCCGCGCGACCAGAGAAAGGTCCGGCCGGCGCGGCGGATCAGCTGCGAGCGGATCCCGTCCCACTTCCACTCGGCGATCCAGTCCGCCGGCGATCCCAACGACGCCAGCGGCGCCTCCAGCGGATAGGCCAGGAAGAACGGGTAGGGCCGGCTCACGTCGGTGTCGCGCACGTCCGCCGCGCAGAGCCGGGCGAAGAATTCCGCCGTGGGCTCCCATCCGCCGGTGAGCCGGTGGGCGATCGCTCCGTCGGGGACGCCGGTCGCGAGCGAGAGTGCACGCTCCACCAGGCCGCCCGACACGCCCACCCGGAACGCGCCCGTGATCAGCTTGTTCCACACGAACCGCTCCCGGCGGTCGAGCTCGCGCCAGGCGCGGAGCATCTCCTCGCGCTGCAGCGCCTCGTCCTGGCCCTGCAGCGGGAGCAGGCGCTCCTCCACCCAATGACGCAGGCCGCGGTCGTCCGACTCACCGGTGTCGGGCAGGAGCAGGGTGATGGTCTCCGCCAGATCGCCCACGGCGGCGTAGCTCTCCTCGAACAACCAGGTCGGGATGCCGGCAGCCTCCGAGGCCCAGGCCGCGAGCTTGGGAGCGGAGACCAGCCGCTTGGGACGGCGCCCGATGAGAAAGTGCACGGCCCAGGCCGCGTCCGCGGGCGGCGCGCGTCGGAAGTACTCGGCCAGCGCGGCGACCTTTTCTCCTATCGCCGTGGTCTCGTCCAGCGTGGTGTAGAGACGGGCGAAGTCCCTCACTCCGCCGCTCCGGTGTCGTCGCGCCCTGCCGCATCGTCATCCTGCTCGCCTTCGAAGCGGGTCTGCACCGCGTGCGCCTCGAGTCCCCGCTCCCGCAGCCAGCGCACCACCGGACCGGTGAACCCGTGGGTGACCCAGATCCGCGCGGCGCCGGTTCCCTCGACTACGGCCATCAGGGCGGGCCAATCCACGTGATCCGACAGCGGGAATCCTCGGTCGAGCGAGCGCCGGCGCCGGGTGCCGCGCACCAGCATCCAGCCCGAGGCGAACGCGGTGGACTGGGACCCGAATCTCCGGGTCCACACCGACCCGTCGGCGGAGGGCGGCGCAACGATGATCGCGCGCGACCATTCGGTGCGACGGTCCACCGCGGCTGCATGCGTCGTCGGCGGCAGGGCGACGCCGGCGGCGCGATAGACCGCCGTCATCCGCTCCACCGCGCCGTGGGTGAGGATCGGCCCGGTGCCGGGGTCCAGTCCGGCGATCAGCCGCTGGGCCTTGCCCAAGGCGTAGCCGTAGAGCAGGCTGGCCTTGCCGGCGGCCTGATTGGCGCGCCACCACTCGTTGATCTCGCGGAGGACGTCCTGCTGTGGGGGCCAGCGGTAGATCGGGAGCCCGAAGGTGGATTCGGTGACGAAGGTGTGGCAGCGCACCAGCTCGAAGGCCGTGGTGGTGGGGTCGGGATCCGTCTTGTAGTCGCCGGAGACGACCCACACCTCGCCGCCGAGCTCGAGGCGGACCTGGCCTGAGCCGAGGATGTGGCCTGCGGGGTGGAAGGAGACACGCACCCCCCGCACCGTGGCGGGCTCTCCCCACCTTAGCCCGCTGACCCTCGCCTCGGGCGCGAGGCGGCTCCGGAGCACCCCCAGCCCCTCGGTGCTGGTGAGGTAGGCCCGGCATCCCCAGGCCAGGTGGTCGCCGTGGGCGTGGGTGACCATCGCGCGGTCCACCGCACCCCAGGGATCCACGAAGAAGTCGCCGGCTTCGCAGTAGAGGCCGCGGTCCGTGAGCCGGAGGAGTGTCATGCCCCTGCGACGGCCCGGCTCAGCGCCCCTCGATCACCCCGCAGACCACTCGGGCGCCGGAGTTGCCGCTGGGATCGGTCTGCTCGTCGTCGGGATCGGCGTGAATCACCAGCGAGCGCTGCTGCGCGCCGAGCATGGAAGAGGGCCCTGCCGCCAGCAGGACTCGGGACAGCGCCAGCGTCGTGTCGGCGCTGCCGTCCTCCTCCACCAGGAGGTTGGGCAGGTCGCCGGCGTGGGGGCCATCGGGATTCCGGGTGCCGTGCTTCTTCGCATCCGGGTTCAAGTGACCGCCGGCCGACCGGAAGTCCGGAGTCGTGCAGGTGCCGCTCTCGTGGATGTGCATCCCGTGCGCCCCGGGCTTGAGCCCGGTGACGCTCAACGCCAGCCATCCGCTGCCCGCGGAGTCGGAAAACGTCGCCACGCCGACCCTCGCGCCGGTAGAATCCAGCAGGCTCGCGGACGCAGTCGGCTCCTCCAGGGCGGCTCCGCCGGGACCGCGGGGCTGGCCCGCTCCACAGCCGGCGAGAGACAGGGCGAGGAGCAGGGCGGCGAAGCGGTAGTCATGCATCGGTCGATCTCCAGTCCATCGTCGCGCGGCTGCTTCAGCGCTTCGGCCGCTCGTAGATTCCCATGCTGACGGCGCGCGCGAGGATGTGACCTTCCATCGCCGCCTCGAGGTCGGATCGATTCACTCCCGGCGGCAGATTGAGCGCCGAGTCCAGGGCGTACAGCCGGAAGTAGTAGCGGTGTGGCCCTCCCGGTGGCGGACAGGGACCGGCATACCCGATGTCCCCACCGTCGTTGATGCCCTGTCGTGCCCCGGAGGGCAGCTCGGGCTTCCGCGGTACCCCCTCGCCCAGCTCCACGGCGTCAGCAGGGAGGTTCCATAAGAGCCAGTGCAGCCAGGTCCCGCGGGGCGCGTCCGGATCGTCGCAGATGAGGGCGAAACTGCGGGTATCGACCGGCACGCCGGTCCAGGTGAGCGGCGGTGAAAGGTTTTCTCCCTCGCAGCTGTGCCGGGCGGGCACCGGCGTGCCCTCCGCGAACGCGTCGCTGCTGAGGACGAATCGGGAGGTCGGGGAGTCGTCGCGCGGTGCGGTCATCTGAATGCCCTCGGCCCTGAGCCACAGCGGTGCGGCCGCGATTACCATCAAGACGGGACCTTCGCAGCAGTGGGGCGAAAGCTAGCACCCGGCATGCTGTTGCCCAGTGAGCAGCGGGCACGCCCGCTGTGAGCGGGCTCACTGACGCGAGGCGGCGGGGCCGCAGCATTTCGACGTCCGGCCAAGCGCGAGCGCGTATCCACCTCGAGGAGTCGTCTATGCGAAAGAGCGGATTGTTGGTCGGCATGGCGATCGGCGCTGGTCTGAGTTACCTCCTCGACCCGGAGGCCGGCGAGCGCCGCCGGGCGCGCCTACGCTCCAGACTCGACCAGCATCTCACGGGAGACGAGCATCTCACGGGAGATGAAACGCCAACGGGGGTACTGGAGGCACCGATCCGGCGGTACGGCACCCGCCAGGGGGACCTTCCCGGGCTGGAATCGGCCACGCTGGAGCGGGGTGCCGCACGTCTTCCAGCCGACCCCACCATGGTGCTCCTGGCGGGGGCGCTGGCGCTGTACGGCGTGACGCGTCGAGGCCCCCTGGGGTTCGCCGCCCGCACGCTGGGCGCCGGTATGCTGTGGAGCGAGCTGAGGCAACCGAACGCGCCGGCTGCGCCCGCGGGTCGCGAACGGCGGCGCACGGTGGACATCCAGAAGACGCTGTTCATCGAGGCGCCGCCCGACCAGGTGTACGAGTTCTGGACCGACTACGGGAACTTCCCGCACTTCATGTCCAATGTGCGGGAGGTGCGGGATCTCGGCGGTGGCCGCTCGCATTGGGTGGTGCGTGGACCTGGCGGCGTCCCCATCGAGTGGCAGGCGGTGCTCACCGAGCAGGTGCCGGGCGAGATCCTCGCCTGGAGGAGCCGCCCTGGATCGATGCTGGAGAACGCGGGCGCGGTGCGGTTCCGCCCGGAAGGCCAGGGAACCCGGGTGGACCTGCGGCTTTGTTACAGCCCGCCCGTCGGCGGTGCCGGCCGGGCCGTGGCCGAGCTGCTGGGCGCGGACCCCCGGGCCAGACTCAACGAAGACCTCGGGCGCTTGAAGTCACTGCTCGAAGGCGCCAACCGGAGCCAGGGAGAGGGGGATCGAGGGTGAGCCGGATCAAAGCTGCGGCAGGGGCCGTGGCCGGGTTGGCGCTGATCCGCTGGCTGGCCAACGCGCGCCGCTACGAGTTCACCGGTAAATCCGTGCTAGTCACTGGCGGATCGCGCGGCCTCGGCCTGGTGCTCGCCAAACAGCTGGCCGCCGAGGGCGCGCGGGTGGCGATCTGTGGCCGGGATCCGGAGGCGCTGGAGCGGGCGCGCTCGGTCCTGAAGGCGATCGGCGCCGAGGTGCTCGCGCTGCCGGTGGATGTGGCGGACCACGAGGCGGTGGACGCTCTGGTGCGCCAGGTCGCCGCGCGGTTCGGGCCGGTGGACGTGCTGGTCAACAACGCCGGCGTGATCGAGGTAGGCCCTGGGGAGACGATGACGCTGGCCGACTACCAGGAGGCGATGGCCGTCAACTTCTGGGGCGTGGTCCACCCCACGCTGGCAGTGCTGCCGGCGATGCGTGAGCGGCGCCGGGGACGCATCGTGAACATCATCTCGATCGGCGGCCGGCTCGGCGTGCCGCACCTGATGCCCTACAGCGCCAGCAAGTTCGCCGCGCTCGGCTTCTCTCAGGGGCTGCGGGCCGAGGAGCGCCGGCGCGGCGTGATCGTCACCTCGGTGGTCCCGGGCCTCATGCGGACCGGCAGTCCCAGGAACGCGACCTTCCGCGGCCGACACCGGGCCGAGTATGCCTGGTTCAGCATCGCCGACAGCCTGCCGGGTCTTAGCATCGGCGCGGAAGAGGCGGCCCGGCGGATTCTCGAAGGCGTGCGCCGAGGCGACGCGGAGGTTCGGTTCCCGCTGGTCACCCGGCTCGCGGTGCTCGCCTCCGCGGTCGCCCCGAACGCCACGGCGTCCGTGCTGGAGCTGACCAGCCGGCTCCTGCCGGAGGCGCCGGCGGACCACCGGGAACCCCGACCAGGGCGAGAGAGCCAGTCCGCGGCATCCCCCTCCTGGCTCACCCGGCTCGGCGACGACGCGGCACGACGCTACAACCAGATCGCGCCCTCGGAGGGCGCGAGCGCTTGAGCCCGCGACGCGGGCGGAGAGGACAGAGGGCATGACGTCGACGTACCAGGAGACCGCGCAAGCCAGGCAATGGGACAATCTGCGGCGCCCCCAGCCGCGGGGAGTGCCGGTGAACGTGGGCCGGCGCGAGCGGTGGATCTCCGCCCTGGCGGCCGCCGCGGTGGCGGGCTACGCGCTCCGCCGCCCCCGCGGGCGATCGGCGATCCTTCCGCTCGCGGGGGCCCTGCTGGGCCGGGCGGTCAGCGGCCGCTGCCCGGTCAACCAGCTGCTGGGCCGGAATTCGGCGCGCGACGAGCCCGCGAGCCCGGTCACCAGCGTGCGCCGGGGTGAAGGGGTGCGAGTGGACGAGCGGATCGTCCTCAATCGCGCGCGCAGCGAGGTGTACCGGTTCTGGCGGAGTCTGGAGAACCTGCCGCGTTTCATGGACCACTTGGAGTCGGTCACCGTGGTGGACGAGGAGCGGTCCCACTGGGTGGCGAAGGGGCCAGCAGGCACTCGGGTGGAGTGGGACGCCGTGATCCACTATGAGATTCCCAATCAGCTCATCGCCTGGCGCTCGCTGGAGGGGTCCGAGGTGGACAACGCCGGATCGGTCCACTTCTCGCCCACCGAGAATGGCGACACCGAGGTCCGGGTCGTCCTGCGGTACGATCCCCCCGCCGGCAAGGCGGGCGCGGCGGTCGCGTGGCTCTTCGGGGAGGAGCCTTCCCTTCAGGTTGCGGAGGATCTGCGCCGGCTCAAGCAGGTCGTGGAGGCCACCGAGCCCGCGTGAGCTGGGACTGTATCATCGTCGGTGGTGGCCCCGCCGGGCTGAGCGCGGCGCTCATGCTCGGCCGGTGCCGCCGCCGCGTGCTGTTGTGCGACGTGGGTAACCAGCGGAACCTCCAATCCCACGCGCTCCACGCCTATCTCACCCGTGACGGGGTCTCACCCTCCGAGTTTCTTCGGCTGGCGCGGGCGGAGCTGGGGCGGTACGGAACGGTGGAATGCCGCGAGCTCGAGATCGTGGAGGCCGCGCGGGAAGACCGCGGCTTCGCGATCCGCGCCACCGACGGTACCGGGCTCCGCACCCGCAAGCTGCTGCTCGCCACCGGAGTGGTCGACGAGCTTCCCGCGCTCGAGGGCCTGGACGCCCTCTACGGCACCAGCGTGCACCACTGCCCCTATTGCGACGCCTGGGAGTGGCGCGACCGTCCGCTGGCCGCCTACGGAGAGGGGGACGAGGCCTGCGGACTGGCGCTGAGTCTTACCTTCTGGTCGCCCGACGTGCTGCTGTGCACCGGGGGCGCGGAGCTGCCCGACGGGGTGGTGGCCCGACTCACCGCGGCAGGGGTGAGGATCCGGGAAGAGCCGGTGCTGCGGTTGGAAGGCAGCGATGGAAGGCTCGAGCGGATCCTGTTCGCGAGCGGAGAGCCGGCCCCGAGAAGCGCGCTGTTCGTCGTGGCCGGCCAGCGGCAGCGGAGTCCCCTGGCCGAGCGGCTTGGCTGCCACTTCACCGTTAGGGGCACGGTCGATACCGGGACCTGTGAGGTGACGAACATCCCCGGTCTCTTCGTCGCAGGTGACGCGTCGAAGGAGGCGCAGTTCGTGGCCGTGGCGGCGGCGGAAGGGACCCAGGCGGCGATGGCGATTCACAAGGCGTTGATGAAGGAAGACCTGCCATGACGATCGGCCGCGCCGGCCGCCCCGATTCATCTAGGCGAGCGGTCGCGGCCGGACCTCAGAAGAGCAGCTCCACCCCCAGCCGCATCAGGCGTGGCGGCCCGTAGGCGAAGATCGGCTGGGCGTAGTCGTCGGCCGCCTGCAGGTACAGCGGATACAGCTCTTCCCGTCCCGCCACGAAACCGTCTCCGTTCAGGTCCGCCTCAGGTCGGTAGCGCTGTGACTCGAAGGGGATGGGCGCGGGGTTCGCCGCGTACGCCTCCTCCGCCATCAGCTCGATCGCGGGCTGGCTGGCCTGCGGCTCGCCCGTATCCCGCCGCACGGCGACCACGTTCTGATGGTTGAACAGATTGCGGACGTCGAGATAGACGCCGCCAGTGGTGCGACCGAGCCGGATCGGACGGCGGATGAGCAGGTCGACCGAGGATGTGTTGGGGAGCCTGGATCCGTTCGGCAGGCCGACCAGGGAGTCGCCGGTGCTGTCGCTCATGGAGAAGGGAAGTCCCGAGGCGAGCCGGAGAATCACCGCCCCCTCGAGCCCGGCAACCGGCCGGGCCCGGCCGATGGAGGGCCCGACGCTCTCAGGAACTTTCCCCCTCGCGATCGCGGTGAGCGTGTGGCGCTGGTCGAAGTCCAGCGGGAACTCGGCCCGGGTCAGGCGGACGGTGTCGCCCGTGATGGGATCGATCTCGACGAAGCGGTTCAGCAGGAACGCGTCGGTCGCGGTTGCCTCCGCCTCCTGGAGCGTGTAGGCGAGGCGGAAGCCGAACCCGTTGCGCAACTCGCGCTCGAACAGGACTTCGGCCCCGCGCACGGTACCGGCGTCGGCGTTGCCGAAGATGCTCGAGTCGGGGTCTACGCCGAGCGGAACGGAGGCGACGAGGCCGGTGAGCCTCTTGTAGTAGACGCCCACCCGAAGCGACAGCCCTTCTCCTGGGCGCGCCCGGACGCTCAACTCGTACTGGCTGGCCTCCTCGAAGCCGACATCGGGATTGCCCCGGCGGAAGCGGCCGGTGCGGGTGGTATCGTCGAAGGCCGCATCCACCAGGAACTGGTAGTCCGGCGCCTGGCTGAAGCGACCATAGCTCGCCACCAGGGTAGCGCCGCTCAGCACGGTGCTCACCGCGAATCGCGGACTTACCGAGCTCTGCGACCCGCGCGCCTCGCCGGGGAGACTGCTGCCGGGGGCGAAGCGGTCGTAGCGCAGGCCGGCCGTGAGCGCCACCTCCGAGATTCGCATCTGGCCCTCGGCGTACGCCCCCGCCACCTGCGGGGAGAAGGCCGACACGGCTGGAGGGGGAACCGAGCCGTTGGCCGGCAGGTACCCTAGGACTCGCTGGTACGTACGCACCTGCTGGGCGAGGTACTGGCCGCCCACATAGATGTCGAGATTGGGAATTCCACCCAACGTGCCGTCGACCTGGATCCGGGTCTCGCCAAAGTGATTGGAGGCCAACTCACCCTTCGATCCACTGCCGATGAAGAACGCCGGTACGCCCCACGGTGTCTGCGCGCTCGCCGCGGGCTCACGCAAGCCGGGGATCGGATCGGTCGAGGTCGAGAGATCCTTCGCCAGGTCCTCGCCGATGAAATGGAAGCGGGAGGCCGTGAGTGCCCCCAGCGCATAGTCGGGCTGTTCGACCAGCTCGCCGCGGAGAAACTCGCGGACGTAGCGCCCAACCCGGAAGTCGAGCACGACCGGCAGGCTGGACCGAGGACTGCTGATGTACTGCAGGTGGCCGCTGACCATGTCGCCGCGCAGCCGCTGCGCCGGCCCGAACTCCGGATCGTACTTGTAGGCGGGGTCGTAGAGCAGGCGCTGGTCCTCGGTGTGGAGGCCGAGTGCCCGAAGGGTGGCGCGCTGGGTGACCGGCACGACCAGCTTGGCGGCGCCGCTCCACAGCTCGCCGCTGTTGTGCGGCAACGGATACGGGGTGTTGGTCCGGGGATCCGACGGATTGGTGGGCGCCGAGGCGCTCACCGGATCCGCATCCATCCGGCCGGACACGTCGAACACCGTGACCAGTCCCACCCGCCCGACCACCGGCCCGCCCGCGGCGGCGACGAACCGATCGATCCCCCGGTCGAGCGAGCCACCGAACGGCCGGTCGCCCTCGTACGCCAACCGTCCTTCCCACTCGTCCCCCGGCTCCCGTGTCACCACGTTCACCATGCCCGAGAGCGCCTGGCCGTAGCGCGCGGAGAAGCCATTCGTCACCAGCGACGCCTCGCTCAGGAGGTCGGGCGGAATAGCGAGGCCGAGTCCGCCGCTGGAAGCCTCCATCTGGTTCTTGACGCCGAGGCCGTCGAGGATGAACGACTCCTCACCGATGCGGCCGCCGCGGTAGCTGGTGCCGACGCTGCCGGCGGAGAGCGCCAGGGCTTCGTCGAGGGAGCTGATCGGAAGGTCGCGCAGGTCTTCGGCCGTGATCTTCTGCTCGGTGCTGGTGGCCAGCGGATCCAGCACCGCGTCGTAGGGCGCGGTCACCACCACCGGCTCGAGCTCGGTCGGGTTGGCCGCGAGGTCGAAGTCCACCGTCAGCGTCGCGCCAGCCGGCACAAGAACGCTGTCGAGCACCACCCCGCGGTAGCCGATGAGCCGGGCCGCGACCCGGTGCCAGCCGCTGCGCACCGCGCGCACGCGATAGCGGCCCGCGGTGTCGGTCACGGCGCCGACACGGTTGTCCACCAGGACTTCGGCGGCCGGCAGGCCGGCACGGCTTTCCTCGTGCCGAACCCTGCCCGCGATGATGCCCTCCGCCTGGGCGGCTGCCCGAGTGCTCACGATCGTGCCGGCGAGCGTCAGCCACAGCCCGGCGACGAGCGCTCGAGTCATCAGTCGCCTCCGAACAGGTAGAGATCGCTGCTCTTGCCCACCGTGGTGTCGCTGTTCGCGACGATGAGCGGATAGCCTTCCGCCACGACCCGGGTGCCGTCGGGAGAGAGGGCGGGGCGCCGGTACAGCCACCCCGGCGTGTCGAGCGACTGAGACCCCGTGCCCTCCAGGTCGAACACGTGCAGCACACCCCCGCTGTCCCACTGGACTGGACCAAGGAGGGGGTCCACCGTGAACGCGACCCGTCCCCCTACGACCGCCACAACTCGATTTCCGGCGGCATGGACGTCTCGCACGATCCCCGCCGTCCCAAAATCGTGCGCCACCGTGACCTCGCCGCTACCGAGGGAGCGACGATAGATCCGGGAGTCGTCGGGAAGGGTGTAGAGAAGGGCGCTCCCATCGAGTATCGGCGCCACGCCAGTGGCGAGCTCCGTGCCGGGCACTGCCGCAGCGCTGGCGCCGGCGAGAGTCAGCATGGTCACCTCGGTGCCGACGATCACCGTGTCCCGAACACAGCTTTCGCAGTCCTGCTTCGTCCGGAAGTGCTGGCCCACGTACACCAGGGCATCCGTGGTGAGCCACCGCAGGTGTCCGGCGTAGTCCTGAGGGGTTCCGCCGGACGGGGTGAAGGGCAGCGCGTGAACCCTTTGGGCGTCCACGCCATCCAACGTCGGGATCAGGGCGATGTCCAGAAACACCGGACTGGTGCCGCCGATGTTGCCGTTCCCCGCACTCAGCAGCGCGATCCGCCCATCGGCGGACGCGGCGGAAGACTGCGCTGCGTCGGTGCTCGCCCCGTTGCCGGGGATGTCGCATACCAGCCGCCGCTGCTGTCCCCCGGTTGGCGGCATCTCGGCGAGGCAGACGTCCAGGTCCAGTCGGTTCGGCTGCTGGGCCGAGTAGAGAATGCCCGAGCCGTCGGCGAGCCAGGAGGGAGATCCGTCCTGTGCCGGATTCACCGTCAGCCGCGCCGGCGGCCCCGGGTCGAACGGCTGCTCGCCGGTCTCGGGATTGGCGAACGGGTCGGTGTGGCTGCAGGCGGCAAGCAGGCAGAGCAGGCCGAGCGCAGTCCACCTGGCAGGTGTAACCGACGAGCGTGGTGTCATTCGGGGCCTGGAAAAAAGGGGCGGGAACCGTGTGGGTGACGAGCCAGCCGGGTCGCACAGCACAGGAGGTGTTCGATTCCGGGATTCGAGGGTCCCGCAAGCGAACACCAACGCGGGCGAGCTCACCGCCGGCGCCCAAACCAAGTTACAGCGACGCAAGCATTTGCCCAAAACCGACGAAACGGCACGGAGCTTTCCTACGGCACACGCCGGGCGCCGAGGTGGCGCCGCCGGGACTCACCTCTCAGACAGGATCGTGGCGTGGACATAGCCCGTGCACCGGTCAACCGCGGTCGCAAGCGAATCATCTACGGCGCCATCGCGCTCGTGGCGCTGGTCGCCATGACGCTCGGCCTCCGGAGCCTGAAGCCGGCGGCACCGCGCGTGGATCGCGCGTCCATATGGATCGACTCGGTTCAGAAGGGCCCGCTGGTGATCGAGGTGCGTGGGCCGGGGACGCTGGTGCCGGAGCGGATTCGGTACATCTCCGCCGTCACCGCGGGCCGGGTGGAGCGCCGGCTGGCGGAGCCCGGGCAGGAAGTCCAGCCCGAGACCGTGCTGCTCGAGCTCAGCAACCCCGATGTACAGCTCGAGGCGCTCGAGTCCGAGCGCCAGCTGACCGTCTCCCAGGCCGACCGGGTGACTCTCCAGACCGATCTCAAGACCCAGCGACTCAATCAGGAGGCTGCGGTCGCCGCCGCGAAGGCGGCGTACCAGGACGCCAAGCGGAATGCGGAGGCGGCGGAGGAGCTGGTGCAGAAGCAGCTCATCTCCACGATGGAGGCGAGCCGGGCGACGGATCGTGTCGAGGAGCTGGAGACGCGCTACCGGGTGGAGGAGGAGCGGCTCCAGGTGATGGTCGGCGCGGCGGACTCCCAGCTCGCCCTGCAGCGGGCCCAGGTCGGCCGGCTCACCGCGGTGGCCGAGTTCCAGCGGGGCCGGGTTCGCTCGATGAAGGTGCTCGCCGGCGCGCACGGCATCCTCCAGGAGCTGCCGCTCGAGGTGGGGCAGTGGGCCCAATCCGGCGCCACTCTGGCGCGGCTGGTGGAGCCCGGCAAGCTCAAGGCCGTCCTCCGCATTCCCGAGACCCAGGCGAAAGACATCGCTATCGGCCAGCCGGCCAAGATCGACACCCGCAATGGCATCGTGACGGGCAAGGTGCGCCGCATCGACCCAGCGGTGCAGAACGGCACGGTGACCGTGGACGTGTCGCTGGAAGGCGAGATGCCCCGTGGCGCGCGGCCCGACCTCTCCGTGGACGGCACCATCGAGGTCGAGCGGCTGCCGGATGTGCTCCATGTGGGCCGGCCGGCTTACGGCCAGGCCAACAGCGCAGTGGGGCTCTTCAAGCTCACGCCCGACGGCTCCGAGGCGACCCGCGCGACCGTTCGTCTCGGCCGCACCTCGGTGAACACGGTGGAGATCGTGGGCGGGCTGTCGCGGGGCGACAAGGTCATCATCTCCGACATGTCGCGCTGGGACGGCTACGACCGGGTGAGAGTCGACTGAATGGGCCATCAGCTATCGGCTATCAGCTATCGGTTGTCAGCTGTCAGCTCAGGGTGCGTTGGAGATCTCTTTCACGACGTGACCACAGTACCCAGTCAACGCGCCTGTTGTCCGATAGCTGATAGCTGCTAGCCGATAACTGATAGCCGATAGCTGATGACTGGTAGCTGATAACTGATTGTTGGCCGATACCTGATCGCTCCTCGCCATTTCCACTTCTTGCCCGGACAACCCCAATGGCCGATCCGCTGATCCGACTGGAAGGCATCAAGAAGGTCTTCTACACCGATGAGGTCGAGACCCACGCCCTGTCGGACATTCATCTGGAGATCAAGCACGGCGAGTACGTCGCGATCGCCGGGCCGTCGGGCTGCGGCAAGACGACCCTGCTCTCCATCCTCGGTCTGCTCGACACCCCGACCGAGGGGACCTACACCCTGGACAACCAGCCGGTGGCGAAGCTCTCCGCCTCCGACCGGGCCCGGGTTCGCAACCGCCAGATCGGTTTCATCTTCCAGGCCTTCAACTTGATCGGCGATCTCACGGTGTACGAGAACGTCGAGCTCCCGCTGACCTACCGCGGCATGGCGTCGGACGAGCGGCGCAAGCGGGTCCAATCGGCGCTGGAGCGGGTGGGAATGTCCCACCGGATGAAGCACTTCCCGGCGCAGCTCTCGGGCGGTCAGCAGCAGCGTGTCGCGGTGGCGCGCGCGGTGGCCGGCGACCCGGCGATCCTGCTCGCGGACGAGCCCACCGGCAACCTGGACTCCACCAACGGCGAGGCGGTGATGGAGCTGCTGCGCGAGCTGCACCAGGGCGGCGCAACCATCTGCATGGTCACCCACGATCCCCGCTACGCCCGTCACGCCGATCGCTCGGTGCACCTCTTCGACGGCAAGGTGGTCGAAGAGCGGCAGCTGTCCGCCGTGAGCTGAGGGATCCCCGGTGCCACGTGATCTGCGCTTCGCGCTGCGGCGGCTGACCCGCTCTCCGGGGTTCGCGGTCGCGGCGATCGTCTGCCTCGCCCTGGGGATCGGGGCCAACACCGCGATCTTCAGCGTCATCAACGCCGTCCTCCTGCGCCCCTTGCCGTACGAGGAGCCGGGGCGGCTCGTCGGCGTCTGGGAGGCCAGCGACTTCCGGGAGAGCCGACGGAACACCGTCTCACCGGCGAACCTCCAGGACTGGCGTTCGGCCTCCGGCTCGTTCAGCGGGATGGCCGCGATCTCCGGTGGAACCGCGAACCTCACCGGCGGCGGTCAGCCGGTGGAGGTGTCGGTGCAGGGGGCGACCGCCAACCTCTTCGACGTGCTCGGCATCCGGCCCGCGCTCGGCCGCGCCTTCGTCGCCGCCGACGACAAGCTGGACGCGCCGAACGTCGCGCTCCTGAGCCACGGCCTGTGGCAGCGTCGGTTCGCGGCCGATCCCGCGATCGTAGGCTCCACCATTCGTCTGGACGGCACGCCGACCACGGTCATCGGTGTGATGCCGCCCTGGACCGAGTCCATCGGGCGGCAGCCCCGTCCCGATCTCTGGCTGCCGATGCGGCTCGACCCCGCGACCGACTATCGCGTGACCAGCGGACGCTACCTGCAGGTCGTCGGGCGCCTGGCTCCCGGCGTCACCGTGGAGCGGGCCCAGTCGGAGCTCGCCACCATCGCAGCCCGGCTGGAGGCGGAGTACCCCGAGTTCAACAGCGGCTGGTCGGTGAACCTGGTTCCGCTCACCGAGCAGGTCGTGGGCGCGGCGCGGAAGCCGCTGGTCCTGCTCGCCGGCGTGGTGCTCCTGGTCCTGCTGATCGCGTGCGGGAACGTAGCCAACCTGATGCTGGCCCAGGCGGCCGCGCGCCGGCGCGAGATGGCGGTGCACGCCGCGCTCGGTGCCGGTACCATGGCGCTGGGCCGGCGGCTGCTGGTCGAAAGCGTGCTGATCGCCTTCGCCGGCGGAGCACTGGGCGTGCTGCTGGCCTCCTGGTGCGTGGACGGGCTCTCCGCGCTCGCGGCCCCGAGTGTGCCGCGCTTCCATGACGTCCGGATCGACGGCGCCGTCCTCGGCTTCACGCTGCTCGTCTCGATCGTCGTCGGCATCGGCTTCGGCCTGGTGCCCGCGTACCACGTGGCGCGGGGCGACCTACACGAGGACCTGAAGGAAGGCGGCCGCTCGTCCTCGCTGCGCGGCGGGCGAACCCGGGCGATCCTGGTCGGCGCACAGGTGGCGGGCTCGCTGGTGCTGTTGATCAGTGCCGGCCTTCTGCTCAAGAGCTTCGCTCGCGTGAGCCAGGTCGATCTCGGGTTCAATCCGGACCACCTGCTCACCGCCAGGGTGTCGCTCGGCGGGGAGCGCTACCAGGGCGAAGCGCGGCAGCGGCGCTTCTTCGAGGATCTGCTGACTGGCGTGCGCGCGATCCCGGGCGTGCAGTCCGCCAGCGCGATCAATTGGCTCCCGCTCTCCGGCTTGCGCTCCGCCACCCGCATGGTCATCGAAGGCAACGCGCCGGTCGCGCCGGGACAGGAGCCCGGCGCGACCGTGAGCGCCGTCGATCCCCACTTCTTCGAGGCCATGCAGCTCCCGATCCTCCGCGGCCGCGCCCTCGCCGAGAGCGATCGACCGGGCGTCCCGCTCGCCGTGGTCGTCAGCCGCAGCTTCGCCAAGGAGTACCTCAGCGGACGCGACCCGATCGGCCGTCGGATCCACATGGAGTGGGGCGACACCCTGGTCGGGACCGTGGTCGGTGTCGCGGGCGACATCAAGCAGACCGGGGTGGACTCGGCCGCCGCGCCGACGGTCTACTGGGCGATGTCCCAGTTCCCCTGGAGCAGCATGACCCTCGTGGTGCGGACTCAGGACGATCCAGACCGGCTCACGGAGGCCCTGGTCGCTCAGGTGCGAAGCCTCGACCCCGAGCAGCCGGTGGCCGATCTCAAGGCCTTCGATGAGTGGCTCGGCGGCGCGGTGGCGCGGCGGCAGTTCCTGCTCGTCCTGCTCGGCGGGTTCGCCGGCCTGGGGATGATCCTGACGGCGGTGGGCCTGTACGGCACCACGGCGTACGGCGTGGTGCAGCGGACCCGCGAGCTCGGCATCCGCTGCGCGCTGGGCGCCAGCGGCCGCGCTCTGTTATGGGGCGTGCTCCGCCAGGCTCTGGTCGTCGTGGCGGCCGGCATCGCCGTCGGGCTGGCGGGGGCGCTGGTGGCCTCCCGGCTACTCGCGTCACTGCTGTTCGAAGTGAGCGCCACCGATCCCGCGGTCTTCGCCGCCATCGCCTTCCTGCTTCTCGCGGTCGGCGCCCTCGCCGGATTCCTGCCCGCGCGTCGCGCGACCCGGGCCGACCCGATCATCGCCCTGCGGGCGGAGTGAGGAAGAGGTGACCACCCTGATTCCCAACCTCCGCCAGGCTCTTCGCTCGCTCCGCCGCGCACCGGCATTCACCCTGGCCGCGGTGGCCACCCTCGCGCTGGGCATCGGCGCCAACACCGCGATCTTCAGCGCGGTCAACGGCGTGCTGCTGCATCCGCTGGCGTATCCCGATCCCGACCGGCTGGTCGTGGTCTGGGGCCGTCACTCCGCCATCGGCCGCGAGACGGCGTCGCTGCCCGACTTCCTCGACTGGCGGACGCAGGCGAGCTCCTTCGAGGCGCTCGCGGCGATGACGAACACCCGGTTCAACGTCACGGGCGCGGGTGAACCCGAAGTGGTGAACGGCGGCATCGCCACGGCGAACCTGCTGCACGTGTTCGGCGTGGTGCCCTCGGTGGGCCGCGGCTTCCGGGACGACGAGGAGCGCGGCGCCGCGCCGCGAGTGGCGATGCTGGGCGAGGGGTACTGGCGGCGCCGGTTCGGCGGCGAGCGCGACATCGTCGGGAGCCGGATCCTTCTGAGCGGCGTGCCGCACACGGTGGTCGGCGTCGTGCCGGCGCAGCTTCGCCTGGAGCGGTCGGTGGACGTCTGGACCCCGCTCGCTACGGACACGACCCGGCCACGCCGGGCCGACTTCCTCACCGTCTTCGGCCGTCTTGGCAAGAACGTGCCCCTCGACCGCGCCCAGCAGGAGATGACCACCATCATGGGCCGGCTGGAGGCGCAGTACCCCACCTCGAACGCCGGCTGGAGTGCCGAAGTGGTGGGGCTTCAGGAGCAGATGACCGGGGAGATCCGTCCCGCGCTGCTGGTCTTCATGGGCGCGGTGGGCCTCGTCCTCCTGGTGGCCTGCGCCAACGTGGCCAATCTCATGCTGGCTCGGGCGGCGGGACGGAGCCGCGAGGTGACTATCCGATCCGCATTGGGCGCCTCCCGCAGGCGACTCGCGGGTGAGCTGCTGCTGGAGAGCATGCTCCTCTCCTTCCTCGGCGGGGCCCTGGGTCTGCTGCTCGCGCTCTGGGGTGTCGCGGGCCTGCGCGCCCTCGGCCCGGAGACGCTCCCGCGGGTGGACGAGATCGGGCTCGATCTGCGGGTCCTCGGCTTCGCGCTGGGGCTGTCGCTGGTGACCGGTCTCCTGTTCGGGCTCGCGCCGGTGTGGCGGATCGCGGGGCGCGATCCGCATGCGGGGCTGGCGGGCAGCCGCGGCGTGGCCGGGAGCTCCGGGATTCACCGGGCACGGTCGGCGCTGGTGCTCGGTGAGGTGGCGCTGGCGTTCGTGCTGCTGGCAGGGGCATCGCTGCTGCTCCGGAGCTTCGAGCGGCTGCAGCGGGTGGATCCGGGCTTCGCGGCCGACCGGGTGCTGACGGTGCGGGTCACGCTGCCGCGCCTGGCCTATCCGAAGCAGGAACGCTGGCTGGCATTCGGCCGCGATCTGCTCGCGCGCACCGAGGCGGAGCCCGGCGTCCGCTCCGCGGCGCTGGTCTCCGACGCGCCACTGGGTGACTCGCCGCCCTACTGGAGCTTCGCCATTCAGGGCGCCGAGGCCCTTCCGCCCGAGGCGGTACAGGATGCGGCGGTCTTCACCGCCAGCGCTTCCTACTTCGAGACGCTCCGTATTCCCCTGGTGCGCGGACGGCTGTTCGAGGCGGGCGACCGGACCGGCGGGCAGGACGTAGCTCTGGTCAACCAATCGGCGGCGCAGCGGTACTGGAAGGGTGGAGACCCGGTGGGCGCCCGCATCACCTTCGGCGACCCGGCCGATCCCGAGACTCAATGGATGACCGTCGTCGGCATCGTGGGCGACGTGCTGCACGAGCGGCTGAACGGCGAGGCCTACCCGCAGATCTACAGCCCATTCGAGCAGTCGCCGATGCGGTCCATGGTGCTGGTGGCTCGCACCAGCGGCGATCCCCTTACGACGGTGCCGGCCGTGCGGCGCGCGATCGCGGGGCTGGACCCCGATCTCCCGCTGGCGGACGTGAGCACCCTGGAGGACCGCAAGGCGGTGTCGCTCGCCCGGCCACGGGTGAACGCGACCGTGCTCGGCGGCTTCGCGCTGGCCGCGCTGGTCCTCGCCGCGGTGGGCATCTACGGCGTGGTGGCGTACGGCGTAGTGCAGCGGACCCGGGAGCTGGGGATCCGCATGGCGCTGGGCGCGGGCGGCTCGACGCTGCTTCGCATGGTGATCCGCCAGGGCATGATGCCGGTGGTCGGCGGGATGGTGGTGGGGCTGGTGGGCGCGCTGGCCGGCGGGCGCCTGCTCCGCGGGCTGCTGTTCGGCGTGGGCTCAGGCGACCCCACGACCCTGGCACTGGTGACCGGCTTTCTCGTCGCGGTCGCGCTCGCCGCGATGTACCTCCCCGCACGCCGGGCCTCCCGGTCCGATCCGATGATCGCCCTGAGGATAGACTGATGCTGCACACACTCCTCCAGAACATCCGGTTCGCCGTCCGCTCGCTGCGCCGCGCGCCCACGCTCTCGGCCTCCGTGATCCTCACGCTGGCGCTCTGCATCGGCGCGACCACCGCGATCTTCAGCGTGGTCTACACCGTGCTCTTCCGCCCGCTGCCGTTCAGGGACCCGGAAGAGCTGCTATTGCTGCGCACGCTCTGGCGGGGGGAGAACAGCTCCTGGTCGGTGGGGAATTGGGCCGACGTCGCCCGCCAGCAGACCAGCTTCCGGTACTTCGTGCCCGCCTACGGCGAGAGCTACAATCTCTCGGGCGCCGAGATGCCGGAGAACGTGAACGGCGCCCGGGTGGGAGCGGACTACTTCACTCTCCTGGGCGTACAGCCGGAGCTGGGACGCGGGTTCCGCCCGGAGGAGGCCGCGCCTGGCCGCGACGCGGTGGTGCTCCTGAGTCACGCTCTCTGGCAGCGCCGCTTCGGTGGGGATCCCAAGGCTGTCGGCAGCGAGATCCGTCTGGACGGTCGGCAGCACACCGTGATCGGCGTCATGCCGGAATCCATGGACTACCCGATCTTCGGCGAGGAGCTGTGGCTGCCGGTGGCCTTCACGCCCGAGCGGCTCGCCCTGCACGACGAGCACTACATGATAGTGCTCGCGCGGCTGAACCCGGGTGTGACCCTGGGCCGGGCCGAGGAGGAGATGCGCGGTCTCGGGCGTTGGCTGGCGACCAGCTTCCCGAAGGACAACAAGGAGCGCGGCATCGCGGTGTACCACCTGATGAACGAGCTGGTAGGCGATTACCGGCCGAGGCTCTACGTGCTGCTCGGCGCCGTCGCCTTCGTGCTGCTCATCGCCTGCGCGAACATCGCGAACCTCCTGCTGGCGCGCGGTGCGGCGCGCAGCCGCGAGACCTCGATCCGCGCCGCGATCGGCGCGGGGCGGCGGCACCTCATGGCTCACGCACTGGCGGAGAGCCTGGTGCTCGCGATCGTGGGCGGTGCGCTTGGCCTGCTGGTGGGCTACTGGGGCGTCGGCCTGCTCGCCACCTATGGACCGCAGGACGTCCCCCGACTGGCGCAGGCGCGGGTGGATGCGCCGGTGCTCATCTTCGCGCTCGGGCTCACCCTGCTCAGCGGCCTGGTGTTCGGCCTCGCCCCCGCTCTCCGCACCGCGGCGCGCCCGCCTCATGAAGCACTCAAGGAGGGCGGGCGGAGTGGTTCGCGAGCTGGAAGTCGAGACCGCCTGCGAAACACGCTTGTCGTGGCGGAAATCGCGCTTGCGCTGGTGTTGCTGACGGGCGCGGGACTTCTGATCCGCAGTGGTGTGGCCCTCAACGGAGTGGACCCGGGCTTCGATCCGCGTGGTGTGGTAGCGGGGAGCGTCTCCCTCCCCGCGGCCACGTACGAGTCACCCCAGCAGGTGGTCCGCGTGTTCGAGCGCATCGTGGAGCGGGCGGCGGCCGTGCCGGGCGTGGCCTCCGCCTCCGTGGTGTCCGCCGCCCCGCTCGAGGGCGCCAGCAGCAACGGTCTGATTCCCGAGGGCCGGCCGCTCGACATCAGCTCCGTCATCAACTCGCTGATGCGGCTGGCGACGCCCGACTACTTCAGCACCATGCGCATCAAGCTGGTGCGCGGGCGAGGGTTCACGGCGCAGGACCGCCGGGGCACGCCGCTGGTCATGGTCATCAACGAGACCCTCGCCCGCCAGGCGTTTCCGAATGAGGACCCGATCGGGAAGCGCATCGCCTGCTGCGAGGAGAATCCCGACGGCAGCCCTGCCTGGAAGGAAGTGATCGGCGTCGCCCGAGATGTCCGGGCCACCGGACTCGACCAGGAGCCGATGCCGGAGTTCTACCTCCCGATTGCGCAGGCGCCCGCCGCCGCGTGGACCTGGACCGACCGCACGCTCACGCTGGCGGCGCGGGCGCAAGGCGACGAGCCGGCGATCCTGACTCCGCTCCGGAGCGCGGTGGCGGAAGTGGACCCGGCGCTCCCGCTCTACAACCTCGGGACCATGCAGGGCCGGGTGCTGGACTCCCTCGCCCAGTCGCGGTTCAGCGCCATGCTGCTCACCGTCTTCGGAGCCATCGCCCTCATCCTCGCGGCCATCGGGGTCTACGGCGTCATCTCGTACGGCGTCGCGCAGCGCACCCAGGAAATCGGGATCCGCATGGCGCTCGGCGCGGGGCACGGCGACGTGCTGGCGATGGTGGTGAAGCACGGCGCCACGCTGGCGGGCATCGGCTTGGGCGTCGGGTTCGCGGCCGCGCTCGCGCTCTCGGGACTGCTCGAGAGCCTGCTCTTCAACGTGAGCCCGACCGATCCGCCCACTTTCGCGATCGGGCTGGTCGTGCTCAGCCTGGTTGCCGTCCTCGCGGCGGCCCTGCCCGCCCGCCGGGCAGCCCGCACCGACCCCATGGTCGCTCTCCGGAACGAGTAGTATGGCGCTCGCGATCGATCCCCTGATCCGCCTCGACGGCATCTCCAAGATCTTCCACACGGAGGAGGTGGAGACGCACGCCCTCTCACGGGTGAGTCTCGACATCCGGGCCGGCGAGTTCGTGGCGGTCTGCGGCCCGTCCGGCTGCGGCAAGACCACGCTGCTCTCGCTGCTCGGCCTCCTCGACTCGCCCAGCGAGGGGAGCTACGTGCTCGCCGGCGAGCCGGTGGCCACCCTCTCGCCGCAGCAGCGCGCCCGGGTGCGGTGCCGGGCCATCGGCTTCATCTTCCAGGCCTTCAATCTCATCGGCGATCTCGACGTGTATTCCAACGTCGAGTTGCCGCTCAAGTACCGCGGGCTCGCCCCGGCCGAGCGCCGGGCGATGGTCCATGAGGCGCTGGAGCGGGTCGGCCTGCTGCACCGGATCCACCACTTCCCCGCCCAGCTCTCCGGCGGCCAGCAGCAGCGCGTCGCGGTGGCCCGCGCGGTGGTGGGGAAGCCGCTGGTCCTCCTGGCCGACGAGCCCACCGGCAATCTCGATTCCAGCAACGGCGCCCAGGTGATGACCCTGCTCCATGAGCTGCACGCGGGCGGCGCCACGATCGTGATGGTCACCCACGACCCGCGCTATGTCGGACGGGCGGGACGCAACGTCTTCCTCTTCGACGGCCGGATCGTGGAACGTCCCCCGGCCGAGCTGGAGGTAGCATGATGGACGTGTTCTGGCGCGACGTTCGGTTCGGGGTGCGGAGCCTGCTCCGGAGCCCCGCCTTCACGGCGATCGCGGTGCTCACGCTCGCCATCGGCATCGGTGCGAACACCGCGATCTTCAGCGTGGTCTACTCGGTGCTCCTGCGCCCGCTCGCCTACGCCGAGCCCGAGCAGCTGCTCTCGATCAGGGCGGCCTACTCCGGGACCGGGGCACAGGACATTCCGACCTCTCAGCCGGAGTACAACGACATCCTGCAGGGCGTCAGCGCGCTCCAGGACCTCGCTGCGGTCTACCCGATCAGCATCAACCTGACAGGGCTGGGCGAACCCCAGCGGATCCAGGCCTCGGTCGTCTCCTACAACTACTTCCGGGTGCTGGGCGTGGCGCCGGCGGTGGGCCGCGACTTCACGCCCGAGGACGACCAGAACCAGATCGGCTATGTGGTCATCATCTCGCATGACCTCTGGCAGAAGCGGTTCGGCGGCGACCCCGGCGTGATCGGGAAGACAGTGCGGCTGGACGACGACCCCATGACCATCATCGGCATCATGCCCCGCGGCTTCCGTCACGTGCTGGAGAGCGGGGCCTCGCCGATGGAGGTGTGGGCACCCATCGCGCTGGACAATCCGGATCCCAACTTCCTGAACGTGCGCAACGCCCAGGTCTACGACCTGATCGGGCGCCTGAAGCCCGGCCGCACGATCGACGAAGCTCAGGCGGAGCTCGCCGTACTCAGCGCCAGGCTGCAGGAGGAATACCCGCAGATCTATCCGGCGAACCAGGGATGGCATCCGGTGGCCAAGCCCCTCGCGGAGCAGGTGGTGGGTGACGTGCGGCCCGCGCTGCTCGTGCTGCTCGGCGCCGTCGGCTTCGTGCTCCTGATCGGCTGCGCCAACGTGGCCAACCTGCTGCTCGCCCGTGCCACGGTGCGCGAGCGGGAAATCGCGCTTCGTACCGCCCTGGGGAGCAGCCGCGGGCGGCTCGTGCGCCAGCTGCTCACCGAGAGTCTGGTGCTCGCGGTGATGGGCGGCGGCCTCGGACTGCTGCTGGCCGCCTGGGGATCGAGCGCGCTGGGCCGACTGGTGGCGCTCTATCTCCCCCGGGCGGGCGAGATCGAGCTCTCCCTCCCGGTGCTCGGCTTTACCGCCTTCCTGATCCTTCTGACCGGCGTGGTGTTCGGCCTCATTCCGGCGCTGCAGGGCTCGCGTGCGGACCTGCAGGGCGTGCTCAAGGATTCCGGCCGCGGGAGCGCCGGCGCGCCGCGGACGCGGTTGCGGGCGGCGCTGGTGGTCGCGGAAGTGGCCGTGGCGCTCATGCTGCTTGCGGGCGCCGGACTCATGCTGCGCAGCTTTCAGCGCCTCATGGCGGTGGAATACGGCTTCGACCCGGACCGGCTCCTAACGCTTCAGATGTGGCTGCCGGTGCCCAACGACCGCTCCCAGGGTCGGTTCCGGACCCACGCGCAGCGTCGGGACTTCTACGAGCGCGCGCTGACGGCCGTGAAGGCGGTGCCCGGCGTGCGCGACGCCGCAGTCATCTCGCAACTGCCGCTCCGCGCCCAGGGCAATCTCCAGCTCACCATCGAGGGGCGTCCCCTGGCACCGGATGAGCCTCCGCGCACCGCCGAGGGCCGCCTGGTGAGCCCGAACTACTTCAAGACGATGGGCATCCCGCTGCTGGCCGGCGAAGGCCTTCCGGCGTTGGGGGACTCGCTCTCCAACCGCAGCATCCTGATCAATCGCACCATGGCGGAGAAATATTGGCCCGGCGCGGATCCCATCGGACGGCGGGTCCGGCTCGGGGCGGGCAACGACCGGCCATGGTTGACCGTGGTCGGCGTGGTGGGTGACGTCCGCCAGATCGGGCTCGCGGACCCGCCCAAGGAGGAGCTGTACAGCTCCTTCCAGGTCGTCTCTTCGCAGGAGATGGCCATGGTGGTGCGGACCGGTGACGCCGACCCCGAGCGGCTCGGCGCCGCGGTCACCGCCGCCATCCGGAGCGTCGATCCCGAGCAGCCGGTCTTTTCGGTGATGTCCATGGAGCGGGTGATCGAGAACGCGAGCGCCGAGCGCCGGATCTCGATGGTCCTCCTCCTCCTCTTCGCGGGCATGGCGCTCCTGCTCTCCGCGATCGGCATCTACGGCGTGATGGCGTACACCACGACCCAGCGGCGCCAGGAGATCGGCATCCGGCTCGCGCTCGGCGCCGGCGCGCCGGACGTGCTCCGTCTGGTCGTGGGGCAGGGGATGCGGCTGGTGGTCGTGGGCCTCGTCGCCGGGCTGGTGGGCGCCTGGCTGCTGAGCCGCGCGCTCACGAGCCAGCTCTACGGAATCACGGCGCAGGATCCGCTGACGTACGCCACGGTCGCGCTGCTGCTCGGCACGGTCGCCCTGGTGGCCACCTGGGTCCCGGCCCGCCGGGCGACGCGAGTGGATCCGATGATCTCGCTGAGAGTGGAATAGTGGACCGGCTGTGGGGTGACTTCCGCTATGGGTGGCGCCAGGTGGCCCGCTCGCCCGGGTTCGGCCTGCTGGCGGTACTCATGCTGGGGCTCGGGATCGGCGCGACCACGACGATCTTCAGCGTGATCAACGCGCTGTTTCTCCGCCCGCCCGCCGCGGTCCGCCAGCCCGAGCGGCTGGTCGCCATCTACACCAGCGACTTCAGCGGCCCCGATTTCGGCACCTCGTCCCATCCCGACTATGTGGACTATGTGGCGGGCACTCCAGCGCTGACCGCCATCGCCGCGGCGTCGCCGCGCCCCTTCAGCGTGGCGACCGGCGGCGAGAGCTTCCGGACGCTCGGCGACATGGTGAGCGAGAACTACTTCGAGGTGCTGGGCGTGCCACTCGCCGCGGGCCCGGGGTTCGCGCGCGGCGCATCCGAGACCCAAGCCGTCATCTCCCACGGCCTCTGGACGCGCGTCTTCGGCGGTGATCGCGGGGTGATCGGTCGGACGCTCCGGCTCTCGGGACGAACGTTCACCATCAGCGGCGTGGCGCCGGCCGGGTTCACCGGCTCCATCCGGGGCGTGCGCATGGAGGTCTGGACCAGCCTCGCCGCCGGCCGGGTGTTCGACCCCACCGACGACATGCTGGAGCAACGCGGCGACCGGGGGCTGTCGCTGACGGGGCGCCTGCGGGACGGCGCGACCGTCGAGCAGGCGCGGGGCCAGCTCGCTGTGGTCGCCGCCCGGCTGCACGGGGCCTACCCCAAGGCGTGGACCGACGTCGCCGGAAAGGCACGGCGGGTGACGCTACTGCCGGAGCGCGAGGCCCGGATCTTCCCCACCATTCGGGGTCCGGTGACCCAGTTCCTCGGACTCCTCATGGGAGTCGCGGGTCTGGTGCTGGTGGTGTGCTGTGCCAACCTCGCCAACCTGCTGCTGGCGAGAGCCACGGTGCGCCGGCGGGAGCTGGCCGTGCGGCTCGCGCTCGGTGGCGGCCGCGGGCGCCTGGTACGCCAGCTCCTAACCGAAGGCCTGGTGCTCGCCATCATGGGCGGCACCGCCGGCGTTGCTCTCGCGCTCTGGGCGGCGGACGCGCTCGCGGCCTTCCGGCCGCCGCTGCCGGTGCCGGTCGCGCTCGAGTTTCCCCTCGACGGCCGCATCCTCGGGTTCACGCTCCTGGTGTCGGCCGTTACGGTGCTGCTCTCCTCGCTCCTTCCGGCGCTCCGGGCGACCCGGATCGACGCCGCGACCGCGCTGCGGGCCGATCTCGCCACGGCTTCCGACCGCCGGCGGTTCGGCCTTCGCGACGCACTGGTCGTGGGGCAGGTGGCCGTCTCGCTGGTGGTGCTCGCCGCGGCCGGCCTCTTCCTCACCAGTCTCCGAAACGCGTCCCGCGTCGACCCCGGCTTCCGCTCCGAGAGACTCGCGCTGCTCCGGCTCGAGCTCGGCGTTCAGGGCTACGACTCCACCCGCGGCCAGGCGTTCTATGCCGAGCTGGAGCGGCGGGTCCGCGCGCTGCCGGGCGCCGAGCAGGTGGCGCTCGCCGAGATCCTGCCGCTGGGCCTCGTCGGCCAGCGGCGCGGCGTCGAAGTGGAAGGCTACGCGCCGGCCGAAGGCGAGGACATGGAGTTCGGTACCAACACGGTGAGCGCGGGCTACTTCGAGACGATGGGCATCGAGATGGTGCGCGGGCGCGGATTCGCGCCGGGCGATCGCGCCGGAGCGAGGGCGGTCGCGGTCGTGAACGAGAGCTTCGCCCGCCGGTTCTGGCCCGGCGAGGACCCCATCGGCCGACGCTTCAGCACCGGCCGGGGCGGGATGCGGGAGGTCGTGGGCGTCGCTCGCGACGGGAAGTATCGCTCGCTGGGGGAGGAGCCCCAGCCCCACTTCTACCAGCCGTTCGCGCAGATGTACGAGCCGGACATGGTGCTGGTGGCTCGCGCCGCGAGCGATGCGCGCGCGCTGCTCTCCTCCCTGCTCAAAGAGGCCCGCGAGCTGGATCCGGAGCTGCCGGTGGAGGGGAGCACGATGGAGGAGCATCTCGGGCTCGCGGTGCTGCCGCAGCGGATCGGGTCGGTGGTGCTGGGAAGCTTCGGGGCCATTACGGCCCTGCTGGCGGCGCTGGGACTCTACGGGGTGATGTCGTACGTCGTCTCCCAGCGGACCCGTGAGATCGGTATCCGGGTCGCGCTCGGCGCCCGGGCCCGCGACGTCCGTCTGCTGGTGCTGCGACGCGCGCTCGCGGTGACCCTCGCCGGAGTGGGCATCGGACTCGCGGGTGCGGCGGCGACCGCCCGGCTCCTGGCGGCGTTCCTGGTGAACCTGAGCCCGTCCGATCCGGCCACGCTCCTCGCGGCCACGGCGCTCTTCACGGCAGTTGCCCTGGTGGCCAGCTGGGTGCCCGCCCGTCGTGCGGCAGCGGTTGATCCCGTCCGCGCGCTCCGTTGGGAATGAGGGTCCCCGCCATGCTCGGCTCTCTGCGGCAGGACCTGCGCTACGCCGTGCGGCAGCTGTTCCGCTCACCCGGGTTCACCGCGGTCGCGGTGCTCACGCTGAGCCTCGGCATCGGGGCCAACACGGCGATCTTCAGCGTCGTCAACGCGGTCCTGCTCCGGCCACTGCCGTACCCCGAGCCGTCGAGCCTGGTGAAGGTGGAGGAGCGGCGGCCCAACGGTGCGCCGAACACGGTCTCCTATCCGAACTTCCTGGACTGGCGGACGGACGGCGCACTGGGGTCGATAGCGCTCTACCGCCCCCTCGCGTTCAACGTCGGGGGTGCCGACCGGCCCGAGCGGGTAGCGGGCGCGCTGGTGAGCGCGGATTATTTCCGGGTCCTGGGCCTCACCCCAACCGCGGGTCGGTATTTCCTCGAAGGGGAAGACGCCCCGGGCCGAGATGGCGTGGCCGTGATCAGTCACGGGCTCTGGCAGCGCCGCTTCGGCGGAGCCCCCTCCGCGCTGGGACGAACCCTCATGGTAGACGGCCGTGCGCTTACGGTCGTCGGAGTTGCCCCGCCCGGGTTCCGCTACCCGGAGGACACTGAACTCTGGACCCTGGTTTCCCAGGACGAGCCGGAGCTGCTGGAGACGCGCGGTCTGCACGCGTACCTGGTGATCGGCCGCCTCGGCGCGGGCGGAACACTGGAGCACGTGAGTGCGCGCCTTCAGGCGGTGGCCGCGCGGCTCGCGGCTGAATACCCGGCCTCGAACCGCGGCTGGGGCGTCGCGGTGGTCCCGCTCCACGAGTCACTGGTCCACGATCTCCGTCCCACGCTGCTGGTCCTGCTGGGCGCGGTCGGCTTCGTCCTTCTGATCGCATCGGCCAACGTGGCCGGCATGATGCTGGCCCGCGGCGCCGCCCGGCGGCGCGAGCTCGCGATTCGCGCGGCGCTCGGCGCCGGGCGCTGGCAGCTGGTGCGGCAGCTCTTCACGGAGACCGCGCTGCTCACGGTGCTGGGCGGTATGCTCGGCGTCGGCCTCGCGGTCTGGGGCGTGGATGCGCTGCTGTCGCTCGCTCCCGAAGGTCTGCGCCCGACGGAGGCCCCGGTGATGGACGGAACCGTGCTCGCCTTCACCTTCGGTATCGCCGCCCTCACCAGCATGGTCTTCGGCCTGCTGCCGGCACTGCAGACTGCGCGGCGCGGAAACGAGGCCTCGCTGCAGGAGACCGGTCGTACGACCGCCGGGGTCGATCGCCAGCGCACCCGCCGGCTCCTCGTCGCGGGGGAGGTGGCGCTCGCGCTGCTGCTGCTCGTCGGCGCAGGCCTCATGGTGCAGAGCTTCCGGCGCCTGCTGGCGGTGGATCCCGGCTTCCGGACGGCAAGCGTTGTGTCGGCCCGGCTGGCACTCCCCCGCACCGGGCGTGACACCGCCGAGGTCATCGGGTTCTATCGCGATCTGGTGGACCGCGCCCGTGCGCTGCCGGGAGTGAGCGAGGCGGCGGCAGTGAGCTACCTCCCGCTCAGTCGTGAAGGCGCCCGCTACTCCTTCAGCGTCGAAGGGCAGCCGTTCGCCGAGCCGCAGCAGCGCCCCAGCAGCAGCTTCAACGTGGTGACCCCGGGGTACTTCAGCGCGCTCGACATCCCGCTGCTCCAGGGCCGCGATTTCACCGAACAGGACGGGTGGGACAGTCCCTACGTGGCGGTGGTCAACCAGACGCTGGCCCGCCGCTTCTGGCCCAACCAGAGCGCGGTGGGGAAGCGTCTCACCTTCGATGACGAGCCCGACGAGCCGGGCGACTGGCTGACAGTGATCGGAGTCGTGGGCGACTCCCGGCACCTGACCCTGGTGGACGACGTCATGCCGCAGATCTACGCCCCCGAGGCGCAGGTCGGTCTCGAGGAGATGGCGCTCCTGGTGCGCACGCCGCTGGACCCGCAGACGGTCGCTCCGGCGATTCGAGAGCTGGTGGCTTCCCTCGATCCCGAGGTCCCGGTCTCGGAGATCTACCAGCTCACCCGGCTGCGGGACGAGTCCATCTCGACCGACCGGTTCCGCACTCTCCTGCTTGGCGGGTTCGGGGCGCTGGCGCTCGGGCTCGCCATCATCGGTGTGTACGGGGTCATTTCCTACGGCGTGGTGCAGCGCACCAGGGAGATCGGGATCCGCGTCGCGCTGGGAGCGCGGCGAGCGGAGATCCTCCGACTCGTGATCGGCGAAGGGCTGCTGACGGTCGCCGGTGGAATCGCGGCGGGCCTGGTCGCCGGGGCGGCGCTGTCCCGACTCCTCGTCACTCTGCTCTTTCAGGTGAAGCCGTGGGATCCGGCGACGTTCGCTTCCATCGCCGTCGTCATCGCCGGGGTGGCGCTCGGTGCCTGCGTGCTGCCGGCCCGGCGGGCCCTGCGGGTCGACCCCGCCAGCACGCTGAGGGCCGAGTGACCGGCGCGATCGCCGGGGAGTTGCGGCTCGTGGTCCGGCGGCTCCGGCGCAGCCCCGGGTTCACGGCCGCCGCGGTGCTCACCCTGGCCCTCGGCATCGGCGCCAACACCGCGCTCTTCAGCCTGGCCGACGCCGCGCTCCTCAGGCCGCTCCCGTACCCCGCCGCCGATCGGTTGATGATGCTGTGGGAGACCCAACCCGCCGCCGGCAAGGCACGGGAGCGGGCTTCGGCGGCCAACTTCCTCGACTGGAGACGGCAGACTCCCGCCTTCGATGCGGTGGCGGCGTGGGACGACTGGGGCATGGCACTCACCGGCGAGGGCGAACCGGAAGAGCTGAGCACGGTCCGGGTGTCACCGAACCTCTTCTCACTGCTCGGCGTCACCCCCGCCCTCGGCCGCGGGTTCGTGCCGGAAGAGGAGACCTCCGGGCGGGATCGTGTCGTGGTGCTGAGCCACGATTTCTGGGCCGGCCGGTTCGGCGGCGACTCCGGCGTGATCGGACGCGCGATCACGCTCGATGGGCAGCCGCACCAGATCGTCGGCGTGATGCCCGAGGGCTTCCGCTTTCCGGACCAGGCCTCGGTGGCGCTGTGGAATCCGCTCGCCTTTGACGCGGACGAGCTGGTCACGAGGGCGGAGCGCCGGTTCAATGTGATCGGCCGCCTAGCGCCCGGAGCGGCGTGGACCGACGCGCAGGCTCAGCTGCAGCAGGTCGCGTCCCGGCTGGCGGCGGCGCATCCCGAGACCAATGCCGGCTGGTCCGCATCCGTCGTCCCGGCGGCCGAAGCCGTCGCTGCCGGCGGCCGTACCGCGGTAACGCTGCTGCTCGGCACCGTCGCGCTCGTCCTCCTGCTGGCATGCGCCAACGTCGCCCACCTGTTCCTCGCTCGCACGACGGACCGGGAGCGCGAGCTGGCGGTGCGGGTCGCACTCGGCGGTGGGCCGGCGCGGCTCCTCCGGCTCCTGGTGCTCGAATCTGGCGCGGTCGCGGTGCTCGGCGCCCTGGGCGGCATCGCGCTGGCGGTTTGGGCGGTGCCGATGGTCTACACGCTGGATCCCGGCCTCCTGCCACGGTGGCGGGAGGGAGCGGTGGACCTCCGCGTCCTGGGACTCACCACCGCGCTCCTGGTGCCCGTCGTGTTCGCCTGCGGCGTCCTGCCCGGGCTGCACGCACTCCGGCTGGGCGCCCCCGCGCAGGCCGGTCTCCGACTCACCGCGGGGCGTGAGCGGACCAGGGTCCGCCGCGGGCTCATCGTGGCCGAGGTGGCTCTCGCGGCGGTCCTGCTCGCGATGGCCGGCCTGCATCTCAGGAGTCTGGTCCGTCTTCAGCAGGTGGATCCCGGATTCGACGGGGAGCGAGTCCTCGCCGCGACGATCTTCCCCTCCGGCCCTCGCTACGCGACGGACGAATCGCAGATCGCGTTCTTCCACGGTCTGCTCGAGCGCCTGGCGGAACAGCCGGGCGTCGTCGCCGCGGGCGCGGTCACCACGCTGCCCATGAACCCGATCGGCATCGATTACGACCTTCCGTTCTCGGCCGACGGCAGTCCGCCTCCGTCACCGGCGGAGCGGCGGGAGGTGGACTTCAGGGTCGTGGCCGGGGACTACTTCTCGGCGATCGGCGTACCGGTCGTGGGCCGGACGTTCGACGCCACCGATCGCGAGGACGGCGCGCGCGTGGTGATGGTGAATCGGACCCTCGCCGGGCGCTATTTCCCCGGCGAGAACCCGCTGGGTCGCCAGGTATGGGTCGGTGGCGGCGTGGGACAGGCTGCGGTGGTCGGCGTGGTCGGCGATGTGCGGCACCGAGGGCTCTCCGCGCGGCCGAGGCCGGAGTTGTACGTGCCGCTGCGCCAGTACGCGCACGGCGGCATGACGGTGGTCGTGCGCGGGCTCGACGACCCGGCCGGGCTGACGGGGGTGCTCAAGGAATCGGTCTACGGGATGGATCCGGCCCAACCGATCACCGGCGTGACGACCGTTCCGGATTTGCTCCGCGGCTCGGTCGCTCCCCGGCGCTTCAATCTCATGCTGCTCGGCGGATTTGCCGCGCTGGCGCTGGTGCTTGCCGCCGTCGGCGTGTACGGCATCGTGGCCTGCACGGTGTCGGGACGCACCCGGGAGATCGGCATCCGCCTGGCGCTCGGCGCGGCCGGACGTGAGGTCGGCCGCGCGGTGATGGGACCGGCGCTGGTGCCATCCATCGCGGGAATCGGCATCGGGACCGCCGGGGCCGTTCTGCTCGGTCGGGTTCTCGCTCCGGAGCTGTACGAGGTGCGCCCGGACGACCCGCTGACCCTGGCGTTCGTCGCCCTCATCCTGCTGGGCGCGGCAGCCATGGCCTGCGCCATTCCCGCCCGCCGCGCCAGTCGCATCGATCCGGTCATCGCGTTGAGGTCCGAGTGAGCGACCTCTCCCTCAGGTCGGAGTGACCATGCTCGAGATTCTCAGGAGTGACTTGCCCTTCGCCCTCCGCAGCCTTCGCCGGCGGCCCGCATTCACCGTCCTGGCGGTGATCACGCTGGCGCTGGGCATCGGCGCCACGACGGCGATCTTCAGCGTCGTGAACGGGGTGCTCCTGCGCCCGCTGCCGTACCAGCGGCCGGCGGAAGTGATGATGGTCCACACCCAGCTCGACGGCATCCCCGGGAAGGAGCTGAGCCCGCCCGAGTACTGGGACTTGCGTGAGCGCTCCCGCTCCTTCAGTCGCCTTGCCGCCTTCTCCAATGGCACGCTGACGCTGACCGGAAGCGGTACCCCTGAGCGGTTCGACGCCGCCTATGTCTCCGCCGATGCGATCCCGCTGCTCGGAGTCGCGCCTGCCCTGGGGCGCGGTTTTGCGGCCGAAGAGGACCTCCCGGGACGCCCACCGGTCGTCCTGTTGAGCGACGGGCTCTGGCGGCGCCGCTTCGGCGCGGATCCCCGGATCGTCGGGCGCACCCTGGTCCTGGACGATCAGCCCACCACGGTGATCGGCGTCATGCCTCCGGGGTTCCAGCTCCCCACGCATCATCTCGGCGCGGGGATGGACGCCTGGACGCTGCTCCGGCTCGACCCCGGAGCGGACCGCAGCGAGCGGGGGTGGCACTGGCTGTCGGTCATCGGCCGGCTCCGCCCCGGGCTGGATCGCGCGACCGCCGACCGCGAGGTCGGCGGCATCATGGCCGCGATGGTTGGAGAGTTTCCCAACGAGTACGACGATGCCTTCACCGCCTCGGTCACCGCGGCGACGGAGCAGCTGGTGGGCGACATCCGGCCGGTCCTGCTGGTCCTCCTGGGTGCCGTCGCCCTGCTGCTGTTGATCGCCGCCTCGAACGTGGCGTCGCTCTTCCTGGCTCGCGCGGAGGAGCGCCATCGGGAGATCGCGGTGCGCGCCGCGCTCGGCGCCCGCGCCGGGCGGATCATGCGCCAACTGCTCACCGAGAGCGCGACGATCGCGCTCATCGGCGGAGCGGCGGGTCTTCTGCTCGCGGCCTACGGGACTCGAGCGCTGGTGGCCGCCGCGCCGCCGACGCTGCCCCGGCTCGACTCGATAGCGCTCGACATCCCCGTGCTGGCGTTCACGGCGGTCGTCAGTATCGTCGTCGGTCTGCTCTTCGGTCTGGTTCCCGCCTGGTATGCCGCCCGGCCCGATCTCGCGCGTGCCATGACCGACGGCGGGCGGAGCGGAAGCGCCGGCTCCCGGCGGCAGCGCTTCCGCCGAGGCCTGGTCGTCAGCCAGATCGCGCTCGCCCTGATGCTGGTGGTCGCCGCGGGGCTGTTGATCAGGAGCTTCGAGCGGATGCGCGGGGTGGATCCCGGTTTCGATCCCAACGGGCTGCTCACCGCCCGGCTCGAGTTGTCACCAGTGAGGTACGAGAGCAACCAGTCCATCCGGCAGTTCTTCGAGCGACTGGTGGCACGGGCGGAAGCGCTCCCCGGTGTTCGCTCCGCCGCGGTGGTGAAGGCGTTGCCGATGGCCCAGCCCGAGATCGGCGACTGGTCCTTCCTTCGTGAGGGCCGGTTCTCGCTGCCGCCGAAGCAGGAGGACTGGAACCTCTCCTACTGGCAGGTGGTGGGCCCGGGCTACTTCGAGACGATGCGGATGCCGGTGCTTCAGGGCCGTGGGATCGAGGCGGGCGACCGCACCGGCACCCCGCAGGTCGCGGTGGTCAACCGGACGCTCGCGCGCCAGGCCTGGCCGGGGGAGGATCCGATCGGGCAGCGGCTGCTCATGGGCGGCGGCGCGACGGACTCGGTCTGGCGCACGGTGGTCGGGATCGTGGGTGACGTCAGGCACCGGGGCCTCGACGCCGAGCCGCGGCCGGAGATCTACCTGCCGCACGCCCAGTTCCCGGCCGGAACCGCCACACCGCTCCGCACGCTGCGCATCGTGCTGCGGACGGAGGGCAATCCCGGCTCGCTTGCCGCGCCCCTGCGCGCGGCGGTCGCCGAGCTCGACCCCGACATCCCGCTCACCGAAGTGCAGACGATGGACGAGGCGCTCGGCACCTGGGCTGCCGAGCGGCGGCTCACGATGGTCGTGGTAGGCGCCTTCGCGATGCTGGCGCTGGTGCTCGGCGCCGTCGGCGTGTACGGGGTGATGGCACACCTCGTCGCCCAGCGCACCCGCGAGATCGGCATCCGTATCGCGCTCGGCGCCTTGCCACGCGAGATCCTGAGCCTGGTGCTCTCGCAGGGTGTGCGACTGGTGGTGACCGGTATCGCCGTCGGCCTGCTCGGCGCGCTCGCGGCCAGCCGCGTGCTGACTCGGATGCTGTTCCAGACCGCGCCGACCGATACCGCGACGTTCGTGGCGACCGCCGCGGCGCTGGCCTTGGTGGCGGTCGCCGCCTCGGTGATTCCGGCAGTCCGCGCGGTGCGGACCGATCCGGTCGACGCGCTCCGCAGCGAGTGACGATGCGCAACCAGCCGTGGGCGGGCCTGGTCTCCGATCTGCGCTTCGCCGTGCGATCGCTGCGCCAGCGGCGGGGGATCTCGCTCGCCGTCATAGCGACCCTCGGCCTCGGCATCGGCGCCACCAGCGCGCTGTTCAGTGTGGTGTATGCGGTGCTGCTTCGGCCGTTGCCCGTGGCCGACCCCGAGCGGGTCGTGATGGTGTATCAGCAGGATCGGATCACCGGAACGGTTCGGGAGCCGTCCTCGGTCCCGGATTACTACGATCTCGCCGCTCGAGCCCGATCATTCGAGACCCTCGGCGCGTTCACCAGCGGGCCGGTGACGATCGGCGCCAAGGGCGTCGAGCCCGCTTCGGTGAACGCGACTCGAGTGACGCACGGCCTGCTCCGGCTGCTGGGGACGCCTCCGCGGCTGGGTCGGGACTTCACGGTGGCAGACGACGCCCCAGACGGTCCCAAGGTGGTCGTGCTCAGCGACGCGCTCTGGCGTTCGCGTTTCCTGGCGGACCCGGGAGCGGTTGGGCGCAGTGTGCGGCTCGACGACGGGCTGTACACCGTGGTCGGAGTGGCTCCGCCGGGGGTAGAGCTGCCGGGCATCGCGACCGATCTCTGGGTGCCCCTGCAGCACGGCCCGGCCTCGACGCCGCGAACTTTGCACAACGTGCTGGTCGTCGGCCGGCTGGCGCGCGGCACCTCCGCTGCCTCCGCGGGGCGGGAAGTCGGTCGCATTGGTGCACAGCTCGAGGCCGAATATCCCGAGAGCAACCGGGGCAGGGGCATGGCGGTCGAGACGCTCACCGAAGTCGCCGTTGGAGGAGTGCGGCCGGCTCTACTGCTCCTGCTCGGGGCGGTCACGCTGCTGCTGCTGGTGGCTTGCGTGAACGTCGCGAGCCTGCTGCTGGCCCAGAGCTGGGGGCGCGCGCGCGAGTTCGCCCTGCGGCGGACGCTGGGTGCTTCCACCGGACGGCTCGCCCGACAGTTCCTGCTGGAGAGTCTGCTGCTGACGGGGACCGCAGCCGTACTCGGAGTGCTGCTCACCGGGTGGGGGCTCGACCTGCTGATCCGCCTGGCGCCCGCGGATCTGCCGCGGCTCTCGGAGGTGAAAGCCGGCAATCCGGTCCTGGTTGCCGCGCTGGGCCTGAGTGTGCTCACCGGCGTCGGCTTCGGGCTCCTGCCGCTGGCGCAGGCGTGGCGGCTCGACCTGCACGCGGCGCTCCAGGGCGAGGGCGGACGCACGGCTTCCTCCGGGCCGGCCCGGCGCCGGCTCCGCGATGCCCTGGTCGTGGGTGAGATCGCACTGTCGGCTCTGCTCGTGATCGGCGCCGGTCTTCTCGTCAGGAGTCTCTACAACCTCAGGGTGGTGGACCCCGGCTTCCGCAGCGAGCAGGTCATGAAGCTCCAGTTCCGTCTGCCGGCCAGCCGGTATCCCCAGTCGTTCGCCGACTATCCCGACTGGAACGCCATCATCGGACTCCATCGCGGGATCCTGGAGCGGACGAGCGAGTTGCCGGGAGTTCGCAGCGCGGCCCTCGCCGGGTACCACCCGCTGGACCCGGGCTTCACCAACAGCTTCGTGATCGAGGGCCGAGAGTCCGAGTTCGCCCAGCAACCCGAGATCCCCGTCCGACCGGTGTCGCCCGGATACTTCGCGACTCTGGGTATCCCGTTGCGGCGGGGCCGGATGCTGGACGCGCGGGATGTGGTCGGGTCGCCGGACGTTCTCCTGATCAACCAGGCCGCGGCGCGGCGCTTCTTCGCCGGACGCGAGCCCATCGGTCAACGCCTCGCGTTCTGGGGACGCAGCCGGACCATCGTCGGCATCGTCGCGGATGAGCATTTCCGCGGTGTGGCGGAGGACGCGCCCCCGGCCGTCTATCCGCCGATCGCGCAGGTGCCGGTGGCGTCGGCCTCGCTGCTGGTTCGTGCGGAGGGCGATCTCACGGGTCTGGTGCCCGCGATCCGCGAGGTCGTCTGGAGCCTGGACCCCCAGGTGGCGCTGTCCGACATCGAACCGCTCTCGCACACGCTCGCCGCCTCCCTCGCACGGCCTCGCTTCACTACGCTCCTCCTCGGCGGCTTCGCCGCGCTCGGGGTGGTGCTCGCGTGTGTGGGGATCCATGGCGTGCTGAGCTATGCCGTGACCCAGCGGACCCGCGAGCTCGGCATCCGGCTGGCGCTGGGGGCTCCCCGGCGACGGGTGCTCGGTCAGATCGTCGGACAGTCGCTCGCACTGACGCTGGTCGGTATCGGCATCGGGCTCGCCGGGGGACTCGGCCTGACCAGGCTTCTGAGGAGTCTCCTCTTCGGCGTCGCCCCGACCGATCCCGCGGTCTTTGCGGCCACCGCCGTCTCCCTCGCGGCTGTTGGGATAGCGGCGAGCTGCCTTCCGGCCCGGCGGGCGTCGCGGGTCGATCCCATGATTGCCCTCCGGAGCGAATGATGAGCACACTCGCGCACGACCTGCGCTACGCCCTCCGCGCCCTCCGCCGCACGCCGGGGTTCACCGCCGCCGCCGTCGCCGCGCTCGCGCTCGGGATCGGCGCCACGACCACGATCTTCACCGTGGTGAACGGCGTGTTGCTGCGGCCGCTCCCGTACGAGGCGCCGGAGCGGCTGGTCAACATCTGGAACGACCTGGGGGAAGGAGCCCAGTCGTTGCCCGCGGTGTCGCCGGCAGACTTCAGGGACTACCGGGAGCGGAGTCGCACCATCGAGGACTTCGCCGCGGCGGCCGAGGGCAACGTCGCCAACCTGCGGGGGAATCTCACCGGCGAAGGCGAGCCGGAGCGGGCGGACGTCGTCACCGTCACCGCGAACTTCTTCCCGCTGCTCGGCGTCCGTCCCGCGCTGGGGAGGCAGTTCCTTCCGGAAGAAGAGGTCGTCAACGGCCCCCACGTCGTGATGCTGAGCAACCGGCTCTGGCAGCGGCGTTACGCCGGCGACCCGTCGCTGGTGGGAAAGACGATCCAGATCGACGGCGTGGCTCACGAGGTCGTCGGCATTCTGCCCCGCGACTTCAGGCTGCAGCTGCCCAAGGAGGCGTTCCAGGTCACCGACGCCGATCTCTGGACCCCGATCCAGTTCGACTACGGCCAGCCGCTGCCGCGGAACCTCACCTTCTTCACGGTGTTCGGCCGTCTCGCGCCGAAAGTCACCATGCAGCAGGCCCAGGCCGAGATGAACCTGATCGCGGAGCAGTTCCGCTCGGAGTTCAAGGAACACGCCGCGTCGAAGCTCCGCATCCGGGCGGTGCCGCTGCAGTACGACGTGGTGAAGCACGCCCGTCCCGCCCTGTTCGTCCTCCTCGGCGCGGTGGGGATGGTGCTGCTCATCGCCTGCGCCAACGTGGCCAACCTGCTGCTGGTGCGAGGCACCACGCGGCAGGCGGAGTTCGCGCTCCGCACCGCGCTCGGCGCCAGCCGCGGGGCGATGATCCGCCAGGTGCTCAGCGAGAGCCTGCTGCTCGCGCTTGCCGGCGGGGCGCTGGGCCTGGGGATCACGCTGGCCGCGCTGGAAGTGCTCCGCCGCCTGCACCCGGCGAACCTCCCACGGCTGGCCGACATCCGGATGGACGGCACGGTGCTGCTGTTCACCGTGGCGATCTGCGCGGTGACATCGCTGCTGTTCGGCCTGGTGCCGGCGCTGCGAGCGGCGGGCACCGACCCGCAGGAGCATCTCAAGTCGGGCGGCCGGGGCGGGAGCGCAGGAGACCGCCGCCGGGCCCGCAGCCTCCTGATCGTGGCGGAGGTGGCCCTCTCGGTGGTGCTGCTGGTGGGCGCCGGACTGCTGATCCGGAGCTTCATCGCGCTCCAGCGGGTGGACCCGGGGTACGACGGCAGCGACGTGCTGACCTTCGACCTGTCCATGCCGTTCGGGAAATACCCCGGCGGTGCCTCCCGGCGCGCCTTCTTCCGCGAGCTGCGGGAGAAGCTCGATGCCCTGCCCGGCGTCACCACGGTGGGCCTGGTCTCCCAGCTCCCGCTCACCGGGAGCGGTCCGCTGTCGCCGTTCGCCTACAACGAAGAGACCGCCCGTAACTTCGAGAGCGTCACCGCGGATGGGCGCAACGTCTCGCCCGAGTACTTCGAGGCAATGGACGCGAAGCTGCTGGCGGGGCGCACCTTCACCTACCAGGACTCCGTGGGCACGCCGCCGGTCATCATCGTGGACGAGACGCTCGCGAAGCTTGCGTGGCCGGGAGAGAACGCCGTGGGCAAGCAGCTCCAGCTCGCTCCGACGGGAGAGCCGAATGCCTTCTCCGAGGTAGTCGGCGTGGTGGAGCCGATGCGGCAGCACGACCTGACACGCGACATCCTTCATCAGATCTACTACCCGATCGGGCAGGGGACGCCGACCAACATGACGTTCGTGGTCGAGACCACCCTCGACCCGGCGAGCCTGATTCCCGCGGTGCGTCGCACGGTGAGGGAGATGGATCCCGACCTTCCGGTGAGCCGCCTGACCCCCATGAGCACCTATCTCACCGAAGGGCAGGCCCAGGCCCGTTTCAGCCTGGTGCTGATGAGCGTCCTCGGGGCGGCGGCGCTGCTGCTCACCGCCGTGGGCGTGTTCGGGGTGATCTCCTACTCCGTCAGCCAGCGCACCCGCGAGTTCGGCATCCGCCTCGCGCTGGGCGAGGATCCGCGGCGGACCCGGCTCAGCGTGGTCAAGGGCGGCATGCGGCTGGTGCTGATCAGCATCGCGATCGGGCTGGTGGGATCGCTCGCCGTCACCAGGCTGATCGTGGGCCTGCTCTACCATGTGAGCCCCGCGGACCCGATCACTTTCACCGGGATCGCGCTCCTCCTCGGGGGAGTGGCGCTCCTTGCCTGCTACCTGCCCGCGCGCCGGGCCACGCGGGTGGATCCGGCACTGGCGCTACGGAGCGAGTGAGCGACATGGGCCTGGATCTGCGGTTCGCCCTGCGGCAGCTGCGGCGCAATCCGGCGTTCACCCTCGCCGCGGCGTTGACTCTCGCGCTCGGCGTCGCCGCGACGACGACGGTGTTCAGCTTCGTGGACGCAGCGCTGCTCCGTCCGTTGCCGTACCCCGATCCGTCCCGCCTGTTCGTGCTGTGGAATGCGCGCGCCGGCACGGACCGGGAGACGCTCTCCTATCCCAACTTCCTGGACTATCGCACCAGGGCCGCCGATTTCGAGAGCATGGCGCTCTACCGGCGGCGCCGCTTCAACGTCACCGCCGGCGGAGAGCCGGAGCGGATCCGCGGTGCCCTGGTCACCGCCGATTTCTTCCGCACGCTCGGCGTCACGCCGGCACCCGGTCGCGACTTGGCGGAGGGAGAGGACCAGCCGGCCCAGGACCGGGTCGTGATCGTGAGCGAGCGGTTCTGGCGCCGTCGGCTGGACGGCGCGCCCGGCGCGATCGGGCGGGTGCTGCGGGTGGACGGCGTGGCGCTGGAAGTCGTCGGCGTGGTGCCGGATAGGGTGGGCTACCCGTCCGAGGCCGAGGTCTGGGTGCCGGTCTCGCACGAGGCCCGCTGGCTGCTGGAGAGCCGCGGACTCCAGGGCTACACCGTGATCGGCAGGCTGCGCGAGGGTGCGTCGCCGGCGGCGGCACAGACTCAGCTGGCGACGATCGCCTCCGGCCTCGAGGCGGAGCATCCGCAGAACAACGCGGGGTGGACGGTGCGGCTCGAGTCGCTGCAGAGCGCGATGGCCGGCGACACGCGGCCCACCCTGCTGCTCCTGTTCGGCTCGGCCGCGATCCTGCTCTTGGTGGCGACGGTGAATCTCGCAAGCATGCTGCTCGCCCGTGCGGCGACGCGGCGGCGGGAGATCGCGGTGCGCCGCGCGGTCGGCGCCGGTGACGGCCGGCTGGTGCGACAGCTCCTGACCGAGAGCCTGCTGCTGGCCGGCATCGGGGGCGTCCTCGGAGTGATATTCGCGGTCTGGGGCGTGCAGGCGTGGCGGGTCTTCTGGGAGAGCCCGGGCGGCTCCCCGGCGCTGGTGCGGGTGGACTGGAGGGTCGTGGCGTTCGCCCTCGGGCTCACCATCGCTACCGCGCTGCTGTTCGGCCTGGCTCCGGCAGTACGCTTGTCGCGATCGGGCACCGCCGAGTCCCTCCGGAGCGGGGGTGGAACGGGGGGGCTGCGGCGCGGCGGGCGCGTACTGGTGGCCGGGGAGATCGGCCTCGCCCTGATGCTCGGCATCGGGGGCACCCTCCTGGTGAGGAGCCTGCTCAAGCTCCAGGCGGTGAACCCGGGGTTCGATCGGACCGGTGTCCTCGCCGCCCGGGTGTCGCTGCCCGAGACGACCTACAAGGAACCGAAGCGAGTCGTCGCCTACTACCGCGGGCTGCTGAGCGAGATCGAGCGGCTGCCCGGGGTCGTCGCAGCGGGCGCGGGCGACGTGGTGCCGCTCATCCCCGGAGGCGGGGGGAGCTTCGGCTTCGCCATTCAGGGGAGGCCTACGCCCCCGCCGCAGGAGTGGCCCATCGCCGCGTGGGCCTCGGTCACTCCGGGCTACTTCCGCGCGCTCGGCATCCAGGCGGTGGCGGGTCGGCTCATCGAGGAGGCGGACGACGCCTCGCGCTCCGACGTCGTGCTGGTCAACCAGGCCATGGCCCGAACGTTCTGGCCCGGGCGCAGCCCGGTCGGCGCCAGGATCACCTTCGAGGCGGACCAGAAGCACTGGCTCGAGGTGGTCGGCGTCGTGGCCGACGTGCGGAGCGAGGCGCTGGCCCAGCCCGCGAAGCCCCAGGTGTACGTGGCGCATGCGCAGTGGGGCGACCCCGGCTTGTCCCTGGTGGTTCGGGGTGTGGGTGATCCGCTCCAGTTGATCGGACCGATCCGGGCCATCGCGCAACGGCTGGATCCGGAGATTCCGGTGGCCGAGGCCCGCAGCATGGAAGAGGCTATCGGCCAATCGATGGTGTCCGAAAGGCTCAGGACCGCGATCTTCACCGGCTTCGCGAGCCTTGCGCTGCTGCTGGCCGCGGTCGGGATCTACGGGGTCATGGCCTTCCTTGTGGTGCAGCGGAAGCGTGAGATCGCGCTCCGCATCGCGCTGGGCGCACGGCGACGGGCGGTGATCGGCGGGGTCATCCGGCAGAGTCTGAGCCTCGCCGCCCCCGGGGTGATCCTGGGGCTCGCCGGTGCGCTGGCGGCGTCCCGGGCGCTGCGCGGCTTCCTCTACGGCGTGCCCCCCACCGATCCGCTTTCGGTGCTCGCCGCCTGCATCATCGTCGCGATCCTGGTGACCGTTGCGGCGCTGACCCCGGCGCGGCGTGCGGCGGACACCGACCCGATGCACACGCTCCGCAGCGAATGACCTCTTTTCCTCGACCAGGGTGAAACCGTGATCCGACTCGCGAACCTCGATCGCTTCTACGAAGCCGGGCCGACCCGGACCTACGTGCTCCGACGTATCAACCTCGAGATCCGCGAGGGCGAGTTCGTCACCATCATGGGTCCCTCGGGGGCGGGGAAGTCCACCCTCCTGAGCATCATCGGCATGCTCGACAACGCCTGGACCGGGGAGTACCGGTTCCTCGACCAGGCGGTCCACGAGCTGCCGGGGAAGAAGCGGGTCGAGCTGAACAAGAAGTACATCGGCTTCGTGTTCCAGAAGTACCATCTGATCGACGACCTGACGGTGTACGAGAACCTCGAGATCCCGCTCTCGTATCGGGACATCAAGCCCAAGGAACGAGCGGCGATCGTGGCGGAGACGCTGGACCGCTTCCAGATCGTGGGCAAGAAGGATCTCTATCCGAGCCAGCTCTCTGGGGGACAGCAGCAGCTGGTCGGGGTGGCGCGTGCCGTGATCGCGAACCCCAAGCTGCTCCTGGCCGATGAGCCCACCGGCAACCTCCACAGTGCGCAGGGCGAGGAGATCATGGAGCTGTTCACCAGGCTCAATCGCCAGGGCACCACCATCGTGCAGGTCACTCACTCGGAGCGGAACGCGAGTTACGGGCATCGGACGATCCAGTTGCACGATGGGTGGGTGGTACAGAATGAGGAGGTCCAGACCGCGAAGGCGTGAACAGTGAAACGTCAAGGGTGAAAGGGAGATCCAACTACGGTCGGATCGGCTTCTCCTTTTCACCTGTTCACCGTTCACGATTTGCGCTGTTCCGCGTGCTCGCTTTCCGGCTACATTAGCACAGCCCGTGTCAAATCCCTCTTCCCCCGCCCACGTTCTCGTCGCGGACGATCAACCGCACGTCCGCGAGGCGCTCCGGCTCCTGCTCAAGGGTGAGGGCTACGCCATCGAGACGGCCGCCTCGCCGGCGGCGGTGCTGTCCGCGGTCCAGGCCGCTGACTTCGACGCGGTCCTCCTCGACCTGAACTACGCCCGCGACACCACCACCGGGCGGGAAGGGCTGGAGCTGGTCTCCCAGCTCCAGGCGCTCGACGCCACGCTGCCGACGGTGGTGATGACCGCCTGGGGCAGCGTCGAGAAGGCGGTGGAGGCGATGCGGCGCGGCGCCCGCGACTTCATCGAGAAGCCGTGGGACAACAACCGTCTCCTCGCCACCCTGCGCACCCAGGTGGAGCTGGGCCGGGCGCTTCGCAACACCCGGCGGCTGGATGCCGAGAACCGGATGCTCCGCCGCGACGGCGCCCCCGAGCTGATTGCCCTGTCGGCGGTGATGCGGCCGGTGCTCCAGCTGATGGACCGGGTCGCCGCCTCGGACGCGAACGTGCTCATCAGCGGGGAGCACGGCACCGGCAAGGAGGTCGTGGCCCAGTGGCTCCACGCGGCCTCGCCGCGCGCGGCCCGGCCGCTGGTGGCGGTGAACCTCGGCGGGCTGTCGGAGGGCCTCTTCGAGAGCGAGATGTTCGGCCACGTGAAGGGTGCGTTCACCGACGCGCGTGCCGACCGCATCGGCCGGTTCGAGCTGGCCGAGGGCGGCACCCTCCTGCTGGATGAGATCGGCACGCTGGGCCTGCGCCAGCAGGCCAAGCTGCTCCGGGTGCTGGAAACCGGTGAGGTGGAACGGGTGGGAGCCTCGCGCTCGCGCCGGATCGACGTGCGCCTGCTCTCGGCGACCAACGCCGATCTCCCGGCTGAAGTGGCCGCCGGACGGTTCCGGGAGGATCTGTTGTTCCGCCTCAATACCATCGAGATCCGGCTTCCGCCGCTGCGCGATCGGCGGGAAGACATCCGCGCCCTGGCCGAGCATTTTCTCCGCCGCTACGCCGCGCGCTACCGCAAGGCGCTGGTCGGCTTCGAGCCCGAGGCCGTCGAGGCGCTCGAATCGCACTCCTGGCCCGGCAACGTGCGCGAGCTGGACCACACGCTGGAGCGTGCGGTGCTGATGGCTCAGGGTGGCGCGATCCGCGGAGTGGATCTGGGCCTCCGCCCGGTGTCGGGCGCAACCCCGCGGCTGGAGGATCTTCCGCTGGAGGAGGTGGAGCGTCTCCTCATCCGGAAGGCGCTCGAGCGCCATGGAGGCAACGTGAGCCAGGCGGCGAAGGCGCTGGGGCTGAGCCGCAGCGCGCTCTACCGCCGGCTCCAGCAGTATGGCCTCTAAGCGGCGGGCCCGCAGTCACGAGAATCAGGTCCTCACCGGCGCCCTCGGTCTCGGACTCCCCGCCCTCCTGGTGGCCGGCTGGCTGCTCTGGATCGGGGACTATCCGCTCCGTACCCGGCTCACCTTCAGCCTCATCGCCGTGGGCGCCTGGCTGATCGGCGCGTTCCTCCTCCGGGAGCGAGTGGCCCGGCCGCTCCAGACCATCTCCAATCTCCTCGCCGCGCTGCGCGAGGGCGACTATTCCATCCGCGCCCGCGGGGCCAGCCCCGACGATGCGCTGAGTCTCGCGCTGCTGGAGGTCAACGCGCTGAGCGAGACCCTGCGCCGCCAGCGGACCCGCGAGCTGGAGGCGACGGCGCTCCTCCGCCGGGTGATCGAGGAGATCGACGCCGCGGTGTTCGCGTTCGACGGCGACCGGCGCCTCCGGCTGGTGAACCGCGGCGGCGAGCGGCTGCTGGGTCAGCCGGCCGAGCGACTGATCGGCCGGCCCTCGGACGCGCTCGGCCTCAGCGACTGGCTCAGCGGCGAGAGCCCGCGGACCTTCGACGCGACCTTCCCGGGGGGGGCCGGACGATGGGAGGTGCGAAGCGGCACGTTCCGGCAGGACGGGCTGCCACACCAGCTGCTCGTGATCTCGGACCTGAGCCGGGTGCTGCGCGCCGAGGAGCGGCTGGCGTGGCAGCGGCTGGTGCGGGTGCTGGGGCACGAGATCAACAACTCGCTGGCGCCGATCAAGTCCATCGCGGGCAGCCTCCGCAGCATGGCCGGGCGGGATCTGCGGCCCGCCGACTGGGAGAACGACCTGCGCTCGGGGCTCGAGGTCATCGAAGGACGCTCCGAGGCGCTCGGTCGCTTCATGGGCGCCTATGCCCGGCTCGCGCGACTGCCGCAACCCACGGTCGGCCCGGTGGACGTGGCGGCGTGGGTGCGCCGGGTGGCCGCGCTGGAGACCAGGCTGGAGGTGAAGGTGACCGGTGGCCCGGCCGTGACGGTGGCCGCCGACGGCGATCAGTTGGACCAGCTGCTCATCAACCTCGTGCGCAACGCGGTGGACGCGGCACTGGAGACTCGCGGCGGAGTGGAAGTGGGATGGCGGACGCGGGGCGGCGTGCTGGAGGTGACCGTGAGCGATGAAGGCCCCGGGCTCCCCGACCCCGGCAACCTGTTCGTCCCCTTCTTCACCACCAAATCCAGCGGGTCGGGCATCGGGCTGGTGCTCAGCCGGCAGATCGCGGAGGCGCATGGGGGCGCGCTCACGCTCACCTCGGGTGAGGGCGGACGTGGGGCACGGGCCCGTCTCCGCCTGCCGCTATCCGACGCGGCCACCATCTAGCGCGCCAAGCCCGGCAGGCATATATCGGAGTCGCGGGTCGGCTCCCACCTCTTCAGGAGAGCGCGCCTCATGCTGAAAGAGTTCAAGGAATTCGCGATGCGGGGCAACGTCCTCGATCTCGCTGTCGGTATCATCATCGGCGGAGCGTTCGGCACCATCGTGAAGTCGCTGGTGGATGACGTGATCATGCCTCCCATCGGCCTGGCCCTGGGCAATGTGGATTTCGCGGAACTCTTTCTGATGCTGAAGGCGGGAGCCAAGGCCGCTCCGCCGTACGCCACGCTCGCGGAGGCGAAGGCGGCAGGGGCGGTCACCATCAACTACGGTGTCTTCGTCAACTCGGTCATCACCTTCCTGATCGTGGCGTTCGCCGTGTTCCTGCTGGTTCGCGCGGCCAATCGCCTGCGGCCCCAGGAAGCGCCGGCCGCACCGACGACCAAGGACTGTCCTTACTGCCGGATGGCCATCCCGGTCGGCGCCACCCGCTGTCCGCAGTGCACTTCCGAGCTGCGTTGACGGGGGACAGGCGGCGGGGGCGGCTGGCTTTACAATGCAAAGTACTTGCTGGCACGGTGTGCTTCCTCTATACTTGATCCATGGCCTCGCCCCAGCCCGTCCCTCAGCCACGACGTCGCACCCAGCCGCTCCATGCCCGCGCAATGGCCGACCTGTCGTTCATCAGGCGGACCATGGAACTCGCCACTCCGTTCACCGCCGTGTCGGGCTGGGGCGGGGTCACCATGGGTGGAGTCGCGCTGGTCGCCGCGGCGGCCGCTTCCCGTGCTGAGACGGCGGACGTCTGGGTGACCTGCTGGGTGACGGCAGCCGTAGTGGCGTTGCTGATCGGTGGCTGGGCCATGGCGGCCAAGGCTCGGCGTGGTGGGACGCCGCTTTTCACCTGGTCGGGTCGCCGGTTCGTCCTCAGTTTCCTGCCGCCGCTCGCCGTGGGAGCGCTGCTGACGGTCGTACTGGTGCGAAGCGGTCTGGTGCACGCGCTCCCGGGCATGTGGCTCCTGCTGTACGGGACCGGCGTCGTCACCGGAGGCGCATTCTCGGTGCGTGCCGTCCCCGTCATGGGCGCCTGCTTCATGCTCCTGGGAGCCGCCGCGCTCTTCGGGCCCGCCCACTGGGGCAACCTGCTGATGGCCGCCGGCTTCGGTGGCCTCCACATCCTGTTCGGCCTGATCATCGCCCGGAGGTACGGTGGCTAAGTCCGGTCTGGCTCCACGGGAGCAGCCCGAGTCCGAGGGCAGGCGACACGCGCTGGAGGGCGTGCGCGGCGGGGCCGCGGGGCAAGGGCCGCTGGAGCTCGATCGCCTGATCCACGAGCGCATGCGGCTCGCCATCGTGAGCGCGCTGGCGGTGAACGATTCGCTCAGCTTCAACGAGCTCAAGCGCCTGCTGGACACCACCGACGGCAACCTCAGCGTGCACGCCCGCAAGCTGGAGGAGGCGGACTACATCGTGTGCACCAAGTCGTTCGATGGCCGGGTGCCGCGCACCGAGTATCGTCTGAGCGACGAGGGACGGCGTGCATTGCAGCGCTACCTGGACCACATGGAAGCGCTGATCCGGGCCACCCGCGAGCGGTAGGGGCCTTTTTTTTGGAGTTCGACTTTATGAAGCAAAGCGGTTTGCACGTCGGCATCATCATGGACGGGAACGGCCGGTGGGCTGTCCGCCAAGGCTTGCCTCGGTCGATCGGGCACCGGGAAGGCGCGCTCGCCGTGCGCCGGATCGTCGAGGCCGCCTCCGGGCTGGGCATCGGCGTCCTCACGCTTTACGCGTTCTCGGCGGACAACTGGCGGCGGCCGCCCGCCGAGATCGCCGTGCTGATGCGCCTGTTTCGCGAATACCTGCGCAGCGAGACGGAGCGGTGCGTCGGGAACTGCGTGAAGCTGGAGGTCATCGGCCGGCGCGATCGGATCGATGACCGCCTGCGACGTCGGATCCAGGCGACCCAACGGGCCACGGCCGGAGGCACCCGGCTCCATCTCCGCGTGGCGGTGGACTATTCGTCCAGGGACGCGATCCTCCGCGCGGCGCAATGCGTCCGCGACGGATCGGTGCCGAGCCGGGAGTCCTTCGGCCGTCTGCTCGCCATCGTGGACCATGGCACACCGGTCCCCGACCTCGACCTGCTGATTCGGACCGGCGGTGAGCGCCGGCTCAGCGACTTTCTGCTCTGGGAAGCGGCCTACGCCGAGCTGCTCTTTCTGGAGCGGATGTGGCCCGACTTCGACGCGACCGACCTGGCGGCAGCGGTCGAGGAGTTCCGGAGCCGGGACCGCCGCTTCGGCACCGTCGGGAACATGGCCGCCGATGCCTCCTGATCAATCCGTCCCTGGAACCTCCCCGGCTCTCAACGCGTTCAATGCCGGGAACGGGCGGCCGGTGCTCGACACCTTGACTCGGCCGCGCCGTGTGATCAAGGTGTATTGCGTGGTTTCTGAAATGTGAGGTTCGATGCCACCGTCACTCCCGACATCCGCCGCCGCGCCGCGCTCGAGCACCCAGGGCAGTCGGCCTTCGCTCGGCCGCCGCGAGGCCCGCTTACGACCCGAGTACGCCGCGCGCTATCCCGGCATCCAGGCCGGGGTGTGGGAGCCGGCAGCCGTCTTGTGTGATCGGGTACTCGCCGGAGAACTGCTTCGGGGCTCCCTGCGCGGCTGGAGCGAGCGGATGCTCCCACCGGAGCACTTCGAGTTCCGGGGCGGGGGCCCCCTGGGCGAGCGGCCTCGGCGGGAAGACCGCTGAGGCCTGGCCTAGTTCCGCTGGAACACCGTCTTTCCTTCCACGATCGTCCTCATCACCCGTACCGCGTGCAGCTCGTCGGCCGGCACCTCGAACAGGTTCCGTTCCAGCACCACGAGGTCCGCGAGCTTCCCCACCTCGATCGAGCCGGTCTCCCGCTCCAGGTGGTTCTGGTAGGCGGCATTGATCGTATACATCGCGATCGCCGTGGGAAGGTCCACCATCTCCTCCGGCCGCCAGGAGGCCCGGCGGGCATCCTCGGGATTCCGGTGGGTCAGCGCCACCTGGATCCCGTCCAGCGGCGCCAGCGAGGAGACCGACCAGTCACTCCCGGCGGAGACGACCGCCCCGGTCTCCACGACGCTCCTGATGGGGTAGAGCCAGTGCGACCGCCCGGGGCCCAGGAACGGCTCCGCCAACCGAATCAGGTACTCGTCTCCGTTGGCCCAGAAGGGCTGGAAATTGGCGATCACACCCAGGCGCCGGAATCTGGGCAGATCCGCGGGGTCGATGAGCTGGAGGTGGGTGATGGTATGGCGCGCGTCGTGGGCGCCGTTCACCGACCGTGCATGCTCGAAGGCGTCCAGGGTCATGCGGATCGCGCGGTCGCCGATGGCATGGACGTGCACCTGCCAGTCGTTCGCATCCAGGGCGGTCGCGAGGCTGTCCAGCACCGGCTGCGCGTAGATGGGCTTGCCCGAGCTGCCCCTCCGGTCGAGGTAGGGGGCGAGCAGTGCCGCCGTACCCGACTCGATCACCCCATCCTCGTACAGTTTCGCCGCTCGCGGCATGACGCGTGGGGTGGTGTATCGGTTCCTCCACTCGCCGAGCCGCCGGATCACACCCGGAACGCCCGTGGAATCGGGCGCCGCTTCGGCCGCCACGACGACTCGCAGAGTGAGCCGCCCGGCGCGGTCCCCAGCCGCATAGGCGCGAAGCAGGCTTTCGGAGGCCGACGCCTCCATGACGGTCGTGAGTCCCCGCTCGGCAGCGAGCGGTAGGGCTCGGTCGAGACCCGCTGCCAGCTCCGCGTCGGTGCGTTCGGGCAGGAGGCGTGCCACCAGGTCCATGGCCGTCTCCCTCAGCGTCCCGCTGGGCTCGCCGGTGCGCGGATCCTTCTCTATGCGGCCATCGGGCGGGTCGGGCGTGTCGCGGGTGATGCCTGCCAGCTCGAGTGCCCGGCTGTTGGCCCAGGAGGAATGGCCGTCGGCCGCCTCCAGCAGCACCGGCCGGTCCGGCGCGATCCGGTCGAGCAGCGCTTTGGATGGATCGGCATGGGGGAACACCGGCAGCCCCCAGCCGACACCACGGAGCCAGCCATCGGGCCGAGCCTTGGCGCAAGCGGCGACGGAGTCCAGCAGCGCGGCCGAGGTCGCCAGCGAGAACAGCGTGCAATCGCCGAGCTCGACGCCGCCCAAGAGCAGGTGAACGTGTCCGTCCTGGAAGCCGGGGAGCAGCATCCCGCCCGCCAGGTCCACCACCTCGGTCTCCGGGCCGACCAGCCCCGCCGGCAGGCTGTCCCCTCCCACCTGAACGATCCGTCCCCCCCGCACGGCGACCGTGCGGGCCCAGCTCCGCGCCGCGTCCATCGTGTATACCGCGCCATTGCGAAAGACCAGATCCGCCGGGCCGCCTGCGCCTGCTCGGCCGGGTCCGGTCTCACCACAGGCGAAGGCGGCGAGAATCGCGGTTGCCAGCCCCGCTGCCCGTACGCTCAATGTGTCGCCTGGGAGTCGGGTCTCACCGGCTGCAGATCGAGATCCTGGAAGTCGAAGCTGAAGTCCACGAGCGGGGAGCTGGGCACCAGCCGCAGCCGGGCGATGGAGCCGTCGTGGTTGAGCCAGAAGCTGGCGTAGGCATCTGCGCGCAGTTCGCGGTCCCGCCAGCGGGCGAGGAAGCTGTCGTGCTGCCAGTGGATCAGGTCGCCCACCAGGGACGGCGATCGCACGAGGCGGATCACCAGACCAGAGCCCTCCCGCGCGACCGTCACATCGCCGTACCAGGGGTCCCGATACGTCCCCCCGTAGCGTTCGAGGGGCAGCGAAGGTCCCGAGGTCGAGTCCCGCGCCGCGGCGGCGGCTGCCTCCTTCGCGCGCACCTCGGCGAGGTTCTTCTTCACCATCCGCTCGAACACCGCCGGATAGTCCGGCGCCTTCGCGCCGAGATAGTGGTCGAGCACGTGGTAGACGATGGACTCGAAGGCGGATCCGGACTCCTGGTTGGTGAGCACCGCCACGCCGAGCCGCAGCTCAGGGATCATGGCGACCTTGGAGACGTAGCCTGGCAGACCGCCGGTGTGCTGGAGCAGCCGGCGGCCGCGGTAGTCGCGCACGTGGAGACCGAGCGCGTAGCCGGCCATGGTCGGACGCAGGTGGGGCGCGCCTTCGGGTGCGGGGTTGATCGGGACCGGGGTCACGTCGCGCCAGAGCTGGGTGACCGCTGCAGGCTCGAAGAGACGCCCGCCGCCCGCGACCCTGCCGGAATCGAGCTGGACCATCATCCACTTCGCCATGTCGGCCGCGCCCGACATGATCCCGCCGGCCGGATTGGTGTTGTCGCTGAGGAACGGGGCGACCGGCCGTACGGTGCCCTCGACCTCGGCGTGGGTCATCGCCACGTTGCCGGTCTTTCCCGCGCCGGAGTGCAGCACGTCGCTGTCCACCATCCCGACCTTCCGGAGGATCCGGCCGCGGACGAAGTCCTCCCAGCTCTGCCCGGAGACCGCTTCGATCACCTCACCCGCCACCAGGTAGAGCACGTTGTCGTACGCGTACGCGCTCCGGAAGGAAGTGGCGAGCGGGATGTATCGCAGCCGCCGGGCGATCTCGTCCCGGCCGTAGGTCGTGGGGGGCCACCAGAGCAGGTCTCCCGCACCGAGGCCGAGCCCGCTCCGATGTACCAGGAGATCGCGCACGGTCAGCTCGCGGGTAACGTACGGATCGCTCAGGGCGAACCAGGGCAGGTAGCGGATCACGGGCGCGTCCCACTCCACCTTACCCGCTTCCACCAGCAGCTCGAGCGCGGTCGCGGTGAAGAGCTTGGTGTTGGACGCGATCCCGAACCGCGTCCGCTCGCTCACCGGTGCCGGATCGCCGAGGCGTCGCACGCCGTAGCCCTTCGCCAGCACTACGCGGCCGTCCTTCACGATGGCGACCGACAGCCCCGGCACGGCGAAGGTCTTCATCACCCGGCTGACGTAGCGGTCGAGGTCCGGCGGAGCACCCTGGGCGGCCAGGGGAGTCGCCAGCAGGAGCGCGGCCAGGACGTGAGACGACGACGCGATCAGGCGCATGAGGATCTCGGCTGTGAATGGAGGCTTGGTTCACGGAAGACTGGCGCGTGCCTCGTCGCACTCGCCGCAGACACCCGGGGGATGCAGAAAGACGGTCTCATTGGCCTCGAGCTGGGCCACGGCGACGCGCACGAGATCGCGGGAGCGAGCCAGCCGCGCTTCGCCATGGCCCACGATTCCATGGCGCTGGAGCCCCGCGGTGTCGAGCCACCGGTCCACCAGGGTGAAATTCTCGCAGCAGTGATCCACTTCCTCGTACTGGCATCGTGTCACCCGGCCCGCCATCAGGACCGTGGCGACCGCCCGCAGCCGGTAGCGTACCCCCGCCAGATTTTCCGCCAGGTGCAGGGTGGTGTTGGCGCCGTGGCCCACGCCGAGCAGCAGCACCTGGCCGTCGAGCTCATACACCCGGCCGACTGGACTGTCCGGCCCGTGGGGGATGTCCACCGGCTGCTGGCGGGTGATCGCCGGCGCGTGAGGTCCCGCGGCCGCAAACGCGTGCGGGCTGTCGCTCCGAAGCACCCCGGGCAGCCGCCAGAAGCTGTCGGCGACGATCCCCATGTCGTGGCACGGCGACGTCGCCGGATCGAAGGCATGCACGTCGTCGTCTGCCATGGCGGGCATGACCAGGGTCCCGTCCGGTCCCACTGCGGTGCGCAGCGCTCCGATGAGCCCGAGCGGACCACCCTCCACCGGCCGCACGCGTGAGAAAGACGTGTGGACCAGAAGCACTCCTCCAGGGCGAACCCCGAGGACGAGCAGCTGCCGCACCAGCTCTCCGCGCGCGAGCGGACGTGTCGTGAGCCTCGGTTCGGGCATGCCACTAAGCTAGACGGGTAGACGTGTCAGCGGGGTGGCGGTGCGTCTGGGACGGGAGTACCGTCCCCCTATGTCGGTCGAGCACGATCCGGTCTCCCGCCACTTCACCATCGCCGCGACCGGCGGCACGGCGGTGCTCGCCTATGCTCCGGCCGGGTCCGGGTTGGTCGAGTTCTACAGCACGTTTGTTCCTCCCGCCGACCGCGGCCGCGGTCTCGCGGCCCGGCTGGTGCAGGCTGCCGTCGAATATGCCCGGGCCGAAGGCCTTCGGATCATTCCCAGCTGCTGGTACGTGGCGCAGTGGATGCGCGCCCATCCAGAGCACGCCGACCTTCTCGCCGACTGACGACTGCCGACACCGTGGACGTCATCGTCATTGGTGCTGGACTCGCGGGACTTGCCGCGGCGGAGCGCCTGGTGGAGGCGGGAGCGTCGGTCACACTGCTCGAGGCTCGCGGGCGGCTCGGCGGCAGAGTCTACACCGGCCGCCCCCCGGGGGCTGGCTCGCCGGTCGACCTCGGAGCGGAGTGGCTGCGAGCCGAGGGGCAGCTCCACGACCTGCTCGCAGGATCCGGCGCGCATCTGGTGGAGGCCGACGGCCGACAGGTAGTCCGGCTCGAAACCGGGTGGCGCGATCCTTCGGATCTCCATGCCCAGGCCCGACGATTGGTGCAGCAGGCTGACCGCTCCGAGGTTCCCGATCGCTCGCTCAGCACCGCGCTGCAGGATTGCTGCAATGGGGCCGAGCTGGCAGCGGCCCGAGCGCACCTGATCCGCTACGTCAAGGGATTCCACGCCGCCGACCCCAGCGTCCTCAGCGTGCGGTGGCTCGCTGAAGTGGAGCGCAGTGAGCCCGCGGAAGCGTCGGACGTGAGGGTCGTCGAGGGAACCGGCGTGGCCGTCGAGCTTCTGCGGCGCCCGCTGGAAGGCCGTTGCGACATCCGCCTGCAGACCCAGGCGAAATCGATCTCGTGGCGTCCGGGGTCGGTGAAAGTCGCGATCGGGTCGGGCCCCGCCCTCCGGGGAGGCGCGGCAGTCATCACCGTGCCGCTGCCGCTGCTGGATCCTCCAGGCGACGAGCCGGCGGCGCTGCGTTTCACTCCGCGACTGGACGAGAAGATCCGCGCCGCGCGACTCCTCCGGATGGGCCCCGTGGTCAAGGTGGTGCTCCAATTCCGAGGGCCGTTCTGGCGGGAGGTCGCCGACCTGGAGCAGGTCCAGTTCATCCACGCCTACGGCCGGGCGCTGCCAACCTGGTGGATGCCGTCCGATCCAGCGGTTCCATCGCTGACAGGGTGGGCCGGTGGGCCCTACGCCGCCAGGCTGGCGGGAAGGACCCGGGAGGACCTGAAGCACGTCGCGATGGGTTCCCTGGCCGATGCGTTGGGCCTGGCGCCCGGTGACATCGCAGCGGAGCTCGACACCTGCCACTTCCATGACTGGGCCGCGGACCCTCTGTCCCGGGGTGCGTACACCTACGTCGCCGTCGGAGGGTCGGAGGCCTATCGAACGCTGGCGGCTCCGGTCGCCGGCACCCTCTACTTTGCCGGCGAGGCCACCTGTGGTGGGGGCCACAATGCTACCATGGAGGGAGCTCTCCGCTCGGGGCGTCGCGCGGCGGCGGAGCTGCTGGCGAGGTGACGCGCCGCACAGTCCGACACGGGCTCGCCGTGCTAGCGTGCGGCCATGTCTGCACCTTACGAGCGGGAACAGCGGGATCTCAATCCGAACCGGATCGAGGAAGAGCGGCACGCGCGGCAGGAGGCGGAGTACCGCCTCTCGGAGCGCGGCATCACGGCCGAGCCGACCGACAGCGACGAACAGGTGGCGGATCTGCTCGACGCGATCGAGCGGTTCGAGGCGGCGGTCGAGTCCAAGGGCGGGGACCTTTTCGTGAACCGCATCGGGTCCTCCGAGCCGGAGGATCCGGCCTACGTGCCGCCCCAGCGCCGCGAGCGCGAATCGGCGACCGACTACCGCCGCCGGATCGAAGCCGGCGCCGAGGCCCTCCGGCGCCGCTGAGGGGCCGGCCTGGCCGTCGAGGGAGGACGGCAGACCGGCCATACGCGCATCGGGCTCCGATCAGCTAGGCCGCAGCACCTTGTCCACGACGTGGATGATCCCGTTCGACTGGATCACGTCGTAGGTCGAGATGTTGGCCACGCCACCCTTCGCATCGAGCACGACCACGTTGCGATCCCCATTCATCTTGATCCACAGCGTGTCCCCGCTCGCGGTCTTGAGCGACGCCTTCCCATCTCCCTTCTTGATCGCCGTCATCAACGCCGCGACGTCGTAGCGCCCGGGCACGACGTGGTAGGTGAGCACCCGGATGAGCGGCTCCTTGTTCTTGGGCTCCATCAGGGTGGGCACGGTGCCTTCGGGCAGCGCGGCGAAGGCGGCGTTGGTGGGTGCGAAGACCGTAAATGGCCCATCGCCCTTCAGCGTCTCCACCAGTCCGGCGGCCTTGACCGCCGCGACGAGGGTGGTGTGATCGGCGGAGTTCACGGCGTTGTCCACGATGTCCCGGGTGCGGAACATCGCCTGCCCGCCGACCAGGGTGGTCGGCTCGTTCATGGCCATCTCGGGATGGCTGCTGCCCTGGGCGGTGGCACTGGGAGCCCCCGCGAGGGCCACCAGCAGGTAGGCGAGGGTGGTTCTGGTCGTGCTCGGCATGGCAAGCGTCTCCCATGGTACGGGTGAGGTCGAGTGACGCCACACCTACGCCTGGGAGGGGCTATCGGATCTGAGCCGCCGGGTCGCGCTAACGGCGAGTGCTGAGGAACGTCACGATCGCCTGGGTTTCCTCCGGGGAGAGGACCCGGACGTAGGCCGGCATGTTCGGGCTTCCGTTGGTGATGCGGCCCGTGATCTGGTCGGGCGACATCCGGTCGGCGACGTTGGTCAGATCGGGCCCGCGCTTCCCCCCGCTCCCGTGCACCGCGTGACAGAACTGGCACCCTTTCTCGTGGAAGAGCTTCGCGCCCTGGAGTACCGCAGGATCGTCGCTGCCCACGTCCTGGGCGCTCAGCGCGCGCGCGTTGAAGTCGGGGGACCACGGCGCCCGCTCGCCTGCCACCCAGAAGACGACGATCATGGTCCAGATGAACACGACCAGCAGCGCCGCGAAGGGGCGCCGCCGCACGCTGCGCTCGCCCTTGTTGAACAGCGGGACCAGGAGGAGCAAGGCGCCGAAGATGAGCGGCCCCGCGATGATGATGAGGCTCTCGAGGTGGTGGGGTGCCATCGCCAGCACGGCGAAGTACCAGAGGAAGTACCAGTCGGGGCGGGGGTAGGCCTCCAGGATGCTGGGGTCTGGCGGCGGCCCGAGCTGGGGTGGGCCAACCAGGATGGCGAGCAGCGCCACGGTGGCAACCATGGCGGCGCCGAACACCACGTCGCGCCACGCGGCGTCGGGCCAGAACGGCACGCCCTCGCGCCGTAGCAACTCGTCATAGCGCTGACGGTACGTCGCGGGATCCACAGGATCGCCCGCCGCGGGTCGCTCCGAAATCCCATGCCGCAGCACCAGCAGCAGGTGCACCCCGATCAGCACGAACACCAGCGCCGGGATGAAGAACACGTGGAAGGCGAAGAACCGGCTCAGCGTGGCGCCGCCGATGGTGTCGCCGGCGAGGACAAAGCGCGCGATCTCGTCACCTACCACCGGCATTCGGCCCGCCTGCGCGGCGCCCACGATCACCGACCAGACTGCGGTCTGGTCCCAGCGGAGCAGCTGGCCGGTGAAGGCGAGCGCGAGCGTGAGCAGCAGCAGCACCGCCCCCGTAAGCCAGTTGAGCTCGCGGGGGAACTTGTACGCCGCCATGAGGTAGGTGCGGGAGACGTGAATCCCGATCAGCAGCACCATGGCGGAGGCGCCGAAGTAGTGCATGCCCCGGAGGAACCGGCCCAACAGGGCCTGCTCGGAGATGAACTTGAGGCTGTCGTAGGCCTGCCCGCTGGAAGGCACGTACGCGGTGGCCAGCGCGATCCCGGTGATGACCTGGAGCACGAAGGCGAGCAGCGTGGCGCTGCCGAACACGTACCACCAACCGGTACGCGGTGGCACCGGATGTTCCAGCGCATGCCGGGTCCAGGTGACGAGGCCGCTGCGATCGTCGATCCAGGCGAGGAGCTTACCCATGCCGCGACCTCACGCGATCGGGATCGGGCTGGTCTGGATCTCCACCTGGCCCGCCCGCACCCGCACGGGATAAGTGGGGAGCCGCTTGGGCGGCGGCCCGGCGGAGACGGATCCATCCGCGTAGTACACACCGCCGTGGCAGGGGCAGAGGAAGAGCTGCGCTTCGGCTATCCATCGGACCGGGCATCCCAGGTGCGTGCAGTGCACCGAGTACGCGGTGAAGCGGGTGTCGTCTTCGCGGCGGAGCCACGCCGCGGTCCGGGCGGTCACCCCCGACCACGGAAGCGCCGACGCGTCCTCGAACCGCACGTTCACTGTTTCGCCGACGGCGAAGTCGCTGACTCGGCCGACCGCGCGCCAGACTCGCGGCTCCCGTCGGGTCAGCGGGGCGAGGAGAAAGCCGACCACCGGCAAACCCAGCAGCGCGCCCACGGCGCCCGAGAGCGCGAGCGAGAGCCTGGTGAGGAAGCGGCGGCGGTCGGGCGGCATCGAGTCAGGCGCGGCGGGAGCACCCATGACGAAAGTCCCCAGGAGCGAGTGCGCGTGCAGCAGTTGGCGAGCCAACATACGCTTCGCCGTGCGCGCCGACAAGGCGCAGCGGCCGTCGCGCGCGGCCTGAGGAGTCGGTTGATGCCGCGTACCGTAACCGTTGTGGCTATGCGAGTTACGTGGAGGCCCTCAAGCTACTTCTTCGACGACGCCGAGCTCGCGTCCCACCTCGGCGAGGCGATGGGAGAGCACCGCAGCGCTGGGCGGACGGTCCTCGGGCCGCTTGGCCAGGCAGGCCAGCACCAGCTCTTCGAGCGCGAGAGGAATCGGCCGATCGGTGACGCTCGAGGGCGCTGCGGGCTCCTGCTGCAGATGCTTGAGGATCGTCTGCAGCGGCGTGTCGCCCTCGAACACCAGGCGGCCGGTGAGGAGGTAATACGCGACGCAGCCGAGCGAATAGATATCGGCTCTTCCGTCCACCGTGCGCTCGTTCGCCATCTCCGGCGCCATGTACGCCGGCGTGCCAGGCGTCATGCCGGCAGCGCCGGTCAGCGACTCTTCGCTGGGTCCGTCGAAGCTGCGGACCAGGCCGAAGTCGAGCACCTTGACGAAGTCCTCCTGGAGGCCGAGTCGGCCCAGGTGGATGTTGGCAGGTTTGATGTCGCGGTGGACCAGACCGTACGAGTGGGCTTCCACCAGCGACTCGCAGACCTGCCGGAGGATGAAAATCGTTCGGACCGCACTGAGCGGCCCCTGCTCACGCACGAGCCGCTCCAGGTTCTGCCCCTCGAGCAGCTCCATCACCAGGAAGAACGTACCCTCCTCGGTCACGCCGAAGTCGTAGAGCTCGACGGTGTGCGGTGACCGAAGCCGCGCCGCCGCCTCCGCTTCCCGGCGGAAGCGGGCGACGGCGGCCTGCGCGAGCGCGGCGTCACCGGCCGCGAGCACCTCCGGCCGGATCAGCTTGATCGCCGCCGGCCGGGCGAGCATCCGGTGGGTGGCGAGATACACCTCGCCCATGCCGCCTCGGCCGAGCAGCTGGCCCAGCCGATAGCTGCCCATCTCGCGCTCCCGGCTGACCTGCTGGCCCAGCCGGGTCACCACGTGCGAGATGGTGACCGCGGCGCCCAGCATCAGGAAGTTGGGATAGTGCATGAGCACGGCATTGTAGAACGGGCCGTACCGGTACTCGCCGGCGGCCCCGGCGATCACCATCCCGATCGTGTCCATCGAAGCCGCGACCAGTCCCGCCGCCAGCATCTTCCACGGCGGCACCGGCACGATCCCCGCCGTGATGAGGATGATGGGGCCGCTCCAGGTGATCATCGGCTCGACGGTCGTGGGAACGAACCAGGGCCTCGCCCAGTGAATCAGCACGCCCATCGAGAAGGTCATCGCGATCATGAAGAGCAGCGCGAGATCCATCACCCGCTCGGGGTCACGCCGGCCGGTGCGAAGGTAGGCGTACATCGAGAGGGAGAGGACCACGCATCCGGCGGAGATCAGGTTCACCCGGCTGAAGAGGCCGAGCCTGGGATCGGACGGGTTGGTGAGATAGAGCGCGAGATGGCTGAGTGCCGGGGCCAGGGTCCAGAGGACCGCGGCCGTCGACGCCATGACCTCCACCCGCCGGCTGGCCTGGCGGAGGAGGTCCTCCGGCAGTCGACGCGCGGCTCCGACACCGGTCCTCGGCTCGCTCGCAGGGTCGCGCGCGAGGCGTCCGATCAGCTTGGGCGTGGGCATCTCACCTGTTCCCCGTCGTCACTGCGTCACGACCTCCTCGGCCACCGTCCGCGGGCCACAATGCGCCCAGCCGGGCGTCCCACTCCGGTGGATCGAACGACTTGTTGCCGCCGGTGGGGTAATGCGTCAGCTCACCCACCACCATCCGCTGGCCCAGGGCATAGAGATCCACCCGCACGAAGTCGAAACCGGCCGCCAGCTGCTCCGCGACGGCGCGCATCCGCGGGAAGCAGGCTGGAAGCGGGATCTCGGGGCCCTGCGGATAGTACATCCTGAGGACGACGGGTCGGCCGTCGGGATCGTAGAAATTGCGGGTATGCCCGGTGAACCGGTCGAAGTCCACCTGCACCAGCGCCGGACGCCCCCCGAAACAGAGCCACTTCCAATCGGGGGGCACCCTCCCTCCGCCCCCATCCAGGAACTCCTCGACGATGAGCCGTGGGGGGATGTCGCGATAGCCCCACTCGCCATTCTTTCTCCAGTACTGGATGGCGAGCCACCTGCGCGCCCGTGCAGCCACCGACGCACGCTCGGCGACGCTGTCGCTGAGGACCACGGCGGTCATCCCGCTCCCGTGCGTCGCCTTCACCACGTAGCGGGGCGGCAGCTCGAGCTCGAGGAGCTCCTCCGGAGAGTCCACGACGCCGTACAGCTCGGGCAGGAAGCCGGGACCGAGCCGCTCGGTCACGTAGCCGCGCACCGCCAGCTTATCGGAGGTGACGGTCAGCAGCGGGTTTCGGTCCCGGGCCATCTTGAGGAAGAGGTGATGGGTGAGAGTGCGCGGGCGGGAGAGCGGTAGTGTGGTACCGTGCCAGAGCAGGTGGCGAACCCACTGGAAGCCGATGGGAGGCAGGAGCGCGGCAACGCTGCGGATCCGTCGCCAGAGCTTCCGGGTACGACGCCGGGCCGGGCTCAGCTCGGGGGGCATGCGGCGGAAGTATAGCCGCGCCCCGGGCGGGCGGGAGCAGGTGGGCTCCCGCCGCCGGAGAGCCGACGATCAGTCCACCGACAGTCCGCTGGGCACGCGACGGGGAGTCACGCGCCTGAGATTCCGGGCCGCCGGATCGGTGAGCGCACGCATGAACTCGGTCACCTCGTCCACCACCTGCGGCGGGAAGACCACGCCTCGCAGCAGGGTGTCGCGGGTCGCGAGGATCTGCTCCACAGTGGGGCGGAGCGTAGGACGCAGCAGGGCCTCGAGCTGGTTGACGTCGAAGCTGCGCAGCTTGAGATCCGATTCGCTGTAATGATCGATGAAGTCCCGCAGATCCACGATGGCGCCGTCGTGGCCGTACGGCGCGGTGAGCTCCACGTTGCGCAGCGGCGGAGTGCGGAACGCGTAGCGCTCGGCCGGGTTGCCGGTCTCCCGTTCACGGCCGAAGTCGTCGAGACCGTCGCCGTCCCCCTGGCCGGGCCCGACCTGGGCGACGGCCACATTATGGAAGAGGTTGTCGGTGAGGGCGGGGCCGTTGTGGCAGATGGAGCACCGCGCGCTCATGAAGTCCGCTGCCCCGCGCAGCTGCCCCGCAGTGAGAGCCCTGTCGTCGCCGCCGAGGAAGCGGTCCCAGGGGGAGTTGTTGAACGAGAGCCTGGCCACCATGAAGCCGGCGATGGCGTTGGTAGCGTGGGCGAAGCTCATTTGGTCGAAGCGCCGACCAGGGTAGGCCGCCTCGAACAGCTTGCGATACTCCCCGATCCCACCCAGCCGCCGCATCAAGGCGGCCCAGACGAGATCGGGCCGGTCGTCGGGAATCGCGGCCAGCTCGTTGCCCGCATCCGCGCGCATCTCCGCCCGATTCAGCACCGGGAACAGCGCCAGAGCCGAGACCGCGCCGAACTCGAAGGTCTGCGTCATCTCCGGCGTGAGGCGGGCGCCCGCCGGGGTGTGAAAGGCGCCTTGAGCATCGCGGCTCACCCGACCGTCCCAGAACAGCGTCTCCATCGCGCTGAGATTGAAGAGGGGCGGCGCGTTCCGCGGGATGAACGTGCCATTCGGATGCACCCGCTCCGGTCCGAGTCCGGTGGCGCCCTGTCCGATGGAGAGGCTGCGTCCATCGCTGGTGCCGTGAACCGGCAGGTGGCAGGTCATGCAGGAGATGTCGCGATTCCCACTCAGAATCTTGTCGAACGCGAGCGCCTGCCCCAGTCGCTCCAGCGCCGGACGGACGGGTCGGGGCCGAGGCATCGGAGTGATGCCGCGCCCCGCGGTCAGCTGGCGCACCAGCTGGACCAGCGAGTCCTCAGAACTCTTCCGGCCCGATGCGAGCTCATCTACGGCGCCGGCGCCGGGAGGGCGAGGTGCGGTGGCGTCGTCGCCGCACGCCGCGAGCAGAACGGCGGCGGAGACGGCCGCGGTGCGTATCAGGGTGCTGCCAGTCATAGAGTCTTCGTCCTGCGGCGGGTGCCGCAGCGAATAGCCTGAGGGAGGGACCGCCGTGGGGCGATTCCTGGGAACGCTGCGATTGTTGGGGGGTGTAGAGCCGGGGTCCGGCGAACCGCGATGGAATGCACGCCAGGGTGGCGTCATCTCATTGTCGTAGTGTCTTGCGCTCGCGGTGACCACACGATGGGAATCGGAACCGTGACTGTCAAGCCGGGTGCCGCGGTCTGTGCTAGGGACTTGCCCGGACCCTGGTTTCGGCATATGTTCGGGACAGGCCGGAGTGACCCGACCCTGGTGCTTCTCACCCCTGCTCACCGTCGCGTGAAGTAACAGTCCGGTCACAAGGCTCGGCGAAAAGCGTCTCCAAGGCGCAGGTTCCGCGCAGCCAGCGCCAAACGCACAGACCTGCCAACGCACAGACCTACGGTACTGCTATGACCAACTCCGCATTCCTCCAGCACGTGCTCGACCAAGCTTTTGCCACGCTCGACTTCAGCGCGCTCGTGGCGCACCTGGCCGACGACGTGGTCTTCGAGGTTACCCCGCCGGGCGATGCCGCCGTGGTCGCGGCCCGGGGACCTGACGCGGTCGTCGCCTACTTCACCGCGCTCGGTGATATCGTGAGCTTCTGGAAGGTTCGCTGCTATGGCGAAGGCGAGCGCGTGGTGGCCGTGGGAGCGGAGCGGTTCACCATCCCTCGTGGCGTCACGCTCGGCGGGGAGTTCGCCATGCTGCTCCACGTCTGCGGAGATCGGATCACCCGCTTCTTCATCATCGAAGACCTCTCGCGCTCCCCCGAGCTCGAGGCGGAAGTTCTGGAGGGAGGCAGGGCCTGACCGTCAGGCGCGGCCGCCCGCGTTGGTGATGACCGCCTCCAGGTCGTCCGGGTCGCGCACGCGACACTCGCGGCGCAGGTCCTCGATGTCCGCCGCCAGGAAGCTTCCCAGAAGCCCGTCCACCGTCACCTCGAACGCGGGCAGCTCCTTCTTGGCGACGCTGTTGGAGTACATGGCCATGATGGCCCGGTCGTCGAAGCGATAGAAGGAGTAGGTGGGATACCGGCCGAACAGCCGCACCTGAACCGCCTTCTGGTACTCCCGCGCCAGCCGGGTGAAGTAGCGGTAGGCGTCCTCCACCATTGCAGGGATCAGCGGACCATCCTCGAAATGCTTCTCCAGCGAGAACATCAGCTCATGGTTCTCGAGGTCCGGCAGAAATACCTCGAGACTGGTCTCGGGCTTCGCCATGAAGATCTTGATCGCGGTCGCGTGGTTCTCCCGCCAGCGCCGCGAATGGATGAAGTAGAGAACCATCGAGGAGGAGGAGACGATCAGCTCGTCGAAGCGCGGCACCAGCCCCGCGAATGGGCTGATGCGGACGATCCCGGGTGAAGGCGGCGGCGCGGAGGGCGTCAGCGTCATAGGGGATGATGCTATAGCCTCTCGACCTGCCGGGCAAACGGCTCCGGTCAGCCCCCAGGCTGGCGTCGGCGTCGCCGCTGGGTGAGATTCCGCACCATACCAGTCCCAACTTCGGTGGCCGCCATCTCCAATCCCCTGGCCGAGGCATTACGCGACCGGTACGTGCTGGAGCGCGTGCTCGGGCGCGGCGGGATGGCCACCGTCTATCTGGCCCGCGACCTCAAGCACGACCGGCTTGTCGCCCTCAAGGTGCTCGACCCCGACGTGGCGGCCTCGCTCGGGGCCGAGCGGTTCCAGCGCGAGATCCGGGTCGCCGCGCGGCTGAGCCATCCCCACGTCCTCTCGGTGTACGACTCGGGCGAGGCCGCGGGGCGCCTCTGGTTCAGCATGCCGTTCGTGCGCGGCGAGAGTCTCCGGGAGCGGCTGCGGCGGGAGGGGATCCTGCCGATCGAGGAGGCGCTCAGGATCACCCGCCAAGCCGCGCAGGCGCTGAGCTACGCCCACAAGGAAGGCGTGGTTCACCGCGACGTGAAGCCGGAGAACCTGCTCCTCACCGAGGACGGCTCCACGCAGGTGGCCGACTTCGGGATCGCGCGTGCGGCCGAGAGCCCGAGCGAGGAGCGGCTCACCGAGATGGGCGTGGCGCTCGGCACCCCGGCCTACATGGCCCCGGAGCAGTCCTCCGGCGATGGCGTGGTGGACTCGAGGGCCGATCAGTATGCGCTCGCGGCGACCTGCCATGAGATGCTCACCGGCACGCCACCGTTCACCGGCTCGTCCTCCCACGATCTCATCGTTCGCCGGTTCACGACGGCGCCGCCCAAGGTGCGTACCTCCCGGCCGGAGGTGTCGCCCGAGGTGGAGGAGGCGCTCCATCGGGCGCTGGCGCTCAAGCCCGGCGACCGCTTCGCCACCATGGCCGAATTCGGCGCGGCGCTCGGTGGACAGTTCACCACCGATCCCAACGCGACCGCGCCCGTCGCCGCGGCGCCGGGAGGCAACCGGGCCGTCTGGATCGCGGGCGCCGCGGCGACCCTGCTCGCGGGCGGGTTCCTCTATACCCGGGCGACGGACCCCACCGACAGCGCCGCGGCGGCGGACATCGGTGCGATCACCCGGAGCACCCGCCTCGCCGTCCTGCCGTTCGAGAATCTGGGCGACACCGCCGACGCGTACTTCGCGGACGGCATCGCCGACGAGGTGCGCGGCAAGCTGGCCGTCGTCTCCGGGCTCGAGGTGATCGCGCGGTCGAGCTCCAGCCGATATCGGAGCCAGGACCAGAAGCCACAGGACATCGCGCAGGACCTCGATGTGCAGTACCTGCTGACCGGCACGGTGCGGTGGGAGAAGCGGCCGGGGCAGGCCTCCCGGGTGCGCGTGAGTCCGGAGCTGGTGGACGCCCGCACCGGCACGACGCGGTGGCAGAAGTCGTTCGACGCGGCGCTGACCGATGTGTTCGAGATTCAGGGCCAGATCGCGGGTGAAGTCGCCGCTGCGCTCAATCTCGCACTCGCCGGCCCGGCCCGGCGCGACCTCACCTCGCGTCCCACCGGGAGCCTCGAGGCGTACACGCTCTACCTGCACGGGCGCGAGCTTCGGTCGGGCGAGGTCGCGCCCCAGGCACTTCGAGGCGCCCTCGCCGCGTATCGTCGGGCGGTCGAGATCGATCCCGACTTCGCCGCGGCCTGGGCCGAGCTCGCGGCGGGGCACGTGGACGCCATGCGGCTGGGCGGCATGCGGGCAGACGATGCGGAGCAGGCGCGGATCGCGGTGGAGCGCGCGGAGGCGCTCGCGCCGGCGTCGCCCGACACCCGCAAGGCACGCGGCCGCTACCTCCACGTGGTCCGGGGTGACGCGAGCGCCGCGCTGGCCGAGTATCGGGCCGCGCTCCGGAGCGCGCCCAGCCGGAGCGACCTGCTGGATGCGGCGTCGGAGGCGGAAGTGGATCTGGCCCTGTGGAGCGACGCGGTGGTGGACCTGGAGCAGGCCGTCCGGGTGGATCCGCAGTCGCCCGATGTGCTCAACGATCTGGGGATCGCCTACATGCGCCTGCGCCGCTTCGACGACGCGCGGGCGATGTTCGAGCGGGCTCGTGTACTGCGCCCCAGCAGCATGAGCCTGGCTCATAATCGCGCCCGTCTGGCGGCGATGGAGGGCGATCTGGAAGGCATTCGCCAGGTGTTCCGCACGATGGAGGAGATCGTGGGGCGCCGGCGGTTCGTGGCCTATGTGGCCCTGCGGGAGGATCTGGTCTGGGCATTGGACGACGAAGGCCGTCGCACGCTGCTGACCCTCAAGCCGGCGGATCTCGACGGCAGCGTGGCGGACCTCGCGGTGGCCCGGGCGCAGGTGCACTGGCTTCGCGGAGAGCGGGAGCTGGCCCGGGTCTGGGGCGACAGCGCCGCCAAGGCATTCACCGCGCTGCTGGCCCAATATGGGGACCAGCTGCACCGGAACCAGCTCATCGCGATGCGAGGTCTGGGACTGGCCTATGCCGGCCGGTACCAGGAGGCGATCGCCGAGGCGTTGCGTGCCGAGCGGGAGCAGCCGAAGGACCAGAACAGCCAGATGTCCTACGTCCGCTACGCCATCGCGCGCATCTACGTGCTCGCCGGCCAGCCCGACGGCGCGATCGACCGGCTCGAGGCCCTGGTCTCGGAGCCCGGCCTCAGGGCCGCGGGGCTCCTCCGGATCGATCCGAACTTCGATCCGATCAGGAGCCATCCGCGGTTCGTGTGGCGGTAGGGCGGTCGGGCGGTCAGCGCGCCCGTCATCCCGAGGAGCGAATCGACGAGGGACCTTGCTACTGCATGCAAGTTCCCTCGCTTCGCTCGGGATGACAGGGTAGGCGGTCCGCCTGTCCGCCCGACCGCCCTACCGCCCGACCGCCTACGGAAAGATCCCCAGTTGCTCATAGCTCATCGCCACCTTGTCGATGGCGACGATCATGGCGGCGATGCGCATGTCCTCCTGGCCCCCCTGCCGCTTCCAGACCTCGCGGATGGGGTGATAGGCCCCGATCATTGTCTCCTCGAGACCCGAGTTCACCAGGTCCTCCTCGCTCGCGCCCTGGGTCACCCGCTGGACCTCCTCGGGCGTGAAGTGCCGTCCGGTCACGCCCTCCACCGCTTCCAGCAGCCGGCCGTAGGCGCCCTGCTCGAAGCGCTTCTGCATGCGGCCGAATCGCACGTGGCCGAGATTCTTCACCCACTCGAAGTAGGAGACGGTCACCCCGCCGGCGTTGACGTAGGCGTCCGGAATCACCATCACGCCCTTCGCCTTGAGAATCTCGTCCGCTTCGGCGGTGGTAGGACCGTTCGCCGCCTCGACCACCATCTTGGTTCGGAGACGCGGCGCGTTCTCCTCCGTGATCTGTCGCTCGAGCGCCGCCGGGATGAGGATGTCGCATTCCAGTTCCAGCGCTTCCTCCCGCCGCGTCAGGTTGCTGGCACCGGGGAAGTCGAGGATCGAGCGCCGCTCCTTCCGGTAGGTCATCACCTTCTCGATGTCGAGCCCCTTGGGATTCGCGATGGCCCCCTCGGATTCGGCCAGGCCGACGAGACGCGCACCGGCCCGCTGGAAGAACTGGGCGGCGTGGTAGCCCACGTTGCCCAGTCCCTGAATCACGATCCGCTTCCCCTCCAGCCCCGGTGAGAGGCCCAGCGCCTTCATGTCCTCCTTGACGGAGCAGACCTCCCGCACGCCGTAGAACACCCCTCGGCCTGTCGCCTCCACCCGTCCCCGGATCCCTCCGGCGCTGACCGGCTTCGCCGTCACGCAGCCCAGTGCGTCGAGCTCGCCGGAGCGGAGCTGGCTGTAGGTGTCGGCGATCCAGGCCATCTCCCGGGGACCCGTGCCCACGTCGGGCGCGGGGACGTCCAGGCCCGGGCCGATGAAGTTCTTCCGGGTGAGCTCGAAGACGTAGCGTCGGGTGATGCGCTCCAGCTCCCCGGGCGTGTACCGCTTGGGGTTGAGCCGGATGCCGCCCTTGGCGCCGCCGAACGGCACGTCCACCAGCGCGCACTTGTAGGTCATGAGCGCGGCCAGGGCCTGCACCTCTTCGGCGTCCACCGTGTCCGCATAGCGGATCCCGCCCTTGGTGGGGAGCTTGTGGTGGCTGTGCTCCGCGCGCCATGCGTGCATCACCTCGATGCTGCCGTCGTCGCGCTTGATGGGGAAGCTGGTGTAGAAAAGGTTCTTGCAGGCCTTGATGTTGCTGAGCAGCGTCGGGTCGTGCCCGGTGTGCCGGGCGGCCCGATCGAACGCGCGATCCACCTGCTCCAGGAAGCTGGCACCGAGGGACATGGGCATCTCGTTGCGGGAGGAATCGAGTGACGAATATAGGCCGGATCAGGCCGCTTCCACGAGTCGGGGAAGCAGCGCGCGCCTCAGCGCGCCTCGCGGCTCTCCTCGCGCAGCACGGCAAGACTTCGGGAGCCCAGGGTGATGAGCGCCTGGAACGTCCCCTTCACGCTGATCTGGGAGCCGCTTCGCGGCGGGCCCGCCGTCTCGCTCACGACCGTCAGCGTGCCGGTGTCGTCCCGAACCTGGTAGCCCCCGACGCCAAGGCCGCCTAGGGACTCCTTCACCTCGCCCTCCACCCGCACGCTCTTGCCGTCGTACTTCGCGGGATTGTCCAGCAGCTCGCCGATGGGCGTGACGCCGGCGCAGCCGGCCAGGAAGAGCAGCGCGCCGGCCAGGACCACGATGGAGGCGGGCCGGGCACTGCGGAGTGTGCGGCGGAACATGGTCGGACTCCGGATCGAGGAAGGGTGCGGGGTGCAGCAAGGCGCAGCAGTGAAGTTGGCTCCGGCGGCCAGTTTTGGCGAGCCACCGGGCGGCGCACCTCTTGCTTGGCTGGAGGGCTCCCCCTTTCGGGCGATGGTCCAAATGCTCCGTTTCGGCGGCTCACGGTCCCCCCTGGCGCGGTGGGTCCTCGCGGTCTGCGGCACTCTGGGGCTCTCCGCCTGCGCGTCGAAGTATGCCCAGATCCCGCCCCGGCTCGACCTCCGCCAGCACGGCCAGGTCGCCCTGGTCACCTTCTCGGCCACCGAGGAGCACCGCGGTATGAGCGAGCTCGCCACCCGGCGCTTTGCCGAGGCTCTGCTGGCCGGCCAGCCCGGGGTGGAGCTGCTGGAGCTGTCGCCCTCGGATTCGGTCCTGCGCTCGCTCCCGCGCGGCACCGACCCGATCGTCCTGGCCCAGAAGCTGGGAGAGGCCAAGGGGATCCCCGCGGTGTTCGTGGGCGAGCTCAAGGTGTCCGGGGTGAAGCCCAAGGCCCACGTCGCCGTGGACGATCTCAAGCTGCGGGCGACGGTCTCAGCCGAGCTCGGGGTGCGACTGCTCTCCACCCGCGCGGGGGGCACGCTGTGGCGCTCGAGCTCCGCCGCGAGCGGAACGGTGGGGCGGGTGGCGCTGGCCGGCGGCCTCCCCTCGGTCGCCGTGCGCGACAGCGAGGAGGCCTACGACGAGATCGTCGCCACGCTGGTCGACCGGGTGACGGCGGACCTGCGCCCGACCTGGGTCAAGCAGTAGCCCTCCTGAGCCGAGCTGCAGGCAACGCCGGCCGCGGGTAAACCCGCGGCCGGCGTTGCCGTTGGCGTGTCCCGGGCGTACCTTCTCCCTCTCAGGGCGCACCCGGCGACGAGCTCGCCCGACGTCTGAGGAGCTTGGGGAACGGGTGCCGGAGCTCCTCGAGCTGCGGGCGCAGGGGTCTGATGATCGAACGCCGCGCGTTGCTCCACTCCTTCCTCCCACTGCTGCTGCTCTCGGCAACGGGAAGCACCAGCCAGTGCGTCATCATCACGGACAGCAGCAGCGGATCGCTCTTCATCAGCGGCACGGTCGTGTACGTGGCGAAGGCCGACGGGTGCTGGCGCCTGGACGATGGGGAGGGGCGGCACTACGAGCTGCTCCCCGACCAGGCCCCGGCGGAGCTGCTCCAGGATGGAGTCCGGGCGACCGTCAGCGGTCAGACCGCGGACGACTCCGACACCGGCTGCCAGGTCGGCCTTCCCATCGCGGTGCGCCGCATCGTCTCGATGGAGCCCGCGCCCGCGCCCCGCTGACATCCCTGGGTCGGCCCGCGGGCCTTCAGTTCGCCCCACCGCCGCGCCACCCCGTCACCACGGAGCCAACGGGGCGGGGCAGGGATGGAGTCAGGCGGAGCCGGCCAGGTTGTACAGCGCCCGCCACGCCCGAAAGACCTCCCGATAATCGTGGTGCACATATTCGAGCGTCCGCCCGCCGGTGCGCACCGACCCCGGCACCAGCTCGGCCATGTCCGCCATGTGCGCCAGCGTGAACTCGACTTCGAGCCGGACGGGAGGGTTCAGCGTGAGCGGAGGGTGCGACCGCCGGAGCGCCGCCGCGGCGCCCTCGCGGATGCGGCGGCACGCTTCCGATGGCGACACGCTCCGAGCGGCGAAGCGCCCCACCGCGTGCTTGACCACGACGGTCTCGATGCCGTCGCCCAGCAGCGCCGTCGCTTCCGCGGCGAGGGCCTGGTCTCCGCTCACCAACACGACCGGCACGCCGTAGGTCCCCGCCAGCGCGGCGTTGATGCCGAGCTCGCCCACCGGCCGGCCGTTCAGCCGCGCCTCGTGGATCAGGCCGCTGTAGGTGTGATCGATGATGGCGTGCCGGGTGCCGGCCATCGCATGGTAGCCGACGAAGAGCGCCGCGTCGAAGCCCAGCTCGATCCCTTCGACCATGGAACGCAGCTTGGGTCCGCCGCTGAGGAGCTCCGCCGAGGGGTGCAGCTCCTCGGCGAGGAGGTTGCGCATCAGCCAGTGGCTGTCGTTCACCAGCACCCGGGTCGCACCCGCCTCCAGCGCGCCTTCTATCGCAGCGTTGGCCTCGCTGGTCATCAGCCGGCGCATCCGGTTATACTCCCCCGCATGCCGGGGCTCGATGGGATCGGTCTGGTCTTCGTGGACCACACCCGCCACCCCTTCCATGTCGACGGAGATATAGACCCGCATCACCTTCTCCGGTTGATGGTGGACGCCCGGCGCACGAGCCACTCCGAGGGTGACCGATGCGCGGATGGACCCAGGGCTTCGTGCTGGCCGCGGCCGTACTGGCATGCGGGCCCCAGGCGGATCCCCAAACCAACAGTCTGCTGAAGCTGGGTCGGCAGTATACCGCCTGGCTGTACGGCAGCCAGTACGAGAAGCTGTGGAACCGGTTCTCGCCGGACATGCGGCAGACGTTCGGCAGCGTGGGCGATCTCGCCTCGTTCGCGGGGCAGGCGGTCACCCGGCTGGGGCGCGAGCGCGGCCAGGTGGACGAGCGGGTCGAGACCGCGAGTCCGGATCACATCTATAGCCGCACCTCGACCTTCGACGGCTCGCGCCACAAGATGCTGCTGGAATGGACCCTTGCGGAAGACGGCGAGGTCACCGGCCTGGTGCTCCGTCCCGCCCTCGAGAGCGAGCCTAGCGGCGATTAATACACCCGCCCGCCGAGCGGTACCTCCCTCTCGACCGCGAGCAGCACTACCTCACCCGACTGGTCCGGCAGCCCCAGCACCAGCACTTCCGAGGTGAATCCCGCGATGTTGCGGCTGCCCAGGTTCACCGCGGCCACCACCAGCCTTCCCACCAGATCTTCCGCTCGATAGAGCGCGCGCAGTTGGGCGCTGGAGGTCTTCTCCCCCAGGGGACCGAAGTCGATCCAGAGCTTATACGAAGGCTTGCGCGCCCGCTCGTTGGGCTGGGCGCGCAGGACCCGGCCCACACGCATGTCCAGCGTCGTGAACGCTTCGACCGGATTCATGCGATCACCGCCTCCGCCTCGATCTCGATCAGCATCTCGGGTGCGATGAGCCGGCGCACCTCCACCATGGTAGTCGCCGGCCGGATGGCACCGAAGACCTCCCCGTGCGCCCGGGCGAATTCCTGCCAGCGTCCGATGTCGGTCACGTACATCCGGGTCCGCACCACGTGCTCCAGCGAAGCCCCCGCCCGCTGAAGGGCGGACTCGATGTTCCGGAGCGTCTGCGCCGCCTGCGCGTAGGCGTCCCCCACACCTACGATCGTGCCATCGGGTCCGGTTGCCGTCGTGCCGGAGACGTGCACGTGGTTGCCGACTCGCACGGCGCGGGAGTAGCCGACGACCGGCTCCCATGGCGCGCCGCTGGAGATGAGCTGTCGTTCCATGCCGGGCTCGTTGTAAGAAGGAGGAGGATCCAGGTGATTCCGAAGCTGCGGGAGGCAAGCCGAGGCGGTAGCGCCGCTTGGAAGATAGGACCCCGGAGCGGACTCGGAAGTCCGCCCCGCCATCGGAACCCAAGGATGACGAACCTCCAACCAACAAGCTATTTTCTCCGAGCCCACTGGTCCGCGTCCTTCCCCCAGCTCGAGCCGCCGAGGGCGCCGTGCCGGCATCCATTCTCTGCGTCGACGACGAGCCCGCCGCCGGCGCGATCCTGGAGCACATTCTCACCCGTGCCGGCCACCGCACCGTCCTCGTCTCCACGGCCGACGAGGCGCTACTGGTGGTGGGCCGACTTCCGGTGGATCTGATCCTCGCGGAGTATCGGACCTCGGGATTCGCCGGTTTCGATCTGCTCGCCCGGCTGAGAGAGGAGGGCCACCGGATCCCGGTCATCCTGATGACCGACGATTCGAGGCCGGAGCATGTCGCCCAGTCCATGGAGTCGGGGGCCATCGACTATCTCACCAAGCCGATTCGGGCCGAGAGTCTGGAGATCGCGGTGCGCCGGGCGCTGGAGTTGGTGCGTCTCCGGCGGGAGAATGTCGTCCTGCGCCGGGAGCTCGCGAGGGTCCGGAGCCGGGATGAGCTGGTGGGCGACAGCGAACCATTCCGCCGCACCATGAGCCTGGTGGCCGCGGTCGCTGTTTCCCGCGCGCCGGTGCTTCTCCAAGGAGAGCCCGGTGCGGGCAAGGAGCTCCTCGCCCGTGCCATTCACGACCAGGGCCCGTGGGCGGAGGCGCCGTTCGTCATTGTGAGCTGCGCCGCGCTGCTGGACCAACTGATGGACAGCGCCGCCGTCGGTCCTGAGGCGTCGGGCGCCTTCAATCAGGCGCATGGTGGCACGCTCGTGCTGGACGAGATCGCGGAGCTGGGTGCCGGCCCCCAGGCCAGGCTGCTGGCGCTGCTCCAGGGGATCGGAGACCCCGAGTCGGGTCAGGTGGACGTGCGGGTGATCGCGACGAGCAGCCGCGATCTCAGGGCGGAGGTGGAGGCCGGCCGCTTCCACAATGACCTCTACGACCGATTGAACATCCTGCCGATCCGAGTCCCCACCCTGCGCGAGCGGATCGAGGACGTTCCCCGGCTGGCGCTACACTTCGCTCGGCGCGCGGCGCGGATGGAAGGACGGCCCGTCCCCACCTTCGCCCCGGAGACGCTCGACCTGCTGCAGCGCTATGCCTGGTCGGGAAACGTGCGCGAGCTGGCCAACGCGGTCGAGCGCGCCGTGCTGCTCTGCAGCGGCAACCTCCTCCAGCCGGCCGATTTCGATCGTCCGATCCAGGAGGCCGCGATGCAGGCTTATAACCTGGACGCCATCGAACGGCTGGCGATCGAGCGAGCGCTGGCGGCCACCGGCGGCAACCGCACCCGCGCCGCCCGGCTGCTCGGCATCAGCGAGCGCACTCTCCGCAACAAGCTCAACGCCCCCCGCACCGCAACGGAAGGCTGATCGTTCTGACTTCGCCTGCCAGACTTCGGCAGTCGGGTCAGGCCTCGTCCACCCCGGGGCTCGGATCGGCGTCCTGCTTCATCTTGCCGATCGCCTGCTTCGCCTTGCCCCCCAGCTCCTTCGCCTTGCCCTTGAGTTGTTCTTTCGTATTGCCGGTGGCGCCACCGACGGCGTTCCGGACGCGACCTTCGATCACCTCACCGGTCCCCTCGAGGCGGTCCTCCGCTCCCTCGGTCGCCAGGTCCTTGCGATCGCTCATGTCAACCTCGTGGCTGAGTGCAAGCTCATGATGCATCGCCAGGACCCTCCCGACCGTGACTGTGCTCACCCCCTCGGCGCCGTGGGGGACACGGCCCCGGTGACCGCCTCGGGGGGCGGGGTGCTCTCGGCGTAGTGGCACGCGGCGAGCGTGGGTCCCACGGGTCGGAGCGACGGTTCCTCGAGGCGGCAGCGGTCGCTGCGCAGCGGATGGAAGCAGCGGGGATGAAACGGGCAGCCGGCGGGCGGATGACTGGGGCTCGGCAGGTCGCCGCCCAGCACGATCCGCGCACGCTGCCGGCGGGGATCCGGCTCCGGCACCGCGGACAGCAGAGCGACCGTGTACGGGTGGCGCGGAGCGCGCAACAGGGCCTCGGTGGAGCCTTCCTCCACGATCTTGCCGAGATACATCACCGCCACTCGATGCGCGATCTGCCGGACCACGGCGAGGTCATGAGCGATGAAGAGGTAGGACAGTCCACGCTCACCCTGGAGATCGGCGAGCAGATTGAGCACCTGTGCCTGGACCGAGACATCCAGCGCGGACACCGGCTCGTCGCACACGATGAACGACGGCTGCACCGCGAGCGCCCGGGCGATGCCGATGCGCTGGCGCTGTCCGCCCGAGAACTCGTGCGGGTAGCGGGTGGCGTACCCGGGGTCGAGACCCACTTCCTCCAGCAGCGCGCCGACGCGACGGCCGACCTCCCCGCCGCTGGCGAGCCGATGGATCTCGATACCCTCAGCGATCGCAGCGCCCACCGACAGGCGAGGATTGAGTGAGGAGTAGGGGTCCTGGAAGATGATCTGCATCCGCCGTCGCATCTTTCGGAGCGCGACCCGGTCCAGCGAGAAGAGATCCGCCCCCTCGAACGTCGCGGTGCCCGATGTCGGCTCCTGCAGCCGGAGCACCGTTCGCCCGACCGACGACTTCCCGCAGCCGGACTCGCCGACCAGCGCCAGGGTCTCGCCCGGTCCGATGTCGAAGGAGACGCCCTGGACCGCGCGAACCGGTGGAGTGGCGCCGCGGAAGAGTCCCCCGCCGGGGTAGTGCTTCACCAGGTCCCGTACCTGGAGCAGTGTCACCCGTCGCCCCGCTCCGCGAGCCAGCAGCGCATCCGGTGGTCCGGCCCTACCTGAAGGAGCGGCGGCATCGTCTCGCTCTTGTCGAAGGCCTTCGGGCACCGGGGACGGAAGCGGCAGCCGCCGGGCCACGCGCCCGGCGCCGGTACGCTGCCGCCGATCGGCGAGAGCCGGGCGATCGGCCCTGTGATGCGCGGAATCGAGGCGAACAACCCCTGCGTGTACGGGTGCGAGGGCTGCCCGAACAGCCTCGCGGTCGGCGCTTCCTCCACGATCTGGCCCGCGTACATCACCGCCACCCGATCGGCCCGTCCCGCAACGATCCCGAGGTCATGGGTGATGAGCAGCACGGCCATGCCGTGGCTGTCGCGCAGCCGATCGAGCACCTCCAGGATCTGCGCCTGCACGGTGACGTCCAGCGCGGTGGTCGGCTCGTCCGCTACCAGGATCTCGGGCTCGGCCGAGAGGGCGATCGCGATCATGACTCGCTGGCGCATGCCGCCGCTGAGCTGATGGGGATAGGCGTCCAGCCTCGACGCGGGGTCGGGAAGGCCCACCTCCTGCAGCAGCCGCAGCGCGCGTTGCCGCGCCTCGGCGCGAGAGACGTCGAAGTGCGCGCGCACCCCTTCGGCGATCTGGTCGCCCACGGTGAACACGGGGTTGAGGCTCGTCATCGGGTCCTGGAATACCATCCCGATCCGGCGGCCCCGGATCCGGCGGAGCGCGTCGCCCCGGAGCGCGAGCACGTCGGTATCTCCCAGCCGGATCGTGCTGCCGTCCTCCACGCGGCCGGGCGCGGGGATCAGCCGCGGGAGGGCGAGACTCGTCAGGCTCTTCCCGCACCCCGACTCGCCGACCAGCGCGAGCGTCTGCCCCCGGTCGAGCGTGAAGCTGACTCCATCGACCGGATACACGCGATCGCCATTGGCGGCGGGAAAGGAGACTCGGAGGTCTTCGACCTGGAGGACTCGGGTCATGCGCCCCGGGGATCCACGGCGTCGCGCAGCGCGTCGCCGAACAGGTTGACCGCCAGCACGGTGGTGACGATGGCGAGCCCGGGGAAGAGCCCGGCCCATGGCGCGGCCACCAGCACCGATTTGGCGTCGAGGATCATGCCGCCCCACGAAGGGGTCGGCGGCTGGACCCCGAGGCCGAGAAAGGAGAGCCCCGCCTCGAGCAGGATCACGTCGCCTACCCCGAGCGTGGCGGCGACCAGCAGCGGCCCGGCCGTGTTCGGCAGCAGATGGCGGAAGATAATCCGCCGCCGGCTCCCGCCGAGCGCCTCCGCGGCGCGCACGTAGGCTTCCTCGCGAACGCGCAGCACTTCGCCGCGCACCAGCCGCCCGGTGCCGAACCATCCGGTGGCCCCGATCAGCAGCACGAGGACCGCCACCGGCACCTGCTCCCACACCGCGAGCACCAGAAGAAGCAGGAAGAGCCGTGGAATCGCGAGCGCCGCATCCACCAGCCGCATCAGCACCGTATCCACCGCGCCGCCGAGGTACCCGGCCACCAGCCCGGTCACCGCCCCGAGTGTGACCGAGAGCGCCACCGCGAGCAGGGCCACCGACAGGGAGATGCGGCCGCCGGTCGCCACCCGTGCGAGGATGTCGCGGCTCAGATCGTCGGTACCGAGCGGATGGTCGAGACTGGGCGGGAGGTTGCGGCAGGTGAGGACGCAGGGCTGGGCCAGGGGATCCGGCAGGAACAGCGGACCGACCGCGGCACCCACCGCCACGGCGGCGAGGATGAGCGCGCCGGTGCGGCCGCGGGCGTCGCGCCACGCCCGCGCGAGCGCGTCCCCCAGCGGGCTCACGAGTAGCGCACCCGGGGGTCCAGCAGCGCGTACGCCAGATCGGTGAGGAGACTCGCGGTCACCACGAGCCCGGCGGCGAGCAGTGCCGCGCCCATCACCAACGGATAGTCGCGGCTCGAGGCGGCGGTCGCGGCGAGCGAGCCCAGCCCCGGCCAGGCGAACACCATCTCGACGAACACCGAGCCGGTCACCAGCAGCGGGAGCCAGAGCCCGAAGAGGGTGATGACCGGGAAGACCGCGTTGCGCCAGGCGTGCCGCCAGACCACCGATATCTCCGGAATCCCCTTCGCCCTCGCGGTCCCTATATATGGAAGGCGCAGCACCTCCAGCAGGGCGTTGCGCTGGTAGCGCATGGTCCCCGCGATGGTGACGATGCTGAGAGTGAGCGCGGGCAGCACCAGGTGCGCCGCCATGTCCAGTGCGCGGGCGAGCCAGGGCGCGTCGGGGGCCAGCAGGGGATCGCGCATGCCGGCCACCGGAAGCCAGCCCAGTCGGATGCCGACCAGCCAGGCGAGCACCAGGGCCAACCAGAAGGAGGGCGTCGCGTACCCCGCGAGCGACAGCAGCGTGAGGGTGCGGTCCTCCCGGCTGCCGCGCCGCACCGCCTGTCGGACGCCGAGCCAGAGACCGAGGGTGAAGTTGAGCAGGATCGCGGCGCCGCCGAGGAGGAGCGTGGCCGGGAGGCGGGAAGCGAGGAGGGTCGTGACCGGAAGACCGTGTTCGATCGAAGTGCCAAGGTCACCGGTGAAGACACCACCCACGAACTCGGCGAACTGCGCGGAAATCGGCTGGTCGAGCCGGTAGAGCCTGCGGAGATGCTCGACCTCCGCCGGGCTCATGGGGCGACCCTCCTGCAGCCTGGAGAGGGGGTCGCCGGGGGCGAGGCGCATCAGCACGAACATCAGCACGACAGCGATGGCGAACGTGCCCACCGCCTGGAGGACCCTGCGCCAGAGCCAGCGGGTCAAATCAGGAGCGGGGTGCGGGCCAGCGCCAGAGCGAGCTCCAGGCGGACACCGGCCGGAGGGTCACCTCGGGGAAGCGCCGGTCGACGCTGAATACGTAGAGCTGGCTGTACAGGAACGCGGCCGGAGCCGCCTCCTCGACGCGACGGAGAAAGTCGTGCCACAGCCGTCGGTCCGCGGTCGGGCTCGCGATCGCGCGGAAGAGCAGCGAGTCCGCGCCCCGGTCGCAGTAGCGCCCAGCGTTGCCGGGGCCGTCGCAGGTCCAGCTGAAGGCGAGCCCACTCGGAGAGGGATCCTGGGTCGACGCCGAGAAATCGATGTCGAAGTTGCCCGCGGAGCGTCGCTCCGTCCATACGGCGGGCTCCAGCCGGACCACGTCGAGTCTCACGCCGACCTGACGGAGCTGCTCCTGGATGATGGCCGCCATCTGCATCCGCTGCTGGCTCGAGGAGGGGACGGTGAGATTCAGCGCGAGCCGTTCGCCGCGCCGGTTCTCCCGCACCCCGTCGTGATCTCGATCCACCCAGCCGCGGCCGGCGAGCAGCCGCCGGGCGGTGGCCAGGTCCTGGGGCGCCGCTTTCGGCGCGCCGTGGCGGATCCAGAGCTGGGATGAGACCGGCCCGTACGGCACCTCGCCGTAGGGGCCCAGCACCGCGCGGACCAGGAGCTGGCGGTCGAGCGCGAGGATCAGCGCCCGGCGGACCTCGCGATCGGCGAGAATCCGATGTGGTCGGTCGCGGTGCGAAGGGTCCCGGTAGTTGAACAGGAGGTAGCCGAGGTTGCTCGACGGAACCGTCACCAGTTTCAGATGCCCCGCCGACTCCACCCGCTCGATGTTGGTCAGCGGTGGCGGGATGTTTTCCGTCGCATCGGCGTCGCCGGCAAGCAGGAGGTTGATCCGCGCGTCCGCGTTGACGGCGACCCGGACGATGACCCGCTTGATCGCGGGAGCGCCGAGGAAGAAGTCGTCGTTGGCGGCGAGCTCGATGAACTCTCCTTCCTGCCGCCGCACCCAACGATACGGGCCGCTGCCGACCGGTCGCGCCACGAACGGCGCCCATGCTTGCTCGGTGGCCGGGAGTCCCTCGAGCAGATGCGCCGGCAGAATCGCCGTGTGGAAGCTCGCGTCGTAGAGCTGCTCGGCGTATACCTGGCGAAAGCGGAAGACCACCCGATGATCGCCTTCCGCTTCCACGGAGGCGATGCGTCGCGTCACGTTGGCCAGACGAGGTGCGATGGTGGAGTCGCGGGCGCGTCCCATGGTGAAAACCACGTCCCGGGACGTGATCGGCGCGCCGTCGTGCCATCGTGCGCGAGGATCGATGTCGAAGACGAGCGTGACGGAATCGCGCCGCATCCAGCTCTGCGCGAGCAGCGGCACGAACCCTCGGTCGCCCGCGGTCACCATGCCCGGGCCGATGCCGACCAGGCGGAGGAACAACTGGTCGGCGACGTCCTGGTTGGCGAGCGTGTTCTGGCTGCCCTCGATCAGCGTGGGCACCGGGGTCGTGGCCTGCTGCCCGGTCACGATGACGATGTTGGCCGGATCCCGTTGCGCTGACGCCACCGGTGGTCGGACCGCGGGCCCGCCGACGAGGACCGCGGCGAGGACCAGATGTGTCGTCCTGGGCATCACCGAGCTCCAGAGAGGGCGATGGGGGAGGGTCAAGGAATAGTACACGGAGGGCGGCCCCGAGGGGACCGCCGGAGTCAGACTCTCCAGGTCCAATCCGGTGAGCGGAACTTCGCCTCGTGGGAGGAGGCTTCGGCCAGGAGAGCCGGCTCGGCGGAGGTGCGCTCCCAGGCGCCCTCCCACCGCTCGGCGGCGGCGCCGGCCACCGCCTCCGCAACCACATGGGGATCCGGGGTCCCACCTGCGTCGGCGAGCGGTACGGCCAGGTCGAAGGGGGCACCGCCACGGGTCACCTCCCGGACGGTGGTCTGGCCGCCTGCGAGCAGCAGAGAACCGTGCTGCAGGAGTCCGGCTCCCTCTCTGAGCTGGGCGCTGCCCACCAGCTTGCGCCCTCGGACCGTGATCTCTCCTCCGACGGGCGAGGCGAAGCACGAGCCGGCGTCCATCGGAACCGCAGCGCACGGCGGCGCGATCTCCGCGAGGACGCCGAGCCGATGCAAGGCGCCGAGGAGCATGCGATGGATCTCCTGATAGGCCTGCCGCAGTCCGCCGAATGGAGCCGCCGGGGCCGCCAGCGCGTAGGTCAGCTCCTCCGCGTGCCACACGGCCCGGCCTCCGGTGGGCCGGCGCACCACGTCGAGGCCCTGATCCTCGATCCGTTGCCGGTCGTAGCGGCGCAGCGCCGGCTCGTGCCGGCCGAAGGAGAGGCAGTGCGGGGTCCAGCGATAGAGCCGCAACCAGCGCTCGCCGCGCCCGGCTCTCGCCAGCAGAGCCTGGTCGAGCGCCATGTTCTGCCAGCCGGGCCGCCCGTCGAGATCGAGCAGCAGCCGCCAGCTAGGCGCCATACGCCTCCATCGGCGGGCAGACGCAGACCAGGTTCCGGTCGCCGAAGGCGGCGTCGATGCGCCCCACCGTCGGCCAGACCTTGTGCTCCCGCACGGCCTGGCTGGGATAGGCTGCCCGCTCACGCGGGTAGGGACGGTCCCAGCCGTCGGAGATCACCTGCTCCAGGGTGTGCGGCGCCATGGTGAGCAGGTTGGTCTGCCGGTCCGCGCGGCCCTCCTCGACCTCGCGTATCTCCTCGCGGATGGCGATCATCGCGTCGCAGAAACGGTCCAGCTCCTCCTTCGATTCGCTCTCCGTCGGTTCGATCATCAGCGTGCCGGCCACGGGGAAGGAGACCGTCGGCGGATGGAAGCCGTAGTCGATGATCCGCTTCGCGATGTCCTCCACATCCACGCCGGCGGAGGCCTTGAAGGGGCGGGTGTCGATGATGCACTCGTGCGCCACCATGCCGTTGGGCGCGGCGTAGAGCACCTCGTAGTGCCCCTTGAGCCGGCGCGCGATGTAGTTCGCGTTCAGGATCGCGATCTTGGTGGCCTCGGTCAGCCCGTCGTAGCCCATGAGCGCGATGTAGGCCCACGAGATCGGCAGGATCGCGGCGCTCCCCCACGGCGCCGCGGAGACCGTGCCGCAGGCCTGCGGGTGCGCGAGCTCCACGATCGGATGGCCCGGGAGGAACGAGGCGAGGTGCGTGGCGACGCCGATGGGCCCCATCCCGGGTCCGCCGCCGCCGTGGGGGATGCAGAAGGTCTTGTGCAGGTTCAGGTGGCACACATCGGCCCCGATGTCGCCCGGACGGCAGAGTCCGACCTGGGCGTTCATGTTGGCGCCGTCCATGTATACCTGCCCGCCGTGCTCGTGCACGATACGGCAGATCTCCTTGATCGAGCCCTCGAACACGCCGTGGGTGCTGGGGTAGGTCACCATCAGCGCGGCGAGGGTATCACGGTGCGCCGCGGCCTTGGCGCGCAGGTCCTCGAGATCGATGTTGCCCTGCGCGTCGCTCTTCACCGGGACCACCTGCATACCTGCCATCACCGCGCTCGCAGGATTGGTGCCGTGGGCCGACTGAGGGATGAGACAGGTGGTGCGGTGCTCCTCTCCGCGGGAGCGGTGGTAGGCGCGGATCACCAGCAGCCCCGCATACTCCCCCTGGGACCCGGCATTGGGCTGGAGCGAGACCGCCGAGAACCCGGTGATCTCCGCCAGCTGATACTCGAGTTGGCTGAAGAGCAGCGCGTAGCCGGCCGCCTGGTCGCGAGGCGCGAAGGGATGCAGCCGATTGAACTCCCGCCAGCTCACCGGCATCATCTCGGTGGTTGCGTTGAGCTTCATGGTACAGGAGCCAAGCGGGATCATCGCCGAGGTGAGCGAGAGGTCCCGCGCCTCCAGCCGCTTGATGTACCGCAGCATCTCGGTCTCGGAGTGGTGCCGGTGGAACACCGGATGCTCGAGATACGAGCTCTTCCGCTCCAGCGCTGCCGGTACGGCGCGCTCCGATTTCACGCCGATGTCGTCCAGCATGAAGGGCAGCGCTTCGTTCAGCGAGAACACCGCGATGAGGTCGGCGAGGTCGCCCAGGGTGACCGTCTCGTCCAGCGCCACGCAGAGCCGGGTGGGCGGCAGGGGACGCAGATTGATCTGACGGACCCGGGCCGCGTCCAGCAGGCGCGGCAGCGCCCACTCCGGTACCTCGACGCAGAGGGTGTCGAAGTACGCCTCGTGCACGATCCGGTACCGGAGCCGTCGCAACGCGTTCGCCAGCAGCACGGCGCGGGTGTGCACCCGCTCCGCGATCCGGCGAAGCCCGCCGGGGCCGTGATAGACGGCGTACATGCTCGCCATCACCGCCAGCAGGACCTGCGCGGTGCAGACGTTGCTGGTGGCCTTGTCGCGCCGGATATGCTGCTCCCGGGTCTGAAGCGCCATCCGGAGCGCGGCCCTGCCGTCCATGTCACGGGACACGCCGATGATACGACCCGGCATGAACCGCTTGTAGGCTTCCTTGGTGGCGAAGAAGGCGGCGTGCGGTCCGCCGTAGCCCATCGGCACGCCGAAACGCTGGCTGTTGCCGACCGCGATGTCCGCGCCCCACTCTCCGGGCGGAACCAGGATCGTGAGCGCGAGCAGATCGGTGGCCGCCGTGACCAGGGCGCCGGCGGCGTGGGCCCGGTCGCAGAGCGAGTGGAAGTCTCGGACCGCGCCGTCGGTGGCGGGATACTGCACCAGCGCGCCGACGACGCCTGGCTCGAAGGTGAATGTCTCCGGCTCTCCCACCACCACGCGCACTCCCCGAGCCTCGGCCCTGGTCTGCACCACGGCGATGGTCTGGGGGTGACAGTACTCGTCCACCAGGTACACCGGCGTGGCCGAGTGCTTGCTCACGGCCAGGGTGAGGTTCATCGCCTCCGCCGCGGCGGTCGCCTCGTCCAGCAATGAGGCGTTCGCAACCGCCAGGCCCGTCAGGTCGGAGACCACGGTCTGGTAGTTGAGCAGCGCCTCGAGGCGGCCCTGGGAGATCTCGGCCTGGTAGGGCGTGTAGGCGGTGTACCAGCCGGGGTTCTCCAGCACGTTCCGCTGGACCACCTGGGGCGTGAAGGTGCCTGCGTATCCCATGCCGATGTAGGAGCGGAACACCCGGTTCATGCCGGCGAGCCCGCGGAGCGCCTGGAGCACCTCGCGTTCGCTCCGACCTGGCGGCAGCGCGAGCGGGCGGCGGAGCCGGATCTCTTCCGGCACCACGCCATCGATGAAGGCCTCGATCGAGTCGTAGCCCAGCACCGCGAGCATCTCGCCGACGTCGGAGCGGCGGGGCCCGATGTGCCGGTACGCGAAATGGCTGGGGTGCAGGACGTGCAGTTCCGGGGTGGCGGATGCGGCGCGATGGACAGTGGTCATGACCTGGTGGTCCTTGAAAGAAAACGCCCCGAGGACACGACCCCGGGGCATCGCTGCGGCAAGACGGTGATGGCAAGGCGATTCGAGCGGACGACCGGCCTCACGGCTCTCACTCCCCGATGTGGCTCCGGTAGTCCGTGGACGAGAGCAGCTGGCCGAGATCGGAGGGGTTCTTCACCCGGAGCGCGATCATCCAGCCCTCGGCGTAGGGATCGCGATTGACGGCGGCCGGATCGCTCTCCAGGGCCGCGTTCACCTCGACCACCTCACCCGAGACCGGCGCGTACAGCTCGGACACCGCCTTCACCGCCTCGATGGTGCCGAAGGACTGATGGCCGTCCACCTTGTCGCCGATCTTGGGGAGGTTCACGAAGACGACGTCGCCCAGCTCGCCCTGCGCGTAGTCGGTGATGCCGATGCGGAAGACCGCGGGGTCGCCGGTGCGCGCGAGGTACTCGTGCTCCTTGGTGTAGCGGAGATCGTCCGGAACATTGGACAAGGTGGGCTCCATCATGGGGTGGCGGGAGGGAGGATAGATGGAGTCGCGGTCGAGGTCAAGCGCGGGCGAGGAGCGCACGCCACACCTCCGACGCGGTCCGTTCCAGTGCCGCAAGGTCGCCGTCGTTGTCGATGACGAAATCGCTTCGCGCCCGCTTGACCGAGGCCGGCAGCTGGGCCCGGATCATGTCCCGCGCCTCCGATTCGCTCAAGCCGCGGTGCTCCACCAGCCGGCGCTCCCGCGCCGCCTCGGGCGCGTCCACCAGCACGACCGCATCGAACGCGTCGGGGTCCCCGGATTCGAAGAGCAGGGGGATGTCGCTCACCACGATCCGATCGCCGCGCGCCTCCGCTTCCGCCGCGAGCTCGGCCCGCCGGGCATAGACCGCCGGATGCACGATCCGCTCGAGCGCCGCGCGCGCCTCGGCGTCCCCCAGCACGATCCGCCGCAGGGCGGGCCGGTCCAGCGAGCCGTCGAGCCGCACCACCGTCGGGCCGAACCGTTTCACGATTCGTCCCATGACGGGGCTGCCTGGGGCCTGCACCTCGCGCACGATCGCGTCGGCGTCGAGGACCGTGGCGCCCCAGCGGCGGAAGAGCTCGGCCACGACCGACTTTCCCGCCGCGATGTTGCCGGTGAGCGCGACGTTCAGCATCGGCTCACGCCCGCTCTTTGTCATCCCGAGCGCAGCGAGGGATCTTGCCCGCCCCCGCAAGATCCCTCGCCTTCGCTCGGGATGACAGCCCTATAGCAGCCGTGTCTGGTCCTCGTCCTTGCGCGGCACCTTGTGGCAGTGGCGGCAGCGGGCCTCGTAGCTCTCCCGACCCCCGACCATGATGGTCGGCGAGTCGTAGCGCGCCGGCCTGCCGTCGATCAACCGCTGGTTGCGGCAGGCAGGATCGCCGCACACCACGCAGATGGCCTGGAGCTTGTCCACCATCTCGGCGATCGCCATGAGCTGGCCCATCGCGCCGAACGGCTCACCCCGGAAATCGGTATCGGTGCCCGCCAGGATCACCCGGACGCCTCGGGTCGCCAGCGCCGTGGCGACCCCCACGATGTCGGGATCGAGGAACTGCGCCTCGTCGATCGCGACCAGCTGCACGCCGGGCCGCACCAGGCGGAAGATTTCCGCCGCCGAGTCCACCGGCGTGGCCTCCAGTTCGGTGCCGTCGTGGCTGGAGACGCTGTACAGTCCCGCGTAGCGCGCGTCGAGGTGGGACTTGAACACCTGCACCCGGCGGCGTGCGATGATCGCGCGCCGCACCCGGCGGATCAGCTCTTCGCTCTTGCCGCTGAACATGACGCCGCAGATCACTTCGATCCAGCCGGGGTGCTGGCCGTAGTTCATGGAGACTCCATCGGGGCCGGGAGAGATCGCCGAAAATGCACCGTCATCGCCGCAATCTCCAGCCACCTTGCGTCGCACTCGCCGGGCTTACGATATTCGGGCCCCCGCTCTTCAAGGAGCCCCCGTGAACAAGCAGGAGATCGTGAATGCGGTCGCCAAGCGGCTCGGTGTCACCCGAGCGCGTGCCGTGGAGATCACCGATCTCTTCTTTTCCCAGGGCGGCATCATCGCCTCGGAGCTGAAGCGGGGCGGGAAAATCGCGATCTCGGGCTTCGGCCACTTCGAGCTCCGACGGCGCGCGGCACGCGCGGTGAAGAACCCGAGGACCGGGGTTTCGCTGACGCTCAGGGCCTCGATCGTCCCGGCATTCCGGGCGGCCAAGGCCCTGAAGGAGATGGTCAACCGGAAGCGCTGAAGCGCCGGAAACCGCTCAGGGCCGGCGCTGTTGCGGCCGGGCGGCTCGAGGTGGCTTCACGGGCCCCCGATCCACCCTGGCGCTCACCCGCTTCCGCCTGATGGTCGCTCCCGACAGTGCCCGGGCGATGTCCTCCGCCTCCTGAGCCGGCAGCTCCACCAGCGCATAGGCGTCCCGCAGCTCCACTCGCCCGATCTTGCCCCGGTCCACTCGCAGTTCCTTGGTGAGAACCGCCACGAGGTCGTTCACCGTGGCGCCGTCCTTCTTGCCGACCCCGACGAAGATCCTCGCCGTCGCGGGCACTGCCGGCGGCGGGGGCGCGGTCGGCGTGGCGGAGGCCGTGGTCCAGAGATCGAAGACGGCCGCGGCCACGGTCGCCGGGTCATAGCGCTCGAACAGCGGCGCCAGCGTCAGCATCGCGGCGTCGGCCCGCCGCTCCTCGATCGCACGGGCCACGGCGGCACGCCGCGCAGCAGCCTCCGACGCGACCGCCTCCGCGGCGCCCGGCAGGCGTAGGGGTCTCCGCGGCGCGGCGACACGTGCCACGTACGCCTCGGTGCCCGGCGGCACCAGCAGCAGGACCTCACCGGCGGTGAGCAGCTGCCGCAGCCGTTCCGGCGTCGGCAGGTCGAAGGCCACCACCGCCGCGGCGGCCGGCGCGTCGCCGGTGACGATGTGAATCGCGGGATCGCCCGGGGGCAGCGCCCGGCCGATGTCGTCGTGCCGGGAGCGGTCCACCGTCCACACGGTCACGGAGGTGGGATCCAAGATCTCGACGAGGTCGGACAAGACGCTCGCCCGGCGTTCCCACGCGACGGTGACGGTCCGCACCGGCCCCGCCGGGGCCGGCGGCGGCGAGTCAGGCGGTGGGGCGCCCACGGTGAGAGCACGTCTCGCGTAGCGCTCCACTAGGTCGGCCGTGCGCCCGGGCGACGTGGTGACGACGATACGCTGCGTCTCCTTCGCCAGGTCCTGCATCAGGGGAGCGAGGCTCTCCCCTTCCGGCCAGCTCTCCGGCCAGGCGAGGCAAACGGTGGAAACCGACTCCGGCCCCAGCGCCGACCGGCGGAGCAGGGCGAGCACGGTCGCCGGCGCCGCCACCAGGAGGTCCACCTCGCCGGCCTTCAATCGGCGTGCGGCGCGACCGGTCCCCCGAGCGAGCTGGATGCGAAGGCCGTTGCCGCCGAGCGCCGAAGCCAGCGATCCCCACTCCGCGACGTGGGCATCGGCGACGAGCAGGAGCCCCCGACGGCCCTGGCCGAGCGTACTCAGCATGCCAGCCAGCGCGGGAGTGGCGTAGGCCGGCGCAGGCGGCGCCACCAGCACGAGGTTGTGGCCGCGCGCGGCCGTCGGCGCGGCCTCGCGGAGCGCTGGATCGTCGGGACCCCAGCCCAGCCGCTCCAGGGCTTCGGCGACTGGAGGCGTGAGGTGGAGATTTTCGAAGGACGGCACGCGTGCCTCGCTGGTGTGACGGGGCCGCTCAGAGCGGTCCGCGCAGCCAACCTAAGAGCGACGTGCCCGACCGCCAAGGCCGCCGGTTGACTTCCCCGTGCCGGAGGAGAACTTTCCCCCTCACAGCCGACCATCACCCCCTCTGGATACATTCGAATGCCTGATCCGCTGTCCCCGAACGTGCAGCATCTCCGGGCCTCCGAGACGGTGGCCATCAGCAACGAGGCCAAGCGCCGCAAGGCCGCCGGCGAGGACGTCTACGATCTCGGCGTCGGGGAGCCGGACTTCGACACCCCGGCTCCCGCTGCCCAGGCGGGAATCCAGGCGATTCAGAAGGGGATGACCAGGTATCCGGCAAACGTCGGCATCGTCGAGCTGCGCCGCGCCATCGCCGGCAATCTGAGCCGGCTGTCGGGCGGTCGGCCCGTGGATCCTGACGGCCTCGTCGTCAGCTCGGGCAGCAAGCAGTCCATCTTCAACGCCTGCTTCACCCTCTTCGGGCCCAAGGACCGGGTGCTGATTCCCTCACCCGCCTGGGTTTCCTACCCGCAGATCGTGCACCTGTGTCGAGCCGAGCCGGTCCTGGTGCCGGGCGATGTCGAGTGGGGGCTCAAGGTGAGCGCCAAGGACCTCGACCGCCAGCACACGACGACCACCCGGGGACTGATCCTCTGCTCGCCCTGCAACCCGACCGGCGCCGTTTACACCCTCGCCGAGCTGCGCTCGATCGCGGAGTGGGCCCGAAAGAACCAGGTGTGGATCATCGCCGACGAGATCTATCGTCGCATCAACTACGGCCCCGGTCCTGCGCCGTCCATGCTCGACCTTCCGGACGAGCTGCTGGAGCGCACCGTGGTGATCTACGGGGCGAGCAAGGCGTACGCGATGACCGGCTGGCGGATCGGCGCGGCGCTGGCGCCGCCGCATCTCGCCAAGGCGATGGCCGCGCTCCAGTCGCATACGACCACCGGGGCCAACCATCCGGCGCAATGGGCGGCGGCCACCGCGTTCACCGACGAGAAGGTGGACGCCGAAGTGAGCCGCATGGTGACGGCCTTCCGCCGGCGGCGGGACTACCTCGTCGGCCGGTTCCGCAGCGACGCGCCCGGCGTCGAGTTCGTGGAGCCCCACGGCGCCTTCTATTTCTTCTTCCGGGTGGACGGGATCCGGGAGAAGAGTCCGGTGACGGGTACCGCGTTCTGCGAGCAGCTGATGAAGCAGGAGGGGGTGGCGCTCGTGCCCGGGGCCGCGTTCGGCGACGACCGCTGGGTGCGGCTCAGCTATGCGGTTTCCGACGCCGAGCTGGAGGCGGCGCTCGACCGGATCCTCAGCCTGATCCAGCGACTGGAACCGGCCCATGCCGCCTAAGGCGGGCCGTTCCCCGATGGAAGCGAAGATAGAGCCCCTGGCCGGGGCGCTGCCGGCCATCGCCTGGCGCTGGGACCCGGAGACCGACATCCTCTCCGGCTCCTTCAAGGGCAATCGCAAGACCGGCGGCCTGACCGGGTCGGTGGAGCTGACCGATGCGGAGGGCTCCGTGGCGGTGCTCGACGTCAACAGCGGCGTCGTGTGCGGGATCGACGTGGTAGTCTGGCCGGAGGTTTCCACCCGCTCGGAGATCCAGGTCCCCGCTCAACTCACCGACGGACGGGTCGTGCTGGCTTCCGCCGGGTCGAAGGGAGCGATCGCATCGGTCGAGGTAGACACCAGTCTGTCGGTGGAGACCAACGCCTCCGAGAGCGTGTTCCACCTCAGCATCGGCACCCGTCGTCCGGTGGAGGTGGTCCGCGCCGCCGACAACTTCTACATCGAAGTCGACCAGCAGGGCGGGCTGGCCGGCTTCTGGTTGACCAACGTGCCGCCGTTCAGCTCCTTCGAGGAAGAGTGATCGCTCGGTAGTCCCCGCCCGAAGGGGTGGCCGGGAGGGCTGCGTCAGGGAAACCGCGCCGCACCGACACCGAGCTCTCGCGCGATGATCGCTGCGGCCTTCGCGCGCGAGTGCAGCCCCAGCTTGACGAGGACGTGGCGGGTATGGTGGCGAGCGGTGTGCTCGCTGATGTTCAGCGCCCGGGCGATAGCGGTGTTGGGTGCGCCGCTGGACAGCAGCATCGCGACCTCGAGCTCCCGCGGCGTCAGGTGGAACTTCTTCGCCAGCCTGGTCCCCACAGTCGGAGCAGTGTTCGCCCCGTCGTGAACCGGGGAGAGCATCCGTTGGCGCAGCGCCCTGATCTCAGCCAGCGTCTGGCGCATCATCCGCATCAATTCGGACTGGTTCTGCTGCAGCTCGCCCGCGGTCTCCATGACCGCGGCGAGGCGCTCGCGCAGGTCACCCGCTACCTTATGTGGCATGCCCATTCCGAATCTTACGGGAGTCCGGCGGGGCCTGGGGTTGAAGGGACTCACGCCCGCCGCCGGCTTACCTGAATCTAGCCGCGGACGGGCCGAAGAGGCGTGCATCCGGCCGGCTCGACTGGTCGAGGGAGACACTCTTGACTACCACCGGGTGGGACCGTCGGAGCCATGGCCGGGCGTACTCGCGTTTCTGGACGGCGTGCAGCGTATGCACCTGGTCGGCTACGCGGGCGCGGCGCCGATCTACGTTGCCGAGATCGCTGCCGCTGTGCGAGAGCGGCGCAGCGGCCATCTTCGGACGGCGATGGACGACTTTCGCGTGCTGGCCATCGCCCGGCCCCGGGCCCTCGAGGCGGCTGGAGACGTCCTCGACGGACTGACCACGCTTGCCCTCCCGGAGGACGAGCCGCCCCATCCGGTCCGGGATCTCACCCTGGCGGCCCGGGCACTGGACCGAGTTCGCGGCCAGCTGGAGCTCGATCTGGGCCGCCGCTTTCGCCGGAGATCGGACGGCTGGCTGGTGGTGGACGGCTCGCTGTCGGAGAGCCCCGACTGGGCCACCGATCCTCGCACGGTCGGGGTGTCGAAGAGCCACTCCGCGCTGCCCTTCGACGGCGCCGACCTCGAGCGCTACCTGCGTCTCCCCCGGGGCCACCGCACCTCGGTGTTCGCTCCGGAGAGTCGGAGCGTGGCGCCGGTGCTCGCCTGGGCGCTTCGCCTGTGGAGCTGGGAGGCCCGGGACCTCTTCCACGGGCTGGTGCGGGTCGAGGTGGCGCCGGCCAACGGGGAGCCGGCCATCGCGGACCAGCTCTCCCGCTGGCTGATCGCCGAGCGGGCCCCGCTCAGCACCCCGGACCAACGCTGGGACCGGCTGCTCTACGGCATTCACTCGGTGGAGCAGTACCTTCATGCGCGACAGGGAGCGCTGGCCTGATGGCCCGGGCACTGGCCGCGCTGGCAGGTACCGAGTTCGACGTCGTGGTCGTGGGCGGCGGCATCACGGGCGCCGCGACCGCCTGGGATGCCGCGCAGCGAGGCCTCTCGGTGGCACTGCTGGAGCGAGGCGACTTCGGGGGCGCGACCTCCGCCGAATCGCTCAAGGTGGTGCACGGCGGGGTCCGCTATCTCCAGCATCTCGACGTGGTCCGGGTGCGGGAGTCGAGCGGCGAGCGCCGGGCTCTGCTCCGGATGGCCCCCCACCTCGTGCAACCGATGCCGTTCGTGGTGCCCACCTACGGGCACGGGATGCGGGGGCCGGAGATCCTCGGCGCGGCCTTCGTCCTGCTCAACCTGCTCACCGCGGACCGGAACCGGGGGATCACCGATCCGGCCCGCCGGGTCCACGCCGCCAGGATCGTCTCCCGGACACGGGTGCTCGAGTGGTTCCCCGATATTCATAAGGAAGGGTTGACCGGGGCCGGCGTCTTCTATGACGGCCAGCTCTTCAATCCGCCCAGACTCGTCTGGGCCCTGGTGCGGACCGCCGCCCGGGCCGGCGCCGCCGTCGCCAACTATTGCGATGTGGTCTCCCTTGCGCTCCAGGGCGGCCGGGTCATCGGCGTGCGAGTGGCAGACCGTCTCGGCGGGGACGAGTTCGAGGTACGGGCCCGCACCGTGATCAACGCCGCCGGCCCCTACGCCGAGGCATTGCTGGTCCGCTCCGGCGTCCGGAAGGCCAGGAGCGTCCCGTTCTCGCGCGACATGGCGCTGGTGCTCAAGCGCCGGTTCGTGGACGGCCGCGCTCTCGCGCTCCAGACCAAGTACCGCGACCCCTCCGCCGTGCTCACTCGAGGTCCGCGGCATCTCTTCATGGTCCCCTGGCGGGGGCGAACGCTGGTCGGTGTCAACAGCCTGATCTGGCGCGACGAGCCCGACCGGCTTCGCGTCACCGAAGCCGAGGTCAGCGACTTCGTCAAGGAGATCGCCGAGGCGGATCCCAAGCTCGGACTCACCATGGACGATGTGGCGCTGGTGATGGCAGGTCTCCTGCCGGTAGAGAAGGGGACCGAGGAGGGCGGCAACGTCAGCTTCGGCAAGCGGCCGCTGGTGGTGGACAATGCGCGGGAGGACGGCGTGCAGGGCCTGGTCTCCGCCATTTCCAACCGCTACACCGTCGCCCGGGGAGTGGCGGAGCGCGCGGTGGACCTGGTCTACGACAAGCTGGGGCGGTCGCTCCGCCCCAGTCGTACCTCCGTCACCCGGATCCATGGGGCGGACTTCTATCGCTTCGACGAGCTGGTCCGGGAGGTGTCGGCCGCCCTGCCCGAGGGCGTGGACCGTTCGATCGCCGAGCGCCTGGCCCATGATCACGGCTCCGCCTATGGCGAGGTGCTCCGCCTGGTGAGCGAGCGACCGGAGCTCGGCGCCCGCGTCGGTGGCAGCGACATCCTCCGCGCGGAGGTGGTGCACGCGGCCCGGAGCGAGATGGTGTGCAAGCTCTCGGATGCGGTGTTCGGCCGCACCGGTGTCGCCACCGTGGGCGATCCGGGTCGCGGGGAGCTGGAGGAATGCGCCGACCTCGTCGGAGCCCAGCTCGGATGGGACGCGACCCGGCGGGAGCGCGAGCTCCGCGAGGTACGGGAGCGGATCCCGTTCCGGCGCGCATGATCGACCGCTCCTCCGCCGGGCCCGCTCATCCGATCGGACGCGTCGTCGCCACCGAGCTCAAGCCGTCCACGCCGCACCAGTTCCACTTCTGGACCGCGCGGGATGGGCCCATCGGCATCGGCGCCATCGTGCGGGTGCAGGAGGGCGACCGCACGGTGTACGGCGTGGTGACCGACGGGTTCGCCTACTCCGATCTGGTCACCCCGATGCACGCGGTGATTGGCGCGGACGGCGATCCCGTCGCCGCGGGCGAGGAGCCCAGCAATCGCGTCGAGATCCGGCTCTTCACGGCAGCGGTCCTGCGGCAGATGCCCGAGGAGCCGCTCCAGCCGGTACCCATCGGCCCCGTCTGGCTGGCGGACGACGCGGATGTGCTGCTCGCGCTCCGGATGGACACCTACACCGGAGGCGAGCGCCCCAGCGGCGTGCCCGTCGGCCTCTACGCCGCCGGTGGGATGGAGTCCCCGGTCTATCTGGACTGCGATTTCCTGCTCGGCCCCGAGGCCGCTCACCTCAACATCACCGGCGTCTCCGGCCTGGCGACCAAGACCAGCGCGGTCGAGTTCCTCCTGGCCAGCGTCTTCCAGACCTTTCCCCGGCACAAGGGCTCGGTCGCGGCGCTCTGCTTCAATGTGAAAGGCCCCGATCTCTGCTTCCTGGACCAGGCGGCGGCGCTCTCGGAGGAGGATCGCCGGCTGTACCAGCGCTTGGGCCTCCGTCCGGAGCCGTTCCCGAACGTGCACTACTACGCGCCCCACCGGCCGGACGGGGTGAACCTGAACACCCTTCGCACCAACGAGGCGCTGGCCGCCAATACGCAGCCCCTGGTCTGGGGCCTCCGCGAAGTGCTCGACTACGCCGAGGTGGTGCTCAACCGGGACGACGTGGACGCGAAGGCGGACGCGTTCATCGATTTCCTGGCGGAGCGGGTCGTGGGGCGCGAGTACCAGGACGACATGCTGCGCGGCCGGCCGTTCCAGGTACAGAGCTTCGCGGACCTGGAGGAGTTCTTCCGGGCCATCTTCGATTTCATGGAGGCGCTGGGCAAAGGCGCCGAGGTGTGGAAGACGCACCATCTCGCCACCATCCGGAAGGTGCGCAACCGGCTGAGCAATATTTCCACCCGCTCCAAAGGTCTGGTCACCGACGACGGCGCCGCCAACGACCTGCCGTGGGGTCGGTTTGCCGATCGCAGCGTCCACGTGGTGGACGTGGCCGGCCTCGATCCGCTGGCACAGGACCTGGTCTTCGCGAGAGTCGTCTCCCAACTGCGCGAGCACCTCGAGCGGCGCGACCTCGGCGTGGACCACGTGGTGGTGTTCGTAGACGAGCTCAACAAGTACGCCCCGGGCGACGGTCCCGAGACCTACGTGCGCAAGATGCTGCTCGACCTCTCCGAGCGTGGGCGGTACCTCGGCCTGGTGCTGTTCTCGGCTCAGCAGTTCCGCTCTCAGGTCCAGCGCCGGGTGGTGGGGAACGCGGGAACCGGCGTGTACGGCCGCATGGATGCCGACGAGCTGGCCACGCCGGGGTACGCCACGCTGTCGCCCGCCACCAAGATCAAGCTGGCGACACTGCCCAAGGGCGAGCTGATGGTACGCCATCCGCACTTCACCCAGCCGATCTTCGTGAAGTTTCCCCGTCCGCCGGTGCTCGGCGGGCGGGAGGGCATCGAGCGCTATCCGCCCTCGGGCGACGTGCCGTTTCCCGACGCCGTCGCGCGTCGGTTGCGAGCGCTCGACCGGGGCATCTCGGTCGAATCGGTCCACGCCGCGATCGAGGGGCGTCGCCAGGACGACGTGCGCCGGGCGCTGGCGGCCACCCGGCGCGAGCGGCCCGCCGATCCGCTCGCGTACTTCACCGCCTGCCTCGGCAGGCGCATCGCCGGGGAGGTGGTGCTGCCTCGTCGTGGGATCCCCGCGATCAAGCGGGGCGAGGACGGCTACGGCGCTTGATAAATCCTGATCTCACATGACATTTCCGGTGTGAGACTGGCTCACCTCGCCGATCCCCATCTGGGCGTTCGGCAGTACCATCGGCAAACCCCGTCCGGCATCAATCAACGAGAGGCGGACGTCGCCCGCGCCTTCCGCCTGGCGGTGGACGGGGTGATCGCCGCGCGTCCCGACGCCGTCGTCGTCGCCGGCGACCTGTTCCATTCCGTCCGTCCCACCAACGCCGCGATCGTTTTCGCCTTCAAGCAGTTCCAGCGGCTGCGCGAGGCGCTCCCTCGGGCACCTATCGTCCTGGTCGCCGGCAACCACGACACGCCGCGCTCGGCGGAGACCGGCTCGATCCTTCGGCTTTTCGAGGAACTGGGCGTGGACGTCGCGGTGGACGTGGCGCGCCGATTGGAGTATCCCGCGCTCGATCTGTCGGTGCTGGCGGTGCCGCATCAGGCGCTGGTCGGATCGGAGCGGCCGGAGCTGCGACCGGAAGGCGGCGCCCGCCGCCAGGTGATGGTGCTGCACGGCGAGATCGAAGGCGTGCTGCCGGCCCAGCGGCACACCGTGGAGTACGGCGGCGCGCTGGTGGGCCTCCGCGATCTCGGGGTGGACGAGTGGACCTACATCGCGCTGGGCCACTACCACGTGCAGCACGAGGTGGCACCGCACACCTGGTATTCCGGATCGCTGGAATACGTCGGCACCAACCTCTGGGGTGAGCTGACCGACGAGGGCGAGCAGGGGATTCGGGGCAAGGGCTGGCTGCTCGCGGACATCGATCGCGGCACCGTGACCCGGGAGGAGGTTCCTGCCTCCCGGCCCATCATCGATCTCGAGCCGATCCGCGGCGATGGGCTCGGGGCCGAGGCGCTGGACCAGCTGATCCGGGAGCGGCTGCACGCGGTTCCCGGCGGCGTCGCCGATCGGATCGTCCGGCTCCGGGTCTACGACGTGCCGCGGCACGTGGCCCGCGAGCTCGACCACGCCGCGATCCGCGAATGGAAGGCCGAGGCGCTGCACTTTCACCTGGACATCCGCCGGCCGGAGGTGCAGCGAACCGTGGGTGTAGGCGCACCGGGGCGACGGCAGACCCTTCCCGATCTGGTGCGCGACTACCTGCGGGGGCGTCCGTTGCCGGGCGAGCTCGACCGCGAGGAGTTCGTGCGGCTGGGCGGAGACCTGATGGACGCGATCGAGCGCGACCTGGCCGGTACCTGATGCAGATCAATCGCATCCGTCTCCGCAACTTCCGCCAGCATGAGGACACCGAGCTGGAGCTGGGCGCCGGTCTGACCGGTATCATCGGTCCCAACGGGGCGGGGAAGACGACCATCCTCGAGGCGATCGCCTGGGCGATGTACGGGATGCCGGCCGCGCGCGGCAGCCGCGACACCATCCGGCGCCGCGGCGCGGGGCAGCGCGAGCGGGTGGAGGTGGAGATGGACTTCGCCCTCGGCGCCCATCACTACCGCATCGTGCGCTCTCTCAATGGTGCGCAGCTCTACCAGGACGGCGATTCCATCGCCATCGCGAACAGCCTCGGCTCGGTCACCGACCGCGTCACCCGTCTCCTCGGCATGACCCGCGAGGAATTCTTCAACACCTACTTCACGGGGCAGAAGGAGCTGGCGGTGATGGCGGCCATGAGCGCGCCGGAGCGGGCCCAGTTCCTCTCGCGGGTGTTGGGTTATGACCGTATTCGCGCGGCGCAGGATCGCCTGCGGGAGAAGCGCTCGGCCCTGCGGGCCCGGCTCGACGCGCTCCGGGCCAGCTTGGGCGATCCCACTGAGCTCGATGCGGCGGAGACCAGGGCACGCGATCGCGTGGTGGCCGCGACGGCGGCCGAAGCGGCAGCCGATACCGCGTGGCGCAAGGTCGAGCAACAGCTCGCCGAGGCCCGGCCCCGCGTGGAGCGGCTCGAGCAACTGCGCGAGACCGATCTCGCGCTCGAGGCGGAGCTCCGGGTCACGGAGCACGAGTTGGCCGCGTCGGCGCAGCGGATCGAGCGGCTCGAGGGGCAGGTCGCCGAAGCGAAGGGGGCGGGCGAACGGCTGGCGGAGGTCAGCCGTCGGCTGGAGGTGCTGCCCGGTCTGCGAGCGGACGGCGAGACGCTGGGGCGGCTCGCCGACGCGCATGTGCGCCGCCGCGGTGTGATCGCGCAGCTCACCGACGTTCGCACCCATCTGGCCTCGGTGGACGAGCGCATCGCCCGGCTCCCGTCGGAGGGGGGCGTCCAGGGCGCCCGGCTCAAGACGAACGACCTCCGCGCCTCGCTCACCGCGGTCACCCTGGAGGCGGAGAATGTCCGCACCGCGTGGGTGCGTGACGCGCAGGACGCGCGCACCAAGCGTCAAGGACTGGTGGACCAGTACCAGGACCTCCGGGAGCAGCGCCAGCGCCTGCTGAAGGCCGGTCCCCAGGGCAACTGCCCTACCTGCACCCGCCCTCTCGGCGCGGAGTACGAGAACGTGCTCGGTCTGCTCGACCGCCAGATCGAGGAGGTCAAGAGCAACGGCAACTTCTACAAGCAGCGGATCGACCAGCTCCAGAATGAGCCCCCCGAGCTCGACGAGCTGGACCGCCAGCGCCTGAAGGTGGAGCAGGATCTCTCCGAGGCGACGGCGGAGCTCGGCCGACTCGAGGCCCAGGCGCAGGATGCCGGCCCGCTGGGCGACGAGCGGGGCAAGCTGGTGGCCCGGGTCGCGGAGCTGGAGGCGGCACTGGGGGAGGCGCCCGCACCCTATGACGAGCGCCGTCATCGGAAGATCGAGCGCGAGATTCGAGAGCTGGAGCCCCTGGCACTCGAAGCCGAGCGTCTCCGGGTCGTGGGCGAACGGGTGGCCGCGTTAGGCGAAGAACTGGTGGCGGCGCGGCGCGAGCGAGCGGAGGTCGAGGGTCGGGTGGCCTCCGTCCGGACCCGGCGCAGGGAACTGGGCTACAGCGACACCGAGCACAAGGCCGCGCGCGACGCGGCCGCGGCGATGGAGCGCGAGCGCCGGGAGGCGGAGGTGGCGCTGGCCCGGGCCAAGGGGGAAAGCGGGGCGGCGGCGGAGGCTGTCGCCGCGGCGGAGCGCCGTCGCGCGGAGTGGGTCGCTCGGGAGCGGGAAGCCGCCTCGACGGCTCGCGACCTGGCGCTGCACCAGGAGCTCGACCGCGCCTTGTCGGATCTTCGGGGCGAGCTCAACGCTACACTCAGGCCCGATCTCTCCGATCTGGCCTCCTCCTTCCTCCGCGACCTTACCAACGGCCGCTACACCGAGCTGGAGCTGAACGAGGACTACGGCACGACGCTGCTCGACGACGGCGATCCCAAGGCCGTCATCTCCGGCGGCGAGGAGGACATCGCCAACCTGGCGCTGCGACTCGCCATCAGCCAGATGATCGCGGAGCGGGCCGGTCAGCCGCTGTCGCTGCTGGTGCTGGACGAGATCTTCGGCTCGCTGGACGAGGACCGGCGGGTCGCCGTAGTGGATCTGCTGCGGAGCCTGGCGGACCGGTTTCCCCAGGTCATTCTCATTACCCACATCGATTCGGTTCGCGACGGCTTCGATCGGGTCATCCGCGTGGGGCTGGACATTACCCGCGGTGTCGCGACGGCCCGGGACGAGCCGCTGGCGGGACACGATGTGGCGGCCTGACCGGAGCGTCCGAGGTCCGGATCGTCCTGGCTACCGGGACATCGATCCGCTCAACCGCGTGTTCGCCGAGGCCTTCACCGATCGCTACAGCCGGGACGGACTGGTCGGCGTCCGCGTGCCCCAGCTCAATCCGCTGGTCTGGCGCTACGCGATCGACGACGCCGGCGATGGGGCAATGGTCTGGCGGGATGCCGAGGGCCACATGGTGGCCTTCAACATGGTGCACCGATCCGGCACGGAGGGCTGGATGGGTCCGCTCGCGGTGCGGCCCGACCGGCAGGGCGAAGGACTCGGCTCGCTCATGGTGCGCACCGGCATCGAGTGGCTCAAGAACCAGGGAGCCCGCACGATCGGGCTGGAGACGATGCCGCGGACGGTGGACAACATCGGCTTCTACAGCCGGATCGGGTTAGTCCCGGGATACCTCACGGTGACGCTGGTGCTGGACGTGCCTCGCCGCGGACCCGGCGAGGTCACGCTGCTCTCCCGACTTGGCGCGCCCGAACCGGGGATCGAAGAGTGCCGGAAGCTGACCTCGGCGCTGCTGCCGGGTGTGGACTTCACCCGCGAGATCGCCTTGACGCGCGACCTCAACATCGGCGATACCACGCTGGTGCGAGAGGGGGGTGAGCTGATCGGCTTCGCGCTCTGGCATTCGACGCCGCTCGCCGCCGGCCGCCCCAAGGACGAACTCCGGGTGCTCAAGCTGGTCGCCCGGGACTTGGCGGCCTTCGACCGGGTGCTCGACACCTTGCCGGTGACCGCGACGGGCGAGCGCGTGGGCCGCATCGCGCTCCGCTGCCAGACCGACTTCGCCTCCGCCTATCTGCGACTGGTGGCTCGCGGCTACCGGGTGCACTGGACCGACCTGCGGATGACACTGGAGGGCTTCCCGCGGCGGGATCCGGTGTGCGGGGTGGTCCTGTCGAACTGGGAGATCTGAAGCCGGCTAGGCCCGGTGAGTGCGGCGTCGCTCCACCGGTGGATGCGAGGCCACCTGCTCCTCCACCGCCTCCAGCAGGCGCGAAGGCAGGAACGGCTTTCGCAGCATCGGGATGTCGGGAATGAAGAGGTGGTGCGCTTCGAGGTACACCCTTGGGTAGCCGGAGATGAAGAGCAGCGGCACGGCCGCACAGTGCTCCCGCACCCACGCCGCCACTTCCCGGCCGCCGAACACCGGCATGACCAGGTCACAGACGACCAGATCGACGGCATCCACCCCGCGCTCCAGCAGCCCGATGGCGGCGCCGCCGTGGCTCGCCTCGATGACTCGGTAGCCGGCCTCCCGGAGGGTGCGGGCCACCAGGTTCCGGACGACGTCCTCGTCGTCCACAACCAGAACCGTACGTGGCCGGTACGCCCGGGAATCGGATGGGGTCAAGGCTCGACCATTCACCAGTGGGACGTGCTACATAGGTGGACGAATCCCGCGTCTCCGTGCGCCGCATCACACCGGGTCGGGCGCAGAGGCTCGGGAGTCCCTCAGGCGAAGCGGGCGGGGATGAGCCGTTCTTCCTTGCTCCGCGCACCGCCGGATGTCCGCTCCGCCAGGACGTCCTCGTAGACCGCCAACGTCCGATCGACGAACTCATCGAGGGTGAAGTGCTGCTCGTAGCGGGTCCGCGCGGCCAGCCCCTGGCTCAGTCGTAGCCGCGGGTCGCCGAGGAGGCGGCCCAGCCGCTCCCGGAGGAGCTCCGCGTCGCCGCGCGGAACAAGGAATCCAGTGTGCCCGTCGCTAATCGCCTCGCCGATGCCGGCGACGTCGGTCGCGATCACCGGAAGTCCCGCCCGCATCGCTTCGAGGATGCTCAGGGGGAGTCCCTCCCAATTGGTGACCAGCAGACTTACCTGGGCACCGGCCAGGAGCTGAGGCACGTCCATGCGCTGCCCCAGGAACCGCACCCGCTCCCCGATGCCAAGCTCGGCGGCGAGCGACTCGGCCCGTTTCCGCAACGGCCCGTCGCCGACCAGATCCAGCTCCCAGTTGGGCTGGCGAAGGCCGGCCAGCGCACGCAACAAGGTCGGGTGGTCCTTCTGGCCCTCGAACCGCGCGATCATGACCAGCCGCGGCGGGCTCCGATCAGGTCGCGCCCTGAGCTCGACGGGAATGTCGGGGATGCCGTTGTGCACGGCCACCACCCGGTCCGCACTGGTCAGACCCGCCTGGAGCGCGAGCCGCCGATCGTATTCCGAGACCGTGATGATCCTGGTCGTGATGTAGCCGGCCGCCCGTTCGATCTGGCGATAGGCGGTGGCAGGCAGCCGAGCGATCCCCGGCGTGAAATTCCAGCCGTGGGCGGTGAGCAGGGCGGGGATGCCGAGCGAACGCGCCGCGATTCGACCCAGGATCCCGGCCTTGGAGGAGTGCAGCGCGACGACGTCCGGCCGCAGGTCCCGCAAGGCGGAATGAATCTCGCGTAGCGCGAGCAGGTCGCCGACCGGCGCGATCGGCGCGGTCAGGTGCCGGAGGGTCGTCACGGCCATACCTGTGGCGCGCAGGTTCTCTACGAACGGCCCTCCGCCGCCGATCAGGACGGTGGGGACATGTCCCCGCTGCTGAAGCGAGACCGCCAGGTCGCGAACGTGAATCTGCACCCCGCCGATGGGGTCGGCTCTGGTCACGACGTAGGCGATCTTCACGCGATGACACTCCGCAGCTGGTCAGGTTACTGGTGTGCAGGCGGCTGCACCCGGGGGGGATGGCCGGAATCAGGCCAAAAGTATACTGCGATCGGTCCGCGAAGGGACCGATGGTGCCCACCGTCTCAGGCTTGCCTGGTGTAGTAATATCATACAAGAAATTGTTACAATTGCGATCTGTTCATCTGTCTATATCAAGTATCTACAGCCACTTATATGATTCACGAGTTTGACAGTAACGCGAGAGCGTACAACTCTTGCCGATTGAGTTTGAACTGGATTCGCTCGATATAGTGTGCCAAGCCCAAGGGTGGCGCGGATGACGGGACCGGTTGGGCGCAAATGGGAGGATGATAGCAGAGGCTGACCAAATGACGTACACGTACAAGCTTGCGCGGAGACTGGCGGTCTCGCGAAGATTCGTCATGCTCCATATCCTCGTCCTGCTTGCCGCGTGCGCCGGGGATGCGACGGAGCCCACCAACATGGTGGAGTACAAGCGCCTAAGCCCACCAGCTGGTCCAGCCGAGCCGATTGCTGTTCGGGTTCTCCCAGGCACGGTCACCATCGAAATCAATCAACGGGTCCGCTTCCGCCGTGACGGCGCCAAGGCGCCCGCCCTGAGGCAGAACATGCACTGGGAAGCGAACGGCGGGACGATCGACTCCCTGGGCGTCTTCTCCGCTCGCCAGCCAGGGACCTATCGGATCGTCGGTCGTCTGAAGTACGCGGGCCACTTGCGCGCGACGGCAGCGGACACCGGGACCGTCATCGTCATCCCTCGCAGCAAAGGGGTGGTCAGGGTGAAGGTAACCCCGGGTTCGGCGGAGCTCGCGCCCGGAGCGGAGCGCGCCTTCACCGCCGCCGGCAAGCTCAAAGGTGGAGACACGACTCCGATTGGCGTCAAGTGGAACGCCACGGGAGGCACCATCGATCCTGCCGGCGTTTACCGCGCTGGGAGCGCCGCCGGCAGGTATCGGGTCATCGCCACCAACCTCCAGGGGACGCTGGCCGACACGGTCCGCGTAACCATCGCTGATGGGGAGACACCGGACACCGCCGTGACCCCAGCGCCGGAGCCGCCGGACACGACGGCCACCCCCGATCCGGAGCCGTCGGTGACCCGCATCATCCTCCGGCCGGCGAGCGTCGCCTTGGCGCCTCGCGCGACCTACCAGTTCAGTGGGTTCGGCCGGGACAACGCGGGTGACAGCGTGGCCGTCGATGTGGTCTTCACCGCCACGGGCGGCACCATCAATCAGAGCGGCTTGTACACGGCCGGGTCCACCGTCGGTTCCTATAAAGTCATTGCCAGTGCCAGGGGCCTCGCTGACACCGCCCTGATCACGCTGGCCGCGGTCTCAGGCGGAGAAACGCCGCCGCCGGCGCCGACTCCGGTGGCACCGGGACGGGGCTTGCCCTACGGACCGACCGGCAACCTCCTGGGGTCAGTCTCGGACCCGGCGCCTTTCACCGCAGCGGTCCAGGGCGTGAGTCCGGACAATATCGTGCGCTATCTGGCCAAGGCACGTGAGGCGAAGATCCGCCTGGAATTGAACATGACCGGCGGGCAGCACGAGCGGAACTTCGCCCCCGGTGGCGACCGCTTCGACATGGCCACCTGGAAAGCACGGATGAACGGCTACAACACGCCCGCCATCAAGGCCGCGGTCGCGGAGGCGGTGGCCGATGGAACGATCATCGGCAACTCGGTGATGGACGAGCCGCATGTTTCCGGCGGCGGCGACGGCAACACGTGGGGGCCGAAAGGCACCATGACGAAGGCCATGGTGGATGAGATGTGCGGCTACGTGAAGGCGATCTTCCCGACTCTGCCAGTGGGTGTCGCCCATCGACACGATGCCTTCGAGCCGAACAATTCGTATCGGGTGTGCGAGTTTGTCATCACGCAGTACGCGGCCCGCCTGGGCAGCATCACCGCTTTCCGCGATGGTGCGCTGGCGCTGGGCCGGCGCGATGGTCATGCGATCCTTTTCAGCATCAATATCCTCAACGGCGGCACCCAGGACCGCGATGGGACCTGGGACTGTCCCCAGAGCGGGAAGGGCACGTATTCCCCGAACTGCCGGATGACCCCGGACCAGGTACGCCAGAATGGGCTGGCCCTCGGCCCGGCCGGCTGCGGCCTGCTGATGTGGCGCTACGACGCCGAGTTCATGGCCAAGCCGGAGAACCGGCGGGCCTTCCAGGAGATCGCCAACACGCTGGCGGCACTTCCCAACAAGGCGTGTAGACGCAGCTAGCACACCACCCTTCGGCCCACCGTCGGCCAGCGGGC
>DATBJH010000095.1:0-3673 GCA_036556505.1 Gemmatimonadales bacterium
AGCAATGTGTAAGGAGGGCCCCGGACTGTCAATAGCGTGAGGAGTGCAAAACAATGAGACAGTGCGACTTAGGAAACGAGCCGCCGCCGTCCTAAACAGCGGTAAATTATTCCAGCCGATAGGCTTTGATCTTTCTGTACAGAGTTCGTTCACCTATCCCCAAGACTTCCGCGGCCTTACGCCGGTTGCCCCGGTACTTCTCCAGGGCCGCCTCGATGGCCGCCTTCTCCACTTCGGCCATGGTCATCCCGGGCGGGTAGACTACGGTCCCGGCCCCCGGTCGGCCAACTGCTTGAGCGCCGCGGCAAGTTCGATCTGCTCTTGAGAAGGCTGGCTAATCCCCGTCTTGTGCCATGCGGCGCGCGTGGATGACCTGCGGCCGGAGCTTGGGGTCGCAGTCCTTCCACAGCTCCACGAAGCGGTTGGAGTACACTCGCGCCTTCTCAGTCTCGCCACGTTGCCGATACAGCTCGCCCAGTCGTCGATAGATGCCGGCGAGCTCGACGGCCAGGGTACCCCGGTCCAAACCCATCCGGAACTCATCCCAGACATCCGGGGTATTGATGTACCGCTCATAGACCGCGATGGCGGAGTCGATCTGTCCCGCGAGGTCATAGGCGCGTCCCAGGTCCGCCAACCCGAAGGCCGGAGTAGCTTCCTCGGCTACAGCCGCCTGAAATCGTTCGATCGCCACGGGCCAGCGCCGCTCAGCCAGAGCAATATGGCCCCAGCTCAGCTCCAGTGCGGCTCTTCCGGCGTCGCGCCCGAACACGCCACCGGTCGAGGCGCGTCAGTCCTTTACCTGCTCTTTCTCGGCGAGGAGTGCCCGGGCCCGATCGGCCCTGCCGGCCCTCGCGAAAGCAGTGGCGAGGTCGAGGTACGGGCGATCGAGGGGCTGGAGAGAGCGGAGCGGATGCCGGGCGAGCGCGTGCTCCAGTTCGCTGTCGGCGCGCGACGGCTCGCCGGCTACGGCAGCCGTCAGGGAGGCCAACATGATCACCTCGGCGAAGTAGTCGATGGTCCTCCCCGCTTTGAGCCTGGCCGACATGGCCTCACGCAGGTGGCGTTCAGCCTCCATCAACTGCCCGCGCACGGCCGCGACGATCGCCAGGTGTCGGTGCGCGTCCGCGCGCCAGCCCGGGTCTGCACCGAAGTGCTCGAGGAAGTCCTGGGCCCGAGCCCTGGCGGTGGCATAGTCGCCGCTCCGCTCCGCCACTCTAATACCGAGCTCGAGAAGGAAGGATGCGTTGGGGAGCTGCCGGATAGCGCCCTCATAGGTGGTCTGCGCCTGGTCCAAATTCTTGAGCGCAATCTCGATCAGTATCAGGTTGCTGTAGCCCTGCACATATAATGAGTCGACGGCGACGGAGCGCTGAAACAGGGATTTGGCCTCTGACACCCGGTTCAAGGCCCAATAGACGGCGCCGAGATTGTTGAGTGCCTCCCGATTATCGGGGTAATCCTCGAGGATCGCCTCGTAGGCGGTGGCTGCTCTGGGGAGGTCGGGCTTTACGGCGAGGTAGTAATCACCAAGAGTGAAATGCCGCTCCCGGTCGGTCAGCCGGTCGAGGCGCTGCATCGCCGCACCGTAGCCCTCAAGGACCCGGTCCAGCTTCCCGATGTTGAAGGCGTACATGCCGAGTGTCCGGTAAGCCATGGCGAACCCGGTGTCGAGCGCAACGGCCTCCTCCAGGTGGGCAATCGCCTTCTCATTATTCCCCTCATGGTCGCCGGCCCGCACCGCCGCACTGTACTGCCGCAGGGCCGGCAGCGAGGCCGTGCTGACCCGCTCGAGCGGCGGCTCGCGATCGATCGACCTCAGCGACTCGCCTACGCTGGCCCGGAGTTCTCCCGACAGTTGGTCGACCGCGGCGATCAGCCGGGTGGAGTCCGGTGCCGTCACGCGATGGGCGGTCAGCACCTGCCCGTCCTTCGCAGCGATGACCTGAGCCGACAACACGTATTGGGGGCCGGCTCTGGCAATCTCACCGGTCACGACCCCCTTGATTCCTTCCCGAACGGCAATCTCGCGCGCGAGTGCCGGATCGAGCCTTGCCGTGCCCGGCCGCTCCATGCGGGCGAGCACCTCGGCCACCTGGAGCGGGGGAACCAGGGTCACCACTGGCGATTGTGCGAGATCGATGCGGAACGCCTCGGTCAGGACGCCGCCCAGGCTGCTATCGACCTGCCTGGTTCCGAAATCGGCCAAGAGGAGGCGCTCGCGCTGGCTAAGGATGCCCGCCCCGAGCAAGGTTCCCCTCGCCGTGGGCTCTCGGGAGCGCATCGTCAGGTATTGCGTTGCGGCGGCCCCAAGGCCGATCACCACGAGCGCGGCAGCGATCGCGCCGGCTTGAACAAGGCGGCGCCTCCGCAGACCCTGGCGGCTTGACTGCGTCGTCTCGATACCGGCAATGGCGGGAGATGACGACCGGTCGAGTGCCCCGGCGAACTGTGCCGCGCTTGTGAAGCGGTCGGCCGGCACGGGGGCCATCGCCTTCCGAATCGCCTCGTCCACTGCCCGCGGCACGGTGGCCCGAACGACCAGCACTGAGGGAGCCGGGTGCGCGAAGCGCTTGGCCATGACCGCCTGCGGCGTGGGGCCGGTGAAAGGAGGCTCCCCGGCCAGCATCTCGTAGAGCACACAGCCGAGCGCATACACGTCGGTCCGGGCATCCACCTGGCCGGCGCTGGCCTGCTCCGGTGCCATGTAGGCCGGCGTTCCCAGCGCCATCCCGGTGCCGGTCAGCGACTCCTCGCCGGCCGCCCCGAGGGCGCGGGCCACGCCGAAGTCCGCCACCAGCGCCTGACATCCACCCTCTGTGGATCCCTCGCGCGGTGCAGGCCCGCTCAGGAGAATGTTCTCGGGCTTGATATCCCGGTGCACGACCCCTTCGCCGTGGGCGTACTCCAGCGCCTGCGCCACCTGGCGGGTGATCTCCAGCGCCGTCTCTACCGAGAGCTGCACGTCGCGCCGGAGGCGATCGCGCAGCGATTCGCCCCGGACGTACGGCATGGTGTACCAGGGTTGGCCGGCCGCCGCCCCGGAATCGAACACCGGCAGGATGTGAGGGTGCTGCAACCGGGCGGTGAGGCGGATTTCGCGGAGGAAGCGCTCGGTGCCGAGCGCGGCGGCGATCTCGGGGTGGAGCACCTTGAGGGCGACGGGGCGATCGTGCTTGAGGTCCTGGGCCAGGTATACCGTCGCCATGCCACCGCGGCCGAGCTCGCGCTCGAGCAGGTAGCGGTCCCTTAGGGCGAGAGCAAGCTGGGGCGGGATCATTCCAGCCGATAGGCTTTGATCTTCCGGTACAGGGTCCGCTCGCCTATCCCCAGCACTTCCGCGGCCTTGCGCCGGTTCCCCCGGTACTCCTCCAGGGCGGCCTCGATGGCCGCCTTCTCCACTTCGGCCATGGTCATCCCGGGGCGGTAGACCACCGTCCGGGCATCCCCCAGGCCCCCGACACCGTCCCGATCGCCCGCCGGCAGCACGTCGTGCACCGTGGTGTGGTCGCCCAGCTCGATCACCTGGACCCGCTGGGGCTGGTCGTCCAGCCGCCGGCGCAGCTCCTCGACCTGAAGCTTGAGCTCCACCAGGCTCCGGAGGATGAACTCCAGCTCGTGGCCGCCGGTGGCGGCCTGGTCCCGGTTCATCACCCGGACCGGGAGCAGCGAG
>DATBJH010000096.1:0-46903 GCA_036556505.1 Gemmatimonadales bacterium
ATCCCCTTCTTCGCCTGGATCGCCGTGATCGCCGCCGTCAGCGTGGTCTTCCCGTGGTCCACGTGCCCGATCGTCCCCACGTTCACATGCGGCTTCGTCCGCTCGAATTTGGCCTTGGCCATGTCGGGTTCCCGATGTCCGATTGGGTTCCTGGTTCGGCGGTACGGCGGTACCTCGCCGCCTCCGCCCTGCCACCCGACGGCACGGCGGTAGACGTACCGTCGCTACCGTCGTACCGCCGCTACCGTCGTTTCCAAGCTCGCGACCGGGATTGAACCGGTGACCTCATCCTTACCAAGGATGCGCTCTACCGACTGAGCTACGCGAGCAACGACGCTCCTGCTCCCTGCGACTGCGCCTCCACTTCGAAGCGGGCGACGGGACTCGAACCCGCGACCCTCAGCTTGGAAGGCTGATGCTCTACCAACTGAGCTACACCCGCGAATGCCCGGCGCCCGGCTCCATGGTGGGGGTAGGATTCGAACCTACGTAGGGCGTTAGCCCGGCAGATTTACAGTCTGCTACCATTAGCCACTCGGTCACCCCACCCAACCGCGAGGACATCCCTGAGCACACCCTCATCTGAGACAGAACCCCGCCGGTGACAGGAGCGGGGTCCCACATTGGATTCGGGTGCCGGCACTGACCTTCGGCATGCGCCCTTCGGCATGCGCGCTTCGGCATACGCCGAGCTGACGAGGGGAATCGAACCCCTAACCGCCTGTTTACAAAACAGGTGCTCTGCCAGTTGAGCTACGTCAGCCAAAAAAGGCCGAACCAAGACAGACTCGTATGATAGAAGGCAAGTTAGGGCACGTCAATGGGGTGCAGCGGCAACCGGGCGGCAGGAAGGGGGGTCGACCGGCCTGACAAGCGGCGGGTGAGCGGAAATGCCTATTTACCCGGATTCCCGGGCCGTGCATTCTTGGGGGTGTCCCCGCTCATACTGGTCGTGGAGGACGAGCCCACTGTCCAGCGCGCCACCTGCCGGATGCTGGAGCTCGAAGGGTACGTCAGCCTGCCCGCTCCGGACGCCGGCGAGGCCCTCAAGCTGCTCGACGCCGGGCAGATTCCCGACCTGATGGTGATCGACATCCGGCTGCCGGGCATGTCGGGCCCCGAGCTGGCTCTCCGCATCCATAACCGCTACCCTCACATCCCCGTGCTGTTCGTCTCGGGATGGGTGGACGGGCTCGCCGACCCCGCCCAGCTCGATCGGCTGCACTGGGCGTTTCTCGCCAAGCCGTACGACCCCGCGTCGCTGGTCGGCGCCGCCCAGCGGATGCTCGGGATTCAGCCCACTATCGAAGGCGTCTGACGACCTCGATCGCCCCGTCCCGGCGGTCCCGGATCTCCCACCCCGCCTCCTTCAGCAGGTCCCGGATCCGGTCCGACTCCCCGAAGTTCCGGGCCCGCTTTTCGGTGGCCCGAACCGCGGCCCAGCGGAGCGCCCAGGCCTCGCGGTCGGCGGGGTCGGGCGGGGGCACCTCAGGGGGGCGGACGGGGATGCCGTCCTCTTCCGCCACGGCGAGGGCTTCGGCGGCAACCGTCCTCGCCCGGTGCGTCGGGGCCACGGCCAGGACATCGTCCGCCAGGGCCCAAGCCGCCCGGAAGGCGGGGCCCAGCCGGCGCCCATCGTCCAGCAGCCGGTTTCCTTCCCGGACGAGCCCATGGAGCGCTGCCAGTCCCTCGGGAGCGTTGAGGTCGTTATCCAGCGCGGCGGCAAACCCGTTCCGGAACCGCTCGGCCGCCATCGCGGCCTCCGGATCGTCCACCGGCCCGCCAGCGAGCTCCAGCCGGTCGCGAAACGCTCCCAATCGGGCCGAGCCCTCGCGGGCGGCGGCGAGAGCCTCGTCGCGCCAGTCCAGCTTCTGGCGGTAATGGGTGTTGAAGAGGAGGTGGCGGACCGCCCCCGCGTCCGCACCCTGCTCCCTCAGGTCGCGCACGGTCAGAATGTTGCCGTAACGCTTCGACATCTTGGTGCCGCCCACGTCGAGGAACTCGCCGTGCAGCCAGAATCGAGCGAAGTCCTCTCGACCGGTGTAGGCGCAGCTCTGGGCGATTTCGTCCTCGTGATGCGGGAAGATCAGATCCACCGCCCCGGCGTGGATGTCGAGGACGTCGACGTTCCATTTCCGCCGGATCAACTCCAGCGCCATCGCCGAGCACTCGATGTGCCACCCCGGGCGTCCCCGCCCGAACGGGGCGTCCCAGGCGGCGCCCACGGCCTCGTCCTCCGGCTTGACCGCCTTCCACAGCACGAAGTCCCGGGCGTCCTCCTTGGCGTATTCGTCGGCGCTGACCCGCTCGCTGGCTCCAGCGCGGAGCTCGCGGCGGTCGAGCTGTGAGAGCCGGCCGTATGCCGGGAAGCGCTCGATGGCGAAGTAGACCGAGCCGTCATCGCCCTTGTAGGCGACCCCTTTCTCCAGCAGCCCGGCAATCAGCTCGATCATCGGGCCGATATACTCGGTGGCCCTTGGCTGGGCATGCGGCGGACGGATGCGGAGCCAGTCCCGGTCCTCCTCGAATGCCCGGGCGAACGGGTCCACGTGCTGCCGGAGGGACACCCCCTTCTTGACCGCGGCGGCGATGGTCCGGTCATCGACGTCGGTGAGATTCATGATATGGAAGACGACGTAGCCGCTGGCCTCCAGCCAGCGGCGGAGGAGATCCTCGAACAGGAAGGTCCTGAAGTTCCCGATGTGGGCGTAATTGTAGATGGTGGGCCCGCAGGTGTAGACCGTCGCGCGTCCCGGCGTCAGGGAGACGAATGGCTCGATCCGGCGGGTGAGGGTGTTGTAGAGCTGGAGGCTCATCCGCCAGCGGCCCCGGCGGCCCTGAGGCGGCTGTCCTGGGAACCGTCGTCCACGTGCACATGCACGGTCCGCTGCGGGAACGGAATTTCGATGTTCTCCCGGACGAACCGCACCTTGAGGCGGCGGCGGTACTCGCGGGCGGCGTTCCACTGTGAGCCGGGCTGGGTCCGGATCAGCGAGCGGATGACTATGGCGCTGTCGCCCAAGTCCTCGATCCCCGGCACCTCGACGGCCCCGTCGAGCTGCGCCACCCAGTCGGCATCGGTGGAGAAGCGCGCCGCCTCGTCCCGCACCACGGCCAGCGCGCGGTCCACATCCTCCCCGTACGCCACGCCCACGTCCACCACCGCCCGTGACCACCCCCGGGTCATATTGCTGACCACCTTGATCTCGCCGTTGGGGATGATGTGCATCACTCCCTTGAGGTCGCGAAGCACGACCACACGCAGACTCATCTTCTCGACGACGCCGCTTCTCCCTCCAGCCTCGATCACGTCGCCGATGGCGAACTGGTTCTCGAACAGGATGAAGAAGCCGGAGATCACGTCCTTCACCAGGCTCTGGGCGCCGAACGACACGGCCAGGCCGAGGATGCCGGCGCCGGCGAGGATCGGGCCGATGTCGATGAAGACGTTGAAGGTGAGCAGCATGGCGATGGCGAAGATGACGACGCGGCCCATGCTCCGGAGCAGCTGGGAGACCGTCCTGCCGCGGCGCTCCCGGAGGGTGGTGACCGAGTCGTCGCCATCGTCCACGGCCTTCTCGATCCGCCGGGCCGCCAGGCGGACCAGCCGGTATGACACCCAGGCGAGCAGCCAGATGCCGACCACCCGGGCGCCGTTGCGCACCAGGGTCTCGCCGTTGATCTCCAGGATCTCGGCGAGGCGGCTGAGGAAATCGCCGGTACTTTGTTGCAGCGCGAGCTCGAGCGAGGTCAGAATGGGCCGGATCACGGCCCTAACCTAGAGACCCCGCCGGGAGCGCGTCAACGCTCGCGCCGCGATACCCCGCGATACGCAATGCGCGTCGCCCGAACCGGCAGCCGCTCGGCGGCGCAGAGGGCGAGCGCTTCCTCCGGCGATCCCAGCCCGAGCGGAAGCGCGACCACGCCTTCGGCCACGCGGGCGGCAGGAAACAGCCGGCGGAGCTGGTGCGGCGGCGGGAGGTAGGGCGTCGCAAGCACGATCTCCAGAACCCGACAGCCGAGGAGAACACTGGCCGACACCGCGCGGACCAGGTTTCCATCCCGGAGCGCCACCCGGCCGCACCGGCTCAGCAGGTAGCCCAGATCGTCCGAGACCAGGAGGTGGCGGGGGCCATCGGGGCCGCGACAGCGGACGGGCTGGGGCCGTCCGCAGCCGCGGAGCCAGACCCCGAGCGGGTGGCCGGCCGGGGCCAGGGGGATGAGGGACCGCAGGGGCCAGGTGGGAAGGATTCGAGCGGGGGAGCCCGGGAACATGGCCCACGATGGGGGCGGCGGGGCCGCGGTGTGGGATCATTCGACCGCGGACCGTTACCTCATCCGAGCACAGGTGACTATGCTATTGCGCTTTGCGCTTCCGCAGATAGCGCTCCCGCTCGTCCGCGATCGCGTTCACCAGGGGCGAAGGGTCGAACCGGACCGGATCGGTCGCCGGCAGTCCGGTCTCCCGCTGTGCCTGGTCGCAGGCCCGCCTAGCCTCGACGTCGCTCAGGTCGTAGGTGTTGAGCGAGATCCCAACGACCCGAGTGGGATGCACCGCGGCACCGATGGACTCGTAAAGACGGATGTACTCCGTGAGCGGCGGGATCCTGAGCCACGCCGCCTCACGGTAGTCCCCAATGAACTGCCGCGTGCTCTGATGGCAGAGGATCATCGCGTCGGGGCAGGAGCCGTGCAGCAGCCCCAGGGTAACCCCGGAGTATCCGGGGTGATTGATGCTCCCCTGCCCCTCGACCAGCACGACGTCGGCGTTCTTGCTCCCCTCCACCGTGAGCCACTCCGCGGCGCCGGCGATGAAGTCCGCTACGACCGCGTCCACCGCAATGCCCCAGCCCTCGATCATGATCCCGGTCTGGCCGGTAGGGACGAACCGGGTCCGGATGCCACGGTCGTTGAGCCTCTTCGCGAGCTGGAGCTGGGCCGTCATCTTCCCCACGTTGCAGTCGGTCCCCACGGTGAGCACGACCAACGGGTCCACCTCCTTGGCCAGCCCCGACGCGATGGGCAGGTCCGCTGGCGGTCGGCGCAGGTCGAGCACCTTGCGGCCGCTCGCCTTGGCCTTGGCCGCGAGCGTGGGGTCATCCGCGAGGAAGGTGTGCAGGCCGTTCCAGATATCGCAGCCGGCGTCCAGCGCCTGGCCCAGCCACGCACGCCATTCGGTGGGCAGCTGACCGCCCTTCGGGGCGATCCCGATGAGCACCGCCGTCGGCCCCAGTTTCAGGGCTTCGAGCATCGAGCCCACCACCGGAATGCCGGCGCCGAATCCCAGCACGTCCTGCACCGTGCGCCCGGCGTGCTGGCGATCCAGAACGGCGACGGTGCGCTCGGGATGGTAGCGGATGACCGAGTTGGCGGTCTTCGAGGTCATGGGGCCGAAGTCACCGTCGGCGATGATCAGGTAGCGTGGAGCGGTCATGTCCGTGGCAGTGAGAGGCGGTGGGAATATACTGCGGTCGGGCGGTCGGGCGGTCGGACGGTCGGGCGGTCGGACGGGCAGGTTGATGAGAAAGGGGGCCCAGCAAGGACTGAGCCCCTCCGGTCCGCCCGACCGCCTGACCGCCCGACCGTCAGGACTTCCCCGACTCGCCCTCCTCGATGACCTCGGCGTCGTGAATGTCCTCCGAGGAGCCCCGATTGAGCTGCCGGTTCTCCCCCTGCCCGCCCGGGAGCAGTCCCATCCGCTGCTTGAGCGCGAGCAGCTGCTGATCGGAGCTGCCCTTGTACTCCAGCGCATCGAATTGCCGGGCGAGATGATCGCCCGAGAACTCCTCCTGGATCTCCGCCGCGGCCAGCGCCTTGCGCTCGCTGGCCTCGATCTTCTCGGTCATCCGCTCGAACGACTCGAAGGCGCTCTTGTCCGACATCCCGGACATGGTCTCCTGGATGCGCTGCTGCGCCTCGGCCCGTTTGGCCCGCGCCACCAGGATGTTCTTCTTCCGCTTGGCCTCTTCGATCTTGTCGTTGAGCTGGCGGAGCGACAGCTTCAGTGCCTCGGTCTCGGCCTTGTGCTTGAGCCAGGTCTCGTGCAGCTGCTGCGCCCCATGCAGGTGCTCGTTGTAGCGGCCCAGCGCCTGCTTGGCGAGATCGTCACGACCTTCCTGCACCGCCAGCATCGCCCGCCGCTCCCAGTCCTCGGCCTGCTTCTTCATCGCCTCGGCGTCCGACTGGAGTTTCTTCTCGTCGGCGATGGCAGAGGCGACCTGCTGCTTGGCCTTGGCCAGCTGGGACTTCATGTCCACGATCAGCTGGTTGAGCATCTTCTCGGGGTTCTCGGCCCGGGAGATGAGGTCATTGATGTTCGACCGCAGCAGGGTCGAGAAGCGATCAAAGATTCCCATGAATGATCACCTTTCCCGGAAGGCGGCGAGTGATCCAAGGTGCGAGGCCAGCGCGAGAGTGAGCGAGTCGAAGCTCGCCTCGAACTCACTGAAGTCGAGGTTCTCAAGCTCCAGCGCGTCGGTCAGCACCACGTGGTCGCCCTCGAGCCCGTACGAGCCGTGCACCAGCTCCCGGGCATTGTACTCCAGCAGCTGCCGGAACAGCTCGCCTCGACGGGGCTCGCTGGCGGGCAGCTCCATCACCCGGACGCGAAGGATCACCACCGGCGGCGCGTAGTGCACCACGACTTCGGCGTCCTCGGGCGTGCGGACCAGCCAGATATTCGGCTCCAGTTCCATGACGGTGAGTGTTCCGCCGTAGAGCCGGTCGAAGAAGGATAGGAGGTCCTCTCGGGTGATCATCGCTGGGCTCCCCCTGGAATTTGGTCCACCTCTCCCCCTCGCGTGAGGAGCCGTTCCGCGAAATCTAGCCGCTCCTCCACCTCAGCCAACCGCGTGCGTAGCTGCTCGACCTCGGCGGCCAAACGCTGGTCCGGCGCGCCGGCCCTCGGTCCACGGAGCCGGGCGCCGATCGCGGCGCCGATCGGGCCTAACACCTTCGATAGCAGGAACGCGAGCCCGACAAAGGCAATCGCCTCAGCTGAGTTCAAGCTCCCTCCTATCGCTCGAGCCGGTCGGGCTCGCGACCCTTGGCCACGATCCGCTCGGCAAAATCCACCCGCTCCTCCAGCTCCAGCATCCTGGGCTGCATCTCCTCCAACTGCCGCACCCGCTCGCGCAGGCCTTCCAGCTCCGCCTGTATCTCCGCGCTGGCGGTTCCACCCTCGATCCGCCGCGCGATCGCCCTGATCAGCGGCCAGATCAGCGTCGCGAGGATCAGCCCCACGCCCAGGAGAAGGACGACCGCCGCGATGCCTTCCAGGCTGCCGGTAACCGACATCTCGGAGCCTGGCGCCTGCGGAGGTACCGGCGGTAGCGGAGCCTGAAACAGCGTCATTGGCGAGGATCGCCCGGGAGCGCAGCGGACGCGGGCGGCCGGGCCAGCATGCGCTCCGCAAAATCGACTCGCTCCTCCAGCTCCGCGACCCGTTGGTGCAGGTGGTCGACCTCGCCCAGCCGGTGCTGCAGCTGCTCGACCTCGGCGCGCAGGGCCGCGTCGTGCGCCTTCCCTTCCAGCCGGCGTCCGAAGGCCCGCATGACGGGCCACAGGATGAGCGTCGTCGCCGCGAGAGCGAGAAAGACGATCATCACCAGCGCAGGCGCGCCGCCGTTCAGGATGAACAGGTTGGGATCGAACGGGGGTGTGGGGATCTGGGGAGGCGCACCCTGGAGCATCATTCCAGGTCTCCCTTACCCACCTGCTGGCGCTCCTGGGACTGCGCCAGCAGCCGCTCGGCGAAATCCACTCGCTCCTGGAGCTCGTTGAGGTCGCGCCGCAGCGCGTCCACTTCGGCGAGCAGCTCGGGATCCTGCATCGGCACGGCACCGTGGGCGCGGATACGCTCCGCCACCGCCCGACCGATAGGGCTGATGGAGAGGAGGAAGGCGGTGCCTCCTCCGAACAGAAAGATGATTGCCAGGACGCCTTCCATATCCATTCCGCCTCCCTCCGGCCGAGCCCTACGGAACCGACCCCGGGAGTGTTTCAATGAGAAACGGGTTGGGTCAGGCCAACTCGACGGCCTCGATCGCGCCGAGGGAGACCGCGATCTCGGTATCGTCGCTGCCGGCCGGACGCAGGTACACCTCGTGAGCGGTGACGTGGGTGTCCACGCTCATGGGGATCCCGACGACCTCGGTCCGGTCGGTGGTGGTGATCCGGACCTTCTGTTCATGCCCACCTGCATAGCCGAGCAGCGCGACGATGTCTTCGTAGGTCATGGAGGGCTCCGGCGGGAGTGGACTTTGCAATTTAGGGTCCGTCCCGCCGGGTCGCCATGCGCGATTCAGGGCCTCGTAGCCGCGCGCTCCTGGGCCGGTGGAGACGGCGCGCCCATCAGATTGCGGTCGAGGTACCGCGTCACCAGATCGAACAGGTGAGCCTGGGTGCCCTTCCCCTGGCAGATGCAGTGGGTCCGGTTGGGATACTCCATCATCTCGAATGGGCGGCCCGCGGCCACCAGGGCGTTGATCAACATCTCCGAGTTCTGGAAGTGGACGTTGTCGTCCCCGCTCCCATGGATGAGCAGGAGATTGCCCTTGAAGTTCCGCACGTAGCTCATGGGCGAGCCACGGTCGTAGCCCTCGCGGTTGTCGGTGATGAGGCCGTTGAACCGCTCGGTGTACACGTTGTCGTAGAGCGCCCAGTGGGTCACCGGCGAGACCGCGACGCCGGTGCGGTAGAGCTCGGGATGCTGGAAGAGGGAGTTGAGCGCCATGAATCCGCCGTAACTCCAGCCCCAGATCCCGACGCGCGCCGGATCGACATAGGGTCGGGCCGCCAGCGTCCGCGCGGCGATCGCCTGGTCGCGGGTTTCCAGCACGCCGAGCTGACCGTACACCGCCTTGCGGAAACGCTTCCCCAGAGGGGCGGGCGTGCCGTGATTATCCACGATGGCTACCAGGTAGCCCTTCTGGGTCAGCATCGTGTGCCAGAGCCAGTAGCCACCCCACACGTCGTTCACCTCGGTCTTCCCCGGTCCACCGTAGACGAAGAACAGGAGCGGGTACTTCCTGGTCGAGTCGAAGTCGGCCGGCTTCATCAGGACACCCGGCATCTTCAAGCCGTCCTCCGCTTCGACGCTGAACCACTCGACCGGTCCGCGGCGGAGGGCGCTGACCCGGGACCGGAGCTGCTGGTTGTCGACCAGGGTGCGGATCGACTGATTCCCCGGGAGCCGGACCAGGCGGATGATCGGAGGGTTGCCCAGGCTGGAGTAGGTCTCGATGGCGTACTTGTAATTGGGCGCGACGTCGTAGGCGTGGGTGCCCGACTCGCGCACCGGGCTCAGGCGCTCCGGCTTCCCCCTGCCGTCGAGCCGGGTGCGGAAGAGATAGCGCTGTACCGGGTTCTCGGGTGACGCGATGTAGTAGAGCCAGCCGCTCTTGGGATCGATGCCCTGCACCTCGAGCACGTCGAAGGCACCCGGAGTCACCAGCCGGACCTTCTTTCCGTCGCGGGAAACGACGTACACGTGGTTCCAGCCGTCGCGGTCACTCACCCAGGTGAAGCTCTTGCCGCCGTCCAGCCAGACGACATCATCCACCACGTCCGTCCAGGTGCTGTCCTGCTCGAGGAGGACAGTCCGCATCTTGCCCGTCTTCGCATCGCCCAGCATGACCTCGTTGCGATTCTGCAGCCGATTCAGGCGCTGGAGGATCACCTCGGCCGAGGACGCGGCCCAATCCATTCGTGCGATGTAGTGGTTACGCGGATCGCCCGCGATCTCCAGCCAGCGGACCGCCCCGCCGGCGGCGCTGACGACGCCGACCCGGGCGGCCGAGTTGGTCTCGCCCACCTTGGGGTACTGGATCGGGATGACCCTGGAATAGAGCGAGTCGGTGTAGTTGATGAGATGAAAGTTCCTCACCGAGTCGGCGTTGAGCTGCCAGAAGGCGATGCTGCTCCCATCGGGGCTCCAGCGCCAGCCGTCGGCGTAGTAGTTCATCAGCTCCTCTTCGTACACCCAGTCGAAGGTGCCGTTGATGAGCGTGCGGGAGCCGTCGGATGTGAGCGCGGTGATGGCGCCGCTGGCCAGGTCCTCCACGTACAGGTTGTTCTCCCGCACGTAGGCGACCCGACCCCCGTCGGGCGAGAACTTGGCGAACATCAGCGTGGACGGCTTCGCGTCGGCGCCGCCCAGCCTGCGCAGCCGTCCGCCCTCGCGATCCAGCACCCAGTAATCGCCGCGGGTGTTGAGCCTCCAGACCGGCTGGGTGTTGGTGAAGATGAGCGCCTTCTTCCCGTCGGGCGACCAGGCGTAGTCCTCGACGTCCAGCGGCCCGTCGGCGCCCTCGGGGACCAGCTGCCGGGCCGCCACCATGACCTCCCGCCGGTCGGACTCCACGTCGTAGCGGACGATATCCTGGCCGCCCCCCTCCGCCGGCTCGACCGTGGTATACGCGCTGCCGTCCCCCAGCCAGCGGGAAGGACCGAAAGGCTGGGCAGAGAACTCCGGCGAGCCATAGATCCGCTGCACCGTGAGGCGTGAGGGATCGGTCTGCTGGGCGGCGGCGGGAACGCCGAATCCCAGGACGGCAACGAGCATCAGGGCGGAAAGACGGTTCACGTTGAGACTCGCGTCGAGAGTGTAGAGGTCAGGGCCGGGGAAGGATACGTGTTCGGGGCGCCGAAGTTCCACCGGCATCTCATCCTGAGCACAGAGGGATCTCGCTAGAGACCGGCAGAATCCCTCGCGCTCGCTCGGGATGACATGCCCGAAGGCTCCAGCACCCGACGAAGAAAGCGGCCGGTGTGGCTCCGCTCTGCGGCCGCCACCTGCTCGGGCGTTCCTTCCGCCACCACCTCTCCCCCGCTGTCCCCGCCCTCCGGCCCGAGATCGACGATCCAGTCGGCCGTCTTGATGACGTCGAGGTTGTGCTCGATCACCACGACGCTGTTCCCTTTGTCCACCAGGCGGTGGAGCACCTCGAGCAGGAGCCGGACATCCTCGAAGTGGAGCCCGGTCGTCGGCTCATCGAGGATATAGAGCGTTCGGCCCGTGTCCCGTTTGGCCAGCTCGGTCGCCAGCTTGACCCGCTGGGCCTCGCCGCCGGAGAGAGTAGTCGCCGCCTGGCCCAGGTGGATGTAGCCGAGCCCGACGTCGTTCAGCAGCTCCAGCTTCTCGGCGATGCGCCGCTGGTTGCTGAAGAAATCGAGCGCGTCGGCGACGGTGAGGTCGAGCACGTCGGCGATGCTCCGCCCCTTGTAGCGGACCTCCAGGGTCTCGCGGTTGTAGCGGCGTCCCTTGCATACCTCGCAGGGAACGTAGACATCGGGGAGGAAGTGCATCTCGATCTTCACCAGCCCGTCACCCTGGCACGCCTCGCAGCGGCCGCCCTTCACGTTGAAGGAGAACCGCCCCGGTCCGTAACCGCGCAGCTTGGCGTCGGGAAGCTGGGTGAACAGCTCCCGGATGGGCGTGAAGAGTCCGGTGTAGGTCGCCGGGTTCGACCGGGGCGTCCGGCCGATCGGGCTCTGGTCGATGTCGATGACCTTGTCGATCCGGTCGAGCCCCTCGATCCGTGTGTGCGCGCCGGGAATGACCTTGGCCCGGTAGAAGTGCCGCGCCAGCGCCTGGTAGAGAATATCGGTCACCAGGGTGGACTTGCCCGAGCCGGACACGCCGGTCACCGCCACGAACAGCCCGAGCGGGATGTCCACCGTCAGGTTCCGCAGGTTGTTGGCGCGCGCTCCGACCACCCGGAGCCGGTGGCCCCGCGCAGCCTGCCGGCGGCCGGGCGGAACCGGCACCCTGAGCTCCGAGCGCAGATACCGCCCGGTGAGCGAGGTGGGATGATCCCGGATCGCATGTACCGGACCCTCCGCCACCACCTCACCGCCGAAGCGTCCCGCCCTGGGCCCGAGATCGATCACGTGATCTGAGGATTCGATCGTCTCGGCGTCGTGCTCGACCACGATGACGGTGTTTCCCAGATCGCGCAGCCCGCGCAGCGTGCCCAGGAGCCGCTCGTTGTCGCGCTGGTGCAGCCCGATGCTGGGCTCGTCCAGGATGTAGAGCACGCCCACGAGCCGGGACCCGATCTGGGTCGCCAGCCGGATGCGCTGGGTCTCGCCGCCCGAGAGCGAGGTCGCGCCACGTCCGAGCGTCAGATAGTCCAGGCCCACGTCCCGGAGGAATCGCAGCCGGTCGCCGACCTCCTTGAGGATCGGCCCCGCCACCTCGGGGTCGAGACCGGGCCGCCCATTGGAGCGGAGCGGAACGCCCTCGAAGAATTCGAGTGCCCGCTCAACCGGCAGGTCCACGACGTCCCCGATGCTCTTCCCCTGCACCAGCACGGCCAGGCTCTCGGCCTTGAGCCGCTTGCCGCCGCAGGTCTGGCAGGGCTGCTCCACCATGAACTCCTCGAGGCTGGCCCTCACCGCGTCGCTGGTGGACTCGCGGTACCGTCGTTCGACGTTCTTGAGGATGCCCTCCCACTCACTCTCGTACTCACTGCGACCACGGGCGCCGTCGGTCTGGAAGCGGAAGCGACCAGGCGCACCGTGCAGCAACGCCTGCCTCGCCGCCTCCGAGTGAGCCGACCAGGGCTCCTGGAGATCGAACTTGAAGGCCTTGGCCAGCGTAGGCAGCACCACCTTGCGCAGGTAGCCGGACGGCTCTCCCCACGGGAGGACGACACCTTCCAGGATCGAGATGCTGGGATCGCCCAGAATGAGATCGGCGTTCACTTCTCGCCGGGTGCCCACGCCGTGGCAGTCGGGGCAGGCGCCGAAGGGCGAGTTGAACGAAAACTGTCTCGGCTCCAACTCGGGCAGAGACAGACCGCACACCGGACAGGCGAACCGTTCCGAGAAGATGACGGGGCGACCGGCGGCGGTCTCGTCGTACCTGACCACCTCCACCAGACCGTCGGCCGTCTTGAGCGCGGTCTCGATGGAGTCGTTCAGGCGCCCCCGGTCGGAGGCGCGCACCACCAGCCGGTCCACCACGACCGCGATATCGTGGTTCTGCCGCCGGTTCAACGCCGGCACCGCGCTCAGATCGTAGGTCGTGCCATCCACCCGCACCCGAACGAAGCCGCGCTTGCGCACGTCCTCGAACAGCTCGCGGAACTCGCCCTTCCGCCCCCGTACCATCGGGGCGAGTACCTCGATGCGGATCTCCGCCGGCCAGGCCAGCACGGTCTCGGTGATCTGCGCCGCGCTCTGCCGCGTCACCGGCGTGCCGTCGTTGGGGCAGTGAGGCACCCCGACCCGCGCCCAGAGGAGGCGGAGATAGTCGTAGATCTCGGTGACGGTGCCGACCGTGGACCGGGGATTCTGGCCACTGGTCTTCTGCTCGATCGAGATGGCCGGCGAGAGGCCCTCGATCGCGTCCACATCCGGCTTTTCCATCAGTCCCAGGAACTGCCGCGCGTAGGCGGACAGCGACTCGACGTAGCGCCGCTGCCCCTCGGCGTAGATGGTATCGAACGCGAGCGAGGACTTCCCCGAGCCCGAGAGCCCGGTGATCACGGTCAGCTTGTTGCGGGGGATGGCGACGGAGATGTTCTTGAGATTGTGCTCGCGAGCGCCCCGCACGACAAGGTGGTCCTGAGACATAGCCCCGAAAGATACCCGAAGCTGTTGCCGAGGGTCAACGGGTTCCTGTTTCGCCGGCCTGTTTCTACCATATACCTGCCCTCATGACCATTTCTCCCGGGGACCAGTGATCACCGTGGCCGTGGACGACCTCGCCGCGCTGCCGGTGGACGCGGTGGTGCGCCCGGCCGGCGAGTCCCTGGAGGCCGCCGCCGCCGCGGCTACCCGGCTGGACCAGGCGGCCGGCGACGCCTTCGCCGCCCAGCGCCGGGTGGCTTCGCCCCTGGAGGCGGGCGCCGCCGTCGTGACCGGCGGCGGGAATCTCGTGGCACCATTCGTGATCCACGCGGTCATCCGCGACTCCACCTCCCCGGTTGCCCGTGCAAAGATTCGTCGCGCCCTGGTTTCTGCCTGGCAGCAGGCCGGGGCCTGGGGACTGAGACGGATCGCCGCACCGCCGCTGGGCATGGACGGGGGCGGGCTCACCCTCGAGGACGCGGTCGGATTGCTGGTCGAGACGTTCCCCCGGGGCAAGCCGGGCGAGGCCCCTGCCGAGCTCTGCATCGTGGTGGAGCGAGAGGAGGAGCGGGTGGCGGTGGAGGCGATTCTACGGAGGTCGGCGTGATCCGGCTGCAGAACCTGACCAAGCGCTACGGCAAGTTCACCGCGGTGGACGGCATCTCGCTGGAGGTCACCCGCGGTGAGCTGTTCGGTCTCCTGGGACCCAACGGCGCCGGGAAGACCACCACCATGCGGATGATCGCCGGGATCCTGCAGCCGACCAGCGGCTCGATCCACGTGGGCGACGTGGACATGCTGGCGCGGCCGCTGGAAGCGAAGGCTCGCCTGGGCTTCATCCCCGACCGTCCCTTCGTCTACGACAAGCTCACCGGCGGCGAGTTCCTGCGCTTCGCGGCCGCGCTCTACGGCCAGGACGGCCAGGCGGTGGAGCGGCGGATCGACGAGCTGCTGGGGATCTTCGACCTGGGTCCCTGGAAGCACGAGCTCACCGAAGCCTACAGCCACGGGATGCGCCAGAAGCTCATCATCTGCGGCGCCCTGGTGCACCGGCCCGAGCTGATCGTCGTGGACGAGCCCATGGTGGGCCTCGACCCCAAGAGCGCGCGGCTGCTCAAGGATCTCTTTCGCGAGTTCGTGGACCGCGGCGGAACGGTACTGATGAGCACCCACACCCTCGAGGTGGCCGAGGTGATGTGCGACCGCATCGCGATCGTGTACAAGGGCCGGATCGCCGCCAGCGGGACCATGGAGGAGCTTCGGGAGCAGACCGAGTCCGCCGCCATGAGCCTGGAGGACCTGTTCCTGAAGCTGACCGGCGGACTGCAGGAGCATCACCTCGACGCCGTGCTCGGGCGCTGAGGTGGAGGTCGCGCCCTCCCAGCCGGGCATCTGGACACTCCTCACGCCCAAATGGCGGGGCGCGCTCGCCCGTCTGCGCCAGGAGCGCCGGGGGTCGTGGAGCCGGGTCGTGCTGTTTACCGTGGTGGGCGGAGCCTTCTGGGCCGCGATCTTCGGGGTGGCCTTTCGGGTCCTGAGCTACATCCAGCGGGTGGAGGACATCGGCGACCTGCTCGCCACCAAGGTTCTCGGCGTCATCCTGCTGGCGCTGCTGTCGATCCTGCTGTTGTCCAACGTCATCACCGCGCTCTCCACCTATTTCCTGGCGAAGGACCTCGATCTCCTGGTCGCGGCGCCCGTCGGCGGCGCCCGCCTCTATCTTGCCAAGCTGACCGAGACGGTGGTCCACTCGTCCTGGATGGTGGCACTGCTGGCGCTGCCAATCTTCACGGCCTACGGCATCGTCTATTCCGGCGGGCCGCTCTTCCCGCTGGTGGCAACGGCGGCTTTCCTGCCCTTCCTGGTCATACCGGCTGTCGTCGGGGTCATCGTCACGATGTGCCTGGTGAATGTGTTCCCCGCCCGCCGGACCCGCGAGCTCCTGGGCCTGGTGGGGCTGGGCGCGCTGGTGACCGTGGTGATGGTGCTCCGGTTCATGCGTCCCGAGCGGTTGGCCCGGCCCGAGGGGTTCGAGAACTTCGTGGACTACCTGGCCGAGCTGCGCACGCCGACCAACCCGCTGCTGCCCAGCGAGTGGGCGGCCAACATGGTGATGAACTGGCTCCTCCGGGTGGCCGATCCGCAGCCGATTGCCCTCCTCTGGGGGGTCGGTATCGCGGCCGTCGCGCTGGGCGCGCTGGTGCACCGCTGGCTCTACCACTCGGGCTTCTCCAAGGCCCAGGAGGGCGCCGAACGCAAGGTCCGGCGGCCGCTCCGCGGTCCGCTCGGCGCCCTGTTGCGGAGCATGCCGGCGGCGAAGCGCGAGTTCATCTACAAGGACCTGCGCCTCTTCTTCCGCGACAACACGCAATGGAGCCAGCTGATCCTGCTGGCCGTGCTGCTGCTGATCTACATCTTCAACATCAAGTCGCTGCCGATCCACTCCGGGGAGCGGATCCCCTTCAGCCTCGTCATCATCATCTCCTTCCTCAATCTCGGCCTCGCGGGATTCGTGCTGGCGGCCGTGGCGGCCCGCTTCATCTTCCCGACCGTCTCGTTGGAGGGGCGCCAGATGTGGCTGCTCCGGTCCAGCCCGCTGGATCCGCAGGCCATGCTGTGGAGCAAGTACTGGACTGGCACCGTGCCGCTGCTGGTGCTGGCGCTGGTTATCACCACGCTCACCAACTGGCTGCTCCAGGCGGGCGTCTTCATGATGGCCGTGAGCCTGGGCACCATACTGCTCTACACCCTTGCGGCGAGCGCGCTGGCGCTCTCGTTCGGTGTCTTCTACCCCCAATTCGGCACCGAGAACGCAGCCCAGATCCCGACCAGCTTCGGGGGAGTCGTCTACATGATGGCGAGTCTGTGTCTCCTCGCCCTGGTCATCATGGTGGAGGCCCAGCCGGTGGCCCAGCAGCTCCGAGCCTATCACCGCGGAGAGGAGCTCGCCGTCACCCCCTGGCTGCTGCTCACGGGGGGCGCCGTGGTGGCCATTCTCGTCACCGCGACCATTCTGCCTCTCCGGCTCAGCGCCCGGAGGATCGAGCGGATGGAGATCGCCTCGGGCGGCGTGGAATGAGCTCAGCCGCACCGGCGGTGGATCTCTACAGCGACACGGTCACCCGACCCACCGCCGCGATGCGCCGCTTCATGTGCGACGCGGAGGTGGGTGACGAGCAGCAGCTGGAAGACCCCACCGTCAACCTGCTTCAGGAGACGGTCGCGGAGCTGCTGGGCCAGGAGGCGGCGCTCTTTCTCCCGTCGGGCACGATGTGCAACCAGGTGGCGTTCTCGGTCCACTGCCGGGCGGGCGACGAGATCATCCTCCACGAGACCGCGCATCCGTTCCTGTACGAGGCCGGCGGCCCGGCCGCGCTGATCGGAGCGGTGTTCCGCCCCCTGGCGGGCGAGCGGGGGCGGTTCACGGCCGCGCAAGTGCGCGAGGCGGTGCGTCCCGCGGTCTACTACATGCCGCGCACCCGGGTGGTCTCCATCGAGCAGACGGCCAACATCGTGGGCGGCGTCTGCTGGCCCTTGGCCGAGGTGGAGGCGGTCGCCCGCGCGGCGCGTGAGGCCGGCCTGGCGGTGCACATGGACGGCGCCCGGCTGCTGAATGCCGTGGTTGCCACGGGCACCCCCGCGAGCGCATTCGGCGCCCAGGTGGATTCGGTCTGGCTCGACCTCTCCAAGGGCCTCGGCGCTCCGGTGGGCGCGGTGCTGGCGGGCTCGCGCGCGTTCATCGAGGAGGCGTGGGTCCACAAGCTGCGTCTCGGCGGAGCCATGCGGCAGGCCGGAATCATCGCGGCGGCCGGGCTCTACGCGCTGGAGCACCACGTCGAGCGACTGGCCGAGGACCACGTGCGGGCACGCACCCTGGCAAGCGGACTCGCGGAGCTGCCGGGCATCGTACTCGAAGCCGCGCGGGTCGAGACCAACATCGTGATCTTCGACATTCGTGCCACCGGCCTGACCGGCGACCAGTTCGCGGCCCGGACCCTGGCCTCGCACGGCGTCCGGTTCAGTGTCATCGGACCGTCGACAGTTCGAGCGGTCACTCACCTCGACCTGCCCGCGGACGGGATCGAGCGCGCCCTCGAGGCCGCACGCGCGGCCGTGGAGGGCTCGGCCCGCCGCTGACACATGCGCGTCTTGCGCGGCACGGGGCGGCCGGGCATGTTGGCCCCTCCCACACACCCGGTCGCCGCATGCAGAGATTCGCTCCCGCACTGCTCATCGTTCTCGCCTGCCAGCCCCAGGAACGCTCCACCAGCGCCGACTCCCATCGCGATGGCATCGGCCCGGGCACCTGGGTGGATCTCTCCCACGACTTCTCGAAGGAGACCATCTACTGGCCGACCGCGACGCCCTTCTCGCTCAAGGTGGTCTCGGCGCAGCGCACCCCGGCGGGCTTCTACTACGCGTCCAACGACTATTCCGCCTCCGAGCACGGCGGCACGCATCTCGACTCGCCGATCCACTTTGCCGAGGGAGGCACTACGACCGATCAGGTGCCGCTGGAGCGCCTGATCGGGCCGGCGGTGGTGGTCGACGTGACTCAGCGGGCCGAGGCCGACGCCGACTACCGCCTGGATAGCGCCGCGCTGGAAGAGTGGGAGCGCGCGAACGGGCGGATTCCGGACTCTTCCATCGTCCTGGTTCGCACCGGCTGGTCCAGCCGGTGGCCCGACAGGAGCCGCTACCTGGGCACGACCAAGACCGGCCAGGCCGGCGTGGCCGAGCTCCACTTTCCGGGCATCGACTCGTCCGCGGCCCGATGGCTCGCCGCCGAGCGGCGGGTAAGGTCGGTCGGGATCGACACGCCGAGCATCGACTATGGGCAATCAAAGACCTTCGACACCCACCAGATTCTGATGGGCGAGAACATCCCGGCCTTCGAGAACGTGGCGGCGCTCGACCGTCTGCCCACCACCGGCGCGTTCGTCGTCGCGCTTCCGATGAAAATCAAGGATGGGAGCGGCGGCCCGCTTCGCATTGTGGCGCTGGTGCCGCCCACGCCGCGGTAACCCTGTTTATCCGGGGCCGCCGCCGCGGCCCCGCCCTTCGCTCTTTCCGGTTCTTCCCCGCATAAACCCGGTCACGGGACACGACAACGCACGGCCTACCTTGGGCCCGCCTTCGGAACCCCGCGCGGTACTCGCGCGCGATTCACCCAGGGAGGACCCATGCCCCGCACCCTTCGTTCACTGGTGCTCGCCGTCGTTCTGACCGCGGCTGCCTGTACCGACCGCATCAGCCCCGAGCCATCATCCGAGCAGCCGCCGATCGGCGACACCCCCACCGCCGCAAGAGAGCGGCTGGCCCATCGCGTCGCCCTCGCGCTCCGCGACGAGCGGTTCCGCGCTCAACTCAAGCGCGACCTCGATCGCTCGCCGGTGCGCGAGGGCAAGCTCCACTTCCAGCGCTACCTCGCCGCTTCTCACGCCAGAGCCAGGATCGCGCTGGCCCAGGCCTCGGGCGAAGCCGGGGGAGCCGTCAGCGTTGATGCGACCAGGGCGCCCGCCCTGGAGCTCTATCTACCGGTACCGGCACATCGCGCAGCCTGGACGGGCGAGGAGCGCATCCTGGTGGCCACCACGGGCGATGATCGCGAGTCGCCCATCGCCTTCTCGCCCTCGGGCGAGCGCCTCGTGCTCGACCGGAGCGCTCCTCCGGATATCCCGGTCCTGGCCCTGGTGCCGGTGGAAACGGATTTCGACGGCATCGGCCACGGGGCCGACTTCATCGGGGACGGCGGTGGACCCTCGGCGCCGCCGGCCGGACTGTACATGACCAACTCGCACCTGGCGGAGACCTTCGAGAGCTGGGTCAAGGGCGCGCCCGAGATCGAAGTGCACATGCTGGGGCAGGCGGGTGCAACCGACTCGCTGACGACCTATTCCTGCGCCGCGCAGCCGGCGGCCGGGTACTACTACTTCGACCAGAACTCGCCGGACTGGAGCGGCAGTGTCCTGCTGATGACCCAGACCAACCTCACCCAGTACAAGAAGTCTCATCCCAATCAGAACCTGCGGGTCTTTCTGGTGGAAGACGACGACACGCCCTGCCAGATCAAGGTGGATCCGGCCCGGTTCGCCAATCTCGTCAAGGCGGTCGAGGCCGCGTATCCGCTCATGACCGGCGGCAGGGACACCACCAGCGGAACGCTCAAGATCTTCAAGAAGGCCAACGCCCTTCAGCGGATCCTCAAGGCGCTCGCGTCCGTCATCAAGACCAACGATGAGCTGATCGGCAACGCGGTGGAGAGTGCGGTGGTGGGCGTGGCGTACCCCAACGCCAACTGGGTCATCAAAGGCGATGGCAACAAGACCAACGGATGGGTCAAGCTGGTCATGAAATAGGCTCCGTTGCGCTTGACGATCGGTTGACGCTTCCAGCTCATCTTGGGCATCCATCATCGAGCGGACCCACATGCGGTTGTGCTTCTCCCTCCTCATCTCCCTCCTGGCGGCCGCTCCGCCCACCGCTGCCCAGACGCTCGCCGAGGAAGACGGCTGGCATCTGGGCGGCGGTGTGGATGCCCTGCGCTTCGGGCACGTGGCGGTCAGCGATGGCCAACCGGGCGCCGGGGCCAGGGTACGGCCCTCCAGCCGAGCCGGGCTCCGCTTAGGTGTCGGACGAACGGCCGGACCGTGGGATCTCGCGGCCGAAGCTGGTTGGGCGGAAGGCGAGATCGAGATCGGCAACGACGTTCTGTCGGTCAGAGACCTGACCTCCGACGTAACCCGATATCGCCTTTCGCTGGCGGTGGGTCATCGCCTTGCGACCGTTGGCACGGGCCGGCTCGTCGTGGAGCTGGCTCCAACCATGGATCTCTGGTCGGTCACCGGGGACGGACGGCCGCGGGCTGGAGCCGAGGGTCGGCTGGTACTGCGCCTGCCACTGGGAGCGCTGGAGCTGGAGAACCGGATCGGCGCCGGCCTCTCGGGAAGTCCCATCGAGGCCTCGGATATCGGGCAGGTCGCGGAGGAACGAGGCCTGTGGACGTTTCTGTTCGGGGTAGGGCTGCGGACCGGCCTTTGACCTGCGCCGGCTAGGCGGCCACCCGGCTGCCGCAGCCTTCGCAAAACCGGCTCTCGGCGCTGAGCGCCGTGCCGCAGTGCGAACACGTGGCAGCGGCAGGAAGCCTGCTGCCGCAGGTGGAGCAGAAGGCCGCGTCCGGCTCGGGACGCGGCCCACAAGTGGGGCAGGCCCGGGCGCCCGGCGGCGCCGATGCTGCGGCGGAGCGAAGGGCGCGGACCCTATGAGCGATCAGGGCTTCGACGTCGTCGGGTGCCACCGCCCCCTCCTCCGCGCGAAGCGCCTCTAGAGCCTGGGCGGTGTACTTCTCCTTCAGGAACCGGTAGTCGTCCTCGGACAGCTTGCCGGTCTCCCGGTCGAACTCGATTTCCTTCAGAGCCAGGAGCGCGACACCCCTCGGCGTCTCCTCCTGTTCCACAGGCTCGTAGATGGGCTCCGCGGGAGCCGCCGGCCAAAGGAGCGGCCGCAGAACCACGAAGAGGGCAAGCAGGCCCACCAGCGCCGCCGCGATCGTCTCCGCCAGCAGCATCAGTCCTCCACCTCGGCCAAGGCACGCTTGAGCCGCTCCATCTCCTCGGGTGTGGCGTTGATGGACGGCGGCGCGCCAGGCGCAGGTGGCGGCATTTCGCCAGGTCCGGAGATGGTGTCCATCCCGGTCGGCGAAGCCACCGCCACCCGGCGGCGCGAAATGAAGGCGGCAAGCGCCCCGCCGGCCAGCAGGATCGCCGAGCCCGGAAGGAGGTAGCCCCAGAGGTTGAACCCCTCCGGCTTCGGGGCCATGAGTGCCTTCTCGCCATACCTGGCCACGAACGTGTCCAGGATCTCCTGCGCGGTCTTCCCTGCCCGATCGAGCTCGACGACCTCGCGGTGCAGCTGGGGCGAGTAGGTGCAGGTGAAATCGGTCGTGCGGCAGGTGAAGATGTCCAGGGTACAGCCGCAGCTGCAGGCCAGCCGCTGCTCGATGAGCTTGATCCGCTCGTCGTAATCGGCGACCTCGGTAGGCGCGCGCGGTCGGCCCGCGGCGCCGGGGTCGCGCAGGGTGCCCACTTGGCCCTGGCCGGCGAGCGGTCCCTCCGCCTGCTGAAGCGGAAGCAGCGTTGCCGCGCCTAGCCTCACGAGGAACGAACGACGGGAACAGTCGCTCACTCGGTCAGCGCTCCCGCTTCAGCCAGCCTCGGCCGCGGCGCGCGTTGCGCCGTCGCGGGGATGACCGCACCGCCGCCCGGCCACATGGTCACCAGTCCGCCGAACGCGAGGACGAACCCGCCGAACCAGACCCACCAGACCAGCGGATTGATGGTGAAGCGGTACACCGCCTCCTCTGTCCCGCCGATCGAGCCTGCATAGGTGATATAGACGTCTTCCTGCAGGTTGCTTCGGATCGCCACCTCGGTGGAGGGCTCGAAGGTCGGACGCCGGAAGCTATCCACGTGCTGGCGCTTTTCGGAGCTCATCAGTCCCTGCGGCTTGCCGTCCTTCGCCACCTGCACCGTCGCCGCGCTCACGATCCGATTCAGCGCCTCGAACTGCGACACTCCCACGTGGGTGAAGGTGTAGGTGTGCCCGAACGGGCTTTTCAGCGTGGCCGAGTCGCCCGGCTTGAGGGTCGCCTCGATCTCCCGCTTGAACGCCATCCCGGAGAACGCCACGAAGTAGATCAGGACCCCGGCGTGGACCAGGTACCCGCCGTACCGCCGCCGGTTGCGGGCCACCAGCCGCCCGAAAGCGACCGGAGCCGATTCCCCGTGCATCCGGCGTCGCGCCCTGACGCCACGATGGAACTCCTGGGCGATCGTGCCAGCGACGAACCCGGCCAGGCTCAGCGCCATGACGGGATACAGGCCCCGGACCCCGGCGGCGAGGAGTCCGACGGCGGTGATCACCCCTGCGGCCACCGGTCCGGTGAACTGGCGCCTCAGGTTGCTGGTCGACGCTTTGCGCCAGGCGATCAGCGGGCCGACGCCGGTGAGTGCAAGGAGCAGGAGACCCAGTGGCACGTTCACCCGGTTGAAGAACGGCGGGCCGACCGTGATCTTGCTGCCCCGCACCAGCTCGGAGAGGATCGGGAAGAGCGTCCCCCACAGCACGGAGAACGCCACGCCCACGAGCAGAAGATTGTTGAAGAGGAAGGCCGCCTCGCGGCTCACCACCGACTCCAACTGGACCTCGGCCCTCAGGGTGGGCCAGCGGGTGTAGAGCAGCGTGAAGGAGAGGATCCCACAGACCACCAGAAAGCCCAGGAAGAAGTAGCCCACGTTGGACTGGGTGAAGCTGTGGACGCTTGCGATCACGCCCGATCGAGTGATGAAGGTTCCGAAGATGCTGAGGAGGAAGGTCCCGAGGATGAGCCCCAGGTTCCACCGCTTCAGCATCCCGCGCTTCTCCTGGATCATCACCGAGTGGAGGAAGGCGGTCATCGTGAGCCAGGGCAGCAGGCTCGCGTTCTCGACGGGATCCCATGCCCAGTAGCCACCCCAGCCCAGCTCCACGTACGCCCACCACATGCCGAGGGTGATGCCGATCGAAAGGAAGAGCCAGCTCACCAGGGTCCACTTCCGGATGGCGTGGATCCAGCCGCTGTCCAGGCCGCGCGACAGCAGAGCGGCGATGGCGAAGGCGAACGGAATGGTGATGCTGATGTAGCCGAGGTAGAGCATCGGGGGATGGATCATCATCCCCGGGTTCTGCAGCTGCGGGTTGAGTCCTCGCCCGTCGGCCGGGGTGAAGGCAAGCCGCTCGAACGGGTTCGCCGCGAACAGCATGGTGCAGACGAAGAAGGCGACCACGGCCGAGGTGACCGCAGCGACGTACGGCATCAGGGCATCGTAGCGGCGGGGTGTGAGGAGCTGGGCCAGGGCGCCAAACAGCGAGAGCACCACGGCCCAGAAGAGCAGCGAGCCCTTCTGCCCGGCCCAGAGGGCCGAGATGATGTAACCGTCAGGCAGGTTCCGCGAGGTGTACGCGGCCACGTACTCAATGTTGAAGTCGTGGCTCGCGAGTCCCTTCCAGAGCGAAAGCGCAGCGACGGCGAGCGCCCCGAAGGTGGCGAACACCGCGCCCCGCACGCTGGCCGTCAGATCCGGACGGTCCTGCCAGCGTCCGGAGAAGCCCAGGACCAGGGCCCAGGCCGAGAGCAGCAGCGCGAGCCAGAGGCAGAACTCACCCAGCAGGGTCATCGGACTAGGCCTGTTTCCCTTCGGCCGCGGCCTCGTACCGCGAGCCGCACTTGGCCAGCACCTCGGTGGCCCGGAAGACACCGTCCCGGCCGAGGCGCCCTTCCACGATCACTTCGATGTCGTTGGCGTCGGTAAAGGTGTCGGGCACGAGCCCGCGGTAGGTGACCGGATAGGTACGAACCCCGTCGCTCACCTCGAAGTCGATCTGCCGGTTGCTCGGGTCCCGGCGGACCGAGCCCGGCACGACCTTGGCGCCCATCTTGAGGCCGACATCGTAGAAGGAAGGATCGGCCGAGGTCTTGGCGGCGAGCTCGCTGGGCGTCAGGAAATAGACCCCCGTCTCCCGAACCCCCTGGGTGATCAGGAGGATCACGCTCACCACGATGATGCTCGCGCCGAGCAGGAACTTGTGGCCGGCCTTCATGGGGTGCTCCGGAGAGACGGGAAACCAGCGGTCCTGGGAATGTTCGGCTCCCGGCCGCCGGAGTTCAAGACCCGGGCCGGGGCGGCTGACGGGCGCCGGACCGGGCAGCCAGCGCCTCACGCCGGAACCCGTCGATCGAGGCCCGGTGCTCCCCGTACTCCACGCGATTGGCCTTCATCTCGCCATCGTAGTGCGCCAGGAATTCCTGGTAGGCCTTGGCCAGGGCGGCGTCATCCTTGGCCCACCGGGCCGTTGTCCCCAGCACCACATAGCCAAGCAGGTGACCGGGTTGCGCGGCCAGAATCGAGTCACCCAGGGCACGGGAGCCCGGCACGTCCCCGTTATGGACTCGGAGGAGGGCGGCATGATACCGGGCGTCGGCATCGGCCGAGTCCAGCATCTCGTAGGCGCCGAGCGCCATGGGCATGAACCGGCTCATGGTGGCCTGGTCGCCCGACTGGGCCGCCTGCATCACCCGGTTGTAGAGCCGATCGAAGCGCTCCTTGGGTGACAACTGGCTGATGTCCGGCGCCACCATGCCGGTCTCGCCGGTGGCGGGACCCGGGTCTGCCGCGCTGACTGCCGGGGTCCCCGCCCCCCGGGCGATCAGGAGGAACAGCAGTACGAGCATACCGGCCGCCGCCCCGCCGGCGATGAGCCAGGGGAGCCGGTCCGCCGATCCCGCTGCGCCCCGTGGGGCGGAGGCGGCACCGAGGGCCCGACCGCAGCCTGGACAGAAACGAGCGCTGGATGCGAACGCGGTGCCGCAGGAGCTGCAGAAACCGGAGGCGGGCGAAGTCACGGCCATAATCTACCCGGTTTGCGGCAACGGGTCGTCCGGGACCCGGAATCCTGAATCACCGGTAGGCGATCCGGCACCGGCGCGTGCCTGGCTATCCACGGAGCAGGCGGGTCGCCGACGAAGGGCGTGGTCCCAGCCGCGGAGGCGTCGGGCGGCGGCCTCCACCATCGCGTCGAGCCGGCCGGCCACGCAGGAGCTGAGACCGGTGCGGAGTTCCACGCTGGCCGGCTCGAGTCCCAGGCATACCATGGTCGGCGGCGCGGTGCCACGTAGCTCCAGCAGGGCAAGCACCTCCCGGAGGTCTATCTGGTGGGGAGAGAGCTTGATCCCCAAGGTGCCGGGCAGGTCGCGGCCTCCCAGCTCCACCAGGGTGCCGGGCTCCCGCCCGGTGCGGACCGCATCCAGGAAGAGCACCTTGTCCGCGTCTTCGATCGAGTGCAGCAGGTTGAGGCCCCAGGTCCCGCCATCGTGCAGGACGACTGCGGGCGGCAGCTGCCAGGTCGCGTGCAGCCGGTCCAGCGCCGCGAGTCCGAGCCCGTCATCGCCCATCAGCGGATTGCCGAGGCCCACCACGAGTGTGATCGCGGATTCACTCATCCACGAAATGCTTGCCGGCGGGCACGAACTTGCCGCCGGTGATGATGGAGGAGATGGCTCCGCCGCGCTCCATGATGTCGGATCGGGTCGCCAGATACACGTGGATCGGGATGAAAATCAGGAAGGCCCAGCTGACCACATGGTGGACGAACCGCACCACCTGGAGCCCTCCGAACAGCGGGACCACCCAGCCGAAAGCACCGTAGAAGAGGCCGCCCGGATTGGACTGGCCGTAGAGGGTAAAGCCGGTAACGATCTCCAGGACGGCGAGGAGGTAGATGCCGGTATAGCTCAACTGCTGAAGGGGGTTGTGCCCCAGGTAGTGCGGCGCCTTCTCGGGGTGGATCATCAGGTAGTACTTCACCTGCCGGACCATGTTGACCCAATCCTTCGGCTTCACCGGGAAGAGCGCCACCCAGCGCTCGAACTTGTTGCCCGCGAAGAGCCAGTAGACCCGCACGATGACCGTGGCCACCAGCACGGCTGCGGCCGTGAAGTGGACGAACCGGATCCAGCCCATGACGAAGTGATCCGCGGTGTCGCCACCGACGACGAAGTACGGGCGGCCGATGTAGAAGCCGGTTCCGGCGAGCACCACGATGGCCAGGGCGGCGAGCCAGTGCATGGCGCGCAACGGCCAGCCCCAGAGGTACACCCAGCGGTACTCTCCGCTAGGCTTGGGCGTCGGTCGCCCGAAGCTAGGGGGAGCAGGGGCGGTCATTGCACCCGGACCTGCGTGATCCGGTTCCCCTCCAGATCGAGCACGTGGACGCCGCAGGCCATGCAGGGATCGAACGAGTGGATGGTCCGGAGAATCTCCAGAGGCTGCTCCGGCCGCACCAGCGGGTGATTGTCCACCAGGGCGGCCTCGTACGGCCCCATCTGGCCCTGGGCGTCTCGGGGCGAGCAGTTCCAGGTGCTGGGGACGACGCACTGGTAGCGGGAGATCTTGCCGTTCTCGATCTGGACCCAGTGGCCCAGGGCACCCCGCGGCGCGTCGAGGTAGCCGTAGCCCTGCGCCTTCGCCGGCCAGCTGGAGGGTTCCCACTTCGACCCCTCGAAGGTGCGGGTATCCCCGTTGCGGATCCGGTCCACCAGCCGGTCGTACCACGTGTTCATCCGCCGGGCGAGCAGCACCGTCTCCATGCCGCGCGCGGCGACGCGCCCCAGCGTGGAGAAGAGCGCCTCAGGACCGACCTGCAGGCGGTCCAGCACCTCCTTGACCAGCGCCCGAATGTCCTCATGGCCCGAGGCAAAACCCACCAGCGCCCGCGCCAGCGGGCCCACCTCCATCACCCGCCCATCGTAGCGCGGCGCCTTCATCCAGGTGTACTTGGGCGAGTCCTGGAGGTACTTCCAGGGTGTGGGCGGGCCCGCATACTTGGCCTTGGTCTCACCCTCGTACGGGTGGAGCCCCGCAGCGTCGCCCGCGGAGTACTCGTACCACGAGCTGGTGATGTACTCCTTGACCTTGAGGTGATCGTAGGGCCACACCTTCTCCAGGTTTCGGTCGAGCACGATGCCGCGGGGGAAATAGAGCTTCTCCGTCTCACCCACGTCCCCGTCGGGAAACTCGCCGCAGGCCAGATAGTTCCGCACGCCCCCGCCGATCGCCGCCCAGTCCTTGTAGAACCCGGCGATCGCCAGGATGTCGGGCCAGTACACCTGCTCCACGAACTGCTGGGCGCGGGTGATCATGTCGCGGACGTCGGTCAGCCGCTCGGCGTTGATCGTGGCGGTGTCGTCGAGATTGATGGCGCATGCCATCCCACCCACCAGGAAGTTGGGGTGCGGGTTCTTCCCGCCGAAGATCGTGTGCAGGCGGATGACGTCGCGCTGCCAGTCGAGCGCCTCGAGGTAGTGCGACACCGCGAGCAGGTTGACCTCCGGAGGCAGCTTGTAGGCCGGATGTCCCCAGTAGCCGTTGGTGAAGATCCCCAGCTGTCCGCCCGCCACGAACTTCTTGAGCCGCTCCTGCACTTCGCGGTAATGGGTCTCCGAGTTGTTGGGCCAGGGAGAGACCTTGCGGGCGATGGCGGCGGTGCCCGCCGGATCGGCCTTCAGCGCGCTGACGACGTCGACCCAGTCGAGCGCGTGCAGGTGGTAGAAGTGGATGACGTGATCCTGGATGTACTGCATCCCGTGGACCAGGTTGCGGATCAGGTTGGCGTTGGGAGGGATCGTAATGCCGAGTGCATCCTCCACCGCGCGGCAGGAGGCGACCGCATGAACCACGGTGCACACGCCGCAGATCCGCTGGGTGAAAGCCCAGGCATCCCGTGGGTCGCGGCCCTGCATGATGACCTCGATCCCGCGAAACTGGGTCGAGGTGGCCCAGGCGTTGCTGATGCGACCGTTGTCCGCCTGCGCCTCGATCCGGAGATGGCCCTCGATCCGGGTGATCGGATCGACGACGACGCGGGTGGCCATGTCAGACCCCCTTTCCCGGAGAGCCTGCCCCGCCTTGCGGAGGCGGCTCGGTGGGACCCGAGACCACGGGTAGCTCACGCGCCTTGCGCCGCTCCCGGACCTGATGCACTCCGGTCGCAAGAGCATGCGCGCCGACGCCGGCGGCGGCCCCCGCCGCGAGCGCTGCGCCGATGAGATCCACCCGTTGCTCGACCCCGAACCCGCCGACGTCCGGCAGCCGATCGTAGAACGGCGACATGGTGTCCCAGAAGTCCGGCTCGGTGCAGCCGATGCAGGGATGCCCGGCACCGATCGGCCAGCTCGTCCGGGTGTTCCACTGGAAGATCGGGCAGGGCGAGAAGGTCGCCGGCCCCTTGCACCCCACGTGGTAGAGGCACCATCCCTTGCGGGCCGCCTCGTCGTCGAACTCCTCCACGAACTGGCCGGCGTCGAAGTTGGCCCGCCGCGGGCACTGGTCGTGAATCCGCGCCCCGTAGGCGAAGAGCGGGCGCCCTTCCGAGTCGAGCTGCGGAATCCGCCCGAAGGTGAGAAAGTGCACCACGGTGGCGGTGACCACGTCGCCGATCGGGGGACAGCCCGCGATGTTGACCACCGGCTTGTCGGTGACGATCCGGCGAACCCCGACGGCCCCGGTCGGATTTGGCCGGGCCGCTTGCACGCTGCCCCAGTGGGCGCAGGCGCCGATGGCGATGACCGCGGCGGCGCCGTGCGCGGCCTCCTCCAGGATCTCCTTGGCGGTGCGGCCGCCGACGGTGCAGTAGATCCCGTCGGCCTCGAGCGGCACCGAGCCGGTCACCAGCAGGAGGTACTTCCCGCTGTTCGCCTTCATCGCCGCCTGGAGCGCTTCCTCCGCGGCCGATCCCGCAGCGGCCATCAGAGTGTGGGAGTAGTCCAGGGAGACGAGGTCGAGCACCAGGTTGCCGATGGTGGGCTCCGCGGTACGGATCACCGATTCGACACAGCCGGTGCATTCCTGAAGCTGGATCCAGACCACGCTCGGTCGTTGCAGAACCTCGAGCGCACGCGCAATCCGGGGGATGTGGAAGCTTTCGAGTCCGAGCATCGCTGCCAAGCCGCCGCAGAATTCGAGAAACTGCCGGCGGGTTACGCCCCGGGACGCGAGATGCTCGCCCAGGGTCTGGTCATCGGACCAAGGAATGGGATTGGGAGCGTACATGCGGAGCCTCCGATGGGTCGGTCTCGAGGCCAGCACATAATCGGGGCGGCGGAAGATACACGATAAGCAATTTTGGCTGGAGAGCATGAAGAAACGCTTAAAAAATCACGAAGACCCGGGGCGAAATCGAAGCTCGGGCGGGCACCCGGCGACCGCTGCAGCCATGAAGATTTCTTGGTGTTTAGACCGAACAAACCGATAGAGACCGGAGTACACTTGCGCAATTCTACGGATCTTCCAAGTATGGGGTAGTCCCAATTGACCATAGCCGCAGTCCGGAACCATTCAAGGCGGTCCTTATGCGCCTCCGTCCGGTCTCAAGTCTTCGCCTGCTGGCCCTGGGAATGCTGCCCTTGCTCGCGGCAGCCTGCACCGACGAGAAGATCGTCTACCGCGAGCCGTTCAATCCCCCTCCCGATGCCGAGGCCGGCTTCGTCGGCTACTTCACCACTAGCGACAAATCGACCACCTGCGGCAACTGCCACGTGGACCACGAGAACAAATGGGTGGAGACCGCCCACGCAGACGCATATGCCACCTTGGTGGACAGCGGACACGAGCAGGATTTCTGCTTCAGTTGCCACACCGTGAGCGAGAACGGCAACGCGGTCAGCGAGCCCGCCGGGTGGAACGTCGTTCAGGACACGGCGTATCACGACGTCCAGTGCGAGAGTTGCCACGGGCCGGGAGTGGATCACGTCGAGACCCCCGACGCGGTGGCGCCGCCCCTCGCGCGCGTGCGAGTGCTCACCGCGGATCTCGCCACTGGAAACGTCGACACGGATACGGCGACCGTCGCCGGTTCCTGCGCCGAGTGCCACAGCGGCTCGCACCATCCCTTCGTGGACGAGTGGCGGCAGTCCGGCCACGCTCGAGCCCTGTATTCGGAAGAGGACGCGATCTTCATCTCGGACGAGAGTTCGAACTGCGCCAGCTGCCATGAGGGGCGCGCCGCGCTGAAGGCCTGGGGTGTGACCGCCAACTTCGTCGAGCGGGACACCGCCGCAGCCGACGCGCACCTGGGCGTCACCTGCGCGGTCTGCCACGACCCCCACAACGGGCAGTTCGAAGGCCAGCTCCGCTACTCCATCTCGGAGCCCAGCTTCGAGGCCAATCTCTGCATGAAGTGCCACAGCCGGCGCTACGAGCCCACCAGCTCGCGAGGCCCGCACGCGCCCCAGGGCGCGGTGCTCACCGGCACCGCCGGGTACTGGCCGCCCGGCTACGACACGACCGCGGTGCCCGCCACGCATGGCAATCCGGCGGCGAACGCCAGACTCTGCGCCGGCTGTCACGTGAACAACTTCGAGGTGGAAGACCGGCTGAACCCGGGCGAGACGATCTCCTCGAGGGGGCATCTCTTCCGGCCCCTCCCCTGCCTCGATCCCAGCACCGGGGAGCCGGTCGCGGACAACTCCTGCCCCTACACCACGACGGATCGGTACTGGGGTTCGTGCGCCGCCTCCGGCTGCCACGCGGATGCGGCTCAAGTGGAGCTGGCATTCTCCAGCCAGCGCGACAACATCGCCACGCTGGCCGACCTGATCTGGACCGACACCGATGGCGACACCGTGCTCGTCGAACAGGCGGAGGACGGGAGCTTCGTCGGGTTCGACCCGGGCGACACCGGGCTATTGACTCAGATCCCCAGCCCGGAGATCGCCCTCAACCCCAATGATGACTCGTTGAGCGTCGCGGAGGGCGTGCTGTTCAACATGCAGCTGGTCGCCGAGGCTCGCCACGGAAACGGCGACCGCTCCAAGGGGGTGCACAATCCCTTCCTCAGCGTCGACCTTCTGACTGCGAGCTTGAACGCGCTGCAGGATGCGTACGGCTTGAGTGCCCCTCTGTCCGCGGAGGCGAAGGCAGTGCTGGACAAGGCGAATCGGAGGCTGATGACCCGCAGGTCGCACACGATCAGCTCGCGCTGATCCAGCCTCACCGAACGCGCCCATGCCCGGTTTCATCGGCCCCGGAGCAGCTTTGAGCCCCGGGGCCGATTGGCTCCAGGGCTCCTCCACCCAGCTTCAGGACACGCTTACCGGGCATTTCATCGACTCGGTCGTCGTCGAATCCCCTCTGCCCGATCCGTTGGTCCCCGTCGTTCAGTGGATCTTCCAGAAGCCAAGCTGGGTGATGGTCTCCGGGATCGTGATCGGCGCGATCGTGGGCGTTTCCATTCTGGTGCTGATCTGGAAGCGTCGCGCCACCATCGCCCGGTGGATCGGGACCCGAGAGCGGATCGTGAGGCTGGGAATGCTCGGGGCGGTGGGGGCTGTCCTGCTGCTCATGGTGGGGACCGGCGTCGGCGCGTACAACTACATGATGCACGACAACGACTTCTGCAAAGGCTGCCACATCTTCGTGCCCAGTGGCCAGGCGTTCGTGAAGCCGGATACCGGGACCTACCTGCTGGTGAACGCCGTGGAGGGGGCGCACGACAGCCTGGGCTGCCACGCTTGTCATCCGTTCGAACTCGAGGCCCAGACGAAGGAGCTCTTCTACTGGATCGTCGATCGCCCTGAACTCATCCCGCCCCACGCCAAGGTCCCACGCGAGACATGCGAGGGGTGCCACGTCACCGGCGCAGCCAAGAAGACGTGGCAGCGGGTCGCCACCACCGCGGGGCACCGGGTGCATCTCGAGTCCGACTCCTCCGCGCTCAAGGACGTGGCCTGCCTCACTTGCCATGCCCGGACCGCCCACCGCTTCCAGCCCGCTGACACGACCTGCGCCCAGAAGGGCTGCCACCTGACGGACGAGGTGAAGATCAAGCTGGGGCGGATGGCTGTCCGGTTCAGCCCCGAGCACATCGACCCCAACGAAGAGAAGCTCTACTGCAACTCCTGCCACCAGTTCACGGCGGAGGCGCAGTTCGTCTCCTTCGATTCCGCGGGCGGCACGCTGCGCCCCGGCGAGGGGCAGTGCTTCGGCTGCCACGAGATGCGGACGCTGCTGGACACCTTCGATCCCGCCAAGGATCCGCATAGTGGTAGCTGTGGGATGTGCCACAACCCGCACACGGACGTGAAGCCGGAAGAAGCCCGGAAGTCCTGCGCCGACGCCGGCTGCCACGCCGACTGGCGCGGCGTCGCCTTCCACGTGGGCAAGGCACACCGGAAGGTGGCCGAGCGGTGTCAGACGTGTCACCAGCCGCACGCCGCCCGGGCCGACGCCAGCGACTGTACCGGTTGCCACACTGCGGTGCGAAAGGGCGACCAGCGAAGCAAACCGCCCCTCCCGTTCGATACACTGAAGGCGCTGCAGCAGACGCTCCTGCCGGTGGAACCGCCGCCCGACACGACCGCCGCGCGGCGCCAGGCACTGGTCGAGCCGGGGCGATCGAGGGGGCGAGGCGACGCGCCGTTTCCCGATGAGCCTCCCGGGAGCCCGATCAGCCGAACCGCCGCTCTCGCCGACACCTTCTCCCATCGAACCCATCGCAAACTCGCCTGCATCACCTGCCACAGCACGACATCGCGGACGAGCGATCTCACGTTTCAGCCGCCCCGCGGCTGCCAGATCTGCCATCACCAGCGCCCGACGAAGACCGACTGCGCGTCCTGCCATCAGGCCGAGGAGATCGCGCCGGCGCGCACGGTCGACGTACGAGTGAGCGTCCCGCGGCAGTTGCCCCGCCGGAGATCCGTCGGCTTCGAGCACGCGTCGCACGCCGACGTGACCTGCATCGAGTGCCACGTCGCGCCCGTGAGCCTGGAGCCTGAAGCGGAGGTGGTGGCCTGCACCGCCTGTCACGACGACCACCACGCCACCGGAGTGGACTGCGCGGCCTGCCACCGAACCGAAGGCATCGTCCAGGCGCACGCGCCTCCGATCGACGCGCACCGCGGCTGCGATGAGTGTCATACCGCCGCGACCGTGGCCGCCCTGGAGCCAACGCGTTCCTTCTGCCTCGCCTGCCATTCAAGCGAGACCGACCACTACGAGCAGAAGGAGTGCACCGTCTGCCACCTGCAGACCACTCCGGGAGACTATCGGGCCCGGCTGACCGGCGGTGGGCAGTGAACAATCTCCTGCGGCGCGGCGCCTGGCTGAGCCTCGCACTCCTCGGACTCGGCTCCGGTCTCGCCGAGGCGCAGGGATACCGACTGCGCCTCGACTCGCGGGTGCAGCGGGTGACCTATCGCGGCCTCACGATGGACAGCATTCCGGTCGGGGAGGTAGTCACCGGTCCCACGGGAGGGCCGCGGACGCCGGACAACTTCGCCGTCCGCTGTCCGCCCGGGGACTCGCACTGCTTCTTCTTCCGGGCGGGTCCGGAGCTCACGGGCGGCCCCCTGGTCACGACCGCCGACCTCACCCTCTGGGGGCTCGGCATCTCCGGCCTCAGCGTGAGGGTGAACGGGCGGCTGGGACTCGACCTGGATGGCGACGAGACCTGGCCCGGCACCCAGCCTGAGGCGCAGCTGGTCGAGGCTTACGCCGAGTATGCCCACCGGCAATTCACCATCCGTGGCGGTCGGCAACTGCTCGTCCATCGGCTCGGCATCACCGGCTTCGACGGCGGTCGCGGGATCGTGCGGGTGGGCCGGAGCGGCGTCGAGGTCGACGGTTACGTGGGCCTGGGACTCGCCCGCGCAACCGCTCTGACGCCGACCAGCCCCGCGCTGGATCCGCTGGATGAGTTCCAGCCACAGAGCCGACAGATCCTCGCCGGAGGTGCCCTGGGGTATCGTGGCCGGCTGTGGGAGGCGCGGGTGGACTACCAGCGGGAGGTGGATCGCGACAGCCGCAACTTCGTCTCGGAGCGGACGGCGCTATCGCTCAACGTCCGTCCGACTCCGCGCTGGAGTTTCGCGGCGGGCGCGGATTACGACCTGGCCAACACGTGGTTCGGCAACGCCGATGCGATGCTGCGGTACACAGCGCCCTGGATCACCGTGACCGGTGGAGTGCGGCAATACCGTCCCCACTTCGATCTCTGGACCATATGGGGCGTTTTCAGTCCGGTCCCCTACCACGCGGCGGAAGGCGCGGTCTTCGTGCGCCCCATCGGCTCCCTAGAGCTCCGTGCTCGTGGCGAGCGTTACACGTATTCCGATACCGAAACCCAGACACCCTTGGTGGACGTCGACGATGACGGCTGGCGGCTCGGCTTTGGTGCCAGCTACAGCCTGGGTCAGAATTGGCGCTTTGACGCCGGCTACCGCGAGGAGTACGGCCCCGGGGCGTCCTCCCACGGCTTCGACGCCGTGGTCTCGTGGCTGCCCACGACGGTGCTGTCGATTACCGGGTACGGCTCCACGCTGGACCGCCCGCTCGAGTTCCGGTTCAATGAGGCTTCGGTGGACGTGGTCGGCGTCGATGCCGAGTGGAGCCCGACGGATCAGCTGCGACTGGCGGTGGGAGGGGCACGGTACCGGGAGAGTCGGGACCGGCCCGATGCCGCCGCCTTCGACTGGGATCAGACCCGACTGCACGCCAGGGTGACCCTGCTGCTTCGAAGCGAGACGGACGTGTTCCGGCTTCCTCCGGCATTGCGAACCCGTCCTCGGGCGGGAAGCCGGTGAGGCTCCGCGCACGGCTCGGCGCGCTGCTCCTGATCGGCGTGCTCGCCACCGGCTCGGCTTTGGCATGGGTGGCTCAGGATCGCTTCGACCATTGGCAGCATCGCAAGCTCTTCCCTTCCTGCGTCGGATGCCATGCGGGCGCCGCGGAGGCCGGCGCCGCGCTGTGGCCTCAGCCGGCCAACTGCGCGGATTGTCACGACGCGGCCATCGAGGATCGGGTGGAGTGGGCGCCCCCGGCGGCGCCCCGGGCCAGCAACCTCAAGTTCACCCACTCGGGCCACGCCGAGGAGATCCTGCGGGCGAAGCCCGATTCCGCCCTGCGGTGCAGTTCCTGCCACAGCGAGCCCGGCAGTGATCCCATGCAGGTGCGGGTGGCCGTGGTCCGGAACTGCCTCGACTGCCACCGCATTCGGGCCGAGCACCTGGAAGCGCCGGACAGCGCATGCGTCGTGTGCCATGTTCCCCTGGTCCAGGCGGTTCGCCTCTCCCGCACCGACGTCAGCCGCTTCCCTGCTCCGCCCTCGCACCGGGCTCCCGATTTCTGGGAGCGAGCCCACGGCGAGCAGGCACGCGTGGGAAGTCGCGGTGTCGCGGCCTCCTGCGCCACGTGTCATGCGCGCGACTTCTGCATGGAGTGCCACGTCAACGCTCCGGAGGTCGCCGCCATTCAGGCGCTCCAACCGGATCCGCGCTCTCTGGCGCACCGGACGGAGCTTCGTGCCCCGGCCAGCCACACGGATCCCACGTTCCTGTTCGGTCACGGACGGCCGGCGCGGAAGGAAGCCGCCGAGTGCGCCACCTGCCACACGCAGGAGAGCTGTCTCGGCTGCCATGAGGCGTCCCCCACCGTGGCGCTGGCGATGCACACCGCCGGGCCCGGCCGCGGCCCGGGGGCCCGGGTCGAACGCAAGCGTCCCCAGTCGCACGGTATCGACTTCACCGACACCCACGCCGAGCCGGCGTCGGCCCGACCGCAGAGCTGCGGCGCCTGTCACGCCCGGACGCAGTGCCTGGATTGCCACCGTCCCAATGCCGCGGATCCGAGTCCCGGGTACCATCCCGCAGGGTTCCTGACAACCCATCCAGCCGCCGCCTACACGCGCGACCAGTCCTGCGCCGATTGTCACAACCAGTCGCAGTTCTGCGCGGACTGTCATGTGAGCGCCGGCCTCGGCTCTACCGATGGCCTGCGCGGATCGGGGTATCACGATGCCAAGGGGGAGTTTCTCCTGAACCATGGCCAGGCCGCCCGCCAGAACCTGGAGAGCTGTGTCTCCTGTCATTCAGAGCGGGACTGTCTCAGCTGCCACTCGGCGCAGGGTGGGCGCCGGTTCAATCCTCACGGCCCGGGATTCGATCCGGAGACGCTCCGCCGCAAGAATCCGTCCATGTGCACCGCATGCCACGGAGCGACAATCCCTGGCGACTGAGCCGGGGCCGGACGTTTCATCTCGGATTCATGCTCTCATCATGCACCATTTAGTACTTTCTATCCGCAGCTCAGACCCGAACATGGAGGTGTTATGCGAGTCGCGCTGCGGGCCCCCATCGCGGGGAAACTGGGTGAGGAGTTCGATCGGGTATTCGATCGGCTACTGGCCCCACGGCTCTATACCGAGCCGCTCCTTCCGCCGTTCCCGTTCGAGACCGCGGGCACGGAGTGGATGCCTGTCATGGACGTGATCGAGAATGCCGCGGAGTACATCGTGCGTCTCGAGGCGCCCGGGATCCACAAGGAGAACCTGGACATCAACCTCGTCGGTGAGATTCTGACCATCACCGGCAAGAGGGAGATCGCTCCGGAGGTCGAGGGCGAGGGTTATCTGGTTCGGGAGCGGGTGTTCGGGAAGTTCGCCCGTACGATCCGTCTGCCGGTTCCCGTCGCCGAGAAGAAGGTCGCGGCAGAGTATCGGGATGGCGTGCTGATGGTGCATCTGCCGAAGGCCGAGCCTGCGCCTGCCACGAAAGTGCTGATCAAGTAAGGCAGGGCTGGAAGGAGGACGAGGCGGCTGCCCATGGGGCGGCCGCCTCGCATTGCGCTTGGGAGTTGGCGGCGAACCTTAGGCCGGTACCTGGCCGCCCGCGGGGGCCGCGTGGGTCGTGGGCTTTCCCTCCGGCGCCAACCGGGGCTCCGCGCCGAGCCAGTAGAGCCCGTTGGCCATGATGCAGAATCCGGTGACCGCGAACCACACCATGGCGCCGCCCACGAAGGCGGTGAACGCGAGCCACCAGGCGCTGTGCACCAGGCTCAGCACCGACGCGATCGAGATGTTGATGCCGACCGCAAGATAGATCCGGCGCTCCAGATACCAGCGATCGGTCTGCATGAAGTAGAATCGCCGGGAGCGTGCCGGGTCGGCCAGCATCGGCGTGAAGCCGAAGCGTCGCAGCAGGTTCCCGACGATGCAGAAGCCGGTGAGCGCGACGGTGACGGAGGCGAGCCCCGTCGCGATGACGCCGAGTACCCAGCGGGGATGGACCAGGACGGCGAGAGCCGTGAACGCGAGCAGGACCAGGCCGGCGATCAGCCACACGGTCCGCTCGATGTACCACCGGTGGGTGGGTACGATGTAGACCCTGGATGATGTGGGCATGGACCTACATTAGGAACGATCCCCAGATCGCGCCAGAGCGCCTCACCGGCCCAGGGGTTGCCGCATACGACGCTCCAGTCGCACGTGGTCCTCCCGCTCCCGCTCCTCGAGCGTCCGCCGTATCGTGACGAGATGGGCGTTCAGGGCGGGTTGCAGCCGCCGCTCGAGGGTATTCACCTGCCGGCTGGTCCGGGCCAGGGCCTCGCCGAGATGACCGAGCAGGGTTTCGCGGTTGGCCGCATTCAGGAGCAGCTCCGTCAGTTCCTCGAAGGCGGCGGTGGCCTCCGTCGTCGCCCCGGACACGGCTCCCGGCGGGACACCTCTGGCGTGGGGCGTCCGCCGAATCGGAGGGCGGTCCATTATCTCCGCGACCGCGATCCCCCAGACCTGCGCCGAACGCATCTCCACCCGCAGGTCGCGTCCCGGCCTGCCAACTGATGTCAGACCTTCGGCACCCTCGAGCGAGAGCGCGGCCAGCAGCGAAGGGTAGGCCTTCTCGCTGCAAGCGGCGATGGAGGCCCTGGCTGAGACGGCGGGTCGCGCCAGCCTGAAGAGCTCGGCCACCAGCGCCTCGCGCTTCCGCCGCAGCAGGGCCGTGCCCTTTCCCACATGGCGCAGCCGGCGCTCGAGCGCGAGAAGATTCTGTCGGGTCGGGGCCGGCCGGCCACCCGCGCTCACGCTGGGCTCCCGCGGGCCCCGTCTCGGGCAGCCCAGGTCGCCGGACCGATGCGGAGGAGATCTTCGCGGGGGAGCGACTCCAGAAGCGACCAGCCCGTCGCAATAGTCTCGGCGAGCGTCCGCCGGCCGTCCTGCCCCACCATCTCGCGCTCGAATCGATCGGCGAAGGCGAGCGCACGCCGGTCGCCGTCGCTCAATCCGGCCTCGCCCACCACCGCCGCCATCAAGCGGGCCTCGCGACCCTGACTGTAGGTCGCGTAGAGCTGGTTGGCCCACTCGCGGTGCTCCGCGACGGTCCTTCCCTTCCCAATACCGGCGTTCATCAGTCGCGACAGCGACGGAAGAACATCGACCGGCGGGTTGATGCCGCGCCGGTGCAGCTCCCGGCTCAGCACGATCTGGCCCTCGGTGATGTACCCGGTGAGGTCGGGCACCGGATGGGTGATGTCGTCGTCCGGCATCGTGAGGATCGGAATCTGGGTGACCGAGCCGGACCGGCCTTCCAGGATCCCGGCGCGCTCCAGGATCGTCGCCAGGTCGGTATACATGTAGCCGGGGTAGCCCCGGCGACCGGGCAGCTCCTGCCGGGCGGTAGCCACCTCGCGCAGCGTCTCGCAGTAGTTGGTGAGGTCGGCCAGGACCACCAGCACGTGGAGTCCTGTCTCGAACGCCAGGAACTCCGCCTGGGCCAGCGCCGCCCGCGGCGCCAGCAGCCGCTCGATGCCGGGGTCGCGGGCTTCGTTGAGGTAGAGCACACTCCGCTCCATGACCCCGGCCGCGCGGAACCGCTCGATGAAGCCGCGGGTTTCGCGGGCGGTGACGCCCATTCCGACGAAGATTACGGCGAACGGCTCACCCCTGGGCGCGCGTGCCCCCTCGACGATTCGCGCGGCGAGGTCGAGCGCCGGAAGCCCCGGTCCCGAGAACACCGGGAGCTTCTGCCCGCGGACCAGTGTGTTCAGCCCGTCGATTGCGGAGATGCCGGTCTCGATGAAGTCCTCCGGCCGGGCGCGCCGGACGGGGTTCATCGGCGCGCCCCAGATAGGCGCGATGGCGTCTCCCACCGGCACTGGAAGACCGTCCACCGGGGTGCCGACGCCATTGAAGGCACGGCCGAGAAGCTCGCGTCCCACCGTCACCGATGCCACTTCACCCGTCAGGGTGACGGTGGTCCGCGCCGGAGCGAGGCCGAGCGTATCCTCCAGCACCTGCACCACGGTGAGCTCGTCCCCCGCCTCGATCACCTGGCCGCGCCTCGACAGCTCGCCGGGGAGCGCCAGGGTGACCCACTCGCCCAGTGCCACGCGCCGGGCTCCGCGCAGGAAGAGCAGCGGCCCCGCCGCACCGGCCGCGCCGGCGTATGATCGCGGCAGTGTTCCCGTAGAGTCGCTCATGCCTCTCGCTTCGCTCCCCCCAACGCGGCCGCCGCTTCAGCTTCCCGCAGGCGCGCCGGCGCCTCATCGGTTGGGGCCGAGCGGAACTCCGTGATCGCTCGCCGCGCAGCGCCCACTTCGAGCTGATCGAAGCGGGTCCCGGCCTGAATGTGGCCCAGGGCTCGCGCGTGCAGGTTCAGCGCCAGGCTCGCCAGGTCGAGCGTCTTCCGCGGCGGAGAGAAGGCATCGGCGGGGTCGTAGGCGCTCTGTCCCAGGAGCAGCTCCTGGAGGTCGCGGGCCGACTCCAGCGTCAGGCGGTCGGCGTCCTGGAGCGCGTCGGGACCAACCAGGCTGGCGATGTCACGCAGTTCGCGTCCGCGCTGGAGCAGGTCCAGGGTGTCCCGTCGTAGTGCGCTCCACCGATCGCCCACGTGCTGATCGAACCAGGGCGTGATGCGTTCCGCCTGGAGCGAGTAGCTCACGCTCCAGTCCACGGCGGGGAACTGGCGCTGTTGCGCCAGCGCCGGATCCAGCGCCCAGAGCGCGCCCGCCACCCGCAGGGTCGCCTGAGTGACCGGCTCCGACAGATCGCCCCCGGGCGGGGAGATCGCGGCCACGACGGTCAGCGCCGCCTCACGGGCCGGGCGACCGACCGCGCGCACCCGACCCGCCCGCTCGAAGAACTGCCCCAGGCGGGTGCCGAGGTACGTGGGGTAACCCTCCTCCCCGGGCATCTCGCCCAGCCGGGCGCCGATCTCGCGCAGCGCCTCCGCCCACCGCGAGAGGCTGTCCGCCAGCAGGGCGACCCGATACCCCATGTCGCGGTAGTACTCGGCGATCGTGATACCGAGATAGACCGAGGCCTCGCGCGCGGCCACGGGCATGTTCGACGTGTTCACGATCATCACGGTCCGGTCCATGATGGACCGGCCCGTGGCCGGGTCGGCGAGGTGGGGAAACTCGTGCAGCAGCTCCGCCATCTCGTTCCCACGCTCGCCGCAGCCGATGTAGACCACGATATCGGCCTCGGCGTACTTGGCGAGCGATTGCTCGATGACGGTCTTGCCAGTGCCGAATCCGCCCGGCACGATCACGGCGCCGCCCTCCGCCACGGGAAAGAGGAAGTCGAACACACGTTGCCCGGTGACGAACGGGCGGTCATCGGGGAGCCGCTCCGCCACCGGGCGCGGACGCCGCACAACCCAGCTGTGCCCGAGTCGCAAGGAGGTGCCGTCCTCCAGGCGCCCCACCTCGTCGCGCACGGTGAAGTCACCCGGCGCGACCGTCTTCACGATGCCACGGACTCCGGGCGGCACCAGGACGCTGTGCTGCACCCCGGGGCGCTCGGGCACGGTACCGAGCACGTCACCGCCGGCGACCAGCTCACCCACCTGCACAGCCGGCGTGAATCGCCACCGCGTGGTCGGCTCCAGAGTCTCGGCGCCGGCCCCCGGCCGGATGAAGGCACCGGTCTGCTCGGCCAACCGGCCGAGCGGGCGCCCGGTGCCGTCCAGGATCGCACCCAGGAGGCCTGGTCCCAGTTCCACGGTGAGTCCGCTCCCGGTGGGCTCCACCGGCTCGCCGAGCTCGAGACCCGTGGTCTCCTCGTAGACCTGCAACGTCGCGGTGTCACCCCGTACCCGGATAACCTCTCCCAGGAGACGGCGGTGCCCCACGCGCGCGAGCTCGTAGAGCGCGACCCCCGGCATGGGCCGGGCCTCGGCGAGGGCGCCGGAAAGGCGGACCAGCGTCCCTCCGCTCACCCGAGCCTCACCCGATACCCGACGGCCCGCCGCAACAGCTCGGCGATGAAGGCCTCCGGCGCCTCGGCGGCGGGGGCCCAGCGAGGGAGCGGGAACGGCACCACGATCGGCAGCGGCCGGCGGGAGAGGGCTCGCCGCTCGGCATCGGGCAGAGCCGCGTGGAAGTCCTCCTCCGTGAGGATGACGCCCGCGTCCTCTTCGTCGAGCATCGACCTGAGGCGCCGTGCGCCTTCCGTCGGGTCGGTCGCGGTCTCGGGCCGGAGGCCGGCCAGCCGAAACCCGGCCGCGATGGCGGGGCGACAGAGCACGCGGACCCGAGGCTTCACCGCAGCTCCACGCCGGCGACGAGCGCCGTGGGCACGCCGAGGTCCGCGCTCCAGAGCAGCCGGGCGAGCGCGATGGACTGCCGGCGGAGCCGATGGAGGAAGAGGAGAGTCGGCGCGGGCCCCAACGGATCCAGCCGGGCCTCGCGCTGGACCGCGGCCACGGCGTGATCCTCCAACGCCCGTTCCAGGTCGGCCGGAGAGGCCGCGTGCCGGAGCAGGATCAGGGCGAGCTCGCGGGTGGAGCGTCCCCTCCCGAGTACACGCGCGGCCTCCACAGGATCACCGGTGCCCGCGGCCCGCTCGAACTCCTCCCGCCGAAGGTCTCCACCGGGGAGATACAAGGGCGCGGCCGGCTCCTCTAGGGCGACTGCGGCGAGCGCCAGCGCGGTGCGGCAGTTGTCCCGATCGATCGTGCCCGCCACGTAATCCCGAAGGAAGCGCCCCGCGCCGCGACACCCGCGGACAGCGCGCTCCGCCAGCGTCCGGGCGATGGCGAGCTCGATGCGGAACAGGTCGGGCTCGCGATCCGACGCCGCGCGGAGTACTGCCGTGCCGCAGGGATGGCCGGCCGCGACCAGCAGAACCCCCTGCTCCCGGATGCTGGCCCTTCCGGCGAGGTCGCTCAGTAACCGCTCGGGCAACGTGGGTGTGGGAACCAGACCGGCGAGCCTGGTCTCGGCCGCGGCGCCTTCCGCCGCTCCACGTGTCAGCGCGCGCAGGCTCCGGCGGTCCTCGGCATCGAGGGCGATAGCGAGCGCGATGTCCCTGGGTCCCAGCCACCGCCGCAGCAACGCGATCTCGCGGGCCGCCATGCGGCGCAACGCGAGTCCGAGCTCCGTCGCATCCCCTGCGGCACTCTCCTCCGGGATGAGGCCTCGTGCGGCGAGGGCGCGTGCCAGCGCGCCAAGCCCATGGATCTGCGACAGCCCCGCGAGCACCTCGGGCGCCAGCAGCCGGGTGCCCAGTCCCCGCGCCCGGGCGTTGACATCGTCCCACGTCGGTCTCACGTCTCCCCCTGCAGGCGTCGCACCAGACCGATGGCCAGCCGAGGCCAGGCTCGGTCGAGACGACTGCGGAACGTGGCGTCGACGGCCCACGCGTCATCGACCGCCCGCACGGTCAGGCCACCACCACGGGAAGTGGGCTCCACTCGCACACCCGCTCTGCCCTCGAGGGCACGCCGTACGGCGGGCACCATGCCGGGGGAGGTCATGACGACGACGTCGCCGTTCCCTGCGTACTGGAGCGCCCGAAGCAGGTCGCTACGGAGGAGCGGGAGCAGGACGATGTCGTCGGCCCTCGCGTCCAGCCGGGCCGCAACCCGAGCCCGGATACGGGCGAGCGCCGTCCCGCGCGCCTCCAGCCGGCGCGTCAGCCCCGCGCGGCGGGCGGCGTCGAGCTCGCGGGCCACGTTCTGGCGCAACTCAGCCTCCTTCGCGCTCAGGACGGCCAAGCGGCGGTGCTCCCGCTCCGCCTCGGCCTCCGCGCGTACCCGATCCGCCTCCTGCCGAGCCCGGCGGCGGATCTCCTCGGTGCGTGCGGTCGCCTCCCGCTCCAGCGTCCGCAGCAGATCGCCGAGCGGCATCGGGTCACGCCGTCCCGGTGCGGAGCAGGATCAGGATCGAGACCACGAAGCCCAGGATCACCATCGTCTCGGGTATCGCCACCAGTATGATCACGGTCGTGCTCAGTTGCGGCTTCTCCGCGAGACTCGCAGCCGCAGCGGGCCCGATGCGTGACTGGGCCCAGGCGGTGGCGAGAGCCGGGATGCCGATGGCGAGCGCGGCGCTGAGCGTGACCCAGAGGATTGACATCGATGCTCCTTTGCTAGGCGGTGCGGGCCGACGTGGGCGAGCAGTGGCCCAGCGGCTGGTACTGGGTGCCGCCAGGGCTGTAAAACGTCCCGAAGAACTCCACATAGTGGAGCCGGAGCGCGTGGATGGCCGGGCTGAAGAGTCCGAGCGCGAAGTTGACCAGGTGGAACAGCAGCGCGAACAGCGCGCCGATCAGGGCGCTGCCCATCGCGCCGCCGAGCTGGTTTGCCACGATCGCCAGCATCACGGACGCCGTCCCCAGCGCCATGATACGGGCGTAGGAGAGTATGTGGCCGATCGCGCTCAGCAGCTCGACCGCGGCGACGACTCCCTCCAGCACGATCAGCAGTGGAAAGGCGACCAGCAGCGCAACCACCGCCGGGGTCAGCACCGCGTGCGGCAGCACCTCCACGGCGGCCAGGAGCGCGAGAACGATGAGCAGGATCATGACCGCCGAGATGCCGCGCCCCAGCGCCTGCCGCGGGTGAGCCCGCGCGCTGGCCAGGACGCCGAGGGTTAGCCCCAGGACCACGTGCACCAGGCCGATCGAGAGGGTCAGCAGCAGGAAGGGTACGATCGCCTCCCCGCGATCGAGCCACAGCGGCTGAAGCCCGAGCCAGCGGCGGCCGAGATCGCCGAAGTACTCGCCGAAGAGCACGCCGAAGATGACCGCGAACAGCGCGCAAGGACCGGTTACCTCCGCCACCGCACGGAGCGGGGTGTCGGGCCGCGAGCGCCGGTGCAGAATCAGGTCCAGCAGGGCGAGCACTGCGCCGTACCCGGCGTCACCCAGCATCAGCCCGAAGAACATGGGGAAGGTGACGGCAACGTACGGAGTGGGATCGATGGTTCCGTAACGGGGCAGCGGCAGCAGGCCGGTCAGCAGCTCGAAGGGCCGGAAGAGCCTCGGATTGCGGAGCACGACGGGGACGTCCTCGCCCTCCCAGCCGGCCCGGTCCAACGTCTCGAGGACGACGTCGTCGCCACAATTGCCCGACAGGGCCCGGCTCAGTCGGCCTTCGGTTCCGCTAGGCAGCCAGCCGTCGAGCACGAAGAGATTGCTGGTCACCGCTGTGTAGGACAGCGCGTCGAGCTGGGCCAGCTGATCGCGGACTACGGCCGCGGCGCGCCGCAACTGCGGGGCGTGGCGCGCCAGCAGCCCGGTCCGCTGGGCACGGCACGCCTCCAGCTCCGACGGGATTGCGGCCGCTCGCTCCCGCATCGTGGGGAGAGCTTCGACGAGGCTGCCGCCATAGCCGCTCGGCGGTGGGACGTCCTGCACCCGCGTGTCGGCCAGGAGCCGCTCGACCCGGACCGCCTCCGAGACCGGAACCAGCACGAGGAGGGCGCTCTCGCCGCCCGGCAGCTCCCGGGCGACCGTCTCGCAGGCCCCATCGAGCATCTGTTCGAGCGCCCCGACCAGCTTCGGGAGCATCTCGCGCTGATCGCTCCGGAGCAGGACGTGGAACGCGGTGAAGCCCGGGCGAGCCGAACGCTCCAGTCCCAAGGACTCGAAGACCGCGAAGAAATCCTGAAACCGGAGCAGCATGGCGTGCTCCTCACGCAGCCCCGCGGCCTTCTCGTCCAGTCGGGCCAGCTCGCGGCGAGTGCGCCGGGCAAGGCGCGCCCAGCGGGCACAGGCCGGGACCCCTGGCGCTCCGCTCGGGCCCACGGGCGCCTCGCCCAGCACCGCATCGATGTCCTGAAGCACGCGTGCGAGCTGCCGGCGACGACGGACCTGGGCCGCCGCGAGGATACTGCGGTGGAGCGCGGGATACTCCGGGGTGGCCGAGAGATGAAGGACGCCGACGTCCTGGATGGTCGTGAGCGCGTCGGCGAGACGGGCACGCGGTCCCATCACCCGCACCCGCGTCATCGGGACGATCACGGGGCCGACTCGGCGCTGTCCGGGGCGAGCAGCCGCGCTTCTGCTTCGGCCGCCAACTGGTCCACGGCATCCTCGGTCAGCGCATCGAGCGCGCGGCAATACCGCTCGGCCGCGGCAGCCAGGCTGGCGATCTCGGCATCCCGCAGCGCCTCGATCCGGGCCGCGAGATCGGCGAGATCCGCAGCGATCCGCTGGTCCAGCCGCGCGGATTCCCTCGCGGCGTCCTCATGGGCGGAACGGACCAGCGCCGACGCTTCCTGCTCGACCGCGGCTAAGGCGAGAGCCTGGCGGCGTTCGGCATCGACCAGTTGCCGGAGCCCACCTTCCGGGGCCACCACCGCCAGCGGCTCATTCTGAGCGACCACGGCGCCTCCTCACGGCGGCCGCGCGATGTGCGCGTCACCGCCTCAATCTTCGGGAGAAGCCGTTCAGATGACTGTGAAGGAAGCATGAAGGTGGCTTCATGCGTCCGCCTGCACCCCCGTGAGCCTGGCCTTCATGGGGACTTCGCCAGCAGAGCGTCGACGGCCGCGAACGCCGCCCGGCAGACGCCGCCTCCCGCGTCGAATTCCGGCGCATAGGATGCGAGGGCGGCCGCGCCCAGGCTGACGTGCGCTCGGATGGCAGCGATGGCCCCGGTCAGCTGTTCGATCGAGAGCCCATCCGGTACCGGCAGGCTATTGGCTCGCCCCACCCGGGCGGGGTCGAGCGCATCGAGGTCCAGGTGCACGTGGCCGACGGCTCCCTCCAGCCGAGCCTGGCTCAGCAGTTCCGGCAGCTCGACCGAGAGCCGCGCGCTGGAGACCGCCCTGATCGTCCCGTGTTCGAGCAGCGCGGCCTCGGGCGGATCGAGGTCCCGGGCACCGAGTAGAAACGCCGACTCCAAATCGACCGCCGCGAATCCGGGAATACCCGAAGCGAGCCCGCGCCAGCAGAGCCCCAACGCGGTCGCGAATCCGGTCCCATCCAGGAAGCCGCTGGTGGTCGTGTCGGGCGTATTGAGGTCGCCATGGGCGTCGAACCAGAAGATCGCTCGACGGGAAGGCGTGAGGCCGCTGAGGGCGCCGACCGAAGCATTGCAGTTGCCGCTGAGCACCAGCGGAAACCGACCCGCTTCGCGGGCCGCCCGCACCGCGACCGCAACCTTCCGCATCAACTCGAAGCCGGTAGCGATCTCTGCCGGCGGCTGGGTGGCATCGGCCTCGATCAGCTCCGGCTCGGCGACGGAGTGCCCCTTGGCCCTAAGGTGTCCGACGAGGCCGGCGTGCAGCAGGTGCTCGGGGCCCGCGCCGCTGCGCCAGCCGCGGCGGGCGGTATCGTATGGAACAAGGATGATTTGGACGTGCATGGCAGATGGGGTCACCGGCGCCCGCGTTCACCACGGGCGAGCCAGAGACTCAGCACCAGGCCGCTGGTCGCATAGTGCAGACCCAGGAAGCGGGCCTCCCCGAGCAGGAGATGGCGGGGGTGCCATCCGTACCAGAATCCGATGTTGAGCCAGACCGGGACGATTGCGAGCGACGCCGCGGTGAGTGCGAGAAGCCCCTTCCCCGCCTGGAATGAGCGGCTCGAGAGCATCAGGCGAAGGATCGGGACGGTGACCAGCACCGTGGCCAACAGCCACGCGACGAGCGTGATGGACCCGATGATCATCCAGTTGTCGAGGGACAGGACTTCCCCTCGCACGAGCCAGATCGCGATGCCGTAGGCCGCT
>DATBJH010000097.1:0-51766 GCA_036556505.1 Gemmatimonadales bacterium
GAGGGTCGCGTAAGCGACCCTCGACTGCTTTCCTGATTATTCGCCGAGCGGGAGCTCGCCCTGCCGCTCCCTCACCCACCAGGCCCCGGTCTGCCGGCGCTCCTCGGGCGTGCTGAATCGATAGTCGTAGAGCACCATCCGCACGTGCCTCGGCGGCGCGTTCGGGAAGGGATTGCGGCCGAGCAGTGCCAGCACCTCCGGCGTGCCTGACCGCAGCCTCGCCGCGAGCGTCTCCAGCCATTCGAGGCTCTGGGCCGGTGCCAAGGCCGCGAACCAGAGTTGCCAGTCGAGCCGCGGCTGCAGCGGCGCGACGAATCGCGGACGCTCGTCCACCCCGTCCGGCTGGTAGCGGAAGTCGTAGGCCTCCCATCGCGTGCCGTCGTCGCTGCCCTCGAGGATCAGCTCCGGCCGCCGGATCGTCATCACCCGGAAGAGCCCGTAGCCGTTGATCGAGCGGAGGGGCGCCACCAGCTCCATCGTCTCGTTCGCCCACCCCGGCCACCAGCGCATCCCGCGTCCGTCCCGCACGGTGAACGCGAGCTCCCGCACCATGCTCAGCAGGCTGAGGCCGAGGAGCAGTGGAAATGCGACGAGCACCAGCGTGCGGCGCGCCCGTGACTCGCGCGGCAGGTCACCGTCGGACCGGCGGAACCGCAGGCGAGCGAGGGAGGCGTCGTCGAGCACCGGCAGGCACAGCACCAGGGTGAGCGCGTTGAAGAAGCCGTAGTTGCCGGTGGCCGCGATGCCCACCTGGAGCAGCGCGATCGCGCCCACCGCGGCGATGCGGAGGGTGCGAAAGCGGTCCGGCAGAAGCAGGAGCCAGGGGACGACCGCCTCCACCACCAGGGTGATCAGTGTGAGAGCGTGGAGCACGCCGGCGGGAAGCCGGTGGGCGTACCACGCCGTCCAGGGCGGCAGCGGCTGGGTCTCGAAATGGAACTCGAGCGCGGTCGCGCCCCGCCAGGTGGGATCGCCGCTCAGGAGCTTGGTGGCACCCGAGAGGAACATCAGCTTGAACAGTAGGAGCACCAGCAACAGCCGGGCGAGCTCCGAGGGCCGGCGCTCCTCGCGGCCCAGGCGCCAGGTGACCGGCGCCCACAGCATCGCCAGCAGCCCGGTCTCCAGCAGCAGCGCGTCCCACTGGAAGGAGAGGAACTCCTGCCCCGCGACGGCGAGCGAGAGATACAGCGCCCAGAGCAGGAACAGCACCGGAACCGGCGCGATGCCGAGTACCAGCAGGATCGCCAGCCCGACACCGCTCCAGGCCACGGCGCGGAGCGCCGCGTCGCTCGCGCCGAGCCAGAAGGCTGTGGGCAGGTGGCGCCAGGCGGCCGTGCCATAGGTCGAGCCTGCCCATTCGAGGAAGCTGCCGGCGGGCATGATGCCCCGCTCGCCGACCAGACCGACGATCTGTCCGGCCAGCGAGACGAACGCCAGCAGCCAGACGGCGCCGAGGAGCCGGAGAAAGAGCCGCCGGGTCAGCGCGTAGGTCGGGGGGGCGGAGGCCGGTGGCGCCTCAACTCTCGGTGAAGACGTACTCGTGCTGCGCGTCGCGCACGATCAGCGTGCGCGGCGTGCCGCTCCCTGCCAAGAGCTCGAAGCCGCTCACACCGGGGGCGGTCGTCACGAAGGACACGGTCCCGTCGGGATTGGTGCGCGAGGCGACTTCGGTGCGCCACTCGCCGAAGTCGAACACCGTCGCCTTCCCTTGCCGGATTACCACGATGTCGCCCAGCGCATCATTGTGGTAGCGCGCGGCCAGCGCGCCCGCGGCCGTGGGGTCCGCCGGCAGGGTGAGCAGCTTGCGCTCGGCGGCGAGCTGCTCGTAGTACGTCTTCGCCCTTGCGGCCGCAGCGTCGTCGGCCTCTGGCCGCCCGTCGAACAGCACTTCGAGAAGCTTGCGGCGAAACTGGTCGCGGACGATCCAACCCGGGTCGCCGTTGGTGAGGACCACCGCCCCTACGCCCTGGGCGGGGAGCCACATCATGTCGCTGTGAAAGCCCACCATGTCACCGCCGTGGTGCACCACCGACACTCCGTAGGTCGTGTCAACCATCAGCCCCATGCCGTAGCTCGCGGTCTTCCCGATCGGCACCTGGGCGGCCCGGCGTGCCAGCAGGACATCGCGGGAGATGTACCGGCCACCGCCGGGCAGCGTGCCCTCGGCCAGCTCCATGGCCACGTAAGCGAGCATGTCGCGGACGTTGCTCCACGCCGCGCCGGCCGGCCGCACCGGGATGATGGAGTAGTTGAGCTCCATGACCGCGGGCGCCGCCTTGCCGTCCACGTCCGGGGCATGCGGCATGGCGTGATCGCCACGGAGGGCGGCGGCGTAGTCGAACGTCGTCGCGCTCATCCCCAGGGGATCGAACACCAGACGCTGCATCGCGCTGTCGTACGCGGCGCCGAGCTCGAGCGCGGGGTAGGCCACGTGTCCGCCCACGAACCCCCCGGCGGCCGCGAGCGGGTTGGAGTACTGGAACATCTCGCCGAACCCGCTCGTAGGCTGCATGGTGCCGAGGGTGGCGAGCGCGCTGTCGGGGGTCACGCCCTCGAATTGGAACAGCCATTCGTAGTCTTGCCGCGGCAGGCCGGTGCAGGCGCAGATCAAATGCTTGATTCTGACCTGCGCAGTCGTGGCGGCGCTCCCCAGCCGGAAGGACGGCAACACGGCGGTGACCGGCGTCTCCCAGGTGAGCATGCCCTCATCCACCAGCTTCCCGAGCATCAGCGTGGTCATGGCCTTGGTGTTGGATGCCACCATGAAGAGGGTGCCGGCGTCCACCTTCTCGCTGCCGCCCAGCTCGCGGGCACCGAACCCGCCGGCGAAGACGACCTTCCCGTCCTGCAGCAGGCCGACGGCCACGCCGGGAACCTTGCTGCTCCGCATCGCGCGCTCGACGAACGCGCCAAGCTCGGCGACGCGCGCGTGGTCGAGCCGGTGGGCCTTCCGGCCGGCGAACGACTCGCGGCTGTAGCCCTTGGGGAGCAGCTCGCCGTAGATCAGCACCACCTGGGCGAGCCGCTTCTCGCCGACGGCCTGACCCATGTCGTAGATGGCGACCGTCCACACGCCGCCGGCCCGTTGGACGTCCACGCCCACGTCCCGCTTCTCGTTGGGCGACGTCTGGTAGGTGTAGTTTGCCCGGTCGGTCCAGCCGTCTTTGTCGGGCTTTTCGTTGACCACCTTGAGCGGCCAGGTGGCGTCGGGCTTGTAGGCTCGCCACGCCGACGCGACCGCCGAGTCGGCGCTCGGCGCGCGCACGTCCACCAGGGCGATGGCCGAGCCGCTCTCCGGTGGCTCCAGGACGGTGGCGGAGCCCTGCACGGAAACCGTCCACCCGGCCGGTGCGATGAACGCGTTGCCTTCGGTCGTGGTCTTCGGCGTGTCGGTGGTGAGGCGTTCCGCCGCGGCGGGTGCCGGGGCGCTGGTGGCGGACGCGGAGCCGTGGGTATTCGAGCTACAGCCGCCGGCCAGACCGATGAGCGAGATGGCGGCCGGGGCGAGCGTCAGCAGGCGGGTCATGACTACCTCCCGGGGGATTTCAATCTGGGGGGGAGAGCTGAGGGTCGCCAGCCAGTATCTTCCAACAACCTCATGCCATTTCCCATGCGAGCATACCTCACGCTCCTCGTCCTGACTGCCGTCGTCACTCAGGCTCGAGCCCAGGGACCGCAGGAGCGCTACGTCGTGATGTCGAGCGGCCAGGAGGTCGGACACCTCCAGGTCACCCGCAAGGGCAGGCGGGTGGAGACCGAGTACCGGGTGGACGACAACGGTCGCGGCCCCAGGATCCGCGAGCGCTGGGATCTCGGTCCGGACGGACTGCCCCGGGAGCTGACGCTCTCGGGCACCACTACGTATGGAAGCCCTGCGAAGGAGTCGTTCCGCCTGCGCAACGGAGGCGCGGAGTGGCGGACCAACAACGACCGCGGGACGGCGCCCGCGAGCGGGCCGGCCGCCTACCTCCCCATCGAGGGCAGCCCTTACAGCGGGGCGCTCTACCTCCCGGCCCTGCTCGCCGCGCCCGACCGCACGCTGCCGACGTGGCCCGCGGGGTCGGTTCGCGCGGAACGGGTCCGCGACATCCCGGTGGGTGAACGTACGGAGACGGTGTGGGCGCTCTGGGGACTCGATCTCTCCCCGACGTTGGTCCTCGCGGACTCCGCCGGCCGGTGGACCGGAGCGATCAGCAGCGGCTACGTCGTGGTGCCCCAGGAACAAGCCGGCGAGGCGGAGGCCCTCGGCCGCCTGGCGGCGGATCTGGAGTCGGGCCTGCTCGCGAGTCTCACGAAACGGCTGGCCCACCGTTGGGACCAGCCGGTGCAGCTGAGGGGCGTCCGGGTGCTCGACCCGCTCTCCGGCGCGCGGTCGGAGCCGACGACGGTGGTGACCTACCGCGGGCGGATCACGGCCATCGCGCCCGACCTGCCGCCGCCCGACAGCGGCGTGGTGATCGAAGGTGAGGGCGGCACGCTGGTGCCCGGGCTGTTCGACATGCACGTCCATTACGGCGTCTGGGACGGGCCGCTCCACCTCGCGGCCGGAGTCACCACCGTGCGCGACATGGGCAACACCGACGTCGTGCTCGATGGGATCGTTCGGGACATCGAGACGGCGAAGCTGATGGGGCCGGGGGTCGTGCGCGCGGGGTTCATCGAGGGCCGGAGTCCGTTTTCGGCCGAAGGCAGCTTCATCGCCGACAGCCTGGCGGCCGCGCTCGCTGCGGTGCGCCGGTACGCCACCCACGGCTATCAGCTGGTCAAATTGTACAACTCGCTGCCGCCGGACTGGGTCGCGCCGATCGCGCTGGAGGCGCACCGGCTCGGGCTCACGGTGGCCGGCCACGTTCCGGCGTTCTCCAGCTCGCCGCGGGTAGTGCGGGACGGCTACGACGAGGTCACCCACATCAACCAGCTGGTGCTCAGCTTCCTGATCGACACCGACAAGGAAGACACTCGAACCCCGTTCCGCTTCACCGCCCTTGGTCTCCGCACCGCGAAGCTCAGCCTGGACGACCCGCGCTTCCAGGCGCTCGTCGCGGAGATGCTGAAGCGGAAGGTGGCGCACGACCCCACGATCGCGACGTTCCAGTCGCTGCTGCTCGCCCGGCCGGGTGTCACCACCGTGGTGGACTCCGCGTGGCTCGGCCACATGCCCGGCCCGGTGCAGCGCAGCCGCAAGGTCGCCCTGCTCGACATCAAGCCGGGCGAGGACTCGGTCTATCGCGCCTCATCCCAGCGGCTCCGCGAGGTGCTCAAGTACCTCTTCGATCGGGGGATCCACCTGGTGCCGGGGACCGACGACATCTCGGGCGTGATGCTTCACAGCGAGCTGGAAGAGTGGCAGCGCGCCGGCATTCCGGCCCGCGACGTGCTCCGGCTGGCCACGGTGGGCGCGGCCGAGCACCTGGGTCGCGCGCACGAGCTCGGCACCATCGCGCGGGGGAAACGGGCCGATCTGGTGCTGGTGCCCGGCGATCCGACCGTTGACGTGAGGGTGCTCCGCCGGGCGCGGTTGGTGATGAAGGACGGCGTGATATACTACCCGGACGAGCTGTACCAGGCGATCGGGATGCGCCCCTTCGGGAAGCGGGCGGAGGCGCGGGCGGAGTCGACGTCACACTGACGGTGGAGCTCCTACTCCTCCCGCAGCGCGATCACCGGATCTACCCGGGCGGCACGGATGGCCGGGCGAACACCCCCGATCACCGCCGTCGCGAGGCAGAGCGCGGCGGCCGCGAGGAACGTCGCGGGGTCGGCCGGGCCGACACCGGCGAGCAGCGCCCCCATCCCCTTCGCAGCCGCCCATGCGCCGGCCATCCCGAGCAGTAATCCCACCAGCGACAGGACTACACCTTCACGCAGCACGCGGCGGACGAGGCTGCCCGTCTCCTCACCCAATGCGCGCCGCACACCCAGCTCCCGGGTGCGGCGGGACACCACGAAGGCGAGCAAGCCATGGACGCCGAGCCCGGCGATGAGAAGCGCGATGAGGGAGAGCGCTCCCAGCAGACGGAGCTGGGTCACCCGCGGCGCGGTCTCGTCGCCCACGATACCGGAGAGGGTGCGCACTTCGGAGATCGGCTGGTCCGGATCCGCGGCCGCGACGATCCGCCTGAGCGAGGGGAGCAGCGCCGCCTCGGCGGAGCTGGTCCGAACCACCAGATCCTTGGGCGCGTAATTCATGATCGCGCTGTCCGCCATCTGGGATGACGGGAGATAGACCTGCGGCTCACTCTGCTGCTCGAGCCCGCGGGTGCGGACGTCTCCCACGACGCCGACGATCGCCCGCTTCTCGCCCGCGATGGTGAAGCTCATGCCGATCGCGCTCCGTTCGGGCCAGTAGCGGCGGGCGAAGGAGGCGCTCACCACCGATACCAGCGGGCTCCTCCGGGTGTCCGCCTCGGCAACGTCGCGCCCCTCCTCCAACGGGATGCTCAGCGACTCGAAGTACTGCGGGGTCACGGTCCGGAGTGCCACGCTGTTGGACGCATCGGCCACGGTCGCTTCTCCGCCGACCGCGACCGGCCAGACCCCGCCCTTGAGCCGCATCGGGACCGCGGTGACGTAGGCCGCGCTCTGCACCCCGGGAAGCGCGCGCACCTCGTCGAGTACCCGGCGGTAGAAGCGCTCGCGACTATCGGTGAGGCGGTACCTGGTCCAGGGGAGCGCGGTGCGGAGGGTCAGCACGTTCTCGGGGCGGAAGCCGGGGTCCACCGATTGGAGCCGATACACCGCGCGCAACAGCAGGCCGGAGGAGACCAGGAGCGCCGCGGACGCGGCGACCTCGATGACGATCAGCATGGCACGCACCCGCCGAGTACGACCGCCCCCCGCCCGCGCTCCCTCGCGCAGTGCCGCGAACGAGCGCCGTCGCGCCGTCACGACCGCGGGGCCGATCCCGATGGCGACGCCGGTGATGAGGGTGAGGACTACGGCGCCCAGGAGGACCGGCAGGTTGGCCGACGGCTGATCGCTCACGGGAAGCGAGGCCGGCACCAGCCGGCCGAGGAACGGCGTGCCGTAGACGGCCAGTGCCACCCCGAGCGCCCCGCCGATCGCGGCCAGGCCGAGACTCTCGGTCACGAGCTGGCGCACCAGGCGCTCCGCTCCCGCGCCCAGCGCCGCGCGCACCGCCAGCTCGCGGGCTCGCGCGACGCCGCGGACCAGAAGCAGACTGGCGAGGTTGGCGCACGCGAGCAGCAGGATGCAGAGCGCCGCCCCGCAGAGGGCCAACACCAGGAGCCGGGAGCTCTCCGAGAGATCGTCCCGCAGGCCGACCACGAGAGCGCGAGTGTCCTTGTTCTCCTTCGGATACTGGCGCTCGAGATCGGTCGCGATCGTCGCCAGCTCGGCGCTTGCCTGCCGCAGGGAGATACCGGGACCGAGCCGGGCGATCCCGTAGATGTAGTTGTCGTTCCGGTCGAGGTAATCGTCGGGAGTGAAGAGCAGCGGCGTCCAGGCGTCGGTCTCGCGCGAGGGATAGCGGAAGCCGGGCGGCATGACGCCGATGACGCTGTACGGCTCGCCGTCGAGTCTCACCGTGGTGCCCAGCACTCCCGGATCGCCGCCGAAACGCCGTTGCCAGAGTCCGTGCCCCAGAACGACTACCTGCCCGTCGGTCGAGTCGGCGGGTGAGATCGCGCGACCCAGGGCGGCCGGCACCCCGAGCACGCCGAATAGCTCCGGCGTCGCGCGGGCGATCTCCAGCCGCTCCGGCTCGGCGGCGCCGGTGAGGTTCGCCTCGCGGTTGGTATAGCCCGCCATCCCGGAGAAGGAGCGCGCCGCCGCACGCCAGTCGCGGTAGTTCGCGGGCGAGAGCTCGTTCCGGCCGTAGCCCGGCACCGCCTGCCACAGCTTGACCAACCGATCGGGCTCGGCGAGGGGCAGCGGGCGGAACAGGACGAAATCGGCCAGCGAGAAGGCGGCGGTATTGGCGCCCACGCCCAGGGCCACGACGAGCACCACGGTGAGCGCGAACCCAGGGGTGCGCGCGAGGGAGCGAGCGGCGTGGCGGAGGTCCTGCCGCAGCAGATCCAGGTGGACCAGAAACGCGTTGGGCAGCACGTCGGCGAGCGCGGCGAAGGGGCCGACGAGCGGCGCGAGCCGCCCGCGTTCCCGCAGCCGCTGGACGAACGTGGCATGCAGCTCGTCGCCGTATTCCGCGCGGTAGCCGGCGGGATACAGCCGGAGCAGCGCTCGATACAGCGTCATCAGGCAGGCTCGGGCGCGAGGCCTCGGGCGCGGGCCAGCCGGATCAGCTCCGCCAGCCGGGCCATCTCCGCTCGCGCCACGCTCCGGCCGAAGGGCGTGACCCGGTAGTAGCGCCGCCGCTCGTCGTCGTCGCGCGACGGCGGCCGCCGGCTCACCTCGGCGATGAGGCCCTGCTCGACCATGCGGGCGATCGAGCGGTAGAGCGTTCCGGCGCTGAGCCGGAGCTCCCCGCCGGTGCGGGTCTCGATGTCCTGGAGGATGGCGTAGCCGTAGCGGTTCTGGTCCAGAAGGGCGAGCAAGATGTGGAAGCTGGCGGGCGGGAGGGGGAGCAGGGCGTCCACGTCGCGGTCGCTGGTCATATGACAATATATATATTCACTGTGGGTATAGCGACAGCGGCTATATGACGACAAGAGAATGTCACCCTGAGCACGGCGAAGGGGGCCCTATCCGGTCAGGGCCCCCTTCTCGCCGTTCAGGGTGACAGAGATTCGTTAAGGAATGACAGGCCCAACTAGCTCGTTCGCCGCACGAGCTCGGGATACCGCTTGCGCAGCTCCTCCAGCTTGGGCATGTCGTTCACCACGATGTACGGCTGAGTGGGATGCCGCACCAGGTAGTTCTGGTGGTAGGCCTCTGCCGAGTGGAATCCTCTCAGCTGGCTTACCTCGGTCACGATCCTTCCGGGCCAGACCTTGGCCTCCCGGAGCTTGCCGATATACCGCTCGGCCGCCTCGCGCTGAGCGGAGTTGCGGTAGAACACCGCGGAGCGGTACTGGGTCCCGACGTCGGGTCCCTGGCGGTTGAGCTGCGTGGGATCGTGGGCGACGGTGAAGAAGACCTGCAGCAGCTGGTCGTAGGAGATGCGGGACGGGTCGTACACCACCCGGACGGACTCCGCGTGGCCGGTCGTGCCGGAGCTCACCTTCTCATAGGACGGTGACGTGTCCGAGCCGCCGGCGTAGCCGGACACGGCGTCGGTCACGCCCTCCAGGCTCTCGAAGACGGCCTCGACACCCCAGAAGCAGCCGCCGGCGAACACCGCCGTGTCGCTCGCCGCGGCCACCCCGGCCGGAGCGGGCTCGGCCGACATGAGTGCGGCGACCGACTCCCCAGGGAAGGCGGCCGCCGAGCCGCGGGGGGTGAAGCTGAAGGCCGCCGCGGTGACGGCTACGGCCGCGAGAGCCGGGAGGACGGCCGAATGGACTGAGGGCATGACGGGACGCTCCAAAGAGGGCACGCCCCTATAACGTCTCCCGGCGGCCGGCGGTTCTCAAGCCGGACTCATTGCGAGGTGGGCGTCACCATCCGCATGGCCAGCACGGGGCGCTTGATCCGCTCCATGATGGCCGCGCGATCCGACGCGCCCAGGAGCGGGGAATCCGCCAGCATTTCGGCCCGGTGGCCCAACTCGTAGACCTGCCGAGGGTTACCCTGCTCCTGCGCGATCCAGGCGGCGTCGAGGTACGCCATGGCCGCGTTCCGCAGATCGCCCCGAGCCAGCGCATGCTCGGCCGCCAGAGCCAGGTTGCCCCGAGCGGTGGACCGGTCGCCGGCGGCATAGACCAGGGCCGCGGCTTCGGACAGGCACCGGAAGCCAAGCGGGTCCTCCGCCGGCCGCAGCTCCGCGGAGCGGCGGTGCAGGCGGGCGGCGTCCCGATACCGGTGCGCCGCCACGAGCGCCTCCGCCGCCTCATGGAGGCTGTCGGCCTTGAACGAGCTGATCACCGTCGGCAGCTGGTATTGCGCCGAAGCGACGGCGGGGACGGCGAGTGTCACGAGCAGCAGGCCGGCGGCGGAAAGCCGGTTGGCGAATGTGGACGGCATCGGGTACCCCCTGAACGGAACGGACTTCTCCTGGAGCCATCGATCACCGCAAGAGTGGAGGCCATGCCGGACCGCCGCAGGGGACGTTCGTCCCATGATTTCGCCGGACTATCACGGAAACTTCACGGGCCACGAAGAGCGTAGTAGGCGGGAACACTGAGGGCTCACCATGAACCTGGCACCGCTGGTCGAAGCCGTCGGCGTGATGTCCTCCCCGCTCGAGTGGGGTGGCGAAAGCCCGTGGCTGGCCGAGTGCTTGCGCCGGGCCCGGGAGGTGCGTGGGGCCCAGGCCGGAGCGATCTCGGTGGAGACCGTAACGGAGCTCGAGCGGCTGCTCCGGCTCCCGGGCGATGGGCAGGGGTGGCTGCGCGCGGCGCTCGATCAATCGGATTCGAGCCATCAGGGGCGCGCGCTCCCACCCACTGCCGACGTTCCCGACTCCCTCCTCACCGTGGTGTCTCTCCGGTGCGCTCTCGCCGCCGGCCTCGCCACGCTGGCACGTCTCCGAGTGTACCGGAGCACGCTGGGCGAGGCGTTCGACGAGGTGGACACCGGGATGGCGATCTACCGGAGCGACGATCAGCGGGAGGTCGCACGCAACGCCCGCTGGACCGCGCTCCTCGTGGCTGAGCCGGAAGGCGACCGGCTGCTGGAGCAGGTCGGGCGCAGGGTGCGGCAGGCGGCTGCGGCGGCCGACAGCGTCCTCGGGGACGAGCAAGTGGAGCTCATGGGAGGGAGCTATCGGCTGGTGACGAGCCGGGCGGCGGCCGGCACCCTGCTCCCGGGGCCGGCAGTGCTGATCCTGATGGACCGTCCCGGCCCGGGCCTGCCGACCACGCAGGAGTTGCGAGTCACCTTCGGCCTCCGCGGCCGGGAGCCGCAGGTCGCGCTGCTCGCGGCGGAGGGGCTCTCCAATGCCGACATCGCCGAGCGGCTGCGTCTCAGCGCGCATACCGTGCGGCATTATCTGGAGCGGGTGCTCAACCGGCTGGGCCTGCATACGAGGAAGGCGCTGGCGGTGCACCTGTTGGAGGGCGGTAAGGCGGTAAGGCGGTAGGGCGGTAGGCGGTAGGGCGATACCAAGCTGCGTCATCCCGAGGAGCGAAGGCAGCGAGGGGTCTTCTCAGCCCGAGAGGATCCCTCGCTTCGCTCGGGATGACAGGGAGCCTCGGTCCGCCTTACCGCCCTACCGCCCTACCGCTAACTTCGAGGCGAGCATCCCCTTACATCCCGCACCGGCCGAACCGCCATGGAGCTGCAGCAGCGTCTCCAGTCAGCCCTCGCCGATACCCACCGCATCCTGAAGGAGCTGGGCGGCGGCGGGATGAGCCGTGTCTTCCTCGCGGAGGAGATCCGGCTCGGCCGCCAGGTGGTGGTGAAGGTGCTCCCGCCGGAGACCGGTGCCGCGGTGAACGTCGAGCGCTTCGAGCGTGAGATTCAGCTCGCCGCCCGCCTTCAGCACCCGCACATCGTGCCGCTCCTCAGCGCGGCCGCGGCCGGCGATCTCCTCTACTACGTCATGCCGTTCATCCAGGGCGAGTCGCTTCGCAGCAAGCTGGCCCGCGAGGCCGAGCTGCCGGTGGCGGAGGCGGCGCGGATCCTGCGGGAGATCGTGGACGCGCTCTCCTACGCCCACCGGAACGGCGTCGTTCACCGCGACATCAAGCCCGACAACGTCCTGTTATCCGACGGCCACGCGGTCGTCACCGACTTCGGCGTCGCGAAGGCGGTGAGCGCGTCGAGCGGGTCGTCGTCGCTCACCTCGCTCGGCGTGGCGCTGGGCACGCCGGCCTACATGGCGCCGGAGCAGGCGGCGGCCGATCCCCACGTGGACCACCGGGCGGACATCTACGCCGTCGGCATCATGGCCTACGAGATGCTCGCCGGCCGGACGCCGTTTACCGCGCCGACGTCGCAGGCGATGCTGGCGGCACACATCACCCAGACGCCCGAGGCGATCGCGAAGGTCAGGCCCGCGGTCTCTCCGGCCTTCAACGCCGTCCTGATGCGCTGCCTGGAGAAGCGGGCCGCCGACCGCTGGCAGAGCGCGGCGGAGCTGCTGGGCCAGCTCGAGGCGGCGGTGACGCCGAGCGGCGGCCTGGCGCCGACCACCGCAACCGCGGCGATCTCCAGCGGCACCGAGGAGGCGCTCCGGCAATCCCACCCGGTCCGAGTCGCCCTGCTGTTCGCCGCGGCGTCGGCGGGCGTGCTCGGCCTCGTGTCGGTGCTGGTCCATCGGCTCGGGCTCCCCGACTGGGTGTTCAGCGGCGCCGTCGTCCTGCTGCTCGTCGGCTTGCCGATCATGCTGGTCACCGGGTACATCGAGCGCCGGCGAGCGCTGGCGCGGGCCAGTGGCCGGGCAGTCACGACCCCGGCCGGCGGGCTGCACGGCTGGCTCACGTGGCGGAAAGCGGTGCGCGGCGGCGTGCTCGCCTTCGCCGGCCTCGGGCTGGCGACCGTTGCGTACACCGCGATGCGGCTGCTCGGGATAGGGCCCGTGGGCACGCTGGTGGCGTCGGGCCGGCTGAGCGAGCGGGACCGATTGATCGTCGCCGACTTCGAGAACCGCACCGCGGATTCCAGCCTCGGCACCTCGGTGTCGGAGGCATTCCGCATCGACCTCGCCCAGACGCCGCTGGTTCGGATCCTGAGCACCGCGGAGGTGGGCGACGCGCTCACCCGCATGCGGCGCGATCCGGCGACGCCGGTCAATCCCGACCTGGCGCGCGAGATCGCGACTCGCGAGGGCGCCAAGGCCGTCGTGACGGGTGAGATCAGTTCGCTGGGGAAGAGCTACGTTCTCTCGGCGCGAATCCTGGGCGCCGCCGACGGCGCCGAGCTGGTCGCCCTGCGTGAAACCGCAGGTGACGATGCCGGCATCGTAGCCGCCCTCGACCGCCTCTCGGCCAAGGTCAGGGAGAGAATCGGGGAGTCGCTTACCACGATCAGAGCCGGAGAGCCGCTGGAAAAGGTGACGACCGGCTCGCTCGAGGCGCTGCGGCTCTACAACGAAGGGGCGCGGTTCAGCGACCGCGGGTTCGAGAAGCAGGCGGTAGAGCGCCTGGAGCAGGCCATCGCCATCGACAGCGGGTTCGCGATGGCCTGGCGCAAGCTCGCGGTGGCGCTGGAAAACTCGCGGAATAGTCAGGACCGCGTGGTCGCGGCGACCACCCAAGCATGGGAGCACCGCGACCGGCTGACCGAGATCGAGCGCCAGCTCGCCATCGCGTACTACCACAGCGCCGTGGACGTGGATCCCGACAAGGAGGAGGCGGCGTACCGCCGCGTGCTGGCGATCCAGCCGGACAACCCCGTCGCCACCAACAACCTCTCGCTCATGCTGTCGGAACAGGGGCGACCCAAAGAGGCCGAAGCGGCGATTCTGCAGGGCCTCCGCGTCCATCCCGACACGGGCAACATGATGATGCAGTTGATGCTCGCGCGATTGATGCAGGGACGGGACGCGGAGGTCAGGGCGACCTTCGACACCATGGCGCGGATGGCGCCGGGCCTGCCGATGTACGTCTGGGGCCGAGGCATCGCTCTGAGCGCGATGGGGGACTACGAAGGAGCCGAGCGTGCATTCACCGAGCTGAGCCGCACGTCCAACGCCGATGCGAACGACCTGTCGTACGCGCACCAGGGCATGGCTCGCACGGCGCGCATTCGAGGACGGCTCGCCGACGCGGAGCGGCATACCCGCATGGCCATGGAGGTGAACGAGCAACGCGGCCTCCCGGGTGTGGCGTTGGCGGATGCGGCCGACCTCGCGCGTGATGCCGTGGTCTTCCGGGGCGACTCGGCCGGGGCGCTCCGGATCCTGGAGGCCGCCCTCGCCGAGCATCCGCTGGAGTCGATGCCGCGGCTGGACCGACCGGGGGCACAGGTCGCGCTGGTGTACGCCCTCGCCGGGCGCCGGGACCAGGCCCGCCGACTGCTCTCGACCTTCGAGGCCGAGGTGCCCGAAGGAGTCCGTCGCGGCCGGTGGGAGTGGTACCGGGCGCGGGGGTGGCTCGCCCTGGTGGACGGCAAGCCGCGCGAGGCCGTCACCGCCTTCGTGCAGGGTCGTCGCGCCTCGACCTGTGCGCGTTGCGGCGCATGGGACGAAGGCGTCGCCTACGAGCGGGCCGGATTCGCCGACTCCGCGCTCGCCGCGTACCGACGCGCCGTCGGCCGGGACGGACCCTGGAAAGCGCAGGCCGACCAGTGGGGGCTCGGCCCCAGCCTCAAGCGCCTCGGTGAGCTCCACGAAGGCCGGGGCGACAAGGCCAAAGCGCTGGAGTACTACGGGAGGTTCGTGGAGCTGTGGAAGGAAGCCGACCCGGTGCTTCAGCCCACGGTGCGGGAGGTCCGCGGCCGGATGGCCGTGCTCGCAGGGGAAGGGAAGTAGCCTCGGCCGCTCATTGTCACGTCAGCTGAAATCCAGCACGGGAGGTCCGATGGGCACCATGCGACTCGTTCTCGATACCCGCCAACAGAGCCGCCCGTGCGAAGTCCCCGTTGAGCGGCTCCCCGAGCTGCTGGCCGACCGTGAGAACCGGCTCTGGCTCGATATCAGCGATCCCGATGAGCAGGACGTCGCGCTGCTCAGCCGCACCTTCGGCTTCCATGAGCTGGCGCTGGAGGATGTGACCCGCCCGCACGAGCGCCCGCGCTGCGATTGCTACTCCGGCTACCATTTCATCGTCGTGTACGCGGCCGAGCAGGCAGACGGGGCGATCGTCCCCCGCGAGCTGAATCTCTTCTGGGGTGGGAGTTACCTGGTGACGATCCACCGCCGCACCGGGGCCGTGCTCTCCGCCCTCGCGGAGGCGCGTCGGCGCTGGGAGCGCCAGGAGCGGCGCGCAGCCGACGGAATCGCGCCACTGGCGTACGCGTTATTCGAGAGCCTGGTGGACGGCTACTTCGTGGTCCAGGACCGGGTGCGCGAGCGGCTGGACGAGATCCAGGGCGCGATTTTCAGCGGCGCCGAAGGCGCGGCCGAGGACCTCTTCCGCCTCCGGAAGGAGCTGCTGCGGGTGCCCCGGCTGCTCGCGCCCACCACCCACGTCCTGTCCGAGGTGCTGCGCCGCGACGGCACCGTCCCGGAGCACCTCCGCCCCTATTTCGCGGACGTGCAGGACCACGCCGTGCACGTCCTGGCGGAGTTCGACACCTACCGCGACCTGCTCGCCGCCGCGCTCGACGTCCACGTCTTCTCGGCCTTCAACCGGCTGGGCCTCATCATGCGGCGGCTCACGGCGATCACCGTGATCATCATGGTGCCCAACTTCGTGGCCAGCATCTACGGGATGAACTTCCGGCATCTGATGCCGGCGAGCGAGTCGTCCTGGGGCTTCTTCGCGGTGGCGGCGTTCCTGATGGTGATGGTGGTGTGGGGCTTCATCCACTCGAAGATTCTCGGCTGGCTGTGAATCGCTATCAGCTATCAGCCATCGGGTAGGCACACCTGGGCCGGCCGGTGTGCTTAGGGATAGCCGATAGCCGATAGCCGATGGCCTCTAGTGGACCGGCACCGCCCGCCGCACCACGATGGTGATGTTGTCCGTCCCCCCGCCCTGAAGCGCATCCGCCAGCAGCGCCTCGCACGCCTCGCGGGATGACCGGGTCTCCCGCAGGCGCTGCGCGATCCGCTCGTCCGACACGTGCCGGGTCAGGCCGTCGCTGCACAAGAGGACGACCGTATCCCAGGTGAGCTCGAACCGGGTGACCACCGGGGCGGTCTGCCGCCCGCCGATGGAGCTGGACAGGGTGTGCTCCAGGCGGGTGCCGGCGGTGTCGGACGGCCGCATGACACCGGCATCGATCAGCTCCTGCGCCATGGTCTGGTCCCGGCTGACCTGGGTCAGCTTGTTCCCCCGGAGCAGGTAACAGCGGCTGTCGCCCACCTGGAGGAGATAGGCGCGGGGCCAGTGGCCGAGGTAGAGGGTGAGCGTGGTTGCCATGCCGCGGTAGTCGGGATCCTCCTCGCCCCGGCGGAGGATCTCGGCGTGGCACTGGAGCGCCCCGTCCTGGAGGGCCGCGAAGAAGTCTCGGTCGTCCCCCGTGGTCGCCGCGTAGTAGCAGGACATGCAGCGGGAGACGTATCGCGTCACCGCCTCCAGCGCGAGCCGGCTCGCCTCTGCCCCCCGGAGTCCACCGCCGACGCCGTCCGCCACCATCATGAGGAGTGCGATCCGCTCGCTGCCGGCGGTGAGATTGCCGGTGTCCGCGAGACTGGTGAGGTGAACCACGGCCTCCTTGCGGAGCGAGCAGACGAGGAACTGGTCCTGGTTCTCCGTTCGGAGCTTGCCAGGATGGGTCAGTCCGTAGATGTCCATCTCCTCGTCGCGCGGCTTGCGGTCGGGCAGCGGCGGGGCCTGCAGCTGGGGAGACGTCATGGGAACCTCCTGGTCCCAGGGGGGAGCAACTCTCCCAATCTGAACTGAAGAGCGCGGACTGGCCAGAGCGCGCCGACGTCCGGCTGGCGGGCGAGGGCCTCGGACCATACGATTGTCGTTTCCGATCGATGCCCCCACCCTTCCCAGGATGCTCGCCGAGTTCCTCCAGTTCCTCTTCTCCGGCCTGACCGTGGGCGCCACCTACGCGCTCGCGGCCCTCGGCTTCACCATCGTCTACAACGCCAGCAACGTCATCAACTTCGCCCAGGGAGAGTTCCTCATGCTGGGCGGGATGCTGGCGGTGTTCCTACTCGAGATAGGACTGCCGTCCTGGGTGGCGCTTCCCGCCGCGATCCTCCTCGTGGCCGCGATCGGGGTCGCGGTCGAGCGGTTGGCGATCCGGCCTGCGCGGGATGCGGAGGTCGTCACCCTCGTCATCATCACCCTCGGCGTCTCGCTCGTGCTCCGAGGCGCGATCCAGATGTGGCGCGGCACCGCGACGCACGCCTTGCCCCCATTCTCCGGCGACACGCCCATCATGGTTGCGGGCGCCGCCCTCGCCCCTCAGAGCCTCTGGGTCATCGGCGTCGCGGCCGCGGCGGTCGCGCTCCTGTGGTGGTTCTTCGAGCGCACCCGCTGGGGCAAGGCGATGGTCGCCACGGCGAGCAACCGGCTCGCCGCCAGGCTCGTCGGCGTCCGCATCGAGGTCGTGCTCATGCTGAGCTTCGCGCTGTCCGCAGCGCTGGGCGCGCTGGGTGGCATCATCGTCGCGCCGATCACGCTCACCTCGTTCGACGTGGGCATCATGCTCGGGCTCAAGGGGTTCGTCGCCGCCGTGCTGGGCGGGCTGGGGAGCGGAGTGGGTGCCGTCGCCGGCGGCCTGCTGCTCGGGGTGCTGGAGGCGATGGCGGCGGGCTACGTCTCGTCGAGCTACAAGGACGCGGTCCCATTCGTCGTCATCCTCCTCCTCTTTATGTTCCTGCCTCGCGGGATGTTCGGCGCGCACGCGCCGGAACGGGTCTGACGACGGGCTCTTCGCCATGAGACTGGGATCCAGGGGTGTCGGGCTCGCCATGACCGGCATCGGGCTCGCTATCCTGCCGCTGCTGCTGCCGAACGCCTTCTGGTACGATCTCGCCACTCGCGCCGCCATCAACGCCGTCGTCGTGATCGGGCTCAACCTGCTGATCGGCTACGCCGGGCAGATCAGCCTGGGACACGCGGGGTTCGTCGGCATCGGGGCCTATGCCTCCGCGGTGCTCACCAGCCGGCTGGGCTGGCCCCCGATCGCCGCCATGGCCGCGGGCGCGCTCGCGACCGCGTTCCTCGCGCTCCTCGTGGCCCGGCCCATCCTGCGGCTCCGCGGTCATGCCCTCGCGATGGCGACGCTGGGTCTCGGCATCATCCTGTCGATGATCTTCACCAACGAATCGCAGTGGACCGGCGGGCCGGACGGCATCGTCGTCCGGCCGTTCAGCCTCCTCGGGCTCGCGATCGCGGGCGAGCGCCAGTGGTACTGGCTCTGCGCCGCGCTGCTGCTGGTGACGCTCTGGGCCGCCGGCAACCTGGTGGACTCGCCGTTCGGGCGGGCGATGCGGGCCCTGCACACCGCCGAGCCGGCCGCGAAGGCGGTCGGCGTGGACCCGGCGGCGGTCAAGGCATCGATCTTCGTCCTCTCGGCCGTCGGCGCCAGCCTGATGGGCAGTCTCACCGCGCACTACGTCGGTTTCGTGACGCCCCAGGTCGCGAGCTTCCTCACCTCCGTCGAGCTGCTCACGATGGTGGTGGTGGGCGGCATGGCGTCGCTCGCGGGGTCGGTCGTCGGAGCCGCGGTGCTGACCGTGCTGCCCCAGCTCCTGACCCGATTCGAGGGCGCCGAGACCGCGGCCTTCGGACTGGTTCTCGTCGCCACCATGATCGCCATGCCCCGCGGGCTGGTGCCGACGCTGCGGGAGCGGCTCGGCCGGTGACGGCTGCCGACGCCCTGCTCGAGGTGCGCAGCCTGACCAGGCGCTTCGCCGGCGTCTGCGCGGTGGACGGCGTGAGCTTCTCCGTCGGCCGCGGGCAGGTGCACGCCGTCATCGGTCCCAACGGCGCCGGCAAGACCACTCTCTTCAATCTGATCACCGGCTTCGACTCGCCCACCGTCGGCGAGGTCCGCTTCGAGGGCCATGCCGTCAGCGGCCTGCCGCCCCACCGCCTGGCCGGACTCGGCATCGGACGAACGTTCCAGACGCCGCAGATCTGCGCCGAGCTCAGCGCGCTCGAGAACGTCATGTTGGGCGCCCACCTCCGGCTCCGGCGCAATCCGGTCGCCGCGATGCTGCGCCTGGGCGGCATCGTGCAGCGGGACCGCGCGCTGCGGGAGAAAGCGGCGGAGCTGCTGGCGTTCGTGGGGATCGGGACCAGCGGCGATGTGCCGGGCCGCGGTATGGCCTATGGCGACCTCAAGCGGCTGGAGATCGCCCGCGCCCTCGCGGCCGAGCCTCGGCTGCTGTGCCTGGACGAGCCGGCAGCCGGTCTAAACCCGCGCGAGACCCGCGACCTCGGCGAGCTGATTCGGGGGATCGCGGATTCGGGAGTCACCGTGATGCTGGTGGAGCACGATATGCGGCTGGTGATGAGCCTTTCGCAGCACATCATCGTCCTCAACTACGGGCGGAAGATCGCCGAGGGCGCGCCGGACGAGGTGAACCGCGATGCCGAGGTCCTCTCGGCCTACCTGGGTGTCCATGGCTGAGGGGCGGGGAGCACTGCTTCGGGTCGAGGCGCTGGAGGCGAGCTATGGCAGTGTGCGGGCACTCCGAGGCGTCGACCTCGAAGTCCGCTCCGGTGAGCTGGTGGCGCTGGTGGGCTCCAACGGCGCGGGCAAGAGTACGCTGCTCCGGACGCTGTCGGGGGTGCACCCGCCGCTCTACGGCCGTGTCCTGTACCGGGACGCCGATATCACCCACGCGCCCACGCACGAGCGGGTGGCGGCCGGCATGGTTCACATGCCCGAGGGGCGACAGGTCTTCGGTATCCTGACGGTGGAGGACAACCTGCGGCTCGGCGCGCACACTCGTCCTCGCCTCGAGCTGGCGGAGGATCTGAGGCATGTCTTCCAGCTCTTTCCCGTCCTCACCGAGAGGCGGCGCCAGCCCGCCGGCACGCTCTCGGGCGGAGAGCAGCAGATGCTTGCGCTCGGCCGGGCGCTGATGGGTCACCCGAGGCTGCTCCTGCTGGACGAGCCCAGCATGGGCCTCGCGCCCCGGCTGGTAGCGGCGCTCTTCGAGGCGATCGAGTCGCTGCGCGCCCGCGGCGTCACTATGCTCCTGGTGGAGCAGAACGCCCAGGCTGCACTTTCGATCGCGGACCGGGGCTACGTACTGGAGACGGGACGGATCACCCTGGAGGGGCCCGGCCGCGATCTGCTCGGCGCGGAGGCGGTGCGCGCGGCGTACCTCGGTATCCAGAAGGAGAGCGCATGAGGAAGGCAGGCGCGCTCGCGCTCCTGCTCGGGGCCCTCGTGGCCGGCTGCGGTGGGGAAAGGAGCAAGGAAGCCGGCCCGATCCGAATCGGCTCGGTCCTGTCGATCACCGGGGGCGCAGCATTTCTCGGCGACCCGATGCTCAAGTCATTGCAGCTCTACGCGGAACGGATCAACGGCGCCGGCGGGGTGAACGGCCGGCGGCTGGAGCTGATCCACTACGACGACGGCAGCGATGCCGCCAAGGCCAACGCCTTCGCCAGGCGCCTCATCGAGTCGGACCGGGTGAACCTCATCATCGGACCGACCAGCACCGGCTCCACGATGTCCATGGTGCCCCTGGTCGAGCGCGCGCACGTGCCGCTGCTGTCGCTCGCGGGCGCGGTGATCATCGTGGACCCGGTCCGGAAGTGGGTGTTCAAGATTCCGACCTCGGACCGGATGGCGGTCGAACGGGTACTCCAGGACATGCAGCGCCGCGGCATTGCCCGGTTGGCCCTGCTGGTCGAGACCGGCGGGTTCGGCCAGTCGGGAGCGAAGGAGGCGGAGACCGTCGCGGGGAAGTATGGGATCACGATCGTGCGGCGGGAGGAGTACGGACAGAAGGACAGCGACGTCACCCCCCAGCTCACCCGGCTCCGCAATGCGCCCGGCGTGCAGGCCGTGTTCGTGATCGGCTTCGGGCAAGGCGCGGTGATGGCGACCCGGAACTACCACCAGCTCGGCATCAAGCTGCCGCTCTACCACGCGCACGGCGTGGCGTCGGACGAGTTCATCCGGCTCAGCGGTGCCGCCGCCGAAGGGGTGCGGCTGCCGTCGCCCGGGCTTCTGGTGGCCGATCGGCTCCCGGCCGACGCGCCGGAGCGGCCGGTGGTTCTCGATTACATCAAGGCCTACCGGGAGCGCTACGGAGAGGACCCCGCGACATTCGGGGGCTACGCCTACGACGCGCTGCTGATCGCGGTGCGAGCGTTGAAGAAGGCCGGCACGGATCCCGAGAGGCTGCGGGACGCGATCGAGCAGACCCGGGGTTGGGTCGGCACCCAGGGCATGGTGAACATGTCGCCCACGGATCACATCGGTCTCTCCATCGAGTCGCTCCATATCGTGGAGATCCGGAGCGGCGAGTGGGTGCCGGTGGATTGAGGAGGCTCTCGTGACCATGTATGCCATTCGCGGAGGGGAGGAGGGGACCCGGCGCCTGGATCTGCTGTCCCGCGTCGTGGGTCCGACGACCGAGAGTTTCCTCGATGCGGCGGGGATCGCACCCGGGATGATCTGCCTCGATGCCGGCTGCGGTGCGGGCCACGTGACCCGGTCGCTCGCGAGGCGTGTGGGGCCGGGGGGACGAGTGGTGGGCATCGAGCGCGATCCGGTCAAGCTGGCGGCCGCACGGGCGGAGACCGAGGTCGCTGGGCTCGGCAACGTGGACTACCGCCAGGCCGACGTGACGGCATGGTCGGAGCCCGATACCTACGACGTGGTGTACGGGCGCTTCATCATCTCGCACCTGCGGGACCGGCAGGGATTCACCGCGCGGCTCCGGGAGGCGCTGCGCCAGGGAGGCACGCTGATCCTGGAGGACATCGACTTCACCGGCGCGTTCTGCTATCCGCCCAACGCCGCGTTCGCCCGCTACTGCGAGCTGTATCTCCAGGTGATCGACCGCCGAGGCGGAGACGCCAACCTCGGACCTCGACTGTACGAGCTGTGCCTCGGCGCGGGATTTCGGGAGGCAGAGGTCCAGGTGGTCCAGCCGATGCACTGCGGCACCTGCGAGGAGAAGCGCATCAGCCTGAGCACGATGGTGAACATCGCGGACGCCGTGCTGGCGGACGGGCTCGCGAGCCCGGCGGAGGTCGCCGAGACGATCGCGGAGCTCACTGCGTTCACCGAGGATCCGGGATCGCTCCTCGGGTGCCCCCGCGTGTTCCAGGTGCGGGCAAGGAAGCACTGACAGCTGATAGCCGACAGCTGATATCTGATAGCCGATAGCATCTACGGCCCGACCATCACCACCTTCCCCACCGACGGCACTCCGTTCGGCTTGAGCAGGAACAGCAGGTACGGCCCCGGCGGCGCCAGGCTGGCACCGGTCGGCCCCTGGGCGCGGAGAGCCGCCGAAGATGTCGCCGAGAAGCTGAGCGGATAGATGACCTGGCTCTGGTTGAAGGCGTGGGTCACCGACGAGAGCCGCATCAGGCTCCCGCGGGTGACGGATCCCGCGTCCGGCGTCTCGACCGTGAACGATCCACCATATGTGATCCTCGACGGCGCCGAGGAAATGACCGGTCGCGAGGCCGGCGAGCCGTCCGCCTTGAACAGGTAGGGTGGGCTGAACACCTGCCCGCTCAACTGACTGTTCTCGAACGACACCCCTCCGCCCTCGCCGCTGCCGATCGACAGCACCCGGGCGTCCGGGAGCAGCAACGACGCGGAGTGGTACGTCCTCCCCACCACCTCCGGCGCCATCATGGTCCACGACTCGGTCGCCGGGTCCCACAGCTCGGCCTCGTGCACCGCGGCGCCCACGTCATTGAAGCCCGCCCCGCTGGTCCCGTTGGTGACCAGCACCCGCCCGTCGGCGAGAATGGTCGCGTTCATCTGTCTCCGGGCGAACCGCATGCCGGGAACGCTCCGCCATGCCGGCGACGCCTGGTTGAGATCGATCACCTCGGCGGAGCTGGTGGGCGGGTCTCCGCCGCCGGCGTAGAGGATCTTCCCGGGCGCGTACATCACCGCCGAGCCCAGCCTGCGGTCGGCCACCACGCGGTTGGCAACCGTGGTCCACTGCCCGTCCCCCGAGGTGTTGAGGTATCGCGTGGTTCCCTGGAACCCGGCCAGGAAGAGCCGGCCGTTCGGCGCCACGAACATCGCGGGGTAGAACGGATTGCCGATCGAGAGCGCGGCGCCGGTCAGCCGCCGCCAGGTGCTGCCGTCGCCCAGCTCCGGGACGGAGACGGTGGCGCCGGTCTCGTCGGAGCCGGAGATGGACAGGACCCGCCCGTTCGGCAGCACGGTCAGCGTCGGGTAATAGCGGCCCTGCGCCATCGCCCCCGTCGAGCTCCAGCTCCCGGCGGCAGGGTCGAAGATCACCGCCCTCGGGTCGCCATTCTCACCGGTGATCTTGCCCCCGGCGATCAGCAGGCGCCCGTCGGGCAGGAAGGTGTGCCCGCTGCAGAAGATCTGGTACGTCTTGCTCAGCGAGGTGAAGCCCGCGGAGGGATGGGCGGGATCCCACTGGTGCGCCCCGCCGCGCTCGCCCCAGAACAGCACCTTGCCGGTCGTCAGCAGGCTGGCGTGGATGCCCAGGCCGGGAGTCTGGAACGTAGGACCCCACTGGCCGCGGGTGGCCGCGGCGCTCGACCCGCTGGGTGAAAAGACCGCTTCGATGGCTTGGTTCTGGATGACGCTGCGCCCGCAGGTGTCCGTGCCGCTGCAGGGCGGGCCCCAGGTGAACGCGTGGCCTGTCGCCGGCGTAGCGGTGAGCACGAGCTCGGTGTAGGCCGGGTAGCGGGCGGAGCATCCGGTCGCGGCCGGCGTCCCATCGGTGATGACGCAGTTGATGGCAGGACTCAGGCCCGGCTGGCTGGTGACCCTCCCGTTGCCGTTCCCCACACCCCCGGCAATGCGCAGCTTGAACGGCCCCTCGAGGAACCGCACTCCCGCATTGCGGTTGACCGACATCGCCAGGGTGCAGGAGCCGGTCCCGCTGCAGTTGCGGGACCACCCCGTGAAGGAGTGACCGGTTTTCGGCGTGGCGGTGAGGGTGACGGTCACGCCCTTGGTAAACGGTGCCTTGCACCCGGTGACTGCCACGATCCCGTTGGTCACGGTGCAGTTGAGGCCGGCGGGAGATGACCTGATCGTGCCGTCGCCGGTCCCGCTGCCGATGATGGTGAGCGTCTTGGTGACCAGGGAGGCGGTGCCATCGGCCTCCGTCATCCTCGGCGTGTCCTGGCAGGCGAGGAGGAGCGCGACACCGAGGCCGAGAGCCGACGGTACGGCGGCGCTGAGCAGCGTGCGAAGCCGGCGCATTGGGCCTCCGGCGGAGCATGGATCCCAGGGGGCGGGGATTTTGAGAGATGTTGATGCAACCAGATCAAGGCGTCGTCAAGTAGCCCTTAGGCTAACGCGCGTTTCAGCCCCCCGATCGGGGGAGCAGTGCAGTGCAAGCGGCTTGAGCCCGTGAGCCCGCAACTTGTGCCCACTGCCCGACGCTCGTGGCAGATCGAACCCGAAAGGAGCGGAAGATGCAAGCAAGATTGGGGGCCGTCGTGCTCGGCGCCGCGCTCGCCACGGTGGCGGGATGCGCCGGCAACGTTTCGACGGACTACAACCCGAACGCCGGCTTCAAGGAGCTGCACACATACGCCCTGGTGATGCCCAAGGACCGGAAGTCCCACCAGCTGCTGGACGACCGGGTCAGCGCGGCCGTGGTCGACCAGCTCACGGCCAAGGGCATGCGGGAGACCGATCGGAACCACGCCGACGTGCTGGTCGGCTACGGGGTCGTGGATCGCACCCGGGCCACGGTGGTCGACAGTGACTGGGGGCCCGCCTGGGGATGGCGCTACTACCGCTGGGGCGTGCCGTGGCCCGTCGGCACCAGCGACGAAGACATCGAGACCTACCAGGACGGCTCGGTCGTAGTGTCGCTCGTCAATGCCAGGACGCATCGGGTGGTGTGGCGGGGCGAGGCGTCCGATGTAGTGAACCTGCCGGTGCGCGATCCCAAGCGCGCCGACACCGAAATCAATCATGCGGTCGCCAAGATCCTCGACAAGTATCCTCCCAAGGCCAACGCCTAGGCCCGAACGCAGCGCGAGTGACGGGGTCTCGGTGGCAAAGGTTGGCCGCTGGGCTCCGCCGCTCATCGCCGTGGCCGTGCTGGCGCTGCTGGTCGGCGCGGGAAGCCGCGAGCTGCATGCGTACCGTCCGCACGACATTGTCCGCGATCTCACCTCGCTCTCGGCCGGACGAGTGCTCGCCGCGCTGGCGCTCACTCTCATCGGACACCTGGTGCACGTGGGATACGATCTTCTGGCGCTGCGGTACGCGGAGCACCCGTTGCCCGTGCGGCGGGTCGCCTTCGGCTCGCTGGTCACGTATTCGGTCAGCGCGGTGACCGGCTTCACCGGGATGGTCGGAGCGTCCCTGCGATATCGGTTCTGGTCGTCCTGGGGCGTGCCTCCTTCCCGCATCGCCGAAGGAGTGGCCTTCGCCGCGGCCACGGCCGGGCTCGGCGCAACCACGGCGCTGGGGGCCACCGTGGTGCTTGCCCCGGGGGCGCTCGCGCCGGCGCTCCACCTGCCTCCCGGTGCCCTGCGCGGCGCGGGCGCGGTCCTGCTTCTGGCCGTGGCGAGCTATCTCGCCGCCTGCGCCCTGGCGCGCCGCCCGCTCCGTCTGCGGGGAGTGCCGGTTCGGTTGCCGCGCTACCGGCTTGCCACGTGCCAGGTCGCGGTTGCCACGCTCGACTGGTGGGTTGCCGGCTCGGTGTTCTTCGCGCTGCTGCCGGCGCCCCACCCGTCCCTTCCCGGCTTTCTCACGCTGTTCCTGGTATCGCAGATCGGGGGCGTGGTCACTCACGTGCCGGCCGGTCTGGGCGTGTTCGACGCGGGGATGCTGATGCTGCTGCGCCCGTTCGTCCCCACCTCCACCGCGGCCGCCTCGCTGGTCGCGTACCGCGGCATCGCGTATCTCCTGCCCGCGCTGCTGGCGGGCACGGCCTTCGCCGGCTGGGAGGTGAGGTTCCGCCGCGAGGCGGTGCTGCGCGCCGTGTACACCGTCCGGCGGTGGCTGGCGGCGGTGGTTCCCACGGCGCTGAGTGGGGCGACATTCCTGGCCGGCTGCGTGCTGCTCGCCTCCGGCTCCACGCCCGCGGTGCCCGGCCGGCTCGCCTGGCTCGCCCGGATGGTTCCTCTCGGTGTGATCGAGGTGGCGCACTTCGCGGGCAGCCTGGCCGGGGTCGGCCTGCTGCTGCTCGCCCGCGGGCTCCACCGCAGGCTGGACGCGGCCTATCACCTCACCGTCCTGGCGCTTCTGGTAGGGATGGGCGCCTCACTGCTCAAGGGCGGCGACTTCGAGGAAGCGCTGCTGCTCGCGGGCGTGCTCGTGCTTGTGGTGCCGGCGCGCGCGCGCTTCTACCGGCGCGCCGCGCTGCTGAGCGGCCCCTGGTCCCCGAGCTGGCTGGTGGCCGTTGCGCTGGTGCTCGCAGGCACCCTGTGGCTCGGCCTGTTCTCCTACCGGCACGTGGCGTACAGCCACGACCTCTGGTGGCGGTTCGCGCTCGATGGCGACGCGCCCCGCTGGCTCAGAGCCGAGGTGGGCGTGGCGGTCGCGATCGCCGCCGCGGCACTCACCTGGCTGCTGGGGCCTTCCCGCGGCACCGCGCCGCTGCCGACCGAGGAGCAGATGGAACGGGCCGCCGATCTCGCGTTCGACACCGGAGAGCTACGGCTCAACCTGGCCCTGCTCGGAGACAAGGCGCTGCTGTTCGGCCCTCGAGGGGGCGCGCTCATGTACGCCGTGTCGGGGCGAAGCTGGATCGCGATGGGGGACCCGGTGGGTGTGCCGGAGGAGAGGCGGGAGCTGGCGTGGCGGCTGAAGGAGCTGGCCGATCGGCACGATGGATGGCCGGTGTTCTACGAGGTGAGTCGTCGGGATCTCCCGCTGTATGTGGACCTGGGCAGCACGCTGGTCAAGATCGGCGAGGAAGGCAGAGTCCCGCTGGCGACCTGGTCGCTCGAGGGCAGCGCGCGAGCGCATCAACGCCGCACCCTGCGCGCGGTCGAGCGGGCCAACTGCACCTTCGAGATCGTCGGGCCCAAGGACGTCCCCCGGCTCCTCCCCGAGCTCAGGCGCGTATCCGACTCGTGGCTCGCAGCCAAGCACACCCGGGAAAAGCGCTTCTCGCTCGGGTTCTTCGACGAACGCTACATGCGGCATCTCCCGGTCGCCGTCGTCCGGAGCGACCGCGGTATCCAGGCCTTCGCCAATCTTTGGCTCAGCGGAAGCCGGGAGGAGTTCACGGCGGATCTGATGCGCTACGACCCCTGCGCGCCGCGCGGCATCATGGAGTACGTGCTGGTCGAGCTGATGCGCTGGGGCAAGGAAGAAGGGTATACCTGGTTCAACCTGGGCATGGCGCCGCTCTCGGGCCTCGACTCCCGTGCACTCGCGCCGCTCTGGAGCCGGTTCGGGGCCCTCGCGTTCCGGCACGGCGAGCACTTCTACAACTTCCGTGGCCTCAGGCAGTACAAGGAGCAGTTCGGGCCGGTGTGGGAGCCGCGCTACCTCGCGGTCCCCAGCCGGCTGGCGCTGCCCCACGTCCTGTCGAATCTGGCCACGCTCGTGTCCGGCGGCCTCACCGGGGTGGTGGCCAAGTGAACAGGCGACTTCATGCGATGGGCTCGGCCGCAGTGATGCTGCTGTCGGCACTGGCCAGTCCCGCGGCGGCCCAGATGGTATCCCAGTTCTCGGACACCGTCGGCGACTTGCCACTCACGCTGCTCCCGGCTTCAGGGGGCAACCTGCTTGCCGTGGTGCTTACGGGGGATGGCGGCTGGGCCGCGGGCGACCGCTCCATTGCGGCGGCGTTCGTGCAGCGGGACGTGGCCGTCGTGGGCCTCAGCTCGCCGCGATATCTGGGCCATGGACGCACGCCGGTGGAAGCCTCGGCGGACCTCGCCCGCATCCTCCGCTACTACCTGGCGGCCTGGCACCGGGAGCGCGCCATCGTGGTGGGATACTCGCGGGGTGCCGACATCGGCCCGTTCATGGTTTCCCGGCTTCCGCCCGACCTGCGCGGACGTGTGGCCCTGACCGCTCTGCTCGGCCCCGGTCCCATGGCCAGCTTCCGGGTCGGCATGCTCGACATCCTGCGCGATCACACCCGGCGCGGAGGGCTGCCGGTGACCCCGGAGGTCGCCAAGCTGCGCGGCATCCCGGTGCTGTGCATCTTCGGCGCCCGAGATCGCGGGGCGATCTGCTCCTCGCTACAGGCCGAGGGCCTCGCCCGCGCGGTGGTCCGCGACGGCGGTCATGCCGTGGGTGGCCACGACGGCCCCGCGGTGGTGAGCGCGGTACTGGCCGCGCTGCCGGGCGAGGACCGCCCGGCGGCGCTCAGTCTGCCGACGCGAACGAGTTGGCAGGGGTCGAGCCGATGGTCCAGTACACGGTCTGTCCTGGCCCGACGCTGAGGCTCGGAGTGGTGATGGGGATGGAGCTCCCGATGGGGTCGGCCAGCAGCCGGACCCGTAACCCGCTCGAGCCCGCGGCACGGGGGATGGCGAGCGTACCCGTCGACAGGCCGTTCACCGCGCCGAGGAACACCCGGGCGCCCTCATCGATCAGGTAGATGTTCATGTCGTTGAAGTTCTGATTGTCGATCTGCACCACGGTCTCGGCCTGAGATTCCTTCGCCGCCTGTTCCGAAGCCGGCTGCGGCGTCGGCTCCGACGGCGTAGAGCGGCCTGTACCGCAGCCCAGTGTCAGTGCCGCCAGACCGGTGAGTCCTGCCAGTAGTCTTCGCATGGCCTGCATCTCCTTTCCGCGAACAAAGTGGCGGCCCCGATGCGAATCGTCTTGGATATCGGTGTTCCCCCGTTCGGGGAACCGGGCGTCAGGCGATCAAGGCAGGTAGGTAGACTGCGAGGCGATCAGCTGCCAGCGCTCCTCGCGCCAGGCGTACACGTCCAGGAATCGAAGGCGAAGATCGAAGCGCAGGGATAGCTCCTCCCCTTCCAGCGCGTTCACCCCGCTCACCAACCCGACGTCGCCGATCACCCGCGCCGTGAGCTGGCTCTGACGCAGCTGGGCCACCTTGACGCTCCCGTTGGTCAGGGCGCGGATGAGACCGGCCCGATCCTGCGGCCGGCCGGCGGGGTCGTGACCCAGATAGTCGGGTGCCACCAGGTCCTCGAGCGCGGCGAGGTCGGCCTCCTGCTCCGCGCGAGCCAGCCGGCTCGCCGCGTCCAGCAGGGACGCCTCGGACCTCATGCGCTGCACCGCGGCCCTCCCCCGGTCGGGGGAGCAGCGCAGTCCAATCGCCACACCGGGTTGTCTCGCATCTTCGCGCTCCAGGGAGAGCAACTCACAAGATACCTCCTGGAGGGAGCATGGAGCTCGTGGCGAATCGAATGGCGATCTGTGCGCTGGCCGCTCTCCTGTCGGCGGGAGCGAGTCGGAGCGCCGCGGCCCAGATGGCGGATACCACGGCAGCATCGGACACCGTCCACGCGGTCAAGGTCGAGACCGTGAAGCACACCGTCTACCGCACGAAGGCGCCGACCAATCCGCCCTCCGCCAGAGCGGAAGCGAAGGGTAGCGCGCCGTCGGCCGAGGCGGTCTGGGTGGCGGGATTCTGGGACCTGCGCGGAGATCCCAACAGCACCGCACGCGCGGGGTGGGTCTGGGTATCGGGCCGGTGGATCGAGCCGCCTGTCCCGAAGGCCCGCTGGGATCCCGGGCACTGGGGCTGGTCGGATGATTGGTACACCTGGATACCCGCGCACTGGGTCGTACCCGGGCGGCACGGATATCCCCCCGCGCTGCAGTCCGACCAGAGTACCGAGCTCGAGATGTCGGCGCCCTAGGATGCGGGGGCGGGGCTTCGTGCCCCGCCCCCCGTGGAGTAGGGCACCCAGAGGACGACCCTCGTGCCCCGCCCGGGTACGCTTCGCACCCGGAGACGACCCCGCACCTGACTGGCCCGCTCGCGCATGCCCAGCAACCCCCAGTGCCCGCCGAACGTAGGAAGGTGTGAGTCCATGTCGAACCCCCGCCCATCGTCCGTCACCGAGAGGCGCACCCGCCGCTCGCCGAACTCCACCCGCAGGTGCACGGTGGCTGCGCCCGCGTGCTTGATGACGTTGGTGATGGCCTCCTGCACTACCCTGAGAGAGGCCCCTTCGACCTCGGAGTCCAGCGGTCGGGGCATCCCTTCGACCTCGTACTCGAGGGCGAGGCCGGTGCCACGCGCGGAATCCTCGGCGGCTGTCCGCAGCGCGAGGGTGAAGTCCGTGCCGGCGCTCGACGGGGAGCGCAGGTCCCAGACCGCGCGGCGGGCGTCCACCAGCGTCTTCTGCGCCAGCGCGATCACGTCGCGCAGCGCGGCGACGGCCTCCGGCGGACCCGGCAGCCGGCCGGTCGCGGCGACCAGCTTCAGGGCGATCCCGGTGAAGCCCTGCAGCAGGGTATCGTGAATCTCCCGCGCCAGCCTGGTCCGCTCGTCCAGCGCGGCGGCAAAGCGGGCTCGCATGGCCCGCTCCCGTACCCGCCGCAGCGCCTGTTGCGCCCGCTTCCGGTCCTCGATGTCGAAGCTGGTGCCGTACCACCGGATGATGTGGCCCCGCCGGTCGCGCAGCGGGACGGCGCGATGGAGAAACCAGCGGTAGGTCCCGTCCGCGCTTCGGAGCCTGGCCTCGTCCTCGATCGGCTCTCCGCTCTGGAAGCACGCGGTCCACTTGGGGAGCAGGCGCTGGTAGTCCTCCGGGTGCAGCGCGGTGGCGTAGCCCCAGCCCGCCGCCTCGTTGCTGGACAGGCCGGTGAACTCGAGCCAGCGGGCGTTGCTGAGCTCGCCGGTCCCGTCGGGCAGGGTGGTCCAGACCAGCGCGGGGACCGTGTCGAACGCGAGCCGAAGCTCGCCCCGCGCGGTCTCCGCCTCCGCCAGGGAGGCGCGCACCCTCGACAGCAGCCGGGTGATGACCAGGGCGGTGAAGAGGAAGGCGCCGAGGGCCACGAGATCCCGCGGGTCCTCGATGCCCCAGGTGTCCCGCGGCGAGACGAAGAACCAGTGCAGGCTCAGCGCCGCTACGGCGCAAACCACCGCCGAGAGGGCGAAGCTGCCGGTGAGGGACAGCAGCACCACCGCGATCAGCAGCACCATCGCGGTGGTCGCGACGTCGAGGTGCAGGCGCTCGCAGAGGTAGGACAGCGCGATCACGCCGGCGCCGCCGAGCACCGCCTCGGCCACCGCCAGCCGGAATCTGCGGGCCTTGTCCTGCGTCATCGGGAAGCCGCGGGTCGGGGTGGATTGGGGATAAGGATCGCGGCCGGCCCCAATGGAGTCCAGCCCGATGACCTCCCCGAATGGGGAATTGTCCCTCTCTCGAAGGCCCGGTTTCTTAGAGGGAGTCTCGCCGGAGATGGACCGATGGCCGGAACCCAACCCACCGACGCGGCCGCCGTGCGGCACGGCGTCCTGATCGCGGACGATCACCCGGTCGTCCGCGCCGGGCTGGCCGCGGTCATCGCTCAGGAGCCCGATCTCCAGATCGTGGCGGAAGCCGAGAACGGCGAGCATGCGGTCGCGTTCTTCCGGGAGCACCAGCCCGACGTCGTGCTGATGGACCTGCGCATGCCGCAAATGGGCGGGGTGGAGGCGATCGAGCGCATCATGGCGGATTTCCCCGGCGCGCGCATCCTCGCGTTGACCACCTACGACGGAGACGCCGACATCCGGCGGGCGCTCCGCGCCGGCGCCCGGGGCTATCTCCTGAAGGATATGCTGCTCAGCGACGTCATCACTGCCATCCGCACCGTGCTGCGGGGCGAGCGGGTGATTCCCACGGCTGTCGCGACCCGGCTGGCGGAGTTTCCCGAGCGGAGCGACCTCACCGAGCGCGAGCTCGAGGTCCTTCACCTGGTAGGCCGGGGGCTGAGCAACAAGGAGGTGGCCAAGGCCATCGGGCGGATGGACGAGACGGTCAAGATCCACCTCAAGAACATCTTCGCGAAACTGGGGGTGGACGACCGCACCCAGGCTGTCACGGTCGCCCTGGCCCGGGGACTGATCCACCTCGAATGAGACGCGTGAACGGCACCCCGGGTCGCACCTGTGCCCTCTGCGGCCGGGCCCGACGGGCTCGCGGCCTTCGGCGGCAGCTGGGCGTTTCTGATCGCGTTCGCCGCGTTCGGCGGGCTCTGGATCACCACCAACTCGATTGCCCTGCTCCGGCGCCCATTCGACCCCTATCCCTTCATCCTCCTCAACCTGTTGCTTTCCTGCCTCGCCGCCGTCCAGGCGCCCATCATCATGATGAGTCAGAACCGCCAGGAGGCCTGGGACCGTCTCCGCTCCCAGCACGACTACCAGGTGAACCTCAAGGCCGAGCTGGAGATCCGGCACCTGCACGAAAAGATCGACCACCTCCTGTCCAGCCAATGGGAGCGGCTGATTCAGATCCAGCAGGTGCAGCTCGAGCTGCTCTCCGAGATCAGTCGCGCGCAACGCCTCTCCTCCTGACCCGCATCCCCCGAATGGGGGGCTAAAAGACTCCCCGTTTCGGGAATGGTCCCGGGTGCCGACGCGCCGCAACTTGTCGGCGGTGGCTGTCCCCGATCGACACGGAGGAGCGACTATGGAGAGCGCTGACGCGGTGCGGTTCTGGCAATCGGCGACCCGGATGTCTTCGGAGTTCGTGGGCGCGTATCTCGAGACCGGACGACCCGTGGCGCACGTGCACGAAGAGTGGCAGTTCGCCGTTCCCGAGGTCCCGTCCACGCTCTCCCTCGGCGCCTTCCGCCGATTCGCCGCGGGGGAGTGTGAAGTGACGGTGGTGGCTCCCTACGAGGTGCACGCCGAGGGTGTTGGAGGACTCGAGACCCGGCCCCGCTGGCGGGCGCTGTTCGTCGCTCCGGCCGTAGTCCTTGACGCCTACGGCGCCGAGCCACGATTTCCCGGTCCCGTCCTCGCCGATCACGCGGCGGCGCTCGCGCTGAGGGATCTGCTGCGGCGCGGTGAACAGGGGGTCGCCGCCGGAGCCGAGCTCGAGGCGGCGATACGGCGCTGGCTGGAGCAGCTGCTGCTGGTCCATGCCGGCGGCATCCGCCGTCCCCCGCGCGCGCCCGGACTGGAGCGCGCGCGCGTCTATCTGCAGGAACGGCCGACGGCCGTGGTCAGCCTCCACGAGGTGGGGGCTGCCGCGGGCGTCACCACTTCGCATCTGGCCCGCTCGTTCTCCCGCGCCGTTGGACTCCCGCCGATGAGCTACCACGTGCAGGTCCGGCTGGCGCACGCCCAGCGGCTGCTGGCTGAAGGGAAGCCGGCCACCCGGGTGGCCTACGAGTGCGGCTTCGCCGACCAATCTCATCTCAATCGCCGCTTCAAGCAGGCCCACGGTCTGACGCCGGGGGCGTTCCAGGCACAGATCCGGGGAACGCCCCACGCGGCGTGATGGTGAGTCTCGGAGCCTCTTCTCCGTGACGGATCTTCGCGAGGACCTGGCCGGCCGCGGCATCCTGCTCGGCGACGAGATCGGGCGCGGCGCGGCCGCGGTGGTGTATCGCGCGGTGGACCGCCGCCACGTGCGGCCGGTCGCCGTCAAGGTGTTCACGCCGGGGACGGGCGGAGAGGCGGCGGAAGACCGGTTTCTCCGGGAGATCCGTCTCGCCGCGGGGCTGCAGCACCCCCACATCCTTCCGGTGTACGACTCGGGTACTGCGGGCGAGGCGCTCTTCTACGTCATGCCGTACGTCGATGGCGAGTCGCTGCGCGCGCGGCTCGCCCGGGAGGGGCGGCTTCCGCTGCGAGAGGCGCTTCGGATCGCCCGCGAGGTGGCCGACGCGCTCGGGTTCGCGCACGCCCACGGCGTGGTGCACCGCGACATCAAACCCGAGAACATCCTGCTGGAGGGTGGCCACGCGGTCGTCACCGACTTCGGCGTCGCACTGGCGGTCGAGCGCGCGGGCGACGACGGCCGGCTCACGGTCGGCGGCGTGGCGGTGGGGTCACCCGCCTACATGAGCCCGGAGCAGGCGAGCGGGGACCCGGCGGTGGACGGCCGGAGCGATATCTACAGTCTCGGCTGTGTCGTCTACGAGATGCTGGCGGGAGAGCCGCCCTTCTCGGCGATATCCGCTCGGGGAACCGTCGCCAGCCGCTTCCTCGGTCCTCCGGTGCCCCTGGAACAGCGCCTGCCCCGGATTCCTGCCGAGGTCTCCGATACGGTACAGAAGGCGCTCTCGCTGGCTCCCGCCGATCGCTTCCAGCGAATGGAAGAGTTCGCGGCCGCCATCGGCGAGCCCGCGATCGCCCCGCCCGCAGGCCGGCGGCGTTTCCGTCTCCGAGCACTGGCGGTGCTCGTGGTGGCCCTGACTGCCGCCGGGGTGACCCTGCTGCCGGGACGTCCGCCGGCACGACGGACTGGGCGGCTGGATCCTCGGCGCGTGGCGGTTGCCACGCTGAGCAACGAGACCGGCGAGCGTCGGCTCGCCCCGTTGGGCGACCAGGTCGGGGCCTGGATCACCGACCGGGTGAGCCGCTTGAGCGCCTTGGAGGTGGTGACCTCGGCGACGACGATTCCGGCCGGCACGCGCGGCACCTCGGACGGGCCCGAGCGGCTGCGCGCGCTGGCCGAAGAGACCCGCGCGGGCACCCTGGTCACCGGCTCCTACTACCGGGGAGCCAAAGGCACCGTCGAGTTCCACATCGACATCGTGGACGCCAACTCGGGGGAGCTGCTGCGGGCCATCGGCCCGGTGGATGGAAGGGGCAACGCGGACCGGGTGGCCGACGAGCTGAGCCGGGACGTGGCCGGCGCGCTCGACACGCTGGTCGCGGGGAGCCGAACCACGTCCGGTGGCGCTCGGGATTCCGCATTCCTGGGAAAGGGGAGGCGAGGATTCAATGAGCGCGATAGTCTGGGGTTGGATCGCAGTCTGGATGCTCGTCCGGCTGTGGCTGGAGTGGCGGGTGGACCGGAGTTGGCTGCCAGGCACGGCCCAAGTGAAAGAGGACTACAGCAACTGGGCGGTCCCGCCCTCCAACGCGCTGACGCCGGAGGGCGAGCGGCTCTGGCGGATGCTGTACCGGGTGACCGGGTGGGGGTTTGGCATCTGGCTGGCGGTGGTGGCGATCTGGTTCTTCCGATAGGAACCAGACACATGTGACAGATCTGCGAATCCTGGCGCGGGGGGCCGACGTCGGGTTAAGATCGGTCCCCGATCTCCAGGAGCAGCCGTGCGCCACACCCTGCGCTCACTCTTCCAGTCACCGGGTTTCTCCCTCGCCGTCATCCTCACGCTGGCCCTCGGCATCGGCGCCAACACGGCCGTGTTCAGCGTGCTCCGCGGGGTGCTCCTGCGCCCGCTGCCCCATGAGGGCGGCGACCGGCTGCTCTACCTGAAACAATCGGCCACCGGCACCGGCCAACAGAACGTCGCGTTCTCGGTCCCCGAGATCGTGGACATCCGGAGCGGAGCCAGGAGCCTCGGGGCTGTCGCCGAGTTCTCCTCGCTGACCTTCAACCTCATCGGCGCCGGCGAACCCAGACAGGTGCAGGCCGGCATCGTGACCGGCAACTTCTTCGAGGTCATGGGGCTCGGCGCGGTGATCGGACGGACCTTCGACGAGCGGGACGACGGGCCGGGCGCCGCCCCAGCGATGATGCTGACCCACGCCTACTGGCAGCATGCCTTCGGCAGCGATGCCTCGGTGATCGGCCGGGCGTTCCGGATCAACGGCCGCTCGGCCACGGTGATCGGGGTGGCGGAGCCCGCGCCGAGCTTCCCGACCGAGAACGAAGTATTCGTCAACATGGTCACCAGCCCGCATCACCTCGATGCGACGATGGTGACAGGCCGGACCCACCGCATGACCGAGGTCTTCGCCCGGCTCGCACCGGGCGCAAGCGTGGAGCAGGCGCGGAGCGAGATTTCGGCGCTCACCGCGCGGATGCGGCGGGAGCATCCCGACGCCTACGACCCGGGAGCGGGCTACCAGGTCACGGTCTCCCAGCTCCGCGACGCGCTCACCGAGAAGGCCCGGCGCACCGTACTCCTGCTCACCGCCACCGCCGCGCTGGTGCTGCTCACCGCCTGCGCCAATGTCGCCAACCTGGTGCTCACCCGGGGCGTGAGGCGTGAGCGCGAGCTGGCGATCCGGTGGGCCCTCGGCGCCGACCGCGCCCGGCTGCGCCGGCTGCTGCTGACCGAGACCGCGATCCTGGCCACCCTCGGGGCGGCGCTGGGCCTTGGCATCGCCTATCTGGGTCTCGACCTGCTGGTGGGCTTCGCCCAGCGGTTCACGCCGCGCGCCTCGGAGATTCAAATGGACGGCGGGGTGCTCGCGTTCGCTGCGGTGGCGGCCAGCGCGTCGGCGCTCCTCTTCGCCTTCGTGCCCTCGCTTCGCGGGCCGGAGGAGGCCGGCGCGGCGCTCACCCGCACCGGCTCCCGGGCGACGAGCGCGAGCCAGCGGATTCAGCGCGGGCTCATCGTGGCGCAGGTGGCGGCCACGGTCGCGGTGCTCACCGCCGCGGGCCTGCTGACCCGGACGCTCCTCCGGCTCTACCAGGTGGATCCGGGAGTGCAGCTGGAAAACACGCTCACGATGGAGGTGCCGCTGGAAAGCGAGCGCCCGCCCGCGCAATCGCTCGCGGTCCAGGAGGAGATGCAGCGGCGGCTCGCAGCGCTGCCGGGCGTGACCGAGGTCGGCGTCGGATGGAATGTCCCGCTCCGCGCCTCCGGCGTGCTGCTCGAGCTCAAGGCGGAAGCGCAGGCACAGGACCCGGGGCAGCCGAAGCCGGTAGCGGAGTTCCGCACCGCGACACCGGAGTACTTCCGCGCCGCCGGCATCCCGCTGATCAAGGGCCGCGAGTTCGCCGCCACCGACGGCCCGGAGGCGGGTAAGGTCGTCATCCTGAACCGCGTGCTCGCCGAGCGGCTCTTCCCCGGTCAGGATCCGATCGGCCGGCGGGTGGCGTGGACCGGCGACGTGCTGCGGTTCATCTCGCTTTCGCCCGATTGGCGGACTGTCGTCGGCGTGGTGGGAGACACCCGCGACGCCGGGCCCGACGCGCCGCCGCTCCCTGCTGTCTATCAGCCGATGACACAGAACGACTTCGGCTTCTTCCCCGGGGCGATCGTAATCCGGGCCCGCGGGGCCGAGAACCTGGGGCCGCAGGCGGCGCGCATCATCCGCGAGCTGATCCCTGACCAGCCGGTGGAGAAGGTCGCGACGTTGGGACAGATCCGGGAGGAGACCGTCGCCCCGCAGCGGCTCAACGCGATCCTGGTGGGCGCGTTCGGCGCGGTGGCGCTGGCGATCGCGGCGGTCGGGATCGGTGGCGTGCTGGCCTTCTTCATCGCGCGGCGCACGGCGGAGATAGGGATCCGGATGAGCCTCGGCGCGGATCCGATGCGGGTGATGGGCATGGTGCTGGGAGACGGCGCCCGACTGCTGGCAGTGGGCCTTGGCCTGGGACTGCTGGCGTCGGCGCTGGCCGCGCGGCTGATCCAGGGGATGCTGTTCGGCGTGCCGCCGCAGGATCCTGTGACGTTTCTCTCGGTTGCCGCGCTGGTGTCCCTCGTCGGGCTCTCCGCGTGCGCACTGCCGGCGCTACGCGCGGCGCGGGTGGACCCACTCGTTGCGATGCGAGCTGAATAGACTCGCCCCCCTTTGTCACCCTGAGCGCAGCGAAGGGGGCCATGCTCGATATGGCCCCCCTTCACTTCGCTCAGGGTGAGAGGGTCACTGTTTGAGCATCTTCGGATCCTGATACACCATCAGGTGTGCGTACGGCGTCCCCGCGAACATGATGTAGGTGCCACCGGCATTCGGCTTCGTCGGAATGCCGGTGCTGGCGGGGTCGAACGGCCAGATGATCATCCAGTGCGGCGGCTCCTTCACTTCCTTGGTACCGGCCCCCGGCATCATCACGGTCTCCCCGTCCGAGGTCTCGTAGTGGACGCCGCCCTTCGCCATGTAGGCGATGCCGGGCTTGTCGATCGCCGGCGGCTGCGGCTTCTGGGACATGGCCGACACCAGCCAGGCGAAGCCCCGCTGGTCCGCGCAGACCGGGGCGTTACTGCCGTCGGGCAGCAAAGTGCAGGTGAATCCGTTCTTGCTGTCGGTGACCGGCGTGACCTTGCCCTTCGGGTCGAGCCGGGAGACGCCGGCCTGCTCGGCGATACGCGCCGGTGCCGCCTCCTGAGCATCGTGGATGAACTCCTCGTCGGCCTTGGTCAGCGCCGCGCCCTGGGCGAGCAGTGTGCCGGAAGACAGGAGCGAGAGTACGGCGGCGGGAAGCAGGATCGTGCGGGTCATAGGTCCTCCTTAGGACGCCATCCCGCGCCGCGAGCCGCGGCCTGGGGCGTGGTCGGAGGGGGCCGCAGCGCACCGATGGGTCGCCATCGCGATTCTAGGAGCCGGCCCGGCGCCGGCAAGCCGACATCTACATGATCCGCCCCGATCTCGCCGCCACTATGTAATGCCCTGGGCGGGCGACCGGTCGCATGCGCGAGCCGGCCACCCGCCGGGGCGACGCGAGTGGGTCAGGTGGTGGCTTCGCCCAGCTGGTCCTTGATCTTCTCCGCCTGGTCCAAATGCCTCTGGATCACGGGCTTGGCCTGCTCGATCAGGGCCTTGAGCTGCTCGTTCTTCGCCTGGTCATGGGCGTTCCCCGCCAAGTCGAGCACCGCCTTGTGGGCAGCGATCTCCTGCTCGATGTAGACCCGATCGAACTCCGGGCCCTTGGGCGTGGACTCGAGCGCGCTGGTCTCGTTTTGCGCGAGCGGCTTGACCGGATCGTTGGCCGGCGGCTCGGGCGTGACTTTGAGCCGCTTCGCGAGCTGCTGGCCCTGCTCCCGGAGCGCATGGTGCTCGCTCATCATGAGCTTGGCGAAGTCCTTCACTTCCTTGCTGGTCGCCTTGGTGACGGCCAGCGCGCCGGCGGCGCTGTCCGCCGCGTTGGCCTCGTCCAGCAAAGCCACGATGTTCGGGTCGGTCAGCGGTGCGTTGGCATCGCCGGTGGTGGCAGCGACGCTGTCGGCTGCCATTCCCGTCTCGGGGCCCGCGGGCACAGTATCCCGGATGGCCGCGGAGCGCTCCCGGTCACCGCAGGCGGTAAGGCTGAGCGCGAGCCATACGGCCGGGAGGAGCGCATGGGGTGAGAGGACGCGGTGCATAAGACCTCCTCGACCTGGGATGACCCCAAGTCGCTGGTGAGCAAGGCGTTATAGGCTGTCGCGGGGCAGTCGGCTCCGCCAGCGCCTCTAAGGTGGGAGGGGGTGCGGGAGATTGCTGTGACAAACGCACTTCGAGCGTTAGCTTCCGAGTACACCCTCACACGCCGCTCCGCGTGGCCAATACTCGGGAGCGCCATATGTCTGTCAATCGCGCCGTCAGCTTCACGGGACTCAGCTTCCAGAACCCCTTCCTCCTGTCCTCCGCCCCGCCGACCGAGTCGGAGAGCAACATCCTGCGTGCGTTCGAGGCGGGCTGGGCCGGAGTCGTTACCAAGACGATCGGGCTCCATCCGGTTACCAACGTGGTGGGCGCGAAGGCCAAGTTCATGCGCACCTCGCCCGAGGACTCCTACGTCTCCATGAAGAAGCGGCCGGGCGCGGCACTGCACTCGTCCTGGAACTGGGAGCTGATTTCCGACAAGACGCTGGACTGGTGGCTGCCTCGGATTCGGCGGATCAAGGAAGGCTTCCCGGACCGGATCCTCATCGCCTCCATCATGGCCGGCTCCGGCAACGACAAGGAGCTGAAGAACTGGCAACGGCTCGCCCAGGGCTGCCAGGACGCCGGCGCGGACGGGCTGGAGCTCAACTTCTCCTGCCCGCATATGGACCGGCGCGACATGGGGTCCAACATCGGGAAGGACGAGGGACTCTGCTCGGTGGTGACCGAGGCGGTGAAGGAGGTCGCCACGGTGCCGGTCTGGTGCAAGCTCACCCCGGCCACGGCGGAGATCGAAGTCGAAGCGGGCGCATGCTTCCGGGGTGGTGCCGACGCCATCGTGTCCTCCAACACCTTCCCTTCCATTCCGCTCATCGACCCCGAGACGCTGGAGTTCGAGATCAACGTGGACGGCTTCGTCTCCAGCGGCGGCCTGGGCGGCCCGGCGATCCTGCCGCTCTCGCTGGCGAAGATGTCCCAGATGACGCGAGCGTTCCCCGACCGGAGCTTCTCCGGCATCGGCGGGATCTCCGACTTCAACCAGGCGCTGTCGTACCTCCTGCTGGGGTGCGGCACGGTGCAGGTGTGCACCGCCGCTATGCTGGACCAGGCGGTGGGGCCGAACGTGATCAAGCGGCTGCTGGCGGGGCTCGACGCGTTTCTCGAGCGGAACGCGGCGCGGGGGTGGACCAGCGTGGAAGACTTCCGGGGGATCCGGCGGGACCGCATCGTGGCGCAGTCCGAGATTCGCCGGCCGGACGCGTCGGACTATCACGCCGGGTACGAAGCCGTCGAAGGGTACGCGCGGGCGGAGGCCTAGCTGTCAGTCGGTTCCCGCGGCGCAACCCGGGTTCGGGACCTCGGTGCCAATGCTCGCAAAAGCAACACAGGAGCAGGCCATGAAACTCGACCGAATCGTCAAGGGCGGTAACGTCGTCACCCCCGCCGGCACGTTCGTCGGCGACATCGGCATCGCGGGCGAGAAGATCGCCGCGCTGGGCGCGGACCTGGAGCCCGGCCCCGGCACCGACGTCATCGACGCGACCGGCCATCACGTGCTGCCCGGCGTGCTCGACGTCCACGTCCACCTCGAGCTGCCGTTCTGCGGCACCGTCTCCGCCGACGACTATCGCACCGGCACCCGCGCCGGCGCCCGCGGAGGGGTGACGACCGTGATCGACTTCGCCATCCCCTACGCCGGCGATTCGCTGGACCAGGCGGCCGACAACTGGCTGGGGAAAGCGGAGGGGAAGTCGCTGATCGACTACACCTTCCACATCTGCATCACCCGCTGGGCGGAGCACCAGTCGCAGATCGAGGGGATGGTGAAGCGGGGATTCACCACCTTCAAGGAGTTCATGATCTACGAGTCGGAGGGGTGGCAGTCGGACGACCGCGCCCTCTTCGGGACGCTGGAGAAGATGCGGGAGTACGGCACCATGCTCCTGGTGCACGCCGAGTCGGCGCGGGTGCTCGACGAGCTGATCGCGCGGCACCACACGCCGGAGCTGATGCAGCGCTACGGCGCGCGGCTCCATCCGATGACCCGGCCCAACTTCGTGGAGGCGGAGGCGATCCAGCGGGTGGTGCAGTGGTGCGAGGCCACCGGCGGCCAGCTCTACATCGTGCACATGTCCACGGCCGAGGGGTCGGACATCGTGCGTGCCGCCCAGGCCCGCGGCGTGCCCGTCCTCGCCGAGACCTGCGCCCAGTATCTGGTGCTGGACGACTCGGTGTTCGAGGGCAAGGACGGACATCTGTTCGCCTGCTGCCCGCAGGTCAAGAAGCCGAAGGACGTCGAGCGGCTCTGGCGAGGTCTGCGCGATGGCGAGGTCTCGGTCGTCTCCACCGACACCTGCACCTTCACCCGCGAGCAGAAGGCGATGTGGAACGGGGACTGGACCAAGATCCCCATGGGTCTGCCCGGCCTGGAGACGCTGCTCCCGTTGGTGTACACCCACGGGGTGCTCGGCGGCCGGCTCACGCTGGAAGAGCTCTCGATGAAGCTCAGCACCAACCCCGCCCGTATCATGGGGCTCTATCCCCGGAAGGGCGCGATCATGGTCGGCAGCGACGCCGATCTGGCGATCATCCACCCCAGCAGCACCCGGACCGTTAGCCCCTCCACCATGGAGACCAACGCCGACTGGTCGCCGTACGACGGCTGGGAGCTGGCTGGGTTCGCCCGGACGACGCTCTCGCGCGGCGAGGTGATCGTGGATAAGTACGCCGTGGTCGGTCGCGAAGGCAGGGGCCAGTGGCTGCCGCGCACGACCGCAGGGCTCCAGACCGGGCGCACTCCGGCTCCCGCTCCGGCGCCGGCAAGCCCGCGGGCCAAGCCCCGCCAGCGCGCCCCGCGTCCGGCGGGAGCGCGGTGACGGTTCAGGCGCCGGCCGGCGCGGAGGATCTGAGCCACAGCCCGCTCTGGAATCCCGACCTCGCGCCGACGCCGCCGGAGCGACGCACCTGGTCCACCTACAACATCGCCGCGCTCTGGATCGGGATGAGCGTGGTGATCACCACGTATACCCTCGCCTCCGGCCTGATGCAGCAGGGGATGAGCTGGTGGCAGGCGATGGTCACCATTCTCCTCGGCAACACCATCGTGCTGCTGCCGATGGTGCTCAACGCGCACGCCGGCACCAAGTACGGCATCTCCTTCCCCGTGCTCTGCCGGGCCAGCTTCGGCGTGCGCGGCGCCAACATCCCCGCGATCCTCCGCGCGATCGTCGCCTGCGGCTGGTTCGGGATCCAGACCTGGATCGGCGGGCTCGCCCTCGACGCGCTCATGCGGGCGGCATGGCCGGGATGGGCCGAGGTTCCGGGGAACACGGCGATCGCCTTTCTGGTGTTCTGGCTGATCCAGGTCGCGGTGATCCTCAAGGGCACCGAGGGGATCAAGCTGCTGGAGAGCTGGTCCGCCCCGCTGCTGCTGGCCGGCGGGGCGGTCCTTCTCGCGTGGGCCATCCGCGCCGGCGGCGGACTCGGCAAGCTGCTGGCCGAGTCGGAGCGCCTCCGCGCCGGCGACACTCCCTTCTGGGCGCTGTTCCCGGCGGCGCTGACGGCCAGCATCGGCTACTGGGCCACGCTGAGCCTCAACATTCCCGACTTCACCCGCTACGCCCGGAGCCAGCGCTCGCAGATGCTGGGCCAGGCGCTCGGCCTGCCGACCACGATGACGGCGTTCGCGTTCATCGGAGTCGCGGTGACGAGCGCGACCATCGTGCTCTTCGGCGAGGCCGTCTGGGACCCGGTGGTGCTGATCGCGCGCATCGGGGGGACGGGCACGATAGTGTTCGCGGCTCTGGTGGTGCTCGCGGCGCAGCTCACGACCAACATGGCGGCGAACGTGGTCTCGCCCTCGAACGACTTCTCCAACCTGAGCCCGCGACGGATCAGCTACGTGACCGGCGGGCTCATCACCGCGGTGATCGGCATCGTGATGATGCCCTGGAAGCTCTACTCCGACGCGGCGGCCTACATCTTCACCTGGCTGGTCGGGTACTCCAGCCTGATGGGCGCGCTCGGCGGGATCCTGATCGCGGATTACTGGGTGCTTCGGCGGCAGCGGCTGCTGCTCGACGATCTGTACCGCGAGCAGGGCGCGTACACCTACGACGGTGGGGTAAACTGGAGGGCGGTCGCTGCGCTGGTGACGGCCGTATTGCCGGTGGTGCCGGGGTTCCTCCGGGCGGCGACGACGCCGGGTGGCACGGCGACGGATCCGGATCTGTTCGACCGGCTGTATGCCTATGCATGGTTTGTGACGTTCGGGCTGAGCTTCGTCGCATATCTGGTGCTCATGCGCCAACAGCTGTCATCCCGAGCGTAGCGAGGGATCTTGCCGGGGAAGGTTCCTCGCTGCGCTCGGGATGACGTAAGGGAGTTACATGCCTCGCTTAGTGAAATGCGGCCTGATCCAGGCCTCCCACGCCTGCTCCACCGCGGAGAAGCTCGACACCATTCGCGAGGCCAACCTGGCCAAGCACATGGACCTGATCGAGCGGGCGGGCCAGGAGGGCGTGCAGATCCTCTGCATGCAGGAGATCTTCACCGGCCCGTACTTCTGCGCCGAGCAGAGCCCTCGCTGGTACGACGCGGTCGAGGCGATTCCGGACGGACCGACGACCACGCTCATGCAGCAGGTCGCCAGGAAGTACGACATGGCGATCATCGTGCCACTCTACGAGGAGGACGGCGCCGGGATCTACTACAACACCGCAGCGGTGATCGACGCGGACGGGTCCTACCTCGGCAAGTACCGGAAGAACCACATTCCCCACTGCGCCCCGGGATTCTGGGAGAAGTTCTACTTCCGGCCCGGCAACCTGGGGTACCCCGTCTTCAAGACCCGCCACGCCGACGTCGGGGTCTACATCTGTTACGATCGCCACTTCCCCGAGGGGGCGCGGGAGCTGGGGCTCAACGGCGCGGAGATCGTGTTCAACCCGTCGGCCACGGTGGCGGGGTTGTCGGAGTATCTCTGGCGGCTGGAGCAGCCGGCGCACGCGGTGGCCAACACCTTCTTCGTCGGCGCGATCAACCGGGTGGGGTACGAGGACCCCTGGCGCATCGGGGAGTTCTACGGGCAGAGCTACTTCTGCAACCCGCGGGGGCAGATCGTCGCGGAAGCGCCGCGCGACCGGGATCAGCTGGTGACGGCGGAGCTGGATCTGGACCAGATCCGGGAGGTGCGGAACGTGTGGCAGTTCTACCGGGATCGCCGGCCGGAGACGTACGGGGGGATCACCAAGCTGTAATCCCACCCCGTTGTCAGGGTGACAGAGGGGTTCCTACCAGCCGATGGAATCGAGGATGCTTCCGCAGCGGATCGAAGGTGGGATCCGCCCGGAGCCATTCCGGCGACAGATAATACGGCGCCTTGAGCAGCGGCTCGAGCTGGTCCAGCGCCTTCTCCGGCTCGCCGACCATGATGTAGATGCGGGCCAGCTGATGCTGCATGTAGGGACCGTTAGCGGCATCCTTGGACATCGGGCGCAGCGCGACGCCGCGCTCGCCCTCCCGGATCGCCTCGGCCTTGCGCCCGGTGTACGCCAGCGCGACGCCGTAAAGCACGTGCAGCTGCGCGTCGTCGGGCGCTCCGCGGAGCTGCTCCTCGAAGGCGATGCGTGCCGAGTCGCCGTACGCGCGCGCCAGCCGCGAGTCGCCCATGAGCGTCGCGACCCCCGCGATGGAGAGCCCCCAGGACGCGCGGTCGTCGTCGAACTCGCTCGGGGGCAGGCGCAGCAGCAGGCGCTGCTGCTCCTGGCTGAGCAGCCAGAACATCTCGTAGTAGGTGGAGATATACGCCACGAAGCGGGTGAGCGGGATCTCGGCCGGGGGGTTCTCGACGATCGCGCGGGCGCCGGGCACATCACCTCGGCTCGCCAGGATCATCGCCTTGACCTCGTAGGCCAACGGATTGTCCGGGGTGACGGCGATCCACCGGTCGGCGCTCGCCTGGGCCTCGTCGTATCGTCTCGTACCCAGCAGCGCCTGGGTGAGCGTCTGGGCCGTCGTCCCCGAGCGCGGGTCGAGCCGCTGCGCCTGGCGCAGGTGGTCGAGCGCGGCGTCCCAGCGGCCGAGCGGCTGCTCTGCGCTAGCGATCCCTCGGAGGAGCTCGGCATTCGATGGCGATAGGCGCTCGCCCCTGCTGTAGGCGTCAATGGCGCCCGCGTAGTCCTGCTCCACCCGACGCAGATATTCCCCCATCGCCATGTGCCCTTCCGGGCGATCCGGCGCCAGCGCGAGCGACCGCTCGGCCCCGACCCTTGCTCGCTCGACCAGGGCCGGCGTCGGAAAGCCCACGATGGCAATGAACGAGGCAGCCTGCGAGAGCTCGGCCCAGGCAGCGGCGTAGGCTGTGTCGAGCGCCACCGCTCGCTCGAGGTGACTCATGGCCTGCCGTATCACCACCGGGTCACTGGTCTGGGAGAGCTCCAGGCCTTTGAGGTAGGCGTCGTACGCCGCGAGGTTCCGGGTCGGCCGCACCGCCAGGTCCTGGCGGGCGCTGTCGGCAAGAGCCAGATCGAGCTCCCGCGCCACCCGACCTGCGATGTCGGCCTGCACCTGGAACACGTCGGTGAGCGCCGCGTCGAAGGGTTGCTGCCATCGGGTCGTGGCGGCGGACCCCGGCGTCACCTGCACCAGCTCGGGGCTCACCCGGACGCGGCTCTGCCCGCCTTCGCGCTTCTCCCAGCGGATCTTGCCGATCAGCAGATACTGGACGCCCAGCTCCTGCGCGATCTGCTCCGGCGACTTGGTCGAGCTCTTGTACTGCCTGGCGCTGCTGCTCGCGATCACCTTGAGTCCCTGGAGAGTCGCCAGCTTGCCGCGCACCTCGTCGGTGATGCCGTCGGCGAAGTACTCGTCGGTGGAGTCGCCCAGGTTCTCGAAGGGGAGGACGGCGAGGAGGCGCGGTGTGCCGGGACCCGTGAGCTCGGCGCCGCGGTGGGAGCGGAGCCAGCCGAACAGGACGCCCAGGCCGAGCAGGAAACCAAGCCCCAGGAGCAGCGCGGGACGGCGGGACAGCGGGACGGCGGGACGGGTGACGGTTGGCGCGGCCTGCGTGTGGACGGGTGTCGCGGTGGTGCTCGACTCCTCCAGAGCCCTCGCGAACTCGGCGGCGGTGGCGAACCGGTCGGCCGGCGACTTCGCCAACGCCCGCACGGCCGCCTGGGCCACTCCCTCGGGCACCGTCTCCCGCACCTCGCGCAACGGCCGGGGCGACTCCATCATCCGCCGCGCGATCATGGCCTGCGCGGTCGGTGCCGCGAAGGGCGGCTCGCCCGCCAGCATCTCGTAGAGCACGATGCCGAGGCTGTAGATGTCCGTGCGGGCGTCCACACTCTTGTCGGCCGCGGCCTGCTCCGGGCTCATGTAGGCCGGTGTGCCGAGGGACAGGCCGGTCTCGGTCAGCCGCTCATCGCCGCCGCCCAGCGCCCGCGCGATCCCGAAGTCCGCCACCAGCGCCTGCCCGTCCACCAGCAGGATGTTCTCCGGCTTGATGTCGCGGTGCACCGCGCCGTGGCGATGGGCAAAGTCGAGGGCGAGGGCGACTTCGCGGGTGATTCGCACGGCGTCGGCAATCGGGATCTGCCGCTCCCGCCTGAGTCGGTCCCGCAGGCTCTCGCCCTCGATGTAGGGCATGGTAAACCAGAGCCGGCCACCGGTCTCGCCGGAGTCGTAGACCGAGAGGATGTGGGGGTGCTGGAGCCGGGCCGCGAGGCGGATCTCTCTAAGGAAGCGCTCGGGGCCGAGGCTGACGGCCAGCTCGGGATGGAGCACCTTGAGGGCGACCGGGCGGTCGTGTCGGAGATCGCGGGCGAGCCAGACGGTGGCCATGCCCCCGCGGCCGAGCTCGCGCTCGAATGCGTAGCGGTCCCGCAGGCCGTCACGCAATACCGCCACCGGGTCGGTCATTGGGCTCGAGGGGTCAGGGTGAGGCCTGGAACTTACCGGCGGAGGTTGCTGCGGGCCAGATTTCACACCGCGCCGCGTCACCCTGAACGAAGTGAAGGGGGCCATATCGAGCATGACCCCCTTCCCCCTCACTGCGTTCGGGGTCAGGGTGACAAGGGGGGTCAGTTCGTCGCGGTCGCTGCCGGCGGCGCGGGCGAGTTATCCGAGTTCCAGATATCCCGGATGATCCGCCACTTCCCCTCCCTCCTCTCAGCCAGCGTGAGATACTTGCCCGCGTCCACGATGGCGCCTGCCTTGTCCGTCACCGTGAAGGTGTTCCAGATCCATCCCAGGTCGCCCGAGACGCCGACCTCGGCATTAGGGCCGGGCACCAGCCTGACGCCGCCCTTGCTGGCATTCTCGATGTCCTTCGCCAGGACCCCGCGAATGGCGGCCGACCCACGCGCCGGTGGCGCCCCAGGAACGCTGACTACCGCATCCTCCGCATAGAGCGCCGTCACGCCGTCCACGTCGCCTCCGTTTACGGCGGTGAACCAGGCGGAGTCGGCCGCGCGGAGCGCCGCTTCATCCGCCGCGCTGTCGGCCGCAGGCGGCGGGCTGCCACAGGCGAGGAGCAGCGTCAGGCAGCAGGCGCTGATGAGTCGGGTCATCGAGCCTCCCGGGTAGGGATATGACGGCCATGCTCTTGCGTGAATCTGCCGAACGTACGGGCGGATCTGGCCGAGCGCAAACTCAGAGTCAGATCAGCCACTTCCCCTTGTCACCCTGAGCGCAGCGAAGGGGGCATACCCTGGGTCATGCCCCCTTCGCTGCGCTCAGGGTGACAAGGCGGGGCGAAGAATCAGCGCGAGCCGGCCGCCGCCGTCTGCGGCACCTGGGACGGCCGGGCGACTCCATCGCGGTTCTCCACCCCGAAGTACTCATTGCGGCTGACTCGGCCGAGCAGCGGCTCCAGAAACTCGCGGACTGCGTCCACCGACTTGGCTTCCCAGAGGCAGACGGCACGGGTGCCATCGGCGGTTGGGAAGGTGTGATGGAGTTTGATCTCCGGCGGCAGGGCGTTCGGATCAGCCGTGTTCCAGAAGACGGCCGGCTCCGAGATGGTGTGTTGGACCACGACGTACATGGGTTCCTCCGAGTGGAATGTGGGTGTTCGGGTGTGGCTCTAGATTGCGTCCGGGACCGGCACTGTCAAGCGCATCGCGTCAGTTCGGTCGGAAGAACCCCCAGCTCTCCAGTCCCGGCCCGATTCGACCCTGTCCCACCAGCCGGTAGCCGAGTCGCTCATAGAAGGAGATGTTGGCCGCGCTCTCGGTCGTGAGACTCACGCCGCGTGACTCGGGATGCTCGCGCGACATCGCGTGCACCCGCTCGAGCAACCGGGGGCCGAGCCCGCGTCCCTGGTAGCGCGGCAACACGCCCAGCATGTTCACGTGGATGTTGGGCTCCGCGACGTTGATCGGGCCCCAGATGTCAACCCACTGCTCGTACCGCTCCCGCGCGTCGGCGCCGAGCTGCGCCCAGGTCCAGGCGCGGGCCTCCTCGAGGTCGGGCGGGCCCGGCAGCCCAGGCAAGGTGCAGATAGCCACGCCGCTGATCCGCGCCCCGTCGTAGGCGGCAAGGATGGGGTCCTTGCGGAGCGTGCGCGCCACGAGGAAGAAGCCGACCAGCGTACGGAGGCGCGCCTCGAAGTCGCCTTCGGGGCCGAGTACGTGCCGCATGACAGGGTAGTGGCCGAACGCTTCGCAGAGCGGGCCGAGCACCTCGTCCGCGGATACACCCTCGCGAATCACACCGTCGCGGGGACGCCGTGCTCGATCCGAGTGCCGAGCACCTCCAGGAACCGGGCCAGCCAGGCCGGGTGGGCCGGCCACGCGGGTGCCGTCACCAGGCTGCCGTCCACCAATGCCTGGTCCAGGGCGATGTCCTTCCAGCGGCCGCCGGCCTGCTTCACTTCCGGGCCGCAGGCCGGATAGCCGGTGACTTCCTTACCTTTGACCACACCGGCGGCCGTGAGGAGCTGGACCCCGTGGCAGACGGCCGCGACCGGCTTCCCGGCGCCGTCGAAGTGCCGGATGATGTCGAGCACCCGCGGGTTGAGCCGGATGTACTCCGGGGCCCGGCCGCCGGGGATGACCAGGGCGTCGTAGTCGTCCTCCCGGACCTCGTCGAAAGTGGCATTGAGGGTGAAGTTGTGGCCCCGCTTCTCGGTATAGGTCTGGTCGCCCTCGAAGTCGTGAACCGCGGTGCGGAGCTGCTGGCCCTCCTGCTTGCCGGGACAGACCGCGTGCACGGTGTGGCCCACCATCTGGAGCGCCTGGAACGGGACCATGATCTCGTAGTCCTCCACGAAATCGCCGGCCAGCATCAGAATCTTCCTGCTCATCGTGTCCTCCAGCGGCATTGGGTATGGCGCACACTATAAGGTACGGGCACCGATCCCGTCGAGATGGCCGGTGGGTGCGCGCTGCAAGGATCCCGTCCCCGCGATGAGGGGTGTGAGCCCCGTTACTCGGTGATCTCGCGGATCACGCGACAGGGGTTGCCCGCGGCCAGGACGCCCTCGGGTATGTCCCGCGTCACCACGCTCCCCGCGCCGATCACGGTCCGCGAGCCGATGCGCACCCCGGGCAGGATGAGCGCCCCGCCTCCTACCCATACGTCGGACCCGATCTCGATCGGCTTGCCGAACTCCTTCCCTCGGCGCTGCTCGGCATTGAGGGGGTGCATCGGCGTGAGGATCTGGACGGCGGGGCCGAACATCGTGAAGCTGCCGATACGCACCCGGCAGACGTCGAGGATGACGCAGTTGAAGTTGAAGAACACCCGCTCGCCCAGCTCGACGTTGAAGCCGTAGTCGCAGAAGAAGGGTGGCTCCAGCACCACCGAATCGCCACCCGCGGCGAACAGCTGCCGAAGGAGACGGCGGCGCTCGCCCTGCTGCGCCGGGCGGGTGGCGAGGAGGGCGAGGCACAGCTCGCGCGCCCGGTCGCGGCCGGCGGCCAGCTCGGGGTCCATCGGGTCGTACAGCTCTCCCGCGGTCATCTTCCGGCGCTCGCTCGTCATCCACGCTCCCGGCTCGGGTCGTCGGCGGTCCCTGCGGAACCTACGTCGTTCCGAGTGTGATGGGGGACACTTGCGCCGACAACCACCGACGCGAATATGTCAAGGATCGCAGGTTCCACTGATCACCCCTATCGGGTACCGTCACCATGGCTACCGCCACCAAGACTCCACCGGCCGTCAAGGCTCGCCGTGCCGCGCCGCTCGTCACCCCGACCGACCTCGAGCGCCAGGGCACCCGGGACGCCGCCGCGGCGCTCAACCGCCTTCTGGCGGACACCTTCGCCCTCTACCTCAAGACCAAGAACTTCCACTGGCACATGAGCGGTCCACACTTCCGCGACTACCACCTGCTGCTGGACGAGCAGGCGGACCAGATCTATGCCATGACGGATCCGATCGCCGAGCGGGTGCGGAAGCTGGGCGAGCTGACGCTCCACTCCATCGGGGAGATCGGCCGGCTGCAGCGGGTAAGCGACAACGACGCCGAGTACGTGGAGCCGCTGGACATGCTGGCGGAGCTGCGGGAGGACAACCAGGCGTTCGCCGAGCGGATGCGGGAGGCGCACGACGTCTGCGACGAGGCGCGGGACGTGGCGAGCGCGAGCCTGCTGGAGGTGTGGATCGACGAGACCGAGCGGCGGACGTGGTTCCTCTACGAGGCGAGCCGGCGGGAGGGCAGCGGGGGACACTGAGCCGGGCACTGCGGTTCGAGCGGCTGGCGGCGGGAAAGTAGAGGAACCACGACTTGGAGCATCCATGAGTCGAAAGGTCGCTTACTGGATCAGCACCGTGCTCGTCGCCCTGGCGCTGCTGGGCTCGCTCTCCTATCTCACCGGCAGCGAGGAGGTGGTCTCCGGCTTTACCCGATCCGGGTACCCCCAGCACCTCAGGATCGTTCTCGGCTTCGCCAAGCCGGCAGCAGCCATCGTCCTGCTGTTGCCGGGGCTTCCTCTCTTAAAGGAATGGGCATACGCCGGATCGACGTTCGCCCTGGTGATGGCGTTCATCGCGGCGTACGCGATCGGAGACGGTCCGCAGGTATGGGCCATGCCGCTGGTTCTCCTGGCCCTGCTTGCCGTTTCCTATCTGACCAGGCCCTGGAGCCGCCGCGTGGTCCCGGTGCCGCAGCCGGGGACACTCTGACCGCCCCGAGCGCGAGGGAGTTTTCGTCCCGATCGTGCGTTGCTCAGGAGCATCGACGCGACGACGAACCCCCGCGCACTCGGAGGCTTCCATGCGGAGCACCGCTCCGGCCCTGCTGTCCCTCATCACCGCCACCTGGGCCTGGGCCCAGTCCCCGACGCTCGACGCCTGCTCGGTGCTGACGCGGGAAGAGATCTCGTCGCTCTCGGGCAAGGATCCGGGTGCGGCCGACCCCAACGGCTCGGGCGCCACGACCACCTGCCGGTGGGGCGGAGCGACTCCCACCGCACGCATCGCGCTCTACGCGAACGTGGATCCCAATGAGCCCAGAGGTCTGGCGCTGAAGCAGCTGGTCGATCGGGGCCTGAGCGCCCGCGCCATCAGCGACCTGGGGGATGACGCGGTGTTCCTGACGGCCGACGACGACACTCCCGCGGGCACGATGTTCGTGCGGGTCGGCCATTGGCGGGTGGTGATCACCTGGGAGGCGGAGCCGCAGAAGACCGCCGAATCCACACTGCCGACCTTGACGGCCTTGGCCAAGGCGGCGATTCCGAAGTTGCGACGAGCGGGCTAGCATTCCAGTCGTCTCGACCTGACTTCGCCGCACCGACCCACGGCAACATCCTGCGTGCGGTCATCCGCGACGTGACCGGCAGCGGGCCACGGTTCAATGCGTACTCGCACTCCAATGGGCCGTCCGGGCCGCAAGCTCCGGCGCTTCAGGGTAGCAACCGCATCGAGATCGTCGGGACCCCCGCAGCCTTCGACCGGAAGAATCGGAACATCGATCCGGCTCCGGGGGCGGAGTACTTCTCCGGTGCGGTGCCCTGACGT
>DATBJH010000098.1:0-35137 GCA_036556505.1 Gemmatimonadales bacterium
GTCCGACCGCCTGACCGCCCGACCGCCCGACCGCCGTGCAAAAAGCAGCACTGCAGGCCTAGCAGGGGCCCCCGTTTCAGCCGTGTTACAGACGGCTAACTCAGTATCCCACAAGCAGCTATGTACAGCAGGAATCCTCTCCCCTAGCGGGGTCCGATTCCTGCCTGTATATCAGTCCCCCAATGCCTGCCAGATCCATCGCCTCCGCGACCATCTCCTTCGGACTGGTCTCAGTCCCGGTCAATCTCTTTTCCTCCAGCGAGTCCTCGGCCTCGGTCAGCTTCAACATGCTGCACACCAAGTGCGGCTCGCGGCTGAAACAGCAGTACATCTGCGGCAGCGAGGGCACGGTGGTGGAGAAGGACGAGGTCACCAAGGGCTACGAGTTCGCCAAGGGACGCTACGTCCAGTTCACGCCCGAGGAGATCAAGGCTCTCGACGAGAAGGCGACCAACGCGATCGACATCGCCGAGTTCGTCCCGCTCGCGGCGGTGGACCGGATCTACCTGGAGAAGGTCTACTACCTCGGCGCCGGCAAGGGCGGGGACCGGGCTTACCGCCTGCTGGTCGCCGCCCTGGCCGACACCGGGCGGGCGGCGCTGGGGCAGTACTCGGCCCGGGGCAAGCAGTACCTCGTGCTGCTCCGCCCGATGGGCAACATGCTGGTCATGGAGCAGCTCCACTACGCCGGCGAGCTCAAGAGCACCGACGACGTGCCGCTGCCGGACGTCGCCATCAAGGACGCCGAGCTGGCGCTGGCGCGGCAGCTCATCGACCAGGCATCGGTGGAGGAGTTCCGGCCCGAGAACTATCACGACACGGTCCGCGAGCGCGTGCTCGAGGCCATCCAGCAGAAGGTGGAAGGCCAGGACATCACCGCCGCCCCGGCCGAAGCGCCGCAAACCAAGATCATCGACCTCATGGACGCGCTGAAGGCCAGTCTGGCGAAGCGCGCGACCACCGCCGAGAAGAAGCCCGTCAAGATCGCCGCCTCGAAGTCGGCCGAGGACGAGCCCACAGCCAAGCCGAGAAAGAAGGCGGGCGGCGCGCGCTAGCAGGGCTGCATGAACATCCTCGTCGGCACCAGCGGCTGGTCCTACAAGCAGTGGAAAGGCTCGTTCTACCCGGCGGATCTCCCGGCGGACGACATGCTCCGCCACTACGCCGGCCGCCTCCCCACCGTCGAGATCAACAACTCCTTCTATCGCATACCCAGGGAGAAAGTCCTGCTCGACTGGGCCGAGCAGGTCCCGCCGACATTCCGGTTCGTGCTGAAGGCCTCGCGCCGGATCACCCACATCAACCGGCTCTCCCACGCCGACGACTCGCTCGACTACTTCATGCGGACCGTCAACTGTCTGGGCGACCGGATGGGGCCGACGCTGTTCCAGTGCCCGCCGACCCTCCGCAAGAATCTGGAGCTTCTGCACGAGTTTCTCGGCCGGGTCCCGCGCACCTGGCGCGCGGCAATGGAGTTCCGGCACGACTCCTGGTTCGATGATGCGGTCTACGCCGCGCTGCGGGAGCACGACATGGCGCTCGTCGGCGTGGACGAGGACGAGCAGACCACGCCGTTGGTGGCCACCGCGTCGTGGGGGTATCTCCGGCTTCGGAAGACCGCTTACGGCGAGGACGAGCTCCGGGCCTGGACCGAGCGGGTGCGGGCGCAGCCCTGGCGGGAGGCGTATCTGTTTCTGAAACACGACGAGGAGAGCGCGGCCGGGCCGGATGCGGCCGTTCGGTTGGCGGGGATGGTGAAGTGAGAGGGGCACGCCGGTCATGAGCTGATAGCTCATAGCTCATAGCTGACAGCTGACAGCTGATCACCCCCCACCCTGTCGGCCCTCAGCGCCCCTCCCTAGATTTCCGCCCCGTGACTTCGCCTTCCCCTTCCGCGGATCTCTCCAGGCTTCGCATCAATCGGGACGCGCCACCGCCCGGGGTTCGCCGTGCGCTGGTGCGCAACGTCGTCATCGCCGTGCTTGCCCTGCTTCTGGTCCTCGGCGCGGTGTTCGCGCTGCGGGGCGGCGGAGCGGTGCCGGTGCAGGTCGTCACGGTCGCCGCGTCGAGCGGGTCTGAAGGCGGCGGCAGTGCCGGAGCGGGCACCAGCGTCACCGCCAACGGCTACGTGGTCGCGCGGACCCGCGCGTCGGTCTCGGCCAAGCTGCCCGGCCGGATCGCGAATCTCCGGGTGAGCGAGGGCTCCACCCTCCGGCGAGGGGAGATCATCGCCACCCTGGAGAATGCCGACTACCAGGCCCAGGCGGCCCAGGCCAAAGCGGCGGTGGCCACCGCCCGTGCCGAGCTGGTGGAGGCGCGCACGGCGAGCGAGGTGGCCGGCCGCGAGGCCGAGCGGCTCCGGGACATGCGGCAGGAGAATGCCGACCTGGTCTCGGCGCAGGACCTCGACGGAGTGGAGGGCCGTGCCCGGCAGGCCGCGGCACGGCTCGAGGCGGCCGACGCCCGGCTCAAGGCCGCGCAGGCGAGCCTGCGATTCGCCTTGGCCAACCTGGAGAACACCGTGATTCGCGCTCCCTTCAGCGGCACGGTCCTGCGGAAGGAAGCCGAGATCGGGGAGGTCGTGGCCCCGTCCGTGGGCGGCGGACTCACCCGCGGCGCGGTGGTCACCATGGCCGACCTCACGACCCTCGAGGTCGAGGTGGACGTGAACGAGGCATACATCGCGCGGGTGAGGAAGGATGGACCGGCGAGCATCACCCTCGACGCCTACCCCGACACGTCGTTCCGTGGCTCGGTGCGGCAGGTGGTTCCCACCGCCGACCGCCAACGCGCCACGGTCCAGGTCAAGGTGAGCATCCTGGATCGCGATCCCCGGATCCTTCCGGAGATGGGCGCCAGGGTGGACTTTCTCGAAGACTCGGTCGCCTCGGGATCGGAAGGGCCTGCGGCCGGCCCGCCGAGATTCCGGGTGCCGGCCGCGGCCGTGCGCGAGAGGAACGGCGAAAGCGTCGTATGGCTGGTTCGCAACGGCCGCCTCGAGCCGCGCAGGGTGCAAGCCGGCCCGGTGAGCGCTGGGTTTCGCGAGGTGCGCTCGGGGCTCGCCGGAGGGGAGCGGCTGCTGGTCGGCGGCGTGGAGAAGCCGGAGGCGGGGATGCGGGTGCAGGTGGGGAAATAGAGTGCACGGATGAAACGGCTAATGGCTATCAGCTATCGGTTATCAGCGGTGTACCGTGAATCGCCGCGCTGCCGGGCGAGCACCTCTGATAGCCGATAGCCGATAGCCGAAAGCGTTCGCGGAGAATCCCAATGGCCCTGGTCCAGATTCGTGACGTTCACAAGGTCTTTCGGCGCGACTCCGAGCGGATCGAGATCTTCACCGGTCTCTCGCTCGACATCGAGGAGGGCTCCTTCACCGCCCTCATGGGTCCGTCGGGCTCCGGCAAGTCCACCTTGCTCAACCTGCTCGCCGGACTCGACCAGCCGACCAGCGGCACCATCCGGGTCGCGGGTGCCGAGGTGAGCGCGATGACACCGGGCCAGCTGGCCGCTTGGCGGGCGCAGCACATCGGCTTCGTCTTTCAGCACCTCAACCTGCTGCCCGTGCTCACCGCCTACCAGAACGTGGAGCTCCCGCTGCTCCTCACCACGCTTTCGAAGAAGGATCGCGACGAGCGGGTCCGGATCGCCCTCGGCGTGGTGGGATTGGGAGACCGGCTCAAGCACTATCCTCGCCAGCTCTCCGGCGGGCAGGAGCAGCGCGTGGCTGTCGCCCGCGCCATCGTGGCCGACCCCACGCTGGTGCTGCTGGACGAGCCCACCGGTCAGCTGGATGCCAAGAGCTCGCAGGAGGTCCTGAGCCTCCTGCAGCAGCTCAACGAGGAGTTCAAGAAGACCATCATCGTGGTCACCCACGACGCCCGCGCCGCCGACCGGGCGAAGACGGTGCTGCACCTGGAGAAGGGCATCCTGGTGGAGCGCCAGACCCTGGCGTTGTCATGAAGTTCTTCCATCTGGTGCTCGCCAACCTCGGGCGGCACAAACGGCGCACGCTCCTCACCATCGCCAGTGTGGCGCTGGCGCTCTTTCTCTTTGCATCGCTCCAGACGGTGGTCACGACGCTGGAGCGCGCCTCCCAGTTCGGCGGCGCCCGGCGTCTGGTGATGACGAACGCGAGCGGCTTCATCCTGCCGCTCCCGCTGAGCTACGCCAACCGGCTCAGCGCCGGCAAGGGCATCACCAACGTCACCTGGGCCAACTGGTTCGGCGGCAAGTACGGCGACAACAAGGCCTTCTTCGCCCAGTTCGCGGTGGACGCCAAGTCCTACCTGGAGATGTACCCCGAGCTGGTCGTCCCCGAGGACCAGAAGCAGGCCTTCCTCCAGGAGCGGTCCGCCGCGCTGATCGGTGTGCGGCTGCTGGACCGGTTCGGCTGGCGGGTGGGCCAGAACGTCACTCTCCAGGGCACCATCTTCCCCGGCGACTGGACCTTCACCATCCGAGGCGTGTACACGCCATCCGATGCCGTCATCAACGACGACATGATGCTCTTCCACCACGAGTACCTGGAAGAAAGGATCGGGCGTCCGGGAATCGCCGGCTGGTACATCATCGAGGTCGACGACGCGGACAACGCCGCGGCGACCGCCAAGACGCTGGACGACCAGTTCCGGAACTCCAGCGCGCCGACCAAGACCGGCACCGAGCAGGCCTTCAACGCGAGCTTCGCCACCATGTGGGGCAACGTGAGCCTGCTGATGGGCACCATCGGTCTCGCGGTGGTGTTCGCGATCCTGCTCGTCACCGCCAACGCCATGATGATGAGCGCGCGGGAGCGGACCGGCGAAGTGGCGGTGCTCAAGACGATCGGTTTCTCCGATGGCACGCTGTTCAGCCTGGTGATGGTGGAGGCCGGCTTCATCGCACTCACCGGCGCGCTGATCGGGCTGGGCGGGGCCAAGCTGCTGTACCGGCTCAGCAACTTCAACGCCGGCGGATTTCTGCCGGGCTTCGACGTGACCACGCGCACCCTGGTGATCGGCACCGGCATCGCGCTGCTGCTGATGCTGGCGAGCGGACTGGTGCCGGCGCTCCGGGCGGCGCGGCTGCCCGTGGTGCAGGCGCTCCGGAGGGTCGAGTGAAGATCCCGCTCAGCTACAACGCCCGAAGCCTGCTCCAGCGTCCCGTCTCCACCGCCTTCACCGCCCTGGGCATCGGGCTGGTGGTGGCGGTGTTCATCGGCATGCTGGCTCTGGCCAACGGATTCCGCGCCGCCCTGGTGCGCACCGGCTCGGCCGAGAACGTCCTGATCCTGCGCGACGGCGCCGACTCCGAGCTGTCCAGCAGCCTCGAGCGCCAGGCGGTGAGCATCCTGACCGCCTCGTCCCATGTGGCGACGGGGGGCGACGGCCGGCCGATGGTGAGCCCCGAGGCCTATGTCGTGATTCCGCTTCCCCGGAAAGGCTTCGACACCACCGGACTCGCCAACGTGGTCGTGCGGGGGGTGAGCCCCGCCGTCTGGTCGGTCCGCGCCAACCTCGACATCGTCGCCGGTCGGCGGCCGGAGTCGGGCAGATCCGAGGTCTGCGTGGGCGAGAAGATGGCCGGCCGCTTCGATCACACCGCGATCGGCGAGACCCTGCGTTTCGGCGGTCGCGACTGGACGGTGGTCTGCCGCTTCACGGCCGGCGGCTCGGCGTTCGAGTCCGAGATCTGGGGGGAGAACGAACAGGTGCTGCCGGTGTTCCGGCGGGAGACCTTTCAGTCCCTGACCTTCCGGCTCAAGGATGCGGGTGCCTTCGAGGAGGCCAAGCGGGCGCTGGAGGCCGACAAGCGGATCTCGGTGGACGTGTACCGCGAAGCGGACTTCTACGCGCAGCAGTCCCAGCTGCTGGGCTCGATCCTCGAGGTGCTCGCGATCATGATCACCGGCATCATGGCGCTGGGCGCGGTGTTCGGCGCGATCAACACGATGTACGCGGCCGTGGCGTCCCGGAGCCCGGAGATCGCGGTGCTGCTCACTCTCGGTTTCCCGCCCAGGAGCGTCCTGGCCAGCTTCCTGGCGGAGTCGGCGCTCATCGCGCTGGTGGGCGGGGTGATCGGAATGCTCATCGCGCTGCCCGTCAACGGCATGGTCACGAGCACCACGAACTGGGCCAGCTTCAGCGAGATCGCCTTCTCCTTCCGGATCACCCCCGGGCTGCTGCTGAGCGGCCTGGTGTTCGCCCTGCTCATGGGAGTGATCGGCGGATTCTTCCCCGCGCGGCGGGCGGCGAAGCAACCCGTGGTGCAGGCGCTCCGGTGACCGACCAGCGGCGCAAGGCTCTGGTGTCGGCGGTGATCGTCCTGGTCATCGGACTGCATGGGATACCCATGGTCCTGTCCGCCGAGCGCGGCACCCTCTGGCCGTTCATGGTCTACGTGATGTACAAGAACTCCCGGGATGCCCCGGTCCAGGTGAATCAGCGCCGCATCCTCGCGGTGACCGCGTCCGGTATTCGGGATACGGTCACGCCCGAACGGCTCGGCCTCAGCATCACGGTCCTGGACCAGCAGTACCATCGGCCGCTGATGAACGGCGACAGCAGCGTCGTTCCCGGTCTCCTCGAGCGACTCAATCAGGGACGGACCGATCCCTACGTGGAGCTGGATCTGGTGAGCGAGACCTACACGGTGACCGACACCGGCCTCTCGCGCCGGGAGAACCCCGTGGTGACCTTCCGCGCCCCGGAGGTGACGGATTAGCTCAGCCAGGGGCTGGCTCGAGCGCTGGAACGCCTGGTGGTTTCCGCCGTCATCCACGGTGCACCTCGCCATCTGCCGGATCGTCGCCGTGGGCGCCCAACTGGCCTGGTTCTATCCCAACCTGGACGAGCACACCAACCTGCTCCGGAAGAACCAGGAGTTCGTCGAGCCGCAGCTCATCACCCGGGTTCTCGCCGCCGTCTTTTCCCGGGACGCGTTCTTCAATCCCGCGACCTTTACCGTTCTCTACTGGGCGACCTTCGCCTTCGGCATCCTCGCGCTGGCGGGCCTCTTTACCCGCCCCTCGCTCCTCCTGTTCGCGGCGGGCACCTGGATCTTCGTCGCCCATCTCTTTTCCTACGGCGATCGGCACCACACGGAAGCGCTGTTCGCCATCTTCCTCATGCTGCTGGTGATCGCGCCCTCGGGCGAGCGGCTCTCGCTGGACGCCGCGCTCCGACGGCGACGCACCGGCATCGCCGGGGCCGAGACCTCCGAGCTGGCCCTGTGGCCGCTCAAGCTCACGCTGGTGCTGCTGGGTCTCTCGTATCTCTCCGCCGGGACGGCGAAGATGATCCAGAGCGGACTGCGGTGGATGAACGGATACACCTTGCAGGGGCACGTGCTCGCCGACGCACTGTCGCGGGGCCATCCGGCCGGCGTCTGGCTGGCGCAGCAGCACACGCTGGCGGTGCTCCTCTCGGTCTTCACGATCGTCTTCGAGCTGTTCTTCTGGGTCGCGCTGGTGGTCCCCCGCCGCTGGGTGCCCGGGTTCCTGCTGGTTGCGCTGATGTTTCAGGTGGGGCTGTGGGTGACGGGCGGATACGACTTCTTCCAGCACATGGTCCTGCTCGGCCTGCTCCTGCTGTTCCTCGAGCCCTCCTGGTGGCAGGAGCGCGTGAGAGGGCGAGGATGAACCGCCGGGACCTCCTGCGCTCGGCCGGGCTCGGCGCTGCGGCCCTGGTACTCCGGGCGCCGCTCGCGGCCTGCTCGCCGGAGAGCGGGGCGAGACACGATCCGCGGAGCGGTCCGGACCAGGAGCGTCTCGCCCGCTGGAGCGAGTCGCTCCGCGCCGAGCGACTGCTGCCTCCCGACGCCCCGCTGGGGCGCGCGGCCACCCGGGTGGGCGAGCTCGCCGCGGGGACGCCGTACGAAGCTCACACGCTCGAGGCTTACCTCCGCGACCGCGCCAACGCCGCCGCCTCGGAACCGCTCACCCTCTCGCTCACCCGGTTCGACTGCGTGACCCTGGTCGAGGCCTGCCTGGCGGTCGCGCGCGCGTCTCAGGCGGAGGCGCCGGCGAGATGGGAGACATTCGGTCACGAGGTGGAGCGCATGCGCTACCGGGACGGCCAGCGCCGCGGATACGCTTCGCGGCTGCACTATTTCAGCGAATGGATCGAGGACGGCGAGCGGCGGAAACTGGTGAAAGACCTCGGACGGGAGCTCGGCGGCGACGAGGACCCACGCCCGCTTCGCTTCATGACCTCGCACCGGGAGCGCTACCCCGCGCTGGCCGATGACGCCGTCTTCCGCGACATCGGAGCGATCGAGCGGCGGCTCGACGACCGCCCGCGGTACGTGATTCCCACCGCTCGCATCGTCGAGGTGGCGGACCGGATCGAGAGCGGAGACGTGCTGGCGTTCGCCACCGGGATCCCCGGACTGGACGTGACCCACGCCGCCTTCGCCTACCGGGACGGGGCGAAGACGCTACGGGTGCTGCACGCACCGCTCTCCGGCGGCGTGGTCGAGGTCACCTCGAAGACGCTTCCGGAATACGTCGCCGCTATCCGCCGGTCTACTGGGATCCTCGTGGCCCGGCCCGCGTGGGCGCCGCATTCACCATGAGCGAGCCTTTGTCACCCTGAACGGCCCCAGGTCGCCCTGAACGAAGTCACTGTTTCGAGTCCTGGTGCCGCTCGGGAAGCGGCTCGTACTCCAGTCCGCCACTCGCGGCCGAGCCGAACTTCGGCGCCGTGACTCCGCCCTCCACCGTATACGGCGGCTCGTGCCGCTCTGCAACGAACCGCTCCGGCTCGGCCTCGAAGGCGCGCCGGCACCTGTCGGAGCAGAAGTAGATCTCCTCGGACCGGTACTCCACCCGCCCGCCCGCCGCCGTCGCCGACTCGATCGTCATTCCGCAGACGGGATCCTTGACCTGACTCATGTGACCTCCTCGCGATGATCGGGTCCAATCTCGGGTCCGGCAGGAGGCCTCTCGGTGAGCCGGCTCACGCCCCGGCCACGGGAGCGTCCTCCCGCTGCGCTCCGGGGCTTCAGGCGCTAGTTTGGGGTCGCTATGCCGTTCACGCTCTACGTCGCCCTCGGCGACTCCATGAGCACCGACCACTATCCCACCTGCGACGTGCGCGGACTCGACGTGCCGCCGGCACGGCTCGACCCGCTCGGTGCCGCGGCCTTGTTGCACCGTAACGACGACAACCGGTGGCCCGAATTCCGGGGGCTCGACCTCGAGACTCTCGCGCCCGATCTCGACTTCCTGGGCCTTGCCCAGGACGGCGCCATGATCGACGATGTCGCGACCGAGGAGCTGGCCCGGATCGGCCGCGACAGCTCGGACCCAGACATCCTCCTTACCGTGACCGCCGGGGGCAACGATCTGCTCGACGCTCTCGCCGCGGGCGGAAGGCTGGAGACCGCGGTGGGGCTGGCGTCACGGCGCTTCGTGGACCTGGTGGAAACGGTGCGCGAGGAGCTGCCCCGCGCCACGCTGATTCTGACCACGGTCTACGACCCCACCGACGGTACCGGCCGGCTGCCGGGTCTCGAGAGCTACGGCCGTCTGCCGCTGGACTACCTCGAGCGCTTCAACCAGACCGTGCGCCGGAGCGCGGAGTCCTTGCCACGGACGGTGCTGGCCGACGTGCACCGCCACTTTCTGGGGCACGGCGTGCAGGTACCCGAGCCGGAGCGCTGGTATTGGAGCCGGAACCTGATCGAGCCCAACGCACGCGGTGCCAGCGAGATCCGGCGGGTCTGGTGGGAGACGCTCGAGGCGGTCGCCTGACACGGAGGTGATCCCTATGACCGCAACACTCACTGACATCGGCCGCGACCAGGCCCCACGGCAGGATCGGGAACAGATTCTGGGCAAGGCCCGCGGCCTCGCACCGCTGATCCGCGAACATGCCGACCAGGCCGAGCAGCGGCGACGCCCTGCGCCGGAGGTCGTCGCCGGGCTCAGACAGGCCGGTCTCTTCCGCCTGCTGTTGCCCCGATCCCTCGGCGGCCTCGAGCTGGACCCGGCCACCTGTGCCCTGGTGGTCGAGGAGATCGCCGGCTTCGACAGCGCGGCAGGCTGGGCGCTCCAGGCCGGGAACGAGGGCGCCTGGTGGGCGGCTCGGCTCCCCACGGAGGGAACCGAGGAGGTGTACCGCGGCGACCCCAGCACGATCGTCTCCGCCGCCTTCCATCCTCCCCAGCGGGCCGTCGAGACGGCCGGCGGCTACCGAGTCACGGGCCGGGCTCCTCTGGCGAGCAACATCCACGATGCCGGCTGGCTGTTCGTCACCGCACTGGTGACGGACGGCGATCATCCGCGATTGGTGAACGGCACCCCCACGATCCTCGGCCTGATGCTCCGCGCCGGTGAGGTGAAGGTGGTGGACACCTGGTACTCACTGGGCATGCGAGGGACCGACAGCAACGACGTGGTGATGGACAGCGTGTTCGTGCCGAAGACTCGAGTCTTTCCGCTCACCCCGGAATTCGAGCCCGGGGGCCACCATCGGGGACCGCTTTACCGGGTCCCCGGCATCTCCGCGGGCGGATTTCTCATCGCACCGGTGCCGTTGGCGGTGGCGCGCAACGCGATCGGCGAGGTGAAGGCGCTGGCGCAGAAGAAGACGGCGTTCGGCTTCGCCCGGCCGCTGCGCGATCGCCCTGCGGTACAGACCGCCGTGGCCCGGGCCGAGGCGCTGCTCCGCTCTGCGCGACTCCTGTTCTACGACACGCTGGAACGGGCCTGGGCCCAGGCGGTGCGCGGTGAGCGATTTACCCTGGAGCAGAAGGCGGATCTGCTTCTGGCCGGGGTCCACGCCGCGGCGACCGCGGGCAAGGTCACCGATCTGATGCACCGGATCGCCGGGACCACAGGCATCTACACCAGTAGCCCGCTGGAGCGACACTTCCGCGATGCCCAGACGCTCCGCCATCACGGCTTCCTGTCGGAGAATCGCTTCGAGGCCGTGGGTCAGGTGTATCTCGGGGTCGAGCCCGAGTTTCCCATGGTGAATTTCTGATGCCCTCCCGGCGGACAGTCATCCGCGCGCTGGCGGCGGGAGCGGCGGGCGCGCTGCTCCGGCCGTACGACGCGCTGGCGCGCGCGCCCCACGGCGCCACTCCGCTCGCCCGGGCGATCCCGTCCAGCGGTGAGAAGCTCCCGGTGATCGGCCTCGGCACCTGGATCACGTTCAACGTGGGCGACGACCCCGAGCTGCGCGACGAATCGGCCGCCGTCATGCAGGCGTTCTTCGGGGCCGGCGGGCGGGTGATCGACTCCTCGCCGATGTACGGCTCATCGCAGCAGGTGGTGGGCTACGGGCTGGCCAAGCTCGGCCGGAAGACGGAGGTCTTCTCGGCGGACAAGGTATGGATCGGCTCGGGCGACGATGGGCCGGCGCAGATCGAGGAGTCGCGCTCCCACTGGGGCATTCGCCGGTTCGACCTGCTCCAGGTTCACAACCTCCTCGCGTGGGAGGAGCACCTGCCGCGGCTGCTGGAGATGAAGGCCGAGGGCCGCCTCCGCTACGTCGGCATCACGACCTCCGAAGGGCGGCGGCACGAGGAGATCGAGGAGATCCTGGCCACCCGGCCGATCGACTTCGTCCAGGTGAGCTACAACGTGCTCGACCGCGACGTCGAGCGGCGGATCCTGCCGCTCGCGCGGGAGCAGGGGATCGCGGTGCTGGTCAACCGACCCTTCCGGCAGGGCGCCCTCACCCGCGAGGTGGAGCGGCACCCGCTCCCGGCGTTCGCCGGGGAGATCGGCGCGGCCACCTGGGCGCAGCTGCTCCTCAAGTTCATCATCTCCCATCCGGCAGTCACCTGCGTCATCCCCGCCACCACGCAGCCGGCACACGCCGCCGAGAACGTCGCGGCCGCCACCGGCGAGCTGCCCGATGAGGCCACGCGGAAGCGCATCGTGGACCACGTCGAGCGGCTCTGATGCCGGAGTGGTGGACCTATTCGCTCACCGACTTCCTGCTCTTCTCCCCGCGCACCTACTACCGGCTGATCGAGCGTCATAACCTCGCCCTCTGGCCCGCCCAGCTGGCGGCACTCGCGCTGGGAGCCCTGATCGCCGGGCTCCTGCGTCGTCCCAGCCGGGAGCGCGGCCGCGCGATCGCGGCGATCTTGGCGGTGCTCTGGGCCTGGGTGGGCTGGGCATTCATCATGGCACGGTACGCGACGATCAACTGGGCGGCGACCTACTTCGCCTCGCTGTTCGCGGCCGAAGCGCTCTTGCTCGGCTGGCTCGGCGTGGCAAGGGCTGATCTGCGGTTCGGCTGGCGGCGTGACCCGGCCGGTCTGGTGGGAGGTGCGATCTTCGTCGGGGCCGTGGCGCTCTATCCCCTGCTCGCTCCCGTCCTGGAGCGCGGCTGGACCCAGGCCGAGCTCTTCGGGATCGCCCCCGATCCGACGGTGTTGGGAACTCTGGGGCTTCTGCTGCTGGCGGAGGGCTCGCAGCGTCCGCGACATGCGCTGCTCGCAGCGCCACTGGTCTGGTGCCTGCTCAGCGGGGCGACGCTTTGGGCACTGGCATCGCCCGAGGCGTGGATCGTCCTTGCGGCTGCCGCGCTCGTGCCGGTGGTTTCGAGGGCGAGAGGTCGACCGGCAGCTTGAAGTCGCCGAACAGCGCTGTCATCCTGAGGGAGCGAAGCGACCGCAGGATGTCGCCCCCAGAGCTCGAACCATTGCCGGGCAGGATCCCTCGCATTCGCTCGGGATGACAGAGCCCGTCACGCGAAGCACTCGAAGGTCATCAGGGTAGGATCCCCTGCAGCTGCAGGATCGCGGTCGGACCGAAGGTGGCACCCGCGGGATGATAGTGCGGCTCGGCCCCGAGCAGGTTGCGAACGCCGAAGTGGACCCGAAGCCGGCCGTCCCACAGGCGCTTCTGGACGGCGAGGTCGACCGTGAGCGCATCACCCACCCGGGCGCGATAGCGTCCGGCCGACTCCGCCTCCACCGCAGCGAACTCGCGCTGGCGCGCCGCGCCGCGGTATGCCCCCGTCATCCAGAGGTCGAGGCCCTCGACCGGAACGTATTCCATGGTGACGCGCGCGCCCTGGCTCGGTACAGCGGCCCAGGCATCCACAAAGACGTCGTCGCCACCCACAGCGCCGCGCACCCACCACGAAGCCCGTACCGCCAGTCCCTGCACCGGGTCGCTGGCCAGCTCCAGTCCTCCACCTGCGAGCTCTCCGCCCACGTCATGGATGACCGCCGCCGGCCCCTCGAACGAGGACGTGGCCGGGACGAAGTGCAGATCGCGCCGCTCCACCGCCAGCCCGCGCGAGTGGCGGAACAGGGCCCGCGCCCACAGCGTGATGCCTCGGACCGGCCGCGCGCTCAGGTTGAGGTCCGCGCCGAGACGCTCGGGGGAGCGCGGGTCGCCGACGACCTCGAAGTCGGCGCCACTCTCCTCCAGCAGCGGGTAGCCGCGCTCCGTCCAGGCCCAGATGGTGTTGTCTTCGGCCCGAGACCGGCGCTCATAGCTCAGAATCGCCTCAACTTCCGCGCTGGATGCGAGGGTCCACCCTCGGGTCAGCAGGGCTGCGAGCCCCACGTCGCCCTCTCCCACCGTGATGGTGCCGCTCGCCGTCGGGGGCCGGGCAGCGCCACCGAGGCGGAGCATTACATACGCGGTCGCGAGCTCGATCGAGGGATCGGCGAGGTCATCCGGTGATGTGACGACCCGCCGGCGAAGCCGCAGACCACCGGTTTCCAGGACGGAGGTTGAGTCCACGACCTCCGTGCGGATTTCGCTGGCGGCCACCTCCCAGTCCAACGGCGGACCGGGCCGTCCCCGGGCCAGGCGCGCCTGGTTTCGCGCGTGGCTCACGTCGTACCGGAGCTGACGGCCCTGGGAGAGTGGTACGTCGCCGCTCAGACCACCGATGGTGAAGCGCTGGTCCGTCGCGATCTCGGTGCCGAAGGGGCTGAGGCCGAGCGCGCCGTCCACGGCCGAGTGCCGGAGCACCGCCTCGTGACGGCCGCCGGCGACCCGTGCCCCCACTCGCACCGACGGCGTAGTGGCGTGCAGCCGTGGCAGCGGCCCCAGGGCGGCGATGTACCGGTTCACGATCGCGGGATCGGTCGGGACCAGCGTCGCCCACCCGATTGCGCCGGTCGCGAACCAACCCGCGCCCCCGTAACTCATCCCGGCGGAGGCGCGGTGTCCCAGTCGATCCACGTTCGAGGTGGCCTCGGGGGTGAACGCGAACGGTCCCGGATCGCCGATCTCGCTTCCGGTGACAAACCATCCGCCGGCCGCGGGTCCCTCGGACGGGTCGGCAGTCGTGATGCGGATGAGCCCGTCGGTCGTGATGCCGCCGGCCACCAGCCGCGGGACCTCGATCAGCTCGACGGTGGACACCTGCTCGAGCGGCACCGCGAGCCGATCGAGGTCGGTGACCCCGAAGACATCGTCGTCCACCCGCTGGCCGTCCACCAGCACGATCCAGTGCGCCGGCAGGAATGGACTGCCCCCGAGAGGTGAGGCGTTCCAGGCGGCCCCGTCCACCGTCTGCTCGTCCCAGCGATGGGCGATCGAGAGCACGTCCGAGAGACGGGTGGCCCCTGCGCGACGCAGCGTCTCCGCGGTAATGACCTGCGTCCCGGGCATCGTGTCCCGCGCCCCGGACGCCTGGGCCGATACGCCCGCGGGCAGCAGGAGTGCCAGCACGATCAGTCGAGGAAGTCGCGCAGCCATGCCGGGGTGGCGAACCGGCGACCGATGCCGGCGGCCAGGAGGACCTGCTCCATGTGAGGGCTCGTCAGGATCGACTGATAGCTCACCGACGTCTCGGCGTACCAGGCGCCGGCGGGCATCCAACGCACCGCCGCGCGGGCCGCCACGCCCAGCTCGTTCTCGCTCGCGCGATCGCCGGGCAGGCTGTCGCCCTCGAAGCGCATCGCCATGATGCCGACGCGAGCGGTGCCGGCGGCCGCGAACCCGGCGCCTAGAGCCCGTCCGCCGCCCCATCCCGCGTAGACGAAGAGCGAGCGGAAGCCGGGAACGTCGTCGCTGAGGGCACTGGGATGGGCGTACTGCAGCCCGAGCTCGAGGATGCCGAGATAGAACGGCGTGGTGAGACCGATGCCCACCGCCGGGCCGGGCGACCACCACTGCTGCAGGGCGCCGTGGTTGACGTCCGCGAGGACCGTGATCCCCAGATCGAGCGTCTCGAACGGCGAGGCCCGAGTCTGGGCCTTGAGGGCATGAGGCACCAGCTGGAGAACGAGGAGCAGCACTACCGCGCGAGTCATGAGTCAATATGGCCGGACCCGTGGGGAAGCGAAGACGTCCACAGCCGGGGAGCACACCGACCCCGCCTACACTGGACTCCTCATTCGGCCGCAGGACGGCGCCATCCTGGTCCTGCCGAATGCGTGGGACGCCCCGAGCGCGCGGGTCATCGAGCAGGCCGGCGCTCGCGCGATCGCCACGACCAGCGCCGGCATGTCCTCGGCCCTGGGCCGGCCCGACGGGCAGGGCCTGGTCCGGAATGAGATGGTCGAAGCGGTGCTCGAGGCGAATGCTCTCTTCCTCGCGTGATCGCCCTCACGGCAGATGCGCGTCAACCGACCTAGGCTCACGGCGGGAGCAGAATCGCGGCGGCAACGATCATGGCGAGGATGGAGCGATGGCAGAGTCCACTGGTAGCGGCCTGGCCGTGGTGACAGGTGGGTCGAGCGGCATCGGCTTCGAGCTGGCCCGACAGTTCGCGGAGCACGGCTTCGACCTCATCGTCGTGGCCGAAGACGAAGGCATAGAGGGGGCCGCGGAAGAGCTGCGCGACCTCCGGGTCGAGGTCGAGCCGGTCCAGGCGGATCTGACCCGCGGGGCCGACGTGGACCGCCTCTGGGAACGCGTCCGGGCCCGGGGACGGCCCCTGGCGGCGATCGCGATCAATGCCGGCGTGGGCGTCGGCGGTCCTTTCGTGGACAACGACCTCGAGGACGAGCTCCGGCTCATCGACCTGAACGTCGTGTCGGTGGTCCGCCTGGCGAAGTACGCCGTGCGCGACATGGTAAGCCGCGGCTCGGGGCGGATCCTGTTCACTTCCTCGATCGCGGCCGAGCTGCCCGCGCCCTTCCTCGCCGTGTACGGGGCATCCAAGGCCTTCGTGCAGTCGTTCGCCGAGGCGCTGCACTACGAGCTCAAGGACACCGGGGTCACCGTGACCGCGCTGCAGCCCGGGCCGACCGACACCAACTTCTTCGAGCGCGCGGAGATGATGGATACCAGGGTGGCCGTGGAGGAGAAGGACGACCCGGCGGAAGTGGCGCGGCAGGGGTTCGAGGCCATGATGGCGGGCAAGCACCGCATCGTGGCAGGCTCGGTCAGCAACAAGGTCCAGAGCGCGGCGGCCGGGGTACTGCCGGAGCAGGTCAAGGCCCGGCAGCACGCCAAGCAGACGGAGCCGGGGTCGGCGGAGAAGGCCCGGAAGAAGAAGTGAGTGTCGGGCGCTAGTCCCGGAACAACCGCGCGAGTGCCGCCTGCGCCTCCTCCCCGAACTCCCGAACCGGCCGATCATCATCGAGATAGGCCGCGAGCCAGGCCCAGACACCCGTGTGGCCCCGCGCATCGCGCCAGGTGAGCAGCCGGAACCAGCCGTCGTCGAGCTCCCGCACCGTGCCCGCCAGCGTCTCGCCGGGGAGGTTCAGCTCCACGGTGCCGCTGTACTTGCGCCCTCCGGGAGTGACCACCTCGAAGCTCTCGCCTTCCTTGGGCGAGGCAGGGCTGATGCGGTAGCCACCCGGCCCGGTCAGCCGCTCCCACGCCGCATCGCGCCGCAGCGCCGTGTTGATCAGGCCCCGCGCCGCCGTGCGATTCCGGCCAAAGTGCCGCCGGAGATAGTGCCGCAGGCTCCGGAGCTCCGCCTGCCACCCTTCGGAGATGCCGTCCACCTCCGCGTCCCACGCGGCCCCGTGGCCGAAGCCCGAGTGCACCAGGCGCAGGCGGGTCTTGCCCTGCACCGTCTCGAGGGTGAACTCCATCGCGATCCTGGCCGGCTCGACCTCCCCCGGAGGAAGCGGGCGGCCCTGGGCGTCGTACGGCCGGGCGTCCTCCTGCACCAGTCGCAGCAGTCGCCCCGGCTCCCAGGCGTCGATCCGAGTCACCCAGTCCTCACCGTAGCCCCAGGACCAGAGCATCGTCCCGCCCTTGCCGGGCGTCACCCGCGCCCCGGTTGAGAACCAGCGCACCAGCTCCTCCGCGTCGGTCAGCGCCCGCCAGACTTGGTCCGGTGTGGCATCGAGGTCGAGCGACATCCGGAAGGCCCGGGTCTGCTCGGCGATCGTCTTCTCCATGACCTGCTCCTTTCGTCCTGGTTTCTTCGTCACGATCACCCTGCCGGCACGGGATGGACCGCGGTCAGCAGCCGAAACCGCCGTCCTCCCGGCGCGCGATCGTCATGGTACCGGGCCGCGATGCGCGCCACCGCCTCGGTCAGCTCGTCGGCGAACCTCGCCCTGGCCTCCGCGCTGACGAACCGGACGTCGGTCTCCAACGTGAGCGTGGCTACGCGCTTGCCCTCCCGCTTGGCCTTGTCCTCCAGCACCGCGACGTCCCGGATCGCCCGTCCGGCCGCCGCGATCAGGTAGGCGCTGCTCAGCCGATCCGCGGCGAGCTCTGCGCCCGGACCCAGCTCGCCCAGCGCTTCCGGACTGATGATGAAGGCGCGGGCGGTGGCGCGCACCACTCGCTCCAGACAGTTCCCCTTCCGCCGCTCCTCGACCAGCTCCACCAGCCCGGCCCCTTCCAGGACCTTGAGGTGATAGTTGATGCGCTGGCGAGGGAGCTGGAGCCGCCGGGCGAGCCCGGTGGCGGAGTCGGGCTCTTTCAGGTGGGTGAGGAGCCGCTGCCGGACCGGATCCAGCAGGGCGGCCGCGGCATCAGCCGAGCGCACGACGTCGAGGGGGGCCGGGTGTGCCATGGGCCCAATGTGATGCGGACAGGTTTTTTTGTCAATGGCGACTGAATTTGTCCGTGCGGCGATTCGCCGCAGATGAACGCCGAAAAACCCAGAGGCCTCCTCGAGCATCCCTTCGAGCAGGTGTTAAGGGGTCAACAGCACAAGGCCGTCGCCTACGCCACCGACTTCCGATACCGCGTCACCGCCAGCGCCAGAACGCCGAGGCCGGCCACCCCCAGGCCGAGAATCGGTCTCCCCACCGTTTCCAGTCCGGCCCCCCGTACCAGCACCGCACGCATGACCGCCACGAAGTGCTTCACCGGATTCGCCTCCGCCACCCACTGGGCCCAGCGGGGCATCGAGTCGACCGGCGTGAACAGCCCACTCATCAGCAGGAAGATCATGATCACGAAGAAGGCGACGAACATCGCCTGCTGCTGGGTGCGGGTGATGGTGGAGATCCAGAGGCCGAGCCCCAGCACCACCACCAGGTACGCCATCGCGGCGAGATAGACGATCAGGAGGTTGCCGCGCATCGGGATCCCGAAGACCAGCTTCCCGATCGCGAGCCCGATGGTGAAGATCACCAGCGACAGCAGCCAGAACGGGATGAGCTTGGCTGCGATGAACTGGATCTTGGTCATCGGGGTGACGTTGAGCTGCTCCAGCGTGCCCAGCTCGTTCTCTCGAGTGATGTTCTGCGCGGTGAGCAGCAGGCCGATGATGGTGGTGAGCGACACCATCAGCGCGGGCACCATCCAGTGCTTGTAGTTGCGGGTCGGATTGAAGCGCCGCTGGGTCCTGAGATCGAGCGGCGACACCCGGACCGTGCGCGGCACGCCGAGCCTTGGCAGGGTGCGGTCCAGCTCGGCGGAGTAGGCGGCGAGAATCGAGAGCGCGTAGGACTGGACGATCCCGGCCGTCGCGCCCTCCTCCGAGTTCAGTATCAGCTGCACCGGCGCTCGGCCGCGGCGCACCAGGTCCTCCTCGAACCGACGAGGGATGTGCAGCACCGCCGTGACCTCGCGGTCGAGCAGGGCGTGGTCCACGCCGGCATCGGTCGGCTCGTACCGCAGCACCCGGAACTGGCGTCCCGCCTCCAGGCGCTGTACCAGGCCGGCGGACACGGTGGTTCGGTCCTCGTCCACCACCATCATGGCGACTTGCTTGACGTCGAACGTGGCCGCGTTGGACAGCACCAGCAGCTGCACCACGGGGATCAGGAAGATCTGGAACACGGTGGTACGATCCCGGAAGATCTGGAGAAACTCCTTGCGGACCAGGTAGAAGACGGTGCGCATGCGCTAGCCCAGCCGGATCGCGAGTCCGCGCGACCCCCGCGCCAGGAAGAGCAGGGTCATGCCGACCAGCACCAGCGTCTCCTGCCACAGCGTGGCGAGCCCGGCACCCTTGAGCATGATGCCCCGGACAATCACGAGGAACCAGCGCGCCGGGACGATGTAGCTGAGGAGCTGGAGCGGGCGCGGGAGAGAGTCGATGGGGAAGATGAAGCCCGACAGGATCATCGTCGGCAGCATCAGCCCCGCCAGGGCCGCGATCATCGCGGTGCGCTGGTTGGGGGCCTTGGTCGAGATCACGATACCGAGTGCGAGGGCGGTGATGATGTAGAGCCCGCTGACCGCGAGCAGCAGCACGACGTTGCCCCGGAGCGGAACCTCGAACACCGTCCTCGCGGCCACCAGCACCAACAGCACACTCACGAAGCCGAGCACGATGTAGGGAATGACCTTGCCCGCGACGATGGCGGTGGGACGGATGGGCGACACCAGCAGCATCTCCATCGTCCCGGTCTCCTTCTCCCGCGCGATCGAGATGGCGGTCATCAGGGCGGAGACGATGGTCAGCACGAACGCCACCAGACCGGGCACGAAGAGATGCGCGCTCTCCAGGGTGGGGTTGTACCGCATCCGCGACCGGGCCTCGATCCGGAGCGTGCCGCCTTGGGGCACCACCTCGCGGTACCACCGGTCCAGGATCGCGGTGGCGTAGCCCTGCATGATTCCGCCGGTGTTGGGATCGCTGCCGTCGGTGACCAGCTGGAGCTGGAGCGAATCGCCCCGCCCGATACGCCGCTCCACCTCGGTCGGCAGCAGGAGGGCCTGGCGCACCGAGCCGTCGCGGAACCGGGCGTCGAGCCCTCGCGCGCTGGTACTCACTGCCGCGACGTGGAACCGGTCGGACGCCGCGATCCGTTCCCGCAGCTCCAGGGTAGCGACATCCGGGGTGGGATCCACGATCGCGATCGCGATGTCCTCCACGTCGGTCCTCACCGCGAAGCCGAAGATGAGGACCTGGAGCACCGGAAAGAGGAGCAGGATGCCGAGCGTCTGCCGGTCGCGCAGGAGGTGCAGGGTCTCCTTGCGGACGAAGCCCAGGAAAGGCCTCACGCGGCGGCCCCCGGTCGGGTGAGCTTGAGGAACACCTCGTCGAGCGTCTCCGCCCCCACCGAGCGGCGTACTTCGGCGGGGGTCCCCATCGCGGCGATGGCGCCGTCCACCATGATCGAGATCCGGCGGCAGTACTCCGCCTCGTCGAGGTAGTGCGTGGTCACCAGCACGCTGGTGCCGCCCGCGCCGGCCTCGTAGATCATCTCCCAGAACCGCCGCCGGGTGATCGGGTCCACCCCACCGGTGGGCTCGTCGAGAAACACGATGCCGGGCCGGTGCAGCAGCGCGACCGAGAAGGCGAGCTGCTGCTTCCAGCCGAGTGGGATCTCCCGAACCAGCTCGTCGCCGGCGTGCTCCAGGCCGATCCGGGCGAGGATGTGGCCCGTGCGGGTCACGATGTCGCGGCTGCTCACGCCGTAGATCCCACCGTAGAGGGTGATGTTCTCCCGGACGGTCAGATCCTCGTACAGCGAGAACTTCTGGCTCATGTACCCGATCCGGCGGCGCACCTGGTCGGCCTGGGTCCGGATGTCGTACCCCGCGACCGTCGCCGACCCGGAGGTCGGCGCGAGGGCCCCGATCAGCATGCGGATCGCCGTGGTCTTCCCCGCCCCGTTGGCGCCGAGGAAGCCGAAGACCTCTCCCGGCTCGACGTGGAACGTGACCGCGTCCACCGCGGTGAACCCGCCGAACCGTCGGGTGAGCTCGTGGGCCTCGATGGCGTAGGTCATGCCGCCTGGCCCTGCCCCATGTACCACATGAAGGCATCCTCGATGCCGGCCGGAATCGGCTCGATCGACGCCTGCGCGAGACCCTCCCCGAGGAGATGCGCCTGCAGCTGGCCCGCGATCGCCTCCACCGGCGCGTCCGCGCGGGCATCGGTGTAGTGCAGCGACTCGCCGAAGGGCCACACGGCGGCCGCGTGGGGGAACCGACGGAGGGCACCCAGGAGACCCAGCACGTCCGGGCCGCGCACCGCGAAGAGCGGCCGCGGGTAGCGGCGTCCGATCTCCCCGGGCCGATCGGTTGCCAGCAGGCGTCCACCCTGCATCAGGCTCACCCGGTCGCACCGGACCGCCTCGTCCATGTACGGGGTGGAAACCACGATCGGCAGCCCGTCCGCGCGGAGCCGCGCCAGCAGGTCCCAGAATTCCTTGCGGCTGACGGCGTCCACGCCCGTGGTCGGCTCGTCGAGAAAGAGGATCTCGGGCCGGTGCACCAGGGCGCAGCAGAGCGCCAGTTTCTGCTTCATCCCGCCGGAGAGCGCGCCGGCCCGCCGGCCGGAGAACTGCTCCAGCTGCACCCAGATCGGCGCGATCGTGGCCCGCGCCTCCTCGACCGTGGTATCGAACAGCGCGGCGAAGAAGGTGAGGTTCTCCAGCACGCTGAGATCCGGATAAAGGCTGAACCGGCCGGGCATGTAGCCGATCCGCTGCCGGAGATTCCACAGGTCCTTCACCACGTCGCGGTCGAGAACGCGGGCGGTTCCGGCGTCGGGCAGCAGCAGGGTGACGAGGATGCGGAAGAGGGTGGTCTTGCCGGCGCCGTCGGGGCCGATCACTCCGTACAGCTCGCCCGGGCCCACCTCGAACGACACCTCGTGGAGCGCCACCGTGTCGCCGAACCGGCGGGAGAGGCCTCGCACCTGCACCGGCACGCCGTCACTCATGCTCCGGCCCGCTCGAGAGCACCAGCTCGCCCGGCATGCCGATGCGGAGCCGGCCCTCGGGATTGGCAACGGCCACCTTCACGGCGTAGACCTGGTCGGCGCGCTCTTCCCGGGTCTGAATCGGAGTCGGGGTGAACTCGGCCGAGGACGCGATCCAGGTGATCCGGCCCGGGAGGGTGACGATCGAATCGGCCCGATCCACCCCCACCCTGACCTCCTGCCCCAGGCGGAGCGCGGTGAGCTGTGCCTGGGCGACGTAGGCGCGGAAGGTGAGTGAGTCGAGGGACGCCAGCTTGAAGAGCGGCTGTCCCGGCTGCACGAACTCGCCCGGCTCGACGTAGCGGGTGAGGACCGTGCCGGTCAGCGGGCTGCGGATGCGGCTCCGGGCCAGGCGATCGTCGAGCGAGGCGATCTGGGCGTCGACCGCGGCCACCTCCTGGAGCGCGCTGGCCCTCGCCGCCTTCGCCCCGTCGAGTTGCTCCCGCGCCACCCGCGCGTCGCGCTCGGCGCGGTCGCCTTGCTGCGCGGTGGCGGCCGACTGCTTGAGGAGTCGCTCCGTGCGCGCGAGCTCACGGTCGGCGATGGCCCGCTGCACCTCGAGAGCCGCGATGTTGGCCGCGGCCTCCCGGGTCCGCGCCTGCGCCGCCGCCCGGCGGGCGACGACCGCCTCCCGCTCCAGCACCAGCGGAAGCGTATCCACCACACCGAGCACGCTGTCGCCGGTCACCCGGTCGCCTTCCTCCAGCCGGAAGGCGAGCAGTCGCCCGCCGACCTCCGCCGCCACGGTCACCTCGGTCGCCTCGAAATTGCCGTAGGCATCGGGCTCGCCGCTGCCGCAGGCGATGAGGATCAGCAGCGCTGTCAGCCTGAGCGGAGCGAAGGCGCCGAGAGCGGACCTGGTCCCCTTCGCTTGGCTCAGGATGACATGATGACTCAACGTCCGGCTCATGGTGTCAGCCCCAATGTCGTGAGATAGCGCGAGCGCGCCTGCGCCAGCTCCACCCGGTGGCGGTCCAGCTGCAGCCGGGCCTCGAGCACGTCGGTGCGCGCCTCCACGTAATCCGGCGTGGTGATGGTCCCTTCGTCGTACTGCGCCCGTGCCTGCCGCTCCACCTCGGTGCGGAGCGCCACGATCCGCTCGTCATCTGCCAAAGTGGCCTTGAGCCGGGAGATGTCTTCCAGGTCCGTGGCCACTGCCCGCGCGAGCTGCCGGCCCAGCGCCGCCTCCTCGGTCGCGAGCACGTCCTGCTCCACCCGCAGCGCCTCGGCCGTTCGGCCCGCGGAGCGCCAGGTCCACGGCCGCCATTCGACCCGGAGTCCGGCCTGCCAGAACGCGTCCGATGAGCGCTTGAACTGGTCCAGCCCGGGGAGACCGACGCCCGCCTGGCCGAACGCGAAGAGTCTGGGCCGGTTCTCCACGCTGGTCGCCTCGGCCTCACGGTCGAGCCGGAGCCGCGAGAGGCGAAGCTGCTCGAACTCGGGTCGCTGCCGCAGGGCCGCGAGGGCCGCCGGATCGGAGGGGGCCGTGAGCTCGGGCGTCTCGTCGGGGAGGGCGAGCACGGCGGCCGTGTCGATGGACGCGCCGACCAGATCGGAGAGGATCGCGAGCGCGGCGCGGCGCGAGGCCCGGGCCTCGTCCCGGCGCAGCTGCGCCCGGACCAGCTCCGCCTCGATCTCCGCGGCATCCCGGCCGAGGGCGGTGCCGGCATCCACCCGCGCCCGCACGGCGGCGAGCCTCGCGTCCAGGTCGACCACCAGCGCGTCGAACTCGTGCGCCTGCTTGTCGAGCAGGAACGCCGAGTAGAAGGCGGAATTCACCTCGGAGCGGAGCTCGTACAGCGCCACGTTCACCCCGGCCTCCGACTCGGCATGACGCGCCTGCTCCACCGCCTTGCGCCTCGAGACGTCGCCGCCGTCGTAGATCGGCTGCTCGACATCCAGGGTGCTCTGCCAGCGGTCCTTGGGAAACTCGGGAAACGTCACACCCGGAGTCCCGAACTCGGGCTGGGTCACATCGCTCTGGTGAGACGCCCAGCCGTTCAGCGACAGCCGGGGCAGCCGGTCGGAACCGATCACCGCCTGCCGCAGATCGGTGGCGGACAGGAGCAGCTCGCGCTGCTGGCCGCGGGGATCGGAGCGGACGGCGGCCTCCTGCATCGCGGAGAGCCGGAGCGTGTCCTGCGCCCGCAGCGCGCCCGGCGCGGCCAGCAGGAGAAGGACGGGAGCGATGCGGCGCATCATGGTCGAAGCCCCGCCATGACGAAGTCGGGTAGCATCCGGCGGCGCTCCTCCAGGAAGCCCTGCCAGCGGTCGGCATCGAAGCCGAGCAGCTCGCAGAGCGCCGACCTGATCGCGAAGGGAAAGAGCAGCAGGCCCATCATGTTGGCGACGAACTGCTCGGGGGCGATCCGGCGCAGCTTCCCCGCGCGAGCGCCTTCCTGGAGCTGCCGCCGCAGCACGTCCAGCGGGATCCGTCCGTGCGCCGTCATCATCCGGGCGACCCGCTCCGGATGGGCGTGCAGCTCGGCGATCATGTAGCCCGCGAGGTACGGGTGTGCGGTGTGGAAGTCGATCTGTTCCTTGACGATGGCGGGGACCTTCTGCTCGATGCCGCGGCTCGGGTCGGCCAGGATCCCGAAGATGCGCGGCACCAGCGTGCCGAGCGCCCGGGCGAAGATCGCGTCGGCGAGCGCGGCCTTGGTACCGAAGTAGTAGTGCACCAGCGCCTTGTTGACCCCGGCCTCGTCCGCGATCTCCTGGGTCCGGCCGCTGGCGGTGCCCTTGCGGATGAAGATCCGGTCGGCCGCGTCGAGGATGCGGTCCCGGGTCTCCTGATCGGCGCGGCCGGAGGCCCCCGCCCTTAACCGTCTGGTTGAACCATTTGGTTTAACCATGCGGTTAATATCGGTGATGTTTCCAGGCTGTCAAGAGACGGGCAGCTCGACCCTCGCCGGGATTCGGGGAGCCGCCGCCTGGGCCCCGCCGCGCTGGCGCTCGATCGTGTACCGCCGGTGAGCGTGGGTTGAAGCGTGGCGCCGAGATCGGACGTAGGATGAGCCGGGTTGTAGGCGCGGACTCCAGCCGGGCTCCCGGCCCGCGGGCTCTTGCAGCAGAGGGATGACCATGAGGCGGATGGCTGTGTTGGTTGCACCTCCGGGCGCCCTGGCGCTCGGACTGTTCCTTCAAGGGTCGGCAAGCCCTGCGACCGATCCGACGCTTGTGCTCCGGGGCGGTAAGTATCTCGATACCCGAGCGGGTGCGCTTCGTCCCAATGGAGCGATCGTGGTGCGTGACGGCCGAATTGTGGAGATTCAGGCTCCCACGGCGGTCGGGAAGCCGCCGGCTGGCGCCCGGACCCTGAATCTCGACGGCCGGTCCATCCTTCCCGGCCTGATCGACGCGCACGTCCATCTCACCCTCGCCGGGGATCCGGCGGCGAATGCGCTGGCCACGCTGCGCGCGGGCTTCACTACGGTGGTGGACCTGGGCTCCGCCGGCGGGGCCGGCGTCCGCCTCCGCGACCGGATTGCACGCGGTGTCACGGCAGGGCCCAGTGTGATCTCGGCGGGCTCCTGGATCGGCGCCACGGGAGGCGTGTGTGAGTTCGGTGGAGCGACGGTGTCCGGTGCCGAAGAGGCGCGAAGCCGGGCACGCGCGGACCTCGAAGCAGGCGCCGATCTGCTCAAGGTGTGCCTGACAGGATGGCCCGCGGACGCCGTGGCCGCTCCCGATTCGGTGGAGCTGAAGGCCGGGCCGCTCGATGCCGTCATGGGGGTCGCCCGAGCGGCCCGGCGTCCGGTCTACGCCCATGCAATCGGGCGCGCGGGGGCGCTGTTGGCCGCCGAGCACGGCGTGCGTGCCCTTGCCCACACACCGATCGTGGACTCCGCCACGGCGGTGCGCCTGAAAGCCACGGGCGTCGCGGTCATCTCGACGCTGGCTACATTGGCCCGAGGGCCTCAGGCGGAGGAGCTACGACGCTCGTTCGGTCTCCTGCGCTCGGCCGGCGTGCCGATCGTGCTCGGCACCGACGCCGGCGTCCTGCCTCACGGCCGCAATGCCGACGAGGTGCTCGCGCTGGTCGAGGCCGGACTCACGCCCGCCGAGGCGATACGGGCGGCCACCGTGGAGGCGGCCGGCCTGCTCGCCCGGAAGGACCTGGGGGAAATCGCCGTCGGCGCTGCCGCGGACTTCGTTGTCGTTGCCGGCGATCCCCTCGCCGATCCGGGGCTGCTGGCCCGACCAGCGCTGGTGCTGAAGGGCGGCCGCGAGCCTTGACTCCGAGTCCTGCAGGGACAGTCAGGGTGACGTGGGGCGAACGCACCGCACCGACAGCCAGTACGTCACGTTGACCGGCGACCGCCAGATCGAGTTCCGGTCGGTGGCCACGTCCCGGTGCCAGGCGGTCGCGGACACGTCGTCGGGCGGGCCCGGAGTCGAGGCCCAGTAGGCCGCATTCCGGCCCATCGCCCGGGAGCTGTCGGCCCGGTGGGGGTCGATCCAGCCCGAGTAGCGCACGTTGAAGCCGGTGTCGCCGCCGAACTTGAGGCGGCGGCCTGCGGGCGACCCCCGCCCGTCCTCCTTCGCAATCTCGGATTCCCCCATCCCCAGGTTGCGCTCCAGCGCCCGCCAGTCCCCTTCGCTCGGGACCCGCCATCCAGCGGGGCACGCCTTCAGCGCGTCGTGCAGGCGGTAGAGACGGCCGTGGTCCTCGCAGTTGGCCTCGTCATTCTCGTAGCATCGGCTGTCCGCGGTGCGGAATCGCAGGTTCTCGGCAAACCAACGAAGGTCGCCGATCGCCACCACCGGATAGCGGTAGCCGTCGCGAGGGTCAGTAGTGGTGTCCGCGGAGGTCTGCGCATGGCCGGCGCTGACCGCGGCGAGCAGCGCCGCCGCGCCGACGGAGAGTACGGCGAGAGGGATCAGCATGGAGGCCCTACGCCGCCCCTCGCGAGGTGGTTTCCCCGCAGGCTTGCAGGAAGCTGCATCGCACACCCGCGCCCGTATCGGCGAAGTGCGATTACATGATTTGCACGGGCGACCGCAAGTCCGTGTCCTGTACGGCGACGGGTGCTGGTACGTCAAATGCGGCGCGCAGGGGAGCCGGAGGCCTTGCCTGGTCCCGCACCACCGGGAGTCGATGGCCACCACTCCGAACGACCCCCACACCAAAGCCATGGAGCGAGAGGTGAACCGCCTCCTCGCTCAGCTGGCCCATTCCGGGGCGGAGACCATCGCCGAGCCGAGGCTCAACGGCAGCGCGACGCCGCCTCCGATCGCTAGGGCGCGCTCCAGCGGCCCCACCCGCTCGGTCGCCGCCGGCCCCCGCGGGAGCGTCGCCGCGCTCTGGGGCCGTGGGGTGCTTGCCGTCGCCTTGGGTGCCGCGATGATCGTCTGGCCTTATCCCCACCCGTGCGGGTGGGCGCTGCTCGGGTATCTCGGCGCGGTCGCGGCCGTGCTGCTCGCAGCCGCCTGGATCGCATTCGCCTCCTGGCGGATGCGCAACGGCGTCGCCCATGTCCTGTCGCTGGTGCTGTTCTACTGGGGCCTGGTCCTCGCCGCCGAGCAGGTGCTCCCGCGGATCGGATACGCGGCGGATCATGGAGCGTGGAGCTGCGGGCAGCGGTGAAGGAGCTATCAGCTATCAGCTGATAACTGACGCCTCCCACTACTCCACCCAGTCCGCGATGAAGATGTTCGTCTCCCCCGGCTTGGCCGCGTTCCGGTTGGAGGCGAAGACCAGCCGCTTGCCATCGGGGCTGAACATCGGGAAGGCATCGAACTCGGGGCTCGTCGTCACTCGCTCGAGCCCGCCGCCGTCGAGGTTCACCAGGTAGAGATCGAAGTTCCTGCTCCGCGGGTTCGGCTGGTTCGAGGCGAAGATGATCCGCCGCCCGTCGGGATGGAAATAGGGCGCGAAGTTGGCGGCGCCGAGGTGGGTGACCTGGCGCGGCTCGCTGCCGTCGGCCCGCGCCACCCAGAGCTCGAGCTTCGACGGCCGGACCAGCCGCTGCTCCAGCAGCCGGAGATAGTCGGCGGTGTCCGCCGCCGTCTCGGGATACATCGCCCGCCAGACCAGCATGCTGCCGTCGGGCGAGAAGAAGGCGCCGCCGTCGTACCCCATCCGGCGCGTCACCCGCCGCACGTCGCTTCCATCCACCTTCATCGTGTACAGCTCGATGTCCCCGTCGCGGGTGCTGGTGAACACCACCCGCTTCCCGTCGGGCGACACGGTGGCCTCCGCGTCGTACGCATCGTTGGTGGTGAGGCGGCGGAGGTTCGAGCCGTCGGCCCGCGCGCTGTAGAGCTCGAAGCGACCCAGCGGCCAGACGTAGCCCTGCGACCGGTCCGGTGGCGGTGGGCACTCGGGCGAGTGCTGGAAGGTGGAGCTGTAGAGAATCCGCCGGCCGCCGTCGTAGAAGTACCCGCAGGTCGTGCGGCCGAGCCCGTTGGAGACCCGGCGCAGGCCGCTCCCGTCCACCCTCATCACGTACTGCTGGTCGCAGCCGGTCTCGGTGTCTTCCTGCCGCTGGAAGATCAGCCGCTCGCCGTCGGGCGAGAAATAGGCCTCGGCGTTGTTTCCGCCGAAGGTGAGCTGGCGGATGTTGTGCAGGTGACGCTCGCCGGGATCGGGATCGACCACAACCGGGCGGGGTGAAGACCCGGAGCAGCCGGGCAGGAGAAGACAGGCGGCGCAGAACCGGAGAGCCATTCGCATATGGGTACGTTCATCGCGGCACGTCCGCCGAGGCAAGGGGGCCGCGCCTACACCCGCCCCCGCGATTGCCCCAGCACGATCGCCTGGCCGATGAGATGAGCGATGCGGAGCGGTTCTGGGAGTCGCGACTTGGCGAGACCAGAGAGAACCAGCCGCTCCGCCTCCGCCCGCGTGGTCCCGGCGTGTGCCAGGTACAGCCCTTCCCCCACGCCGAACGCGCGCGGCACCCGCTCGAGCAGCTCGAGCCGGTGCTCCAGCCCGGCAGCGCGCAGAGCGCCGGCGAGCTCGGACGCCACCGGATTCCGACGGGTCACCACCAGCACGGGCAGCCCGAGCCGCTCGGCGAGGCCCACCGTGTCCACCACCGCGAGCCCGGCCATGGTGATGCCACCGAGAATCACACCCTGGAGCGCGGGACGGGAGCGAAGCTTGCCGATCCAGCCGGCGAGATAGCCGGTCACGTCCTCCCCGTCCACCGGAAACCGACCCATCGCCACGGCCTCGACCCGGTCCGCGCCCTCCATCACTACGCCGACGATCGGGACCGGCGCGGTTTGTCCCTTGTCGAAGGGCGCGTCGTCCACCCCGATGAGGTGCGGCCTGACCGCCGGCCTACCGCTCCTTCCGGTACATCCGCATGGCGATCGGCGACGCCACCAGCACGATGACCGCGGACGCCAGGAGCACCCACAGGATCTCGGTCCCCACCGGCTGCCCGTGCATCAGCCCCCGCGAGGCGTTGGCCAGATGCGTCACCGGGTTCCGGCTCACCATCGCCTGGAGCAGCGGCGGCATGGTCCGCTGGTCCACGAAGATGTTGCTGGCGAAGGTGAGCGGCATGAGGAAGACGAAGCTCGTGGTCATCACCGACTCCGGCGACCGCACCAGCATCCCCACGATGATCCAGCACCAGGACAGAGCGAAGCAGAACACCATCACCAGCGCCATCGCCAGCAGCACGCCGAGCACCCCGCCCTGCGGCCGGAAGCCGAGGATGAAACCCACGACCAGGATCAGGGCCGAGGCCACCGAGTAGCGGAACAGGTCACCGGCGAGGGCGCCGAAGAGCGGGGCCGGCTGCCACATCGGGAGCGACCGGAATCGGTCGTAGAGGCCCTTGTCGATGTCGGTGTTCAGCCCCACCCCGGTGTACACCGTGATGAAGATGATCGTCTGCACCAGCACGCCGGGCAGCAGGTACTGGACGTACTCCCTGGGCGAGCCGGCCAGCGCGCCGCCGAAGATGTAGGTGAAGAGCAGCGTGAACATGATCGGCATCACGGTCACGTCGAACAACTGAAACGGGACGTGCTTGATCTTGAGCATCGCGCGCCAGGCGAGCGTCCCCACCGCGGACAGCGCGGAGGCCGGCCGCGGCCGGGCCCGCACGGCGAGCACCTGGTGGGCGGTCGTCATGACTTGTCCTCCGATTCCGCCGCCTCCGCGGCATGGCCGGTAAGCGCCAGGAAGACTTCATCGAGGCTCGGGTTTCCCACCGAGAACTCCGCCACTTCCACGCTGTCTCGCGTGAGGGCTGCGAGCACATCCGCCGCCTGGCCGGGGTTGGCCAGGCGTGCCGCCACCGAGGTCGCGTCCGCCACGGGTAGCAGCCCGTCACCCAGTACCCGCGATACCAGCTCGCGCGCGCGACCCTGCTGGTCCGCGCTCGCCAGCCGCAGGTGGAGCGCGCTCGAGCCGACCATCGCCTTGAGGTCGCGGCTGGTGCCCTCGGCGATGACCCGTCCGTGATCGATCACCGCCATCCGCTCGGCGAGCCGGTCCGCCTCGTCGAGGTACTGGGTGGTGAGCAGCACCGTCGTGCCCTCCCCGGCGATCCGGCGCACCAGCTCCCATACCTGATTCCGGCTCCTCGGGTCGAGTCCGGTCGTCGGTTCGTCGAGGAACAGGATCTCCGGGATGGCAACCAGGCTGGCGGCGATGTCGATCCGGCGCCGCATGCCGCCGGAGTAGGTCCGCACCTGCCGCGCGGCCGCCTCCCCGAGACCGAAGGCATCGAGCAGCTCCACGGTGCGGGCCCGGGCGTCGCGCCAGGAGAGTCCGAGCAGGCGGCCCATCAGGACCAGGTTCTCGTGCCCGGTCAGGTCTTCGTCCACCGAAGCGTACTGCCCCGTGAGACTCACCTTCTCCCGCACCCGTCGGGCATCGCGCACGACATCGTGGCCCAGGACGGTGGCCGTGCCGGCGTCGGGGGTCAGCAGGGTGGCGAGGATCCGGATGGTCGTGGTCTTGCCTGCGCCGTTCGGGCCGAGCAGGCCGTAGACGCTGCCCTGGCGTATGCCGAGGTCCACGCCGTCGAGGGCGCGGGTATCGCCGAAGCGCTTGGCGAGGCCGCGGGTCTCGATCGCATTGGTCATGGATTACCTCGGAAGGTTCACGGTCGCTGATTCGCTCGCCGGCCGCGGGGATGATAACATTGGATCATCGTTGTTGCGGATCCCGGCCCTGTCGCCGGTCACCGAGGTACCCTGAGCCCCGAACTTCGTTCACTGTTGAGACGCTGCCGCGGCTTCGTCACAGGCAGCCGGAAGCCAGGGTCCCAGCGTGAGGTGGTGTGCGTTCGCGAGGACCGAGACATCCGGAGGTCGCTATGCGGTACCGGTCGAAGGCCGCGGCTCTCGCCGCGGTCGTGGCGGTGGCAGGTTGTGGTGACGGCGGGACGAACCCGGGGGATGGGACCGGAGGCGAGGATGCCGCCGCGCGGTTCGAGCAGCTGGCCGACTCCGTGGACGGCGAGGGCTGGTCGCCCACGGCGGAGGCACTGCGGCATGCGGCGAAGATCGTGCGGCTCGCGGGCGGAGCGACGCCGGTCACCCTCACCATCGACGGCGGCGCGAGGCGGTTCGACGCTGTCGCCGAGCAGCTCGATTTTCCCAACATCGTGTGCAGCTGGCCGGACAGCACGATCACGGGGGTGCCAGGCGACAGCGGGGGCAGTGGTACGGTACCCGAGCCTACGCCATCGGGCGGCGGAGGAGGATGCGAGCAGGTCGGCACCTGGTCCATGCGCACGCTGATCGCCTGGGAGCCGGAGAACATGGCGGAGGTCGTCCGCATCGTGGCAGACCTGGGGCAGACCGAGGTTCAGCCCGGGGTGCCCGACGTCATGACCGGGCTCCCCACGAGCTCGGGGCCCGACGGCGCCGTGGATCCTCAACCTGAGACGCCCGACTCCGCGGTGGGAGAGTTCCCCGGGTTTCTCGGCGAGTACCTGGTGGGCGAGACGGGCGTCTTCTATGCCGTCGAGGGCAGCCAGAGCAACGACCTGACCGGGTCGGCCGGCGCGTGCACCGACGACACCGTGACCCTGGACTGGGCCCGTTTCGAGTGCCGGGCCGCGCAGTTCCGCTTCGAGTTCGACATGCGGGTGGAAATGTTGCGCTTCGATCCCCTGCCGAGGCCGACTCCCGAGGACGGCGAGAGTCACCAGCTGGCGATGGGTGCGACGGCGATCGACGGTGTGCGGCTCGAGGTGGTGGAGTGGATTCCGCCGGAGCCGCCGCCCATCCCGGTGGACCCGCCGCCGGGACCGCCACCGGTAGACACCACGGGTGTGCCGCCCGCTCCGCCACCCGCACCGCCGGAGCCACCGCCCGTGGATTCGACTGGAGTGGTGCCGGAGGGGTAGCGAGCGAGACCGGTCAGTTCCCCGGCGACTGGTGACAGGCGACCAGCACCGTGGAGCTGACCGGTCTACCCCCAACAAGCGCAGGACGGAACCTCAGGGCGGCGATGTGGCTGGTGACGGTGTGCGTCACCAGCGAATCGTAACCAGCCGGACCCACCACTCTCCGGGTGGGTCCCACCCTGGTACCTACCACGTAGATCCTGGGATAGAAGCCTCGCCCGGCCGGCTCTCGGCCGGGCGATTCGACGATGTGGATCCGCGAGGGATCGACCCTCCCGCTGGTATCCACCACGAACGCCACGGCCACGGAGACCTCGCGGCGGCCCCAGTTCGGCGCGGCAGGAAGCTCGGGACAAGCCGAGCCGGCAGCGGTCACCAGTGATGCTGCCTGATACACACCGCGAGGAATCGGCGGGCCGGACTCCAGCCCGGTCTCGGCGGGAGGCGGGGTCCTTGGAATGGCGGCCACGGTCATCCCGGGGGCCAGTTCCTGCGCCTGGAGGGGTGAGCCGCCCGGTTCCAGTGCCGCACTGGGCTGGTCGGAAGCACCCGCCGATCCAGGCCCAGCGGTCGCACCGGAGACCGAAGCCGAGGGCGCAGGCGGCGTCGGAGGGTGCAGCTCACGGCGCTGTCGCACCGCGGTGGGCGATGGCTTGGGCGCTGGAATGAGGCGAGGCCGCGTGGGGACCAGGGTCAGGAAGGTCAGGGCGTAGGCCCGGGTCGCTCGCAGCTCGGCAGGGCCGGAGACCTCGCGATACTGGCCAGAGGTCGCCCAGCCCGCCACGCCCAGTCCGGCCGTGTGCAGGGCGGCGCTCAGCGCCAGTGCGTAACCACGCGAGACCGGCATAGGTGTGAATCATGGGCGGCGGGACCGGGCCACAACATGACACCGCTCACAGCGCCCGTGCCTTCCGCTCCAGCGGCAGCAGGGAGTCGTAGATCATCCGGTGTGCCGGTACGGGGACGCCCATCGCGTCCCCCAATCGCACGACTGCTCCCACTTGCGCCTCCAGCTCCGAGGGCCGCCCCTCCATGATGTCGCGTTGCATCGAGGCGGTGCCGTCGGTGGGCAGGGTGTCGATGTAGGCGAGCGTCCTCTCCACGATGTCACCCGGCAGCGCGATTCCGCGGCGGACTGCGATGGCGCGGATCTCCTCGAGCGTCTCCCGCAACAGGTGGCGCGACTCCGGCTCGCTCCTCAGGACCCCGATCGGAGAACGCGTCAGCGCCCCGACGCCGCCCAGGGCGGCGATGAACACGAACTTGCTCCACATGGCGATCCGAATGTCCGGCGGGACTTCGACGCTGATGCCACGGGTGAGGCTGAATGCCCGCCGCAAGGCTTCCACTCGGTCGCCGCTCGATCCGTCCAGCTCGCCGAAGGCGACGTAGGGCGTGACGCCCGTGTGCCGGATGTGCCCTGGTCCGGCGATGTAGGCCAGGACCCGGCAGAGTCCCCCGAGCACCCGGTCCTGCCCCAGCACCGCAGCGAGCTGATCCGGAGCCTCCACCCCATTCTGGAGCGGCACCACGAATGTACGCTCGCCGAGCAGGGAGCGGATGGCGGTGGCTGCCTCGGGCACCTGCCAGGCCTTCACACCGACGAGCACGACGTCCACCTGTCCGACCGCGGCGGGGTCGTCGGCGGCCCGGGCCGGGCGGATCAGGAAGTCACCGTCCACGCTGCTGACCCGGAGGCCATGCTCGCGGATCGCCGCCAGGTGCCGGCCCCTGGCGATGAACCGCACGTCATGCCCGGCCTCGGCCAGCCGCCCGCCGAAGTACCCGCCGACCGCCCCGGTCCCGAACACGGCGAACGTCAGCGTATCCATCGTGAAATTGTGGGGGGTGCTGGTGGCGAAGGCAATTGCCCTTTCGGCTGATGTCACCCCGAACGAAGCGAAGTGGACTGCCGGTTGGCACCCGACTTGCCACCCTCCGCCCTACTGATCAGCATTCAGGTCCCTTCAACGAGCGGCCGGGCCATTACGCCTTGCCGCCCGGCTCCCGGCACGACGATAGCGTCGAGGGCGCCACAGGAGCAGGAGCAGCAGTGATGGGTGGGTCCTACAGGCAGTGCAGTCAGTGCGGGAAGCGGGCCCTGAGCATCGCGACCAGGTGTCCCGGCTGCGGACGGGAGCTGGAGCCCCAAGTCACGCCGGAAACCCGTCCCGCCATGGAAGTTGGCCGCTACCTCCCCAAGGGAGTGCTCGCGGCCGTCGCCCTGGCCGCCGTGGTGCTGGCGGTCGAGCTCGGCGGGGAGAGCCTGACCCCGGTCTCGACCCCCGGTTCCGCCGACTCCGCCGCCGCCGATTCGTCCGAAGTGGCGTACGCATTGGGAGCCACGGCCCTGCTGGACACCGCCAGTGTCGAAGCGACGCCGGCCGGCGGGATGCTCGTCGCCAAGACCTGGACCAACGTGCGGCGGGCGCGGAGCCGGCGGGCCGAGCTCGAGGCGGTGCTCACCCCCGGCGATACCGTCTTCGCCGATTCGCTTCAGCGCGACTGGTACCGCGTCGCGTTCCAGGGAGAGGTCATGGGGTACGCCCACCGGTCGACCCTGACGACGCCGGGGCATTGAGGGAAGCTCCTCCGTAAGCGGACTGGCCGGCGTAACCACCTCGGTGCATCTTCCGGGCACCCACTCACAAAGAAGCCATCATGGCCGAGCTCCTCGGCCGCCTCCAGGGCGCGCTGTCGGATCGGTATCGGATCGACCGGGAGATCGGGGCCGGGGGCATGGCCACGGTCTACGTCGCCCAGGACCTCCGGCACGACCGCCGGGTCGCCCTCAAGCTCATGCGGCCGGAGCTCTCCGCCGTGATC
>DATBJH010000099.1:0-70918 GCA_036556505.1 Gemmatimonadales bacterium
GAACAGACAGGACCGCCCGCCGCAGCTGAATCGTCAGTCCGAAGCGTTCCTCCGTGGGCCAGGAATCAGTGGCCGCGTAGATCTGCAGGGCCATCTGGTGAGCCACCTGCCAGGCGTCGAGCCGCTCGTAGGGTCCCATGCGTCACAATACAGACTCTGGACAGGGCTCGCTGACCCGCTCTACGCTCGCCGTACCGCCGTACCGCCGTACCGCCGTACCGCCGTACCGCCGTACCGCCGTACCGCCGTACCGCCCTACCGCCCTACCGCCTTCCCCCATTCCATATCGCCGACGCAACCCCGCCAAGAATCGCCGACCCGCCGAGCACGGTTCCCCAGGTCACCCGTTCGCCGAGAAAGACGTAGCCGAGGCCGAGGGCCACGAGCGGCGTGATGAGAGGGATCAACAGCACCCTGGTCACCTCGATGTGCCGGATCAGCCAGTAGTAAATGAGAAAGGCGACGACCGACCCGACTACGGTGAGGTAGGCGAGGGAGGCCACGGCGCCCGGCGTCCATGCGAGCCGCAGGGGACTGCCCTCCATGAGCGCTCCACCGAGCAGCAGCGGCAGCGACCCGAAGGCCATCTGCACCCCGGCCAGCACGGCGGGATCGAGGTGCGTGCCTCTGGCCTTCACCAGCACTCCGGCTTGCGCCCCCGCGAGGGAGGCCACCAGCACGCCGGCGCTGGCCCAGGCCGCCATCGGCGTGTTGCCGCCGAGCTCCGAGCCGAACACGATCGCCATGCCGAGGACGCCGAGCACGACGCCCCCCACCTTGTGCGGCGTCATCGGCTCCGCCGCCAGGATCCGGTGCGCGAGCGGAAGTCCGAACAGCGGGATGGTGGCGTTCAGCACCGCTGCCAGCCCCGACGAGATGTGCAGCTCGGCCCAGAAGACCAGCGCGTAGTTCACCGTGATCGAGAGGAGCCCGGTCCAGAGCAGGAGCCGCCAGTCCCGCCCCGCCCACGGCAGCCGGAGCCCTCGCGCCGCGACGATCGCGAACAGGATCAGCGCTGCCAGGGCGAACCGTATGCCGGCAAAGCTGATCGGGGGCAGGTCGCGCAGGCCGACCTTGATCGCCAGCCAAGTGGAGCCCCAGATCAGGCAGAGCGCAACGAAGGCGACCGCGGCCCTGACCGCGTTTCGATCCGGTCGCGGCCCCGAGCCGGCCGGAGGATTCGTGGCCAGCCGCAGCTTCGGCCGCTGCTGGAACCGGGTCCCACCATCGCCCCGGCGCAACGGCGCCGAGGCGTGCAGGGCAGGATGGGAGGGCTTCGTGACGGCCATGGCTGGCTCCGTGCAATTCGATGATTGACCAATATTGTACTTGACATGTATGATGTCAAATAGGATATTGTTACTATGACAATATGGTCCCCCGCCCTCCCACCCGACGCTGAGCCCAAGTACCAGGCCTTGCTGGACGCCCTCCTGCGCGACGTCGAATCCGGCACCCTTCCCCCCGGCACTCGCCTTCCCCCACAGCGCGAGCTCGCCGGGCGCCTGGGAGTAGCGATCGGCACGGTGGGGCGAGCGTATGCGGTGGCGGAGCAGCGGGGCGTGGTGAGCGGAGAAGTCGGGCGCGGGACCTTCGTGCGTGGCCCCGAGCCGGGTGTCGAAGCAGGCGCCGTAGAGGAGGACGACCCCGAGGTCATCGACCTGAGCAAGAGCCGGCTGGTGCGGGATCCGCGAGTGGGTTCGGCCGCTGCCCTCCTCCAATCGCTCGCCCGGCGGCCGGACCTCGACCGGCTGCTGGACTTCTATCAACCGGCACCGGGCATGGCCCGACACCGCGAAGCCGGAGCCCGCTGGATGAGCCGCACCGGTCTCACGGTGCCGGCCGAGCGGGTGATCATCACCAGTGGCGCGCAACATGGGGCCGCCACCGTGCTCGCCTCTCTGGCCCGGCCGGGTGATCTGATCCTCACGGAGCACGTCACATACACCGGCATGAAGGCCATCGCCAGCCTGCTGCATCTCCAGCTTCGGGGTCTGCCGCTCGATGGCGACGGGCTGATTCCCGAGGCCTTCGAGGCCGCGTGTCGAGACGGATCGCCGCGGGCGCTCTACTGCATGCCTACGCTCCACAATCCGACCGGTCGCACGATGCCGCTGGGCCGCCGGCAGGCGATCGTGGAGATCGCCGCCCGCCACGACGTGGCGTTGATCGAAGACGACGTGTACGGGTTCCTGCCCGACGACCCGCTGCCTCCCCTCGCCGCTCTCGCACCGGCCGGCGCGTACTATATCACCAGCACCTCGAAGAGCATGGCGCCGGGTCTGCGGGTGGGATACGTCGCGGCGCCGGAGTCGCGGGTGGACCGGGTGGCGGCGGTGATCCGGGCGAGCACCTGGCTCATCGCGCCCCTGCTGGCGGAGCTGGCGAGCGACTGGATCGAGCGGGGCGAAGCGGACGCGATGGTGGCGTGGAAGCGGGAGGAGACCGCGGCTCGACACGCGGCGGCGGTCCAGATCCTGGGTCGCTGGCTACCCTCCGGGTCGCACCGCAGCTTCCATCTCTGGCTTCCGCTTCCCGAGCCCTGGCGCACCGAGGAGTTCGTGAGCCAGGCCCGGGCACTGAACGTGGTGGTGAGTCCGTCGGAGGAGTTCGTGGTCGGCCGCGAGAGCGCGCCTCATGCCGTGCGCGTCTGTCTCGGCGCCACGTCGTCGCGGGCTCGGTTGGAGGAGGGGCTGACCCGGCTCGCCGACCTGCTGGACGAGGGGCCCGAGCCGAGTCTGTCGGGGTACTGATGTCTTCCCTCGCCTTCGCTCGGGATGACGGTGTGCCCTAGAACCCCTTCCCGATCCCCAGATAGAACGCCGTCCGCTCGCTGCCCGACGAGACCGCCAGCCTCACCTGGTACGCCGGGTCGAGGAACGAGGCCCAGAGCCCGCCCCCGGCCGCCCCATGCCAGACATCGGACTCCTCCCCGTCGAGGAAGACCCGTCCGACATCGGCCAGCCCCAGCACTCCGAAGTCCACCGGCGCGAGGAAATAGAACTCGGCGAGGCGGAGCCGCAGCTCGCTCTGGGCATAGAGCGACGCCTCGCCGGCGTACCGGTTCGCCCGTCCGAGCCGGACCGTGGAGGCGTCGCCGACATAGGCGGCCTCCTGGAACGGGAAGCGGCCCCACACCCGCTTGCCGCCGAGATGGAGCGCCAGCGTCGGCTCGAGCGGAGCGGAATCTGCCGTCATGGTCGTGGTGACGTCCGCATGCAGCTCGCCGAAGGTTTCCTCCACGTCCAGGGCGGCCGGGTACACGGCACCGCCGATGGTAAAGGCCAGGCCTCGATTGGTGCGGGCCCGGTTCAGGCCGTCGAAGCTGAGCCGGCTGCCGAGACCGAACATGCCGAACATTCCCGCGCCGTACTCGTCGCGCGTGAGGAAGCGGTCCTCGTCGATGTCGGTGTCGAAGTAGCGAAACAGCGGTCCCACGGTGAGCTCGGCATCGCCCACGGGCACGCCGATCGCCGGTGCCACCGACAGATCCAGCTGTTCCACCTCGAAGAACTCGTCATCGCCTTCCGCGTCGGTTTCGTTGCCGAATCCGTGGAAATTGAGCACCTCGATGCCGGACAGGCGCGCGAGCAGCCGCCCGCGAACCTTGGAGTTTTCCCGGATCCAGGTGCCGGCGAAGTCGACCTTGCCCGACATGGCGGCCGTGGACCAGCCGGCGCGCACCCGATAGCGCTCGGCGTAGGGATCGCGATGGAAGCCGTACCGGGTGTGCAACGCCCCGGTGCCGATGAAAAGGCCGACGTCCGGACTGATGGCGAGCCAGGTGACCGAGAGCCAGCGGCTGCCCCAGTCGCGTTGCGCCGTGTCGCGGGGAGCGTAGGGCTTCCGGTCCACGTCGATGTCGTGTCCGGGAAGAGCCGAATCGGCCGGCTCGGCGGCGTAGAGCTTTACCCGGCCGCCGCGGGAGGAATCCACCACCACGTCGGTGCCCTTGCCCGGGAGCACCCGGACGCGGACGCCGCCCCCGCCCTCACCCTTCACCTCCACCCGGTCGGCGCCCCCATGCAGCATCAGGCGAACTTCCTTCGTCTCGTCGTGGTCGAAGCGCCTGGTGAAGTAGGGGTCTTCCAGCTTGCCGTTCTCGCCCACGGCGGCGAGTGAGACCTCGGTGAAACGGCCGTCCAGCCGATGCACCGTCACGACCTCGTCGCGGTCGGTGCCATGGATGTCGACTTCTCCGGCGAGGAGCCGGTAGAACTTGCCCGCGGCCTCGGGAAGCTCGTCGCGGCGCGCCTTCAGCGCGTTCGCCAGGCGAGTGGAATCGATCGGGAGATAGCTCGCCGGAAGCCTGGCCGCCGCGGCCTCGATCACCGAGTCGGTGAGCCGGGACTGGAGCGCGGTGGCGATCGAGTCCCAGTCCTTGCGCTCCAGCGACACCAGGAAGCGGCGGTCGAGAAAACGTCCGTTCCAGTTCTGGCCCAGCGGGCCGGCGTACTTGGGGCCGAACTTCACCAGCTGCGGCGCGTTCGCGCGGGCCACCTTGAGCAGCAACCCGTCGTAGCGGGCGAAGGCCTGATCGCGGTCACGGGGGATCGGCACCCAGTGACGGGGCTTCGAGTCCTCGAAGCGGGCCCAGCGCCATTGGTCCTCGTGCCGGTCCCAGTCGCCGATGAACACGTCCACCAGACGCGCGGTGAGGAATCGCCGCGCGTCCACCCGGTCGTTGGGGCTGTCCTCCACTTCCTTCAGCAGCTTGCTGGTGCTGAAGACCTCCTCCGCCCCCTTGAACTCCGCTCCCTCCTCGTCGTTGGGTCGCTCCTCGATGGTGCCGAGCATGCCGCCGTACTCCGCGGCGAACTCCCCCAGCCGGGGGTGATCCTTCGGCAGGATGAAAACACGTGGCGCGGCGTGCGGAATGCCCGCCGCTTGCAGCAGCGGCGGCACGAGGATGGCGCCCACGGGATGGCCCGCGCTGGTCTGGTCCCGCACGATGCCGGCGGCCGCGGTCGTCCGCAGCTCGGGAGGGAGGGCTGCCACCGGATCCTTGTCGAGCGAGCGGAACTGATACTCCCTCCCGTCGGCGCCCTGGAAGCGAAGCGATTTGGTCTGCTCCCCGCCCCCCCTTCTGGTGGCCGTGAGTCCGCCGGCCAAGCTGTCCAGGTCGAGCACCGGCGCCTCGAGCGGCGTGGTCCACAGGTCCCGGTAGTGGCTGCCGAAGAGCCATCGCTGCAGCCAGCCGGCCTCGTACTGGGGTCCCGGCGGGATGGCGAGTGTCTGACCCGCTTCCGCTCGATCGGCGACACCCTGGGCCTCGGCCAGGACGGGCAGAGCCAGCGCGAGCAGAACAGCGAGGCTCACCGCCTCGCGCGCGTGACATGTCTCCGTGACGATGCGTACTTGCGGAAGGACCATCATTCGGGAGCTCTCACGTGTGCAGCGAACGCGACCTGCGAGTCCGCGGTTCCAAGGGCGTTATAATCCGTAGCTCAATGTACCTCTTCCCTGTGCTTCTGCTCGCCCTCGGCCTGGCCGCCTGCGCCGAGGCCCAGTCCTCGGCTCCTGGTGGCCTCCGTCACTACGATCTCGACGCGCCCCCAGCCGCCCGCATCGAGCTGCCGAAGGAGCTGGCCGAGATCTCCGGACTCGCATTCACCGGCGATGGCCGCCTGCTGGCGCACGGCGACGAGCGCGCCATTATCTACCAGATCGACTTTCCCAATGGAAAGATGGTGAAGCGGTTCGCCATCGGCGACGCGGGCGGCCCGCTGCTGGGCGATTTCGAAGACATTCAGGTCGTCGGCGATCGGGTGTTTCTGGTGACCAGCGCCGGCGTGCTGTTGGAGGCGAAGGAAGGCCGCGACGGGGAGACGGTCCCGCTGGTGCGGCGCACCCGCGGGTTGGGCGGTGCCTGCGAGGTCGAGGGGCTGAGCTGGGACCAGGCCTCCTCCTCCATGCTCCTTCTGTGCAAGCAGGCCCAGAGCAAGCGCTGGAAGGACCGGCTCATCATCCTGGCGGTGAACCCGGCGACCGGAGAGTTCGAGCCGGAGCCGAGGCTCACGGTACCTTTTGCCGACCTCAAGCGCGCGACCGGCGTGAAGCGCTTCGCCGGCTCCGCGATGGTGCGGTATCCGCGCAGCGGCACCTGGATCCTCGTCTCCGGCTCCGAACACGCGTACGCCGAGATCGACACCGCAGGCAAGGTGCTCGCGGGCGGACGGCTCAACGCGAAGCGCCACCGACAGCCGGAGGGGCTGGCGATCGCGCCCGATCTCACCCTGCTCATCAGCGACGAAGCGGCAGGTGCCAAGGCGACGATCGCCGGCTATGCGAGCCGCCGCTAGGGCGGCCCTCGTCGCGGTCGCTTTCGGCGCGACCGCCTGTGGCTCCGCACTCGAGCCCGCAACGCCGGCCCCGGCGCCCATACCGGGCAAGGACAGCATCGAGGTCGCGATCTTCCTCATCGGCGACGCCGGCAGCAAGGCCTACGACGGCGAGCCGGTGCTCCGGGAGCTGGCGATCCAGTCGGACTCGCTCCGGCCGGTGCGCCAGTTCGTCGTCTTCCTGGGCGACAACGTCTACCCCCGCGGCGTGCCTCCCGTGGGCGACCCGAACCGGGAAGACGCCGAGCGGCGCCTCGCCGCCCAGGTCCTGGCGATCCGGAAGGGAAGCGCCCAGGGCCTGCTCATCCCCGGCAATCACGACTGGGACCGGCAGGGACGGGACGGCTGGAACTCCATCCGCCGTCAGGACACGCTGGTCCAGAGGTTCGGCGCGCCCGACGTGCGGCTCGCTCCCTCGGACGGGTGCCCCGGGCCCGAGGTGGTGGACCTCGGCACCCACGTCCGGCTCATCGCCCTCGATACGGAATGGTGGCTGCACAACGACGTAAAGCCCTTCGGCGAGACCTCACCCTGCCCCACCAAGACCTACGAGGAGGTCGAGGACTCGCTCACGGGGGCGCTGCGGGACAAGGGCGATCGGCACGCGATCATCCTCAGCCATCACCCGATGCAGTCCGGCGGCACCCACGGCGGCCACTTCACCGTGAACGATCACATCTTCCCGCTCCGGAACTGGAAGCGCTGGATGTGGCTGCCCCTGCCGATCGTCGGCTCGCTCTACCCTTTGGCGCGGCAGTCGGGGATCTCGAACCAGGACGTCTCGGGCCAGAAGTACCGCCTGCTGCGAAGCGCCTTCGAGCGGGCCTTCTACCAGCACCCGCCCCTGGTGGTGGCCTCGGGACACGATCACGACCTGCAGGTGATCCGGGGCGGTCGCTCGGGGATCACCTGGGCCGCCTACCAGCTGGTGAGCGGGGCAGGCATCCTGGGCCACGCCAGCGTGGTGCGCGATGTCGATGGCTCGCTCTTCAAGCGCGAGGCGGCCGGGTTCATGCGGCTGGATGTGACCCGCGGCGGGAGGATCCGCCTCTCCGTCACCACCGTGGTTCCGGAAGGTGAGCGGCCGGTCGGCGAGAGTGCGGAAGTGTTCTCGCTCTGGCTCACCGATGAGGAGGGTCTCTAGAGCGATTTGCCGAACCCTTTCGCCTTTCGCCTGAGGCCGCTCGCGCAACGGCCGTCGTTCCCCTGACAACACACCTCATTACAACGACTTAGCACCCGACCACATACGGCCCGTTTTGTGCTCCTTGGAGCGGCCCTGGAAGGCCCTCCTCGGAACTTTCTCTACGGCCTGCATGCAGCGACTGCTGAAGCTCACACTCGGAGCGCTCCTCCTTGGTGCCTGTGCGCCGGGACTGCCGCCTGCGCCCGCCGTCGCCCCGCTGACCGCCGGAATCCCCGACAACGTCCCCTCAACCTCCGAGGCCGACGCCGCGGTGCCCCTGGCGGATGCGGCGGTTGTTGCACCGGGGGACGAGATCGCTTCCCTCGATGCCGACGCGGTCAGCTGGGACTTCGACGTTCAGACCTACGCCTCGCACCCCAGGGTCCAGTACTACCTCAAGCACTTCCAGGCCATGGCGCCGAGCCGGCTGGCCGTGGTGCTCGAGCGTGGCGCGCGGTACGAGCCGATGATCCGCGAGCGCATGGCTGCCGCAGGCCTCCCGGGTGACCTGTTCTACCTCGCCATGATCGAGAGCGGTTGGTCCAGCGAGGCCGTGAGCCGGGCCTACGCCGTCGGCATGTGGCAGTTCATGCGGGGCACCGGCAGGGGATACGGGCTTCGGGTGGATAGCTGGGTGGACGAGCGCCGGGATCCAGTGAAGGCCACGGACGCGGCCGCCCGCCACCTGCGCGATCTCCGCGAGCGCTTCGGGTCGCTGTACCTGGCTGCCGCGGCCTACAACGCCGGGGCCGGCACCGTCTCCCGCGGCCTGGGGAAGCTGGAGCCCGCCGAGGAGATGGAGGAGGCGGAGGAGGCCGGCGACGCCGCGTTCTTCCGCCTCGCCGAGTCCAAGCTCCTCAGACACGAGACCCGGGACTACGTCCCCAAGCTCATCGCCGCCGCGCTCATCGCGAAGCAGCCCTCGCGCTATGGGATCGCGACCGCGCCGGTGCCGCCCTTCGCCTATGACTCGCTGGTCGTGACCGAGGCGACCGGCCTCGACGTGGTGGCCCGGCTCGCCGGCGTCAGCCTGGGCGAGATCCGGGATCTCAACCCCCAGTACCTGCGCCTGGCCACGCCGCCGGGCACCGAGTCCGTGATCCGCGTTCCCGCCGGCGCCGGCATGGCGACGTCGTCGGCCTACGAGCAGCTCCCCGCGGAGGAGCGGGTGCAGTACCTGACCCACGTCTTGCGGAAGAACGAGCGGCTGACGACGGTGGCGGCCAACTATCGCATTCCCCTCGCCGACCTGCGCGCCGCCAATCCGAAGGCCGGCTCGCGCCCGCGCGCGGGTACCCAGCTCGTCATCCCGGCCGTCGCGATCCCTTCGGCGATCGCGGTGCGAGCTGCGGGCGAGCGCCGGCCGCATCACAGCAGTGCCCGCACGCACAAGGTCCGGCGAGGCGAGACCCTCACCGGCATCGCGCGCCGGTACCGGGTCTCGCTCGCGGCGCTGAAGCGCGCCAACGCGATCCGCAACGAGCACGCGCTCATGGCCGGTACCCGGCTTCGCATCCCCGGCTGATCCACCACCTCACCCTGAAACGGAACCCGACCCGTGTCCCCCGAGCCCCGCGCCGCCAAGAGCCCCACCGCGATAGCTCCCGTGCCCGAACGCGCCGCCGCCGCCATCCTCGGCTCGATGATCGCGCTGATCCTCGTTCTGATGGCGATTCTGGTGCAGACCACGTGGGTTGACCCCGCGAGCGCCGCCGACGTCCCGGCGGTCGAGACCGCGGGTTACGCGCAGCGCTGAGCTCCGTGCGCACCTCCCTCGGTCTCCTCATCGCGTTCGGGGCCGCTCTCGCGGGGGCGCCCCGTCCCGACGGCGCCACCGGCTACGCCGAGATGTCCGTCCGGGACACGGCGCGGCCCTACCTCGGCGCCGCCGAGCGCGACGGGCAGCCGGTACTCACGGCGTTGCCCGTGGGCGCGGAGATCGCGGGGTTTCTCTCCTCACGCGGATTGCCGCCCCGGACTGGGCGGTTCCTGGTGACCGATACCGGCCTCGTCTTCAACTCCAGCGACGGGCAGCTGGCCCAGACCTATCCCCTGGTCGGTCCGCTTCGTGTCCAGGACGGGCGGCGCTGGCGGGCGCCGGTGATCTCATTGGCCTACCGCGGCTCGACCGATGGTCGGTCGGTGTACGTCTTTCGCATGGATGGAGGTGTCTTCGGCACGGAGGCGCCGGGGCCGCTGCTCGATCTCGCCGGAGGGCCGAAGTGGCTCGATAGCCTCGCCTCGCGCGAGTGGCGCCCGGACCGGCCACTCGTGAGCCTCTACGACACCGCGGGTGCCCGGCGGGTCAACCGACGCCTGGAGCGGAGCGGCTATGCCGATTCCCTCTATGCGCTCTTCGGCCGCCCGGCGCGCCGGGTCGGGCTGGTGAGCAGGCGGGGCCGCGCGGCGGGCCGTCTGGGGGAGTACATCGCCTCTCGCGATTCGCTCGCGCTGGATCCGGCGCGGATGACCAGCGAGGACCAGCTCCGGCACGCCATGGCTCACGAGCTGGCGCACCGCTGGCAGTCCCGGGCCCCAGGGCAGATCCGCACACTTTGGGAACACGTGCCAACGATCCCCGATCCCCGCCGATACGGCCACCGGAACACTTCGGAGCACCAAGCGGAAGCGATTGCGTTCGCGGTCCACTTTCTCCAGGCCACCGCGGCATCCCCCGCCGAGGAAGGCGCGCCGTTGCTGGAGCAGTACGAGCTGCTGGTGCCGGGCACAACCGCGGTAGCTCGCTACCTCGCCCTTCAGCCGATCTACGCGGACCACCCCCTCCGGCGGCTGCTCACCACCGGCGAGCAGAGCTGAGCCTCGGCGGCTAGCTTATCGGGGTCCCGACTCGAGGGCCCCGTGCATTCCGAGCTCCAGCTTCTCACCCGTCTCCTCGTCGCCGCCGCACTCGCTGGGCTCCTCGGCTGGGAGCGCGAGCGCGCCAGGAAGTCCGCCGGTTTTCGTACCCACATGCTGGTCGGCATCGCGGCGGCCCTCTACACCACGATCGGCCAGCTGTCGGTGGCCGAGATACCCCCCGACACGGAAGGGCTCCGTGCCGACCCGATCCGCGCGGTGCAGGCGGTGGCGATCGGCATCGGGTTTCTCGGCAGCGGCGTGATCTTCGTGAGCCGCAACGAGGATCGGGTGCAGGGCCTCACCACCGCGGCCTCGATCTGGGCGACCGCCGCGATCGGGCTCGCGGCCGGTCTGGAGCACTACACCCTGGCCGTCGGCGCGACGCTGCTGCTGCTCTTCGTGCTGCGGGTGATGGCGAGGTTCGATGTGGAGGATTAGCTGTAAGGCGGTAAGGCGGTCCGAGCTTACCCTGTCATCCCGAGCGAAGCGAGGGACCTTCTCACCGGTCTTCGATGACCGCGGAGAAGGTCCCTCGTTGCCTCGTTCCTCGAGATGACGGCCTGTGAGCACCCACCGCCTTACTGCCTTACCGCCCAGAGCCACTGGTCGGATTTGAACCGACGACCGCTCGATTACGAATCGAGAGCTCTACCCCTGAGCTACAGTGGCTGGCCAGCAATGAGGGGGCGCGTGTGGACGCGCCCCCGATTCGCGATGCCCTGGCGCGGATTCGAACCGCGACGCCTTTCGGCACTACCCCCTCAAGATAGCGTGTCTACCAGTTTCACCACCAGGGCGTGCGGCGAGCAAGATAGCGGCCGGCAGAAGGGGAAGCAACCCCCGCGGCGCGCAGGATAACTTCTTGCCCGCCTTGAGGCTAGCTCACCTCAAGGGAAGGTCACCGTCATGCTGTACGGGCTTCCGGAAATGGGGGCGCCGCCCAGCGTCACCGACACCTCGTGGGTCCCCACCGACTGGGTGAACGCCGAGATGCCGAGCGTGTAGGTCCCGTTGCCTTGGTCGGTCAGACCCTGCGGCGCGCCGTCGATCCGAAGCTCGACCGGGTCGCCGCCATGCCCCACTACGTTGCCGAACTGGTCGCGGATCACCACTGTAATCGTGAAGCTTCGGAAGATGGACACCGTCGACGGCACGTCCGAGAAGCTCTGCGCTGCCGCCGAAGGACCCGCTTGCACCTGACTTCCGAACGGCGAGCCGGATACCGCGGCACCCGATACGGTTACCGCCACCTGGTCCACGCCAGCGACCTGCGGCGTGTAGCTCGCAGTGTAGCGCCCGCCGCCCGCGTCGCTCGCGGCAATTCCGCCCACGTTGTTCACCCCGCCGACCGCCACCCCGATGGCGTTCGCGCGTCCCGGGACCGGGTTGCCCAGCGCGTCCTTCAGCTGAATCTCGATCGTGGTCGGCTCGCCCGCGCGTCCGCTGGTGGGCACCGTCGCCGAGCTGGCCGCCGCGGATGGATTCCCGGGTTGCACGGTGACGGTGGCGACCTGATCCAGCTCGACGCCGTTCGCGGTAGCGGTCACGCTGCGGGACCCCGCGGCGGTGGAGCTGAGTCGGCCGGTGGCGACGCCGTTGGCGTCCGTGGCATCGCTCGGCTGGGTGAGCGTGTTGCCGCTGCCGTCTACCGCGAGCGCGACCGGCACACCTGCCACGGGGTTCCCGAACTGGTCGCGCACCCGGACGATGATGCTCGCCGCGCTGGAGCCGCTCGAAGCGACGATCGTCGCGGGCGAGGCCTCCACCCTGCTCTCGCTCGCGCTCACGCCGCCGGCGGTCGAGGTGGCGCTGAACAGCACCGGGCTGCCGCTCAGCGCCTGACCTGAGACTTCAGCCGAGAGCTCGTTCTCCCCCACGGCCGGGCCCAGCCTCCATTCGCTCACCGCCGCGAGGCCGTTGGCGTCGGTGACCGGCGACTCTCCCACCAGGGTGCCGTCGCCCTTCGTCACCGTGAACGCGACCGGAATGCCCGGGAGGGGAGTCCCCTCGGCGTCAAGCACCCGGACCGAGGGTGGAATCGGCACCGGTGCACCGACTGTGGCCGTCTGATCGTCCCCCGCGGCCAGCTCGATCGCGGCCGGGGCGCCGGCGCCCAGGGCGATGGGAGGGGTCGTGGCCGGAGCGAAGTTCTCGGCCGCGAAGATGAGCCGCCGAGTCCCTGGCGAGCCGCGAAGCGCGAGATCAGTGAACGCGACCTCGCCGGCGGCGTTGCTGTTCGCCGTCGTGGTTCCCTCCAGCTCGCCTCCGCCCGAGGTGATGGCCACACTGACGACGACGCCCTCTTCCGCGATAGGTGTGCCGTCCGCGGCCTGGAGCTGAAGCGTCGGCTGAGGGTCCAGAAGATCGCCGGAGACGGCGATCGCCTGGATCCTCGATGTGATCACCAGCCGTGCAGTGAGAGCGGTGCTGCTGAAGAAGGCCTGTTCCTCGATTCCCTCCACCGTGGCGACGGTGACGTAGGTGGCTGGCGCGGTACCGAGGATGCGCCGGGTGGCCGCCCGTCCATCCGCGTCCGTCGTGCTCTCGCTCGGATCCACGCTGCCGCCGCCCTGGGCAGTCCATTGAACCGCGACACCCGGAACCGGATCGCCGAACCGGTCGGTCACCCGGACAACAAGCGAGTCGCTTAAGGCCTGCCCGACGGTGCCGTCCTGGTCCTTGCCTGCGAGAGGCTCCACCACCGCCGGCTCGCCCTGGTTGGGCAGCGTGAGATCGTCACCGCCGCAGGCGAAGCCGAGGGCAGAGAGCGACAGCGCGAGGCGAAGGGTGGAGAGCGGGCGCGGCATCAGTCCTCGACGTCGAAGGTTTCGCTGTCTACCGAGCCCAGCTCCGGTCGTTCGGGTGCCGAGGCGCGAAGTCGATAGTCCCTGTGGTCGTGGTCCACCCGGAGGTCGGGGAAGACGGCGATACCGGCGTCGGTGCTCCGCGTGGTGTCACCCTCCAGCTCATTGGAGTGCTCGCCCCTCTCCCGGATCAGCTCCAGCCGGATCTCCACCCCCGAGAGCGGCACCACGTCCCCCCCGTCGTCCACGATCGCGACCGTTACGGCGGGAGAGATGCTCTCGTCCTCTTCGGTATCGGTCGGCTGCACCAGGAACACCAGCCGGTCCGCCGTGGGGGTGACGACCACCTGGATGGTGGCGGTCTCGTCGAGGGCGATGCTCCCGTTCACCACCGCCGAGATCACCTTCGTCTCAGGAGTGATCGCCTGCAGCGAGCCTTCCGCCACACCGTCCTCGCCCGTCGGCCCCGAGGGTTGGGTGAGGACATTGCCGAGGCCGGTCGCGGCCAGGGTCACCGCCGCGCCCGCGATCGGGTCGCCTTGCCCGTCGCGCACGGTGACGCGGATGACCGAGAGGCCGGTGACGGCCTCGATGCTCTCGGGTGATGCCGTGACGGAGGAACGCCCGGCGCTCGGCTGCGGCAGGTCCTCCACCGCGGTTGCCGTGAAGCTTACAACGTCGAGCCCCGCCCCCACCACCTCCGCGTGCACTTGCTGCTCCCCGAGGCCGTCGCCCAGCACCCAGCGCGTCGAAGCCTCACCGGCCTCATTGGTCAGTGCGGTGTCCGGGGTGGTCTGGCCACCCTCGGCGCCGGCACCGAGCTTGAACGCCACCCGCACGCCGGGCAGCGGATTCGAGTCGGCGCCCGTCACTTTGACCACGATCGGTTGTGGCAGCTCCTGGCCCGGAGCAGCGAACTGCTCGTTCCCGGAGAATGCCTGGACCGTGATCGGCGGCGTCTCCTCCGGGAGCACCAGATCATCACCGCCGCAGGCCGTGCCCAGCAGGCACGCCGCCACGACGCTCGCGGTCATGGAACGCAAGTGATCACCCCAAGGAAATGAAGGGGAATTTGCCCTGTTCCCGGAGGGTCTACCTTAGCATTCGTACGGCCCGTCGGATAGGGGCTGGATCACACGATTCGACCCCTGTGCCGTGAGTGCAAAATTTAGCAGTGTAATGAGTTACTGACCTATCGCGGGTGGATCAGGTCACGATGATAGTGACCGTGGCGGTGTCGGTCTGCCCTCCGGCGCTGACCTGGTAGGTGAAGGTGACGCTGCCGAAAAAGGTGGGCGAGGAGGTGTAGACGAACGACCCGTCCGAGTTGAAGTCGAGCGTACCGTTCGCCGGCCCGCTGATCAGCGAAGCCGTCATGTTGTCCCCGTCGGGATCGGAGTCGTTGGCCAGAACGCCGTCCGCTGCGTTGACCGAAAGCGGCACGCCCCGCGTGACCGAGTAGTTGTCGTTCTGAGCCGTCGGGGGCCGATCCGGGGTTACCACGTTGTGCGACGTGTTCCCGCTGCTGGACAGGAAGGTGGTGCTGCCCTGGTATGTCGCGGTCAGGGCGCGGTTGCCTTCGGCCGTCAGCGTGAGCTGGCACTGGCCGGCGGACACGCTGGCAGAGCAGCTCTCCGAACCGCCGGCGGCAGTCACCTCCACTGTCCCTGGCGGTGTGCCGCCAGGTGAGGTGACCTCGAAGGTCACGGTGACCGCCTCACCCGGGGCCGAGGGATCGGGCGTGTCGGATGTGATGCGGGTGGTGGTGTTCGCCGGGCCGACGGTGAAGGAGGTGGAGGTGACCGACTGCAAGCCCGGCGCGGCGAAGATCAGCGTGTGCGCTCCGACGGCCCCGGTGATCTCCAGGTTATCAAACGCGGCGCGTCCGTTAGGCCCCGTGGTCGCCGTCCTGGTCCCGCCCAACTGCCCGGGGCCGCTCGCGATGGCCGCCGTGATCGTCACGCCCGGCGTCTGCACCGGGTTGCCGGAAGCGTCACGGATCTGAATCTCGGGCTGACGATTGAACGGCACGCCGGCCACGACCTCCAGCGAAGGCTGCCTCCGAATCCCCAACACCGCAGCCGCACCCGCTGTCGCGGTCGCCTCGAAGCGGGCGGTGCCGGCTCCGGAAACGGAGGCGCGAGCTCGTTGGGTTCCGGTCGCTGGTCCCAGGGTCCAGGCGGCAGCGGCGCGGCCCTGGGCATCGGTTTGGGCCGAGCCCGGTGAGATGGCGCCTCCGCCCGATTCGATGCTCCAATTCACCGTGGCCCCGGTGACAGGATTGTCCGCGTCGTCCAGCACCTGGACCACGAGCTGCGCATCCAATGCGGTCCCGGCCGCGCCGCTCTGGCCGTTGCCTGACACGATTCGGATCACGCTCGGTGTGCCCGCGGCAGCGGTCGCGGTGAACTGGGCCTGGCCCACACCGGAGACGATGGCCTGCACGGTGTTGGCTCCGGCTGTGGAGCCCAGGGTCCAGGTCGTGGAGGCTTGACCGTTCGCGTCGGTGGGGCCGGTGGCCGGATCGATGGTGCCGCCTCCGGCCGTCACCACCCAGGTGACCGCCGCACCAACGACCGGGTTCGAAGCCTCATCCACGACCTGCACCACCAGAGGCAGCGGCAGCGTGGCCCCGGGCGTGGCGATCTGTCCATCACCCGAGACTATCAGCACGCCCGACGCACTGCCCGCGGTGGCGGTGTGATTGAACACGACGGGCGAGCCGGCGAGCAGATCGTTGCTGGCGAGCGTGGTCTGGGGTCCCGCGGCGGGACCGAGCGTCCGGGTGACGGAAGCGAAACCCTCGGCGTCGGTCACCGTGGACGGCGCGCTCACGCTTCCACCGCCTTCGGCAGTCCAGGTGATGGTGATGCCCTCGATCGGATTGCCGAGGTGGTCGGTCACCTGGACCACGAGCGGGTCGGCCAACGCGGTGCCCACGGCGCCGGTCTGGGCGTCGCCGGAGACGGCTGCGAGGCCGTGGGCGTCGGATGCTACGGCCGTTACGGTGAAGGTGGCCTGGACCACGACCGGTGTTTCCGGGGCGATCACTCTGGCCGTTCCCGCGGTCTCGCCCACCTGGTCGCCCAAGGTGATCTGGGCGCTCCCGAGGCCCTCCGCATTGGTCGTGAGGGTATCGGGCTGCGCGCTGCCGGCGCCGAGCTCGACGACGACGGTAGCGCCCGGCACGGGCATGTCGGTACCGTCGAGCACTTCCACGACCAGAGAGTCGGCGAGCGCCTCGCCGACCCGGCCGCTCTGATCGTTGCCCTGGAGAATATTGATCGCTGCTGGCTCACCCTCGCTGGGGAGCACAAGATCATCGCCGCCGCAGGAAAGCAGTGCGGCGGCGACGAGCACGGTGGAGCCGAACCGGAGGCTTCGCATCGGGGGGATGATAACGCGGCGCCCGGATTAGGAAATAGGACTCAGGTCACAGGGAGTCGTAAGTGCCCACCCGGACTCGACTTCAGCCTTTACTACGGGTCGATGGTGATGGTGAAGTTCTGGGCCGCGCTGCTGGGGGTGCCGGTACCGTTGTCCTGGGCTACCACGCTGGCGTTCACAATGACCTGTGTCAACGTCACCTGAGGCGTGAAGGTGAGCGTGCCGCTGGGATCGACCTGGGGCGTCGCAGAAAACGCCCCGTCGTTGTCGGTCGACACCTGGAACGTCACCGCTTGACCGCTCTCGTCGGGGGGTCCGGCGGTGATGCCTGATGCCCAGGAAGCGGCGGTGAACCCGAGCGTGGTAGCGAGAGAGGAGACCTCGATGTTCGGGCCCGCGGTGAAGCCCGGAGCGTCGTTCACCGGATTGACCGTGATCGTGACCGTGGCGGTAGCGCTGACGTTGCCGCGCCCATCGCTCACCTGATAGGTAAAGGTGTCGGTGCCGTTGAACTCCGGGTCAGGTGTATAGGTGAACGAGCCGTTCGACTGCAGCGTGACGGACCCGCCGGCCGGATTGCTGGCGTTGATGGCCGTCAGGTTGTCGCCATCGGGATCGCTGTCTCCCACCAGCACACCGCTTCCCGCGGGCACACTGAGCGCGACGTCCTCGTCGGTCGTGTAACTCTCATCGTCGGCCGTCGGCGGGTTGTTCACGACGGCGATGACCTGCGACTCCGCCGGCTGGAGCGTGCCGGAGCGGAAGATGAGCGTGTAATTCCCCGTCTCCCCTTCGATGCCCAGGTCGGTGAACGTGGCCGTCGAGCCGCTGCCGGTCGCAATGGTCACGTCTCCGGTCAGCTGGCCATCGCCGTCGCCCTGGCCGAGCTCGACCGCGATCGTGCGGTTCCCATTGATGGGGTTGCCGCTGCCGTCCTGAACCTGCACCATCGGCTGCTGCGCGAACTGGTCGCCGCTCTGGGAGCCGCTCGAGGGCTGCTGCAGGACGACCAGCCTGGCTGCGGACCCGGCGGTCACGGTGATCGGGTTGGAGCTGACCGGCGTGAGCTCGGCCCCGCCCACCGTCGCGGTAAAGGTGAGCACGTAATCGCCGGGAGGACCGCTGATGGTGAGATTGGCGAAGTTGGCCCGGCCGTTCGAGTTCGTGAGTCGCTGGTCGTTCACGCCCAGGCTGCCTCCAGCCGGGCCCGAGGTGATCGCCGCGTTGACCGCGATACCGGCTTGCGGGACCGGGTTCTGCTGATCGTCCTGCACCTGGACCGACGGCGCCGGGCTGATGGTCCCGCCGCTGACGATCGGACTGCCCGGCTGGGTGATGATCGCGAGGCGATCCGGCGCGCCCACCTGCGCAGTGGAAGTGAAGGTGACGGGCGAGCCGCTCAGCCCATCGACCGTGGCGGTGGTGGTGTACGTGCCCGGCAGCACGCCGAGCGTGCGCGTCACCTGCGCGCGCCCGTTGGCGTCGGTGGCCGTCGTCGCGTCCGACACGGAGCCGCCGACCTGGGCGGCCCAGGTGACCCCCACGTTCGCGACCGGATTGTCGTTCTCGTCGGTCACCCGAACCACCAGCGGGTTCGGCAACGCGCTTCCGGCCGTCGCGCTCTGGTTATTCCCGCTCACCAGCTCGATCGTGGTAGGAGCATCGGGCGTCGCCATCGCGGTGAACTGGACCGCGGGAAGGCCCGAGAACACCGCGCTCACGGTGTAGTTGCCCACCGCCCCCGGCAGGGTCCAGCTGGTGGCCGCAAAGCCGTTGGGATCGGTCGTGACGGTCGTCGGGCTCACCGAGCCGGAACCGGTGGAGACGATCCAGCTGATCGAGCGGTTGCCGATGCCGTTCCCGTTGTCGTCCTCCAGCTTCACCTTGAGGCTGTCGGCCAGCGCAAACCCTCCCGGACCGGTCTGATCGTCGCCGGCCACCGGCACCAGCTGCGACGGATTCGCCGGCACGGCCGTGTGGCTGAAGACGACCGGCGAGCCGGTGAATCCTTGCACCTCCGCGCGAGCGGATTGCGCGCCCGACGACGCTCCCAGCACCCGCTCCGCCGCGGCTAGTCCGTCATCGTCCGTGCTCACCGTGACCGGCGAGATGGAGCCGCCACCGGTGACGCTCCAGGTCACTTCGACACCGGCGACGGGATTTCCCACGGCATCGGTCGCCTTCACGACCAGCGAATCCGCCAGAGCGGAGTTCACCGGCCCCGTCTGGTTGTCGCCCCGTACGCCCACCAGTACGCTGCCAGTGCCCGCAATAGCGGTGGCCGAGAAAGGCACGTCGAGCCGATTGCCGCTGCCGCCCTGGAGAGTGCTGGCTCGCAGCTCCTGGGTGCCGGCACTGGGACCGAGCGTCCAGGTCGCTGCGGCAATACCCTCGCCGTTCGTGGTGATCTCCTCGGGCTCGACCGAGCCTCCGCCGCTCAGGACGGTGAATGTGACCTGCTGGTTGGTGACCGTCCGCCCCTCGGTATCGAGCACCCGGACGCGTACCGGCGCACCCAGCGCGGTTCCCACCTGCGCGCTCTGCCCGTTGCCGTCGACCAGCCGGAGCTCGGCGGCCTCGCCCGGGTCGGGCAGGGTCACGTCGCCGCACGAGGCGCTGAGCGCGGCAAGGGTGAGGGCCATCGGGATGGCGAGTCGGCGGTGGTACGGCTTGGTCACGTGTGCTCTGGGCCGGAGACGGGGAGGAAGAAAGCAGGTTGCATGCCGGAAGGCGAGTCCTCGCCCCAGGCATAATCCCTTGTGGGACTGCGACTTGATCGCCACGGCTGGAGGGGTGTTGTGGCCCTGCAACGGCCTCGAGCCCTCACGGGCTTAGAACAGCACCAGGGCCAGGAAGGTGAGGGGGGAGCCGTGGGCGCCCTCGACCCTGGCTACCAATTTTTGCGCGCCCCGCGCGTCGCCCAGGGTCCAGGCGGCGGTCGCCTGGCCGTTGGCGTCCGCCGTCTCTCCGCCGGTCACCTGGCCACCCCCGGTGGTGACTTCCCATTCGACCACGGCGCCGGCGACCGGATTGCCGAAGCGGTCGAGCACGAGGACCGTCGGAGCGTCCTCGACCTGCTCCTCGCGACGGCCCGGCTGATTCACCGGGCTGAGCGCGCGGAGGGTATCCGGGGTGCCCGCCACGACGGACCCCTCGAACACCATCGTGGGTGGTGGGTCCGCCACGACCAGCGTCGCCTCGATCTCGTAGTCACCCAGCTCGGGGCCCAGCACCACTTGGGTGGTGGCAATGCCATCCTCGCCGGTTACCGCGGTGTCCGGCTCCAGCTCCACACCGGCGGGACCCGAGATGATGGAGAAGGCGACGGCTTGGTCGGCAAGTGGAGCATCATCCTGCTTGACACTCACTACGAGCTCACTTGGAAGCTGTTCGCCCGCCCTTCCGGTCTGGTCCTGGCCACCCTCGATCGAGAGCACCGCACCCTCACTCGACGGGGTGGGCAGGGCGAGGTCGCCCCCGCAGCCGACCAGGCCGACGAGCGCGAAACCGAGAAGCGTCCTGGTGGTAGTCATGGTGGAGAAATAAACCCCGGTGCCGGTTATGTTGGTCGAGTCAGGGGGGCCCGGTGGCCCCATGGCAAACCTCGGACCGCGCTACCGGGCGCCGGAACCCTCTATCCGAGGCCGACTTGGAAACACCGGCGTGGCCGAATGCCACGGGTCGCGTCCTCCCCTACAGACACCCGGATGTCACTGCTTCCCCGCCGGTTCACCCTCCTCGCCCTCGCCCTCGTAGCCGCGGCCTTCGTGCGATTGGGTTTCTGGCAATTGAGCCGTCTGGACGAGCGCCGGACGAGCAACCGCGCAGCCGCGGCGGCGCGGGCCGAACCCCCGCGAGAGCTCGGAGCCGGCGCCGACTGGACGGCCGCGGAGTTGAATGAGCGGTGGGTCGAGGCGACCGGCGAGTTCGATCATGCCCACGAGATCGTGCTCCGGGGCCAGGCGTTTCAGGGCACGCCGGGCGTGCTGGTGGTGACGCCACTCAGACTGTCGGCGATCGACTCGGCGGTGCTCGTGCTCCGCGGCTTCGTGCCTTCGCCGGACGCGGTGCGCGCCGAGATCGACTCGCTGCGAGAGCCCGGACCGGTACGAGTGCGGGGTCTTGCCACGGCGATCGCCAGCGGCGGCGGCCGTCCGGTCGAGCACGCCGGCCGGACCACCTGGGCTCGTCTGGATCTCCAGGCGCTCCGCGCGCGGCTGCCGTACCCGCTGCTCCCCGTGCTGCTGCGTCAGACGCCTGACAGCGGGCTGCCCGCGCTCCCGCGCCGGCTCCCGCCGCCCGAGCTGGACGAGGGGCCACATCTCAGCTACGCCATCCAGTGGTTCGCCTTCGCGGTGATGACCGTGGCGTTCGGAGCGCTGGTGGTGAGGAAACGGTCCCCTTCACCTGGTTCAGGGTGACAACGTCGTCGGCCGCGGCCCGATCGTCATCGTGCTGGGCTGTCGCTCCTTGCGTAGCCGCTCGGCCGTCTGCTCCGTGGCACGGAGCACCCGCAGCAGGTTCCGTCCCGCCAGCTTCCTCAGGTCCTCGTCACTCCACCCCCGCCGGATCAGCTCGGCGAAGAGCTGCGGAAAGGTCGAGACGTCCTCCAGTCCGACGGGCACGTTGGTGATTCCGTCGAAGTCGCTCCCCAGTCCCACATGATCCACCCCCGCGACCTTCCGGATATGCTCGATGTGATCCGCCACCTGCGCCAGCCTCGCCCGGGGACGCGGGTTCGCCGCGGTCCATGCCTCCATCCGGCGAGTCACCTCCGCGGTGTCGGCCACCTCCATCGTGATCCTCCTGTTCTCTTCCTCCTCGCGTTTCTCGTACAGCGCCACCTCGTTGGACACGAAGGCGGGCACGAAGGTCACCATGACCACGCCGCCGTTGTGGGGCAGGCGCTGGAGGATCGAGTCGGGCACGTTGCGCGGGTGCTCGGTCAGCGCCCGTGCGGAGGAGTGGGAGAAGATGACCGGAGCCTGGGTCACGTCGAGCGCGTCGCTCATGGTCGCTGGCGACACGTGAGACAGGTCCACCAGCATGCCGAGGCGGTTCATCTCATGCACCACTTCGCGGCCGAAGTCGGTGAGGCCGTCGTGCCGGGCGCTGTCGAGCGCGGCGTCCGCCCAGTCCAGCGTGACGTTGTGGGTGAGCGTCATGTATCGAGCGCCCAGGTCGTAGTACGCGCGCAGCGCGCCGAGGGAGTTCTCGATGACGTGGCCCCCCTCCATGCCGAGGAGCGAGGCGACTCGGCCGCGCTTGAACTCGCGCTCGATATCATCCGCGGTGAGGGCGAGGGTGAGCCGATCAGGGTAGCGGGCGATGAACCGGCGGGCGATGTCGAACTGCTCCAGCTGGATCCGGGCGTAGCCGCTGTCCTTCATCTCGCCGGGGACGTAGATGGACCAGAACTGGGCTCCCACCTGTCCCGCCTTGAGCCGCTCGAGGTCGGTCTGCCCCGGCGTACGGGTGCGCAGGTCGTAGGCCGCGACGTCCATCGGCGCCGTCTTCGACGCCCGGATCTCCCAGGCGAGGTCGTTGTGGCCGTCGATCAGCGGGACCGACCGGAGAATCTTCCGGGCCCGCTCCAGCGCGGGATCGCTCTGGGCCGCAGCGCCGGAGGCCGAGATCACGAGGAGGGCGAGCAGAAGGCCGGAACGGTGAACCGGGTGCATGGGCGGACTCGGAGGAGTAGTGGGTGAGACGACAACGTCAGGCGTGCCGATGGATGCTCACCAGCTCGGGCCGCAGGATGAATTCGGGACAGATGGTGCGGTCGTACTCGTAGGGACCACCTGTTTCGGCATCGGTCCAGGGGAACCCGCGGCAGACGGCCGGGTAATAGGGCTGCGAGTGGATGGTACAGACGTTCTCGCGGAGAAAGACGCAGCGGCCACCCTTCACCCGGGTGCGCCATTCACCCCATCGCGTGCGGTAGACCAGCGCCGGACCCTGGGCCGCGGTGATGGCGGCGGCCTCATCCTCACTCAGAGTGACGCCGTAAGCGCAGCACGCGGATTGGTGGGGACAGGGATAGCACGGCAGCGCCGGGAATTCGCGCATGCGAGAACATAGTTGGGAGGGAGCCCCGCTGTCATCCCGGCGTGAGCACCAGGGTGACGATCTCGTGCGGGCCCGCCGTGAACCGCACTTCGGTCCCGCCGTTCTCCATCGCAAGGCGTCTGTCTTCCCGCTCGTCCGCGCGTGTCCGCTCGACCGACTCGAGCGGCGAATCGGTCAGCAGGCGTCCCTCGACCTGCTCTCCGGTCGCGTTGTAGCAGCGGAACACGATCCGCCGGCGTTCGCCCTCGACTGCCTTCAGCGACGAGAACACCAGCCCTTCGCCCTCCAGCCCCAGGTCGATGGCGGGCGGAATCAGCGGCGTGGCCTGACGGAGCCAGATCGCGCGCGGAGGGACGAACGCATCCTCCCAGAGCTCGACCACCGGTGTAACGCGCTCCAGCACGTCGAGGCTCAGCGGCGCCAGCGCCAGCTGGATGCGCTCCCGCCCCCGGCACTGGGCGCCAGGGGTCGCGATCGGCCAGCCCGCATGGCCGGGGCGGGTGCGCAAGTCTTCGCGCGATAGCTCCCCGACACATCGCAGCAGCGTGACGAGAAGGTCGCCGCCGGGCTCATGCTCATACTCGAAGAAGCCCGGCGCGAGGACCGCCAGACCACCGTGAATGCCGGCCGCGGCGACGAACCGCTGGGCCGGCGCCGTCGACACCGGCGTCTCCCGCGGATAACGGGCCGGATCGAACGGGCGGCGCTTTCGCCGGATGGCGCCGAACGGTCCACCCGCGACCACCACCTCGCCCGAAACACCCGTCGGTATCCGCAGCCGCAAGCGATGATTGCCGACGGCGTTTTCCAGGTCGAGCGTGCACCGGAGGAGCGGACTGCCGGCGTGGAGCGCCAGCGTGAGCCGCGCCAGCACGCCCCCGCCTCGAAGCTCGCTCCTGAGTTCCAGCGCGGCCACGAGCGGACCCCCGGCGACGACCGTCGGTTTCGACCAGCCGACTCGCTCGACCGCCGCATTGCCGTCCGGCTCGAAGGTGTAGGTGTCGCCCCGGTCCGCTTCGGACTCCAGGGCCAGCAGCCGTCGGAAGCGAGTTCCGGTCCGCGTGTCGGTCAGCTCGACCAGTCCGTTACGGCCGACCGACAGCTCGAGGAGCCCGTTCGACAGCTTGCCCCGGGCGAGCTCGACCGGCGCCGGCCTCTGCCGGGGCACGCCCCGGCCGATGGAAAAGCCGCCGAGCTCGGGGAGCGCTATGGCGACGCGAACCAGGTCAACCTCGTCCTGGTCGGGATAGTGGCGGGACGCGTCGAGACGCTCGGTGCCGGTTCCGCGGCTCAGGATCTGGTGGGGAATTCCGGCCAGCGCGCTGTCCAGATCGCGATCCGCGGGCGGCGCCGCGCTGCGTGGAGCCCGTCCGCCCGGCGGCCCGACCAGCACGTCGCGCCGGAACCAGCTCAGCTCGGTGACCACGACGCCGTTGCGCGGGCGCGGCACCGGATTGAAGAGGACCAGCGCCGGGCTGGTTCGGTCGGGGTGATCCCGCGCGGCATCGGGATCGTTGCCGGTCAGCGCGTCGAGCGACGCGCGCGCGATCTCGCCGGCGCTCGCCGCCGCATCGCCCAGCCGCAACCTCACCCGATCAGCCACTGCGTCCGAGGTGCAGCCGCCGATCGAATCGTGGAACTGCGATCGAAGCAGCGCCCGCCAGGCGTGACCCAGCAACGGCCGCGCGTCGTAGCCCCGATGCCAGAGCGCGAGCGCCGCGAGCGGCTCCGCGAGCCGCTCCAGCGCCAGCTCCGCCTCGGCATGCAGGCGCTTGAGAGGGGCTCGCGTGGCGTGCACGCCCTGGAGGGTCCAGGTGTAGCCGTACGACCAGCGGAGCTCTCCGTTCAGCCGTGGCAGCTCGCCGGCGGTGGCCGACGCGGCGGCGAGATACTGGTCCAGCCGCGAGACCCGCACCTCGGCTCCCGGCTCCAGCTCGGCGAGGAGATCGCACAACAGACCGACCGCAGGGTGGGCCGCGTGGTGATCCGCCCCGACGAATACGGCGACGTGCGGCGTGCGCGCCCGCGCCTCCAGTTCCGCTCTCACCTTCGGCCACGCGGCGGCAAGCCTCGCATGCTCGACGGGCAGCCCGGCCCCGACCTCGTAGCCGCCGGGAGAAAGATGGTGCACCAGGACCTCGCGCCCGTCCGGCGCCCGCCAGCGGTAGAGGTCGCCCTCCTGTCCCGGCTCCCCTCCCAGCCCGCGCCAGAGCACGCCCCACGCGATACCGAACTCCGCACCGAGTGCCGGCCACACCGCGGGATGACCGAAGGCATCCGGTGAGTAGAGCACGTCGAGCCGGCCGCCATACCGCTCGGCCTGGGCCCGGCCCACGAGGAGATTGCGCACCAGCGATTCGCCCGAAGGGATCAGCTCGTCGGCGAGCACGTACCAGGGCCCCAGCTGCAGCCGGCCCGTCTCCACCAGCGCGCGCACTCGCGGCCCCATCTCGGGCCGCACCGCGAGATAATCCTCGAGGTGGACGGTCTGCCCGTCCAGCACGAACGCGCGGAACCCGGGCTCGGACTCGAGACGCTCGATCAGGTCATCCAGCGCGGGAACGAGGCGGGCTCCGAAAGCCGCCCGCGTGAGATACCACTCCCGATCCCAGTGAGTGTGGGGAATGAGGTGGTAGGTCCGGATCGGCATGCCAACAAGCTAACCGTAGTCTTCGAACGGCTCGGTCTCTTGGCGGGCGCCGGTGGATTTTCTCTGGAAGACGTGGGTGAGTCGGACGGTCTTGTCGAGGCGCTCGACCCGGCTCTCGACGAGGTTCAAGTCGGGGTCGTCACCGAGGCCGAGACCGTTGAGCCGCTCGGCTTCCGCCCGACAGATGTCGCCGGGAGTGGGCCGACTGGCGGGATAGGCATCCTCGTGGTGGTCGATCAGCGCCTGCCAGTGCTCGTCACCGGCGCGCTCCACCGCTTCGCGGACGCGCTCGCGAGTGAGTGGCACGTCAGATCGCGGAGTGCTGCCCCGACGGTCTGAGCGGCTTGGCCTCCTCCGTGGCGGTTCGCAGGACGTAGCAAACGCCGGAGAGAATGGCGAAGCCGGCCATCAAGGGGAGAAACCGCACGTTGGCCCAGTAGTAGCCCATCATGCCCAGCGCCGCGACCAGTACGAGGCAGAGTCGCCCGGCCCAGCGCTGCAATTCTTCGCTTGCAAACATGACCCGGGACCCCCAGGCAGAGTGACGGAACCACAATGGCCGTACTACTGATACCGGGCTGTAGTGCAGGTCACGCGCCAGGAGTGACTCTCTAAAGCCCCCGGAACTTGAATGCCCAAGTCACGAAACGAAGCGCGATTAGGCCAAGGACGAGCCAGGCCACCAGCTCCCAGTTGACGTGAGCCAGCCACACTTCTGCCGAGCTGACGAACGTCCCGAGGGCGCCCAGACCCATGTGCGCCACCAGGACCGCATACTCGACCATGCTACCTCCGACGGGCTAAGCCGGCATCCCGGAAGCTTCTACGATGAGCCGCGAGGCGGCGGTGAAGCGGCCGGCATCCAGCAGTGCTGCAATCGGCACGCCGGGAACTCGCATCCGCCCGTCGGAAGTCATCGTGAGCTTGATGACGTCGGCGTTGCGGCCGAACCACCGGGCGCTGGGCTCCAGGTCCGAGGGGTAGATGAACTCCGGCATGGCCGCGGCCGCGAGCGCGGCCTGAGAGCCGAGACCCGACTCGGGCATGGTCCCGGCCCATAGCTTGGCGCCGCATTCCCGGGCGATGCGGACGATGCGGCAGACCTCGGACAACCCGCCTACCCGGTGGACCTTCACGTTCCAGACCAGCGGCCCGCCGAGCTCCGCGATCTGGCGCGCGGCACGAGCGTCGCGCAGCGTCTCGTCCACGCACACCTGGGTCCGGAGCCGTTCGGCCAGGCGCGCATGCCCCACCAGCTCGTCCGGATGGAGCGGCTGCTCGATGTAGAGCAGCTCCGCCTCGTCCAGCGCGCGCAGCTCGCGCTCGTGTTCCGGCCACTCGTAGCCGCCGTTGGCGTCCACCGTGAGCCGAAGCCCCGTCCCCGCCAGAACTTGCCGCGCCGCACGCACCGGGACGTCGTCCCACCCGGGCGCGACCTTGATCTTCACCCGCCGGTACCCTGCCGCCACCGCGCCCGCGATCCAACGCTGCAGCGTGTCGACCGAGCGGTCCACGGGGATGCCGAGGGCGACGCCGCAGGGCACCGTGTCCGCCGGCTGCACGCCCAACCGCTCGGCCACCAGCATGGCCAGTCCCGTGTTCCGCCGGTGCGCCTCCAGGTCCCACGCCGCCGTCTCGATGGCGGCACGGGCGAAGCTGTTGCCCCGGACCCCCGGGCGCAGCGCGGCGTCCACCGCCTCGGGCGACTCGAACGCCATCCCGACGACGCGCGGGATCAGCACATGCTGCAGCAGGTCCCGCGCGCCCGCCAGGGTCTCCTCGGAGTAGAAGGGCAGCTCGAACGGTGGCGACTCGCCGTAGCCGTGGTGTCCGGTCTCGTCGTGAAGGATGACCACCAGCGAGCGCCGCTCGTGCATGGTCCCGCCCGAGATCACGAAAGGCTCGACCAGCGGCAGCGCGAGCTCCAGGAGCTCCACCCGGATGATGCGCATCAGGAGTGTTGGACGTCCAGAAAGTGCAGCTCTCCGCCCTGCCGGTGCAGCCGACCGGACTCCTCCAAATCGAGCATCCCGGCAATGAGCCCGCTTTCCGGGTGAAAGAGCAGGGCGTGCAGCGCCCGCTGGGTGCGCGAGCCCGCGCTCGCCGGGTACTCGGACAGCGGCAGCTGGAAGAAGGTGTGGAGCTGGACGCTCTCGCAGCCGAGTTTCGCATATTCCAGGATCATGCGCCCGGACGACACGTTGCCGGTGCCCGAGAGCGGTGGCCGATGAATCCGGGCCGACTTCACCGCGGCCAGCGCACGCAGGTTTCGGTCGCTGAGGTCGTACCCTCCGTACGCCACGCCCCGCTCGCCCGACCAGAGACGGTTGAAGCAGACCAGGGCATCCGCGCCCCCGGCCGCCTCGACCATGTCGAGCTGAAAGGAATCGCCGTGCCGCGCATTCATCAGCTTGAGCGCTACCCGCGCCGTCGTCCCGCCGGCGGAGCGGCGGATCAGCGCGGGCACTTCCTCCAGCCAGCGGAGGATCCGGCTCCGCTCGTCGGACAGGGAATCGCCCGCCAGGGTGGGAGAGAAGTCCTGTTCCAGCGCCAGGCCCTCGCCGCCCCAGGCCCGGGCAAGACGCTCGGTCGTGTGGCGGTACTCGCCTTCGCGAAAGCTCTCGTCCAGGCGCGGCAGATGATACTTGACCGAGGGCACCGCCAGCATCACGCCCGAGCGCGTCATCTCGCCGGCGCTCCGGACCAGCTCGAGATAGTCCTCGAACGAGCGATCCCAGCCCCTGCCCTTCCATGTGACGGTCCAGCCCTCGAGACCCGACGCCGAGCGGACGGACTCGACCTTCATCCTGGTCTCGTGGATGGCCCACGCGTCCATGGCGCGGATGCCAGCCGAGTCCTCGGCGATCACCGTCTTCAGGACAACGAACGCAAGACCGGCCGCGCGGTCGTTTTCCAGCTGCTCCTGGTTCAGCGAGAGCTGGCCCGACCCCTTGCCGATCGGGTGCGGGAGGGGAAAGCCGAGATAGCGCGCGGCGAGGTCGATGCGGTACGCCTCCCGGATGTGGCCGGCGAAGTCACGAGGGAGGCCGCCGCCGAAGCGCTCGAAGTCACGGACGAGCTGCGCGCGCATCCACTACGACCTGTTCCACCATCTCCCGCTCCCGCTCGGGCAGCGACGGACCCCACGGGTCGTCGCAGGCGTCCCGGGGGATCGCACCCTCGGCCGCCGCCGCCCAGAGCATGCGGCGGATGTAGCCCTCCATCGGCTCGATGAACGTCACCTGGGCAAGCCGGTCGCACAGCGCGGAGAGCGCGACGAAGCGTTCCCCCTGGCGGTCGCGGTGCGCGTGGAGCAGCTCGGCCTGGACGTCGGGGAGCGCGGCGCCCATCCCGATGAGCGCGGCGGTGGCGCCGGCCATCACCGAGTAGCCGTAGAAGCGGTCCTCGCCGGTCATCAGCACTTTGTCGGGGTGACTTCGCATCAGTGCCGCGATCCGCTGGAACGTCATCACCGAGTCGAGGGTGGCGACCTTGACGCCGATCACTTCCGGCAGCTCGAGGATCGCGTGCAGCGTGGCGTCGTCGTAGGCCACCCCGCCGGCGGCCTCGTAGAGGTAGAACGCGATGATGGGCAGCTCGCGACCCAGCCGCCGGTGGTGGGCGACCGGGTCGTTGCGTTGGGGGAACGCCAGCAGTGCGTCCGCCCGCCCGCGCCGCGCCTCGATCGCCATCGTGATGTCACGCGCCCCGGCAATGATGACCCGGTCCGGCAATGCCTCGCGCCAGGTTTCCAGAACTTCGTGCCGCTGCTCCGCGCTCAGGTGGAGCCCGCGGCCGGTGTGGGCCCATACCGCAACGCCGGCGACGGCATGCGCCGCCATCCACCCGGCGTAGCCGCGCTGTGCCTGGCCCTCGAGCCGGTCCCCGCGGAACGGAACCGGGACCGCCGGGAAGAGCCCCCAGCGCATCCGCTCGGCGAGTCCGCTCATGCGCCCGCCCTGACGCGCGCCCCGGCCGCAGCGGCATTGCCGGACTCGATCGCCTCACGGTCCCCGGTGTCGAGATCGAGCAGATCGAGCTTGGCCACCGCGTTCTCGGGGATCCGGAGCGGCTGGCCGGTACCAAACAGGAAACGAGCCGCGCCAATCGTGCGGAGCAGGGTTTCGAGGTGGTCCTCCGGCGGTCCCCAGATCCAGGAAATGTCCCACCATATGCGGCGGGCCTCGTCTGGCGTGGCGCCGAAGTGCACTTCCTCGATGAATGGGCGGTCCGCGTGGGTCACTACCAGCCGGACACCTTCGTCCGATCGCACCAGCGCGCGCACCGCGGCAGCGGGCAGCTCGGCAGCGTGGTCGTTGGGGTGGCGCTGCCGGCCATCCTCCAGCCGAACGGCCAGCATCAGCGCGACGCCCGCGCGAGCGCATGCCCCCGCCAGCGCACGCATGGATGGACCCGCAGTCCCGATGGCGTAGAAGGAGGGGTCGCAGCGCACCGCCGGCGCACCGACCTCGACGGCAGCGCGCAGGACGGACTCCCAGCCGGAGATCTCGGGGTGCACCGCGAGTACGGGCCGTAGTCTGGGATGGGTCCGCGTCGTCTCCACCAGCCACCTATTCCCCGCGGCGGGATCTCGCCAGAAGATCCCCGGCAGGTGGGTCACCCAGGCCTCGTCGATGCCGGTGCGGCCCATCGCTTCCAGCAGCGCCTCCGGCGACGTCCCGGGCACCCGCCGGTAGGGATAGGCCCCCAGGAATGCGTTGACGTCGGTGCGCATCAGTCCGACGGGAAGGCGCCGGGAGGAAAGATCCGCATCGCGTTCCGCCGCCGCACATGGTCGAGGTCGGCGGGCGAGAGCAGGTGCTCCAGATACCGGAGCTTGGCCCAGCCGGTCTCGATGGTGAGATCGCAGCCCCAGAGGAGCCGGTCGATCCCTACGGCGTGGAGGCACGCCTCCAGCATGCCGCCGTCGACGCCGCTGCCGGAGAGATCCACCAGGATGTTGGGCAGCCCCCGGACGACGGGCAGCGTCTGGAGCCAATCGCCCCCGCCGCCGATGTGCGCGAGGATGAAGGGGACCGACCGGTGGCGCGCCGCGAGCCTCCCCAGCTCGACCGCGTCCGACGCTTCCTGACCCGGATAATCGCGACGCCGCCCCTGCCAGATGTGATGCAGGATCGGCACCCCGCGCTCCGCCGCGAGCGCGCAGATCGGATCCAGCAGCGGATCGTCGGCGCGACGGCTGGCGGCGAGCTTGATGCCGATCATGCCGGCGTCGAGGCTGCGACGGATCTCCGCCAGCGCGTGCTCGGTGTAGTTCGGGTTCACGGCGACGTAGCCGCGGATCCGATCGGGATGCTCCCGCTGGAGCCGCAACAGGTAGTCGTTGCCGTAGCGTAGGTCGTCGGGTGAGGGGAAGTACGTCGGCGACGTCAGCCCCCAGCTGCCGAGGATCGAGGCGACATGGATGGTGACGCCGACACGCTCGCCGGCGCGAAGCCGGCTGGCGTTGCGCTCGCGCCAGTCGGCCCGCGGGGTGCGGTCGTGGAGGAAGTGCCCGTGGACGTCGATCAGCACGTGAGCAATCTAAGAGGGGCTTGCGAATCAGCGGAGGGGGCCACCGGTGGTTGCTGTCGGGCCGCTTCAGTCTTTCACCGAGGCGAGCGCGTCGTCGAGGATGTCGAGCGCGCGGTCCACGCTCGCCTCGTCATGTGCCAGGGACACGAAGTTGTAGGCGCTGCGCTTGAAGAGGAGCCCCCGGTCCGCGCACGCCGCCGCGACTCGACCCGACAGCGGCTCGTCCCGGTAGTCCAGAAAGCACATCTCCGGGAGACCAGCAGCACGGCCGACCAGTCGCTCGTGTCGCGCCGCCAGGGCACGAAGCCCAGCGAGGAGCCGGGTGCCCACGCGCGTGATGTGCACCGGAACCTTCGCCTCCGTCATCACCGTGAGGGTCGCGCGGGCCGCCGCCAGCGAGACCATCTCGGTCGCGAGGGTCGAGGAGATCCAGGTGCGGGACACGGCATCCATCACGTCGGCGCGGCCGCCTACCGCGGCGAGCGGCAAGCCGTTGGCCATCGCCTTCCCCATGACCACCAGATCGGGCCGGATCCCGAACCGCTCGCAGCCGCCACCGAGGGCCAGCCGGCAGACCGTCTTGATCTCGTCGGCAACAAGGATCGCGCCACAGCGTAGGGTCTCCTCCCGGAGCACGGCGATCCACTCCGGGCTGGGAGGATCGAGGATCACCGGCTCGAACACCACCGCAGCCAGGCGGTCGCCTGCGGCACGGATCAGCTCGAGGGTGCGCGCCGGATCGTTGAACGGAACCTCGCCGTACAGCGCGCGGGTGGACGCCGGCACGCCTCGGCCCGCCGCGGTCTGGCACCAGTCCAGCCATCCGTGGTAGCCGCAGCCCAGCACGGCGTCGCGACCCGTGACGACCCGCGCCAGCCGCACGGCGGCCGTCACCGCTTCGGCCCCGGTCTTGAGAAAGCGGACGCGCTCCAGCCAGGGAATGGCGCGACACAGATCGGCGGCCAGCGCCTCTTCCAGTACGGGCGGCAGGGGCCCCACCACTCCCTGCTCCGCGGCCTCGGCCACTGCACGCGTCACCGACGGATGTCCGTACCCGAGGGCCACCGCGCCGAGGGCCATGATGAAGTCCAGATACTCGCGGCCTTCGGCATCCCAGACCCGGCAGCCGGACGAGCGCGTCATCCTGAGCGGGAGCGATTCGCCCGCCGCGCCGAAGAGCGCGGCGGGGCGCTTGCTGCCGGTGGAGGTGATCCCCGCGACGCGATCCATCCTCAGCGCAGCTCCAGGACACCGAGGGCGGAGGCATCCTGGCGGTCGCCGCGGAGGTAGACCCAGCCCCCGCCGCCGCTCCACACCAGCTGCCCCGAGCGGCGCTCGCGTCCTTCCTCGATCCGGTTGACCACCAGGTCGAAGCCGATCTGCGCCTCGGGCGCCGGGCTCCACTCCGGCAGCGCGATGCCCAGGGTCAGGCAATATCCCGCATCGCTGGGCTGCCACCCGCCTCGCACCATGCTCGGATCGCCCGCCGTTCCCGCGACGCCGTGCACCCGGATACTCCCGTCCTCATCCGACGGCACCACCAGGAATCCGTAGACCGCGTGGTCGGCCGCCGGACGCAGGTAGACCTGCACTCCATCGGCATGAATATCGTCCGGCTCGTTGTCGAGCCGGAGCGGCGGCGCCGCGGCGCTCCGCACCCGGAGCTCGGGCTTCCGTACTTCCACACCGACATAGATGCCATGCTCGTCCCAGTGCACGGCAGCGGTCGCGGAGAACTCCTCCGGGCCCGCGTAAGGCTCTTCGCTCCGCCGGTACTGGTCCTCGTGGTCCAGCGCCAGCGGCTCGGAGAAGTCGAATCCGTCCAAGGCGCCGTCGAGCGCAGGCGGATCGAGCACCCGGAGCGCCTGGCCCATCATCGGCGTGCGTCGCGCGTGGTCGATGAGGGGCCCGGGCGCCTTCGGGGCCGATCGCCGGAGGCCGCGGAGCTGGACGGTGCTCCCCTCGACGGTCACGTCCCACCCGTCGCTGGTGTTCACGTGGCGCTCCACCCCGCCGGACGTCTCGACCTCGATGAGGTCTCCGCTCGCCCGCGACCCGCGCACCATGGGAGCCGATGCGGCCGCCTCGACGATGGTGACGAGCCGCACGCCGGAACCGCGGGCGCGCTGCAGGTAAAACACTGCCGGCCCTCCGCTGCCGGGCAGCCCCGGCGCCTCGCCGCGGAGCAGCTCGACCCCGGGACTCAGATGGAGCGTCAGCGTGCCGCTGTTCGGAGCGCTGGCGTGGAGTCGGGGGGCTCCGGGGCCCGCGGGCACGAACCGCTCCAGCCGGCGGACGAACTCGCCGGTGCCCGCAGTCTCCGGCTCCCATCGTCCCGGCGGCTCGGACACGGCGCCGTTGGGATGCCACGGCAGCTCGACGGTGTGCGCCTCCGGTGCAGAGAGCTCCAGTACGTCGAGCAGGTAGCGAGGGCCCGCCACCACGGTCCGGAGGAACTCGCCCCAGCGGCCGCGCGCCCAGGCCCAGTCCCCCGACTCACCGAAGGCCGCGCACTCCGCGTCCGACGGCGTTTGCGACGCACCGTCCACCCGCGGGGCATTGTGCGCGAGCGTGGACCGGTACCAGAAGAGGTCGCGGGCCACGTACGAGCCGGTCCCGGGATCGGGCAGCCAGTGCCGGCCATTGGCATGCAGCGTGAGATGCAGCCGGTCCGGATGACCGTGGCCCCCGCCGTAGGTGCCGCACTCCAGGCTGGCGTAGCGATCGCCGCGCCGCAGGATCGCGAGTCCCTGGCCCTCGAGCAGCAGGTTCCCGGGCTGCCATGTCCCCGTGCCCGAGGGCAACGCCGGCAGCATCTCCAGCAGCGCCCACCAGGAGAGGTCGGACCGCGAGCGCGACCGCGGGGGCTCGCACCCGGTCTCGTGCAGGTAGGAGTCGAAGCGTTCCGCCGGCGGCGCGGGCGAGGCGTAGAGCGCGCGGAGCCAGTCCCAGAGGTCGAGATCCGGCTTGCCCAGCCGCGCGGCACCGACTTCCCACAACTCGAGGTACATCGGCTGCGCCAGCGATACGCCGTACCTCGAGTCCTTGCGGGCCGGGAAGGTGAAGTCGGGGAGTGCCGTGAGCGCAGGCGCCCGTAGCGCGCCCTCCAGCCTCGCGGCCAGCCGCGGGTCGGCGAGCACGTCCACGCCCGCCTGGCGGGCCCAGCCCATTGCGAGAAGCTGCCCCCGGAGCGCGAACAGGTGATAGTTCTCGCCTTCGTACCACATCCCGTCGTCACCGAAGCCCCGCACCAGGTGGGCGATGACGCCGGTGGGACCTTCCACCGCCCGGCCCGCCAGCTCCTCGTCCTGGAACCACACGGCGATGGCAGTAAGCGCGGCGTTGTGCCAGGTCTGCCGGTTGGAAAAGCCCTCATCGAACTCGCCGATGAGGTTGGCGGCCTCGTCGGCGACGGCGTTCACGCCTTCTTCGACCGAGGGATCGAGCGCGCCGGCCTCCCGCAGCATCCACGCGGCCGCGAGATAGTTGGTGAGCCAGATGGACTCGAGATAGGTGGAGAAGAACAGCCGGCTCGGGCCCAGCACATTGTCGCGGTTGGGATACCCGGCGTAGCGCTCGGCATACGCCGCGAGCAGCGCCGCGGCCGCCTCGCCGGCCTCCTCTCGCTCGCCGATGGTGCGGAGGGCCGCGAGCTCCGCCGACCGCTCCGCGAGCCAGAGGTGCTGCCACCGGGCCCAGGCACCCTCGTGGCGCGGGCCGGCCTGCTCTTTCCCGCACGAGGGGCAGCGGTGTGAGGCGGGCTGCCAGGGATCGAACAGCAGCGGAGACCCGTCCACGGGGCAGGTTCCACCATCCGCGGTGAGCTGCGCCTTGAGCGCGGGCGGCTGCACAGGGCGGCGCAAGAACGGCTCGGAGCGCCGCGCGAGCCCCGCCACCAGTGCCGCGAGATCCGCGGAGCCGCGCACGGCATCGCGCCGGGCTTCCTGCTGGTCATGGCTCAGCACGGGCGCACGCCTGTCGCCGCCCAGCGCACCGGAAGGAGCCGCATGCCCAGCCGCGCCACGGCCTCGCGCGCGGGCCCGGGGTCGTCGGGCGCGAGGAAGAACATCGACCCGCCCGCACCCGCCCCGGCGGCCTTGCCGCCGAGACAGCCGGCATCGCGCATCGCCGCCTCGAGCCGCCGCATCTCCGGAGTGGACATGCCGGCGTCGAGCCGCTGCTGCAGTCGCCAGTTCTCGCTGAGCAGCGCGCCGATCCGGCCGAGATCGCCGGCGCGGAGCGCATCGCTCATCGCCTCCGCGGCGGCGCGAAGGCCGTCCAGCGCTCCCGCGATGGTGGGCTCACCTCGCTCGTAGGCTCGCATCACCCGGCCGATGGTGTCGCCCGAGAACCGCGAGTCGCCGGTGTAGCAGAGCAGCATCCGACGCTCCAGCTCCCCGGCGAACGCAGGGTCCAGCTCGATCGGCTCGACGGTCGCGTCAGGGTCGCGGAACCCGAGCCGGAGAAACCCGCCGTAAGCGGCAATGAACTGGTCCTGTCTGCCGCCCGGGATCTTGGCCTCCTGGCCCTCCAGCCGGCAGGCCAGGTCCGCGATCTCGCGGGTGGATAGCCGGCGCCCCTCCGCGCCAGCGAGTGCCGCGACGATGGCGACGTCCATTGCGCCGGAGCTGCCGAGCCCGCTGCCGTGGGGCGCATCGGCGTGGGTGCTGAGTGAGCAGGGCTTCGACCGGAGCACCCGCAGGCCCGCCCGCAGCAGCGGGAGCGGGCCGTCTCCGGCCAGCGCCGACAGGTGCGGATATTCCAGCTCCAGCTCCAGTTCCTTCGAGACCAGGAGATACCCCCGCTCGCGCGGCCGCACCTCGGCGTAGGCGTAGAGCTGCACCGCGGCCGCCACCACCACGCCGCCCTCTCGGGCGGAATACGGCGGCACGTCGGTCCAGCCGCCGGCGAGGTCCAGGCGCACGGGAGCGGCCGCGCCGACCGCGGTCATGGCGCGACCGACCACCGCTGCACGCTCGGCAGCTCCCCCCGCAGATCCATCTCCACCCCTTTCACCCTGCGATTGGCGCCCTGCAGGCCGGCCGCATGATAGAGGAAGGCCACCGGCGCCGAATCCGCGAAGAAGCGCTGCGCTGCCGCGGGATCCGCCGGCGCCTCGAGTCCGGCGGTCTCGGCGAGCGAGCTCAGATAGCCGAGCCCGAGGTCGCCGGAGATCCCGAGCACGGCGGCGTCGAAGTCGCGCTCGGGTCCGTACACCCTGGCGAGGAACGTGGAGAGCTCCAGCTGTCGGATCACCACGTCGAACCCAGCGGCGGCGAGCCGCGCCTGAACCATCTGCTCCAGGGCCGCCTCGCCGCTGCCGACCGTCAGCAGCTCGAACTGGGTCGCCTGGCCGCCGACCGCGGGTGACGCCGAGGCCGGGGTCGCGGGGACCGGAAGATATCCGGGCACCCCAGGGGGCACCGGCCCGGTGGCCGGCGTGCCGAACCCGTAGAGGTAGCCGTCCACGATCTCCTGCCGGTCGATCGCCGCGCTCACCGCCCGCCGGATCTCGGGATGGTCGAATGGCGCGCGCCGGGTGTTGAGGACGATGCCATAGGTCAGAAAGAGGGGAAAGGTGCGCACCTCCAGCGCGGGGTCGCGCCGAACGAACGAGGCGTGGGCCGGCTGGATGCCGGCGAAGTCGAGCTCGCCCGACGTAAGCGCGGCGAGCTTGGTGGTGGGCTCGTCCACGACGACCACGATGAGCCGTTCGAGGCGTGGCGGACCACCCAGCGCCGCGGGAAAGCCACGGTTGGCGGCGAAGACCCAGCGGCGGTTCGGCTCGTGGCCGACGAACCGGAAGGGACCGTTGCCGACCGGCCGGGTGTTCCAGGCGGCCTGCCGCAGCCGGCCTGCGGGGACGGTGTCGAGCAGGTGGGCGGGGAGGACCGCCAGATCGGTGAGCACGTCGGGGAAGCGGCGCTGCGGCGAGGTGAAGCGGAGCACGGCCGTGGAGTCGCTCGGCGCGGCCACGTCCGCGATCGGCTGGAGGTCGGTGAGCCGCGGGTAGCCCGTCGCGGGAGTGCGGGCGGCGTTCAGCGTCCAGGCGACGTCGCGCGCCGTCGTCGGCGCACCGTCGTGCCAGCGGAGGCCCGGGTGGAGCACGAAGGCGAGCGTGCGGCGGTCCTCGCTCCAGTGCCACTCCCGCGCGAGATACGGCACCGGAGCGAGCGTGCTGTCGTAGCGGGCGAGGGTGGTGAGCAGCACGTACCGCTGCACCTGCCGGGCGAGCGGATGCTGGGTGAGCAGCGGATTGATGCTCTGCAGGTCGGCGCCGGACGCGTAGAGCACCGTGGCCCCGCGCCGGCCGGCCTCCGGCTGGCAGGCCGGGAGACACGCCGCAACGAGTAGCACGGGGAGAAGACTCCGAGGCACGCAGGAACCTATCTCAACAGTGCCTCAGATGCCTCACTGTCTCGGCTCAGCGGTGAGTCGGCCCAGGGCCGCCCGCGCCTCGGCGACGACCGGCTGGAGCGCAGGGTCGGCCTGCCGCCAACTCTGGGCCACGAAGGAATAGGCCTCGATCGCCTTGGGAGCTCCGGCTGAAGCCCTTGATCGCCACCATGCGATCGTGTTTCAGATCGCGAGCGAGGTAGACCGTGGCCATTCCTCCTCGCCCCAGCTCACGCTCGAGCTGGTAGCGGTCCGGGAGCGCCTTGCCCAACGAGGAGTCGGCCACGGTCGCGAAACTGCCTGGAGGGGAGATTCGGAAAATGTGGGGTCCCCGAACGAGGAAAGCCATGCCGGTATGGAGACGCTAAGATTCCCACCATGCCGGTCCTGTTACTCAAGCGCGCGCTCAGTGGTGCCGCGGTGATCTTCGGCGTGCTGACGCTCATGTTCTTCCTGCTGCGCCTGGCGCCGGGCGACCCCGCGCGTCTCCTCGTCGGCCCGGCGGCCACCCCGGAGCAGGTGGAGGCGCAGCGGCACGCGCTCGGCCTCGATCGGCCGCTCCCCGCGCAATACGCCTCCTGGCTCGCCCGTTTCGTGCAGGGCGACTGGGGCACCAGCATCGCCACGGGCCGGCCCGTCGCCCGCACGCTCGCCGAGGCCTGGCCGGCCACGGTGCGGCTGGTAGGGTTCTCCCTGGTGCTGAGCTATCTGCTCGGCATCGCAGTGGGCGTGGTTCAGGCGGCGCGGGGCGGCCGACTGGACACCACGCTTTCCGTGGTGACGGTGACGCTCTTCGCCTTGCCCGGCTACTGGCTCGCGCTGATGCTGGTGATGGTGTTCACCTACCAGTTCCGCCTGCTGCCGGCCTTCGGCGCGGCGGGATTCGACTCGGACTTCCTCACCGCCCCTGAGCGAGTCGCCGACCGGATCCGCCACCTCACGCTGCCGCTCGCCACTCTGACCCTCATCGGCATCGGCGGTACCGCGCGATACGTGCGCGGGGCCATGCTCGACGTGGCCGGCTCGCCCTTCGTGGCGATCGCGCACGCCAAGGGGCTCTCGCCTGCGCGGGTCGCGATACGCCATGTGCTGCGCAACGCGCTGATTCCGGTGGTCACGCTGCTCGGTCTCTCCCTTCCGGCGCTGTTCTCGGGCGCGGTCTTCATCGAGGCGATCTTCGCGTGGCCCGGCGTGGGCCGGGTGCTGGTGGAGGGCGTGGTCGCGCGGGACTATCCTGTGGTCATGGCGGCCACCGCGGTGAGCGCCGCGCTGGTCGTGGCGGGCAACCTGCTGGCGGAGATCCTGGTGGCCTGGGTGGACCCGAGGGTGCGCCGGTGAGGGAGCTCTGGCGCGACCGCCGCGCCGCCTTCGGCCTTGCCGTCCTGCTGGGCGCGGCATTGGTCGCGATCCTCGCGCCCGCCCTCGCCGGTGATCCCATCGCCCAGCGCGACATCGTCGCCACCCGCTTCCTCCCGCCGCTCGCCTCGGACATCCACGGCACCTTCCACCTGCTCGGTACCGACCGCTTCGGCCGCGACGTCTGGGCCCGCCTCGCTTACGGGGCCCGGGTGTCGCTCGGCGTCGGCACCCTGGCGGTCCTCGTGTCGGTGATCGTGGGAGTGGTGATCGGCGCGGCGGCGGGCTTCTGGCGCGGGTGGACCGGAACCCTGCTGCTCGGGCTCACCGACTTCGCGCTGGCGCTGCCGCGGGTCGTGCTGCTCCTGCTTCTGGCCTCGCTCTGGCAGCCGAGCGCGGTGCTGGTGGTCCTGGTGCTGGGGCTCACCGGGTGGATGACGATCGCACGGCTGGTGCATGGCGAAGTGCGGGCGCTGGCGGTGCGGCCGTTCGTGGAAGGTGCTGTCGGCCTCGGCGCCTCGGATCTCCGGGTGCTGGTCCGTCACGTGCTGCCCAACGCGATGACCCCGGTCATCGTCGCCGCGGCGCTCGGCCTCGGCAATGCGATCATGCTGGAGGCAGGGCTCTCCTTCCTCGGTCTCGGCGTGCAGCCGCCGACGCCATCGTGGGGCAGTCTCATCGCCTCCGGGCGTGACACGCTGGTGAACGCACCCTGGGTCGCCGCGGCGCCTGGCGTCGCCTTGGTACTGGTAGTGGTAGGAGCGACGCTGCTGGGTGACGCCGTGCGCGATCGGCTGGATCCGGCGGTAAGGCGGTAAGGCGGTAAGGCGCTGCTGTTCGATGCCTGGCAGGTGGCGCACCGCATGGCCCTCTTGTCCGACGTGCCGCCCTATCGATCCCCGCCAACATCGCGGAAGGTTCTGCGAAGCGTGGGACGAGGGAGTTCAGGAGGTATCTCGATATCGCCCTGGGCTCACTGTCTGAGTTGACCAACCTCCTCCGGTTCAGTCGTGATCTCGGCTTGCTGACGCCGGAGGCGTGGCTCGAGCTCGAGAACCTTCCGGATCAGGCCGGCAAGCTCCCCTGGCAGCTCTACCGCACTCCGTCGAGGTTAGAACTCTAACCTTACATCCTACCGCCGTACCGCCCTACCGCTCTACCGCCGCCCCACCCACCTCCCCGTGCCCGCCACCTCATCGATCCGCTGCTCCAGCTGCGACAGCTCCGGCGGCGCGGCCGAGCAGCCGCGGTCGTGGCGGATGGTCTTGGTCTCGCCGTTGCGCGTCGCGCTGGTGATGATGGTAGGTAGGTCGGTGGCGTACATCCCGCATGCCGGCGAGTCCATTACGTACGCGTCATCGAACCCGAAATATCCCGCCGCCTCCAACTCTCCCAGCAGGCTGTCCACTCGCTCCGGCGAAATCATCGCGGTCGCCTGACCCGTGTCGGCGACATGGCGTTTTCCGTTGAACATCACTTCGCCGGCGCGGGAGATCGACACGGTGTATACCGGGCAGGTGCCGAAGCAGGGGGTCCGCTCCAGCGTCACCGTGGGCCCCGCCTGCGGAGCCGCCGCGGGCGAAGGGTCTCGGTGGAAGCACGCGGCAAGGGCGACAGCGAGCAGCGTGAGTCCGCACCGGATCATCGGATCCGGACCTGCATCTCGGGTTGCCGCGCCCGTCCCGACGCGGTCACCACGACCTGGTCCCGGCCGGTTGCCACCTCGCTCGCCCCCCCGCGCGCGAAGGAGAGCACCTCGCCGCTCACCGCGTCCCGCACCAGCAGCATGGGCGACTTGCTCGCGTCCCAGCGCAAGGCGATACGCCCGGCGCCGGTGCGGGTGGCCGTCACCGGCGGCGCCTCGAGCGACTGTGCGCTCGAGGCCCGGATGCCCGGGCCCGCGAGATGCAGCGACGCCAGCCGCACCGCTGCTTCGGCGCGCATCGGAACGACGAAGGCGAAGTGCTTCGCCGCGGTCGGCTCGGCCGCCGTCTCCATCGGGGCGAAGTCGAGCCCGAAGAGTCTGCCGCCGTCCTCGCCCCGTCCTTCCAGTCGATAGGGCCCCGGCCGCGACGGCAGGCTGGGCCGCGCCGTCACCCGCACGGCCGGCTCCAGGACGGCCCGGCCGTTCTCGATCCGGCCCCATACCAGCATCCCGGATTGCACCACGCCTTGGCTCGGGAAGGTGAAGGATTCGGCCGAGCGCCAGTTCATCACGCCGAGATACGTGTAGTCGCTGATCCATTCGTTGCTGCAGTATCCCATGAGATCGTGCGCGTCCGCCGGCCTGAGGGTCTCGTTCACGACATCGTATCCGATGACGCCGATCTCGCCGTTGGAATACGGATAGTTACCGTCGGGATTGCCGGCGCCGCCACACGGCGCGTGCTGCCGGCCCCAGTTGTGTCCCCACTCGTGCGCCGCGATGTCCCCGCGGCTCCCGCTCTTGTCCCAGCCGAGCGCCACGGGGCCGCCGATGTAGCCCACGCCTGCCACACCACTGCTGTAGTTCGGATTCACTACCCCGTAATAGTAGCGCGTGCCGCTCTCCGCGTTGCGCAGGGCCAGGATCTCCCCCAGGATCACGCTCCAGGCGTTGTTCCCGTTGTCGGACTCGAGCGCGAGGTTGCTGGACGTGGTATAGACCGCGTGCACGGCGGCGTCCCAGCTCTCGATGGGGTGCACGCGCGTCGTAGTCTCCAAGAAGTCGGCCTGGTTCGCCGCGGTAACGTTCCCCTGGCGGCCGTTCACCTTGGTGATCACCGGGACGAACATCACCTGGAAAGGATCAACCGTGCGCACATCGAGCGCGAGCGGGGCGCCCGAGGCCGGAAACACGTTATCGGACTCGTTCCCTTCGGCGATGGCGTTGGCCGGATCGACCGTCGCGGTGATCGAGAGGTTCGACCGGATCAGCGACTTATGGACGATGACGTTCCACGACCCGCTGAGGGTCGTCTCATCCGCCGCGAGCGGAGTTCCGAGGCCGGGCGCCGGAATCGTCAGCGTGGCGATGGCTACCCCATCGGCGAAGAGGGTGACGTCCACGTCGGGCATCGCGGTGTTCACCTGGTTGGCGGTCACGAAGACCCGAAGCAGCGCGTCGCGGTCCCGCACCAGCGGGACGGTTCGATCGTAGGTCTGGACGCTCTGAACCAGGTACACGCCGTCCACGCGGAGATTGAAGCCGGCAGTGCCGCCGCTGGAGTATGTGACGGTCGTGGTGGCCGCTCCGTTGACGGGGAGCGTCCTGCCGGAGGGCGACGGGTTGTACTGGTCGCTGCCGTCGCTGACCGGGAGGGCGGTCACGGTGTACTGGCCGGCGGTCAGGTCGCTCAGGGTCTCGCTCGTCGTCACCGCGCGGTTGTAGCCACCCGGCCCGGACACGGTAATCGCAGCGTCCACTCCGGCCGGTAGCCCCGCCACGGTGATTGCGAGCGAGTGCTCGACCACCGCGTACGCGACACCGGCGGACGCCGTCTCCCCGGCGCTGACCGTCACCGGCTGAGAGGAGGGGGCAGGCTGATATTGGGCATTGCCCGCGGTCACCGCGGACGCGGTCACCGTGTAGCCCCCCGGCGCGAGCGCCGACAGGGTCTCGCTGTGGCCGACGGTGCGGCTGAACCCTCCCGGCCCGGTCACGGCAAGACTGCCCTCCAGCCCCTCCGGGAGGCCGGAGACTGAGACGGTCAGGCTCCCGGTGGAAGGCTCGGTGCTGCTGCCGCCGCCGCAGGCGGCAAACAGGAGCGTGACCGAGGCGCGGACCCCGATACCTGCCCGGCTGAGGTTCATGCGTGCACCCGGTTGCATGCGTGGAAGGACGTTCGGCGAAAATGGGCCCCGTCTCGCGTTCTGCCCCGTGGGAGGCCTGGCGGCAGGGTCTTCGAGACCCGCGCGGCAACTGGCGCGCCACCGGACGTGCTATGCCGGATGCGAAACGCGGAGTACCTTAGAACAGGAGTCGAACATTTGAAAAAGGCTGTGCAGGATCCGACACCCAAGCGCCGCCGGCGCCTCCCCGAGGCGGCGTACTGCTTCTGGAAGGTGCTCCATGGAAGAGACGCGTTCGACCCGCCCACCCCAGTCCCCGGTCGAGGAGCTGGCTCCTCAGACCTATTGCCAGCGGGCGGCGCTGGAGCTTGCCGCCCTGATCCGTCACCAGCAGAAACCGAAGGCGGGCATCCGCCGCGACTCCGCCCTCCTCCGCCGCTGCGTCGAGCAGGTACTCGGCAGTAGCCTCGTCAGCGCCGCGATCGAGGGCCCCTGGCACACGGGCACCCGGCCGCTCAAGCGTCCGGGGCGCGGCGGCTTGCGTTTCATCCCCCTGGTCACCCGGGGTAAGACCACCGTCATGGTCTCCACCCCCACCGAGGCGGAAGAGCTGGCCGCCTTCCTCAACTACTGCGGCATCCAGGACCTCAGCGGCTAGAACCCGACCGCTATGCTCTGACGGGCGCGCCCAGCTTCGGCAGCGCCCGCTCGATCGCGGCCCGGCGAGGCTCCAGCCACGGCGGCAGGATGAGCCGTTCGCCCAGGGACTCCGTCGGCTCGTCCACCCCGAACCCCGGTCCGTCGGTGGCCACCTCGAAGAGCGCGCCGCCAGGCTCACGGAAGTACACCGATTGGAACCAGAACCGGTCGATCACGTCGGTGGGGCGGCCACCCGCCCGCGCGACAGCGGCCTGAATGTCCCGCTGGGCCGTCCCGTCCGGCACCCGCCAGGCGATGTGGTGCACGCTCCCGACCCCCCAGGCGCCGCGCGCCCCGTCGGGCAGCACCTGGATGTCGACCGCCCGGCTCGACCCGCCCCCGCGGACGGTGTACCGATGCCAGCCTCGCTCCTCACCCGCAGCGGTGAAGCCCAGCCCCTGGGTCAGGAAGCGTGCGGTCGACTCCAAGCCGCGCTGCGCCAGCCGCACGGCGTGCAGCCCGCGGACCTGGCGCGACCCATCCACCGGACTCTCTGCCCAGGCCGTGAACTCGCGCGCGTCGCCGGTCTCCGCCAGCGCGAGCGCCAGGCCGTCGGGGTCTTCGAAGGGCAGCACCGGGTCGCCGAACCAGGTGGTCGGCTCGCCGACTCGGACGCCGGCCGATCGCAACCGGTCGGACCACCAGCCCAGCGTCCCGGCCGGCACCGCGAGGGCGACCTCGTTGGTGAGGCCCACGCCGCGCCGGCCGGGCGGTAGCTCAGGCCAGGGGAAAAAAGTGAGGTCGCTGCCGGCGTGGCCCTCCGCATCGGCGTAGAAGAGGTGGTAAGTATCGGGCGCGTCCTGGTTCACCGAGCGCTTCACCAGCCGCATGCCGAGCGTGCCGGTGTAGAAGTCGAGGTTGCGCTGGGGATCGCCGGCGATGCAGGTGACGTGGTGCAGGCCGGTAACTTCGGGTTGGGGCGTGGTGCTCATGACCGCGGCTCTCGGGCTGAAGGTTCAGCTGAGAGATAGCCGTGTCGCCCTCGCGAAGCCACACAGTTCCGGGGAGGATGACCGTGGATCTGGAGCGACTGCGGGTACTGCTGCAGCCCTCGCGTACCTCGGCGGCACGCACCATGGGCTCGCCCCGAGGGCCGGACCTGCGCGCGCTCTTCGGCTCGCCCCGTCTGGAGCGCGACTGGCAGGCGGTCTCCTCCCGCATCGAGACCCTGGGTCTCACGCCCGAGGCCGGGATGAACCCCGGCGATCGGCGGGCGCTCTACTATCTGATGCGCCTGTTCCGGCCCGCGCGCGTCCTGGAGATCGGCACCCAGGCGGGCGCGTCCACCGTTCACCTCGCTGCGGGTCTCGCGGACGCGCACCCCAGCTCGGCCGAGCGCCGGCTGCTCACGGTGGACATCAAGGACGTGAACGCGGCCGACAACGCGGCCTGGCGCTCTTTCCGCCTGCCGCAGTCACCGGCGGATGCGATGCGGCGGCTGGGACTCGAGGGTCTCGTCGAGTTTCGGGTGGCACGCTCGGTGAACGTGCTGCACGAGTCCGACGAGAGCTACGACCTGATCTTCCTCGACGGCGACCACCGGCTCAAGAGCGTGGCGGCGGAGATCCCGCTCGCCGTGCACCGGCTCGAGCCCGGCGGCTTCATTCTGCTCCACGACTTCTTCCCCGGGCTCCAGGCGCTGTGGCCCGACGGCAAGGTGATTGACGGTCCCCAGCGCGCGGTGAGCAGGCTCCAGCGAGCCGGCTGGCCGCTCGAGGTACTGCCCTTCGGCGACCTCCCCTGGCCTACCAAGCAGGGGACTTCCAGGACCAGTCTCGCGTTGCTCGGCCGGTCGGCTGATAGCTGATAGCTGTTAACTGATAGCCGTTAACCGACAGTCGACCACTACAGCCCCCCACCCTCCGACTCCATCCCCGACAGCAGCCGCGCCGACTCCACCAGCCGTACGAACTCCGCCCGCTCCCCATCCGGGTCCCTGCCCTCGGAGCCACGCGCCAGCTGCAGCACCTGGTCCAGCGTCGCGGTCCCGCGATATTCCGACTCCCGCAGCACCAGGCCGAACGCCGCCACCGCCGCCGCGAACCGGAAGTCCCCGCTGGGCTCCGCGGCCGGCCGCCGCACTCGGACCGGATGCGTCAGCAGCCGGCTGGTGGTGCCGTCCGGCTCCTTGTAGCGCAGCTGCACCGTGAGCCACTCGTCACCGTTCACACCGGACCGTGGGCGCACCGTCTGATACTTGAGGTCGTCGAGATCGCCGCCGGTGCCCTCGAGCGAGGCCCCCACCGGCACGATCTCGTACAGCGCCGTCACCGTGTGCCCCGCACCCAGCTCGCCGGCGTCCTTCCGGTCGTCCGCGAAGTCCTCGTTGCGAAGCGCCCGGTTCTCGTAGCCGACCAGCCGGTATGCCGCCACCTTCGCCGGATTGAACTCGACCTGGATCTTCACATCCTTCGCGATCGTGACCAGCGTGCCGGCGAACTCGCGGACGAACACCCGCCGCGCCTCGTTCAGGTTGTCGACGTAGGCGTAGTGCCCGTTGCCCTTGTCGGCGATCTGCTCCATCCGGCTGTCCTTGAGGTTCCCCGTGCCGAAGCCGAGCACGGTGAGGAAGATCCCCTGGTCGCGTCGCTCCTCGATCAGTCGCACCATGGCCGCGTCGGAGCTCTCGCCCACGTTGAAGTCGCCGTCGGTCGCCAGGATCACCCGGTTGTTGGCCCCGCGATCGAAGTGCTGCTTCGCTACGTCATAGGCGAGCCGGAGCCCGGCGCCGCCCGCGGTGGAACCGCCGGCCTCCATCCGATCGAGCGCGGCCAGGATCGTCGCCTTGTCGGAGCCCGGCGTGGAGGGCAGCACCAGGCCGGCGGCGCCGGCGTACACCACGATCGCGACGCGATCCCGGGGGCGCAGCTCCTGCACCAGCAGGCGGAAGGCCTGCTTCACCAGCGGCAGCTTGTTGGGCGGCTGCATCGAGCCCGAGACGTCCAACAGGAAGACCAGGTTGCTCGGCGGCACCGACTCGGTTCGGAGTGAGCGGCCTTTGATCCCGATCCGGAGCAGCCGGTGCTCCGGCGCCCAGGGCGCCACCGCGAGGTCGGTGGTGACGCTGAACCGGTCCTTGGCTTCAGGCTCCGGATAGTCGTAGCGGAAGTAGTTGAGCAGCTCCTCGATACGCACGGCGTCCCTGGGGGGCCGCTGGCCGGAGGTGAGAAACCGCCGCACGTTGGTGTAGCTCGCGGCGTCCACGTCGATCGAGAAGGTGGAGCGCGGGTTGCTGCCCGCCGGAAGGAAGCGCGACTCCTCGATGACCGCGTAGTTCTCGGTGTTCATCGGCTCGGCGGCGGGATACCACTGCCGGTTGGCGGCGGCCTGGGGGGACGCCAGCGCTTCCCGTGACATCGACCTCCAATCCGCCTCGGCCCGCTTGGCAACCCCCGCGGCGATGCCTGCCTCGTCTTTATGCCGTTGCTGTTCGGCCCCTTTCGCCCCCAGCGTGAGGTCGAGCTTCGTCGTGGCTCCCGCAGCGACCCGTACGTCCGTCACCTCCTGAGTTCCGTGTCCCAGCGCCGAAGCGCGGACGGTGTAGCGCCCGGCCGGGATGTCGGCAAGCCGGTAGTATCCCGCGCTGTCGCTCATCGCGGTCCAGGGCCGAGCCACGACGATCACCTGCGCGTTCGCGATCGCGGCGCCGGCGGAATCCCGGACGGTACCCTCGATCCGTCCGGTGGATGGGGGAGGTTCGGCTGCGCCGGTCAGCAGCAGCGCGGCGAACAGGGCCGGGCGGTACATGGTGCCTCCGAAGCGGATGGTTGGCGTTCGACGTCGGGAGATGCGGCGTCGGGCGGACCCTGCACACCACGGAGAAGGGCGGCGTGACCTGACGCAGTCCGCCCGACCTCTCGCACCCTCACGGAAGGGTCACCCCACCGGCGCTCGAGGAGATTTCGACCCCCTCCAGCCAAGTCCTTCCATATCAGCGCGTTGTGATGACGGTGCCAGGCGGCGCTCGCAGGGCTGCCGCGAGTGCGAGGGGTGGCACGCAGGTAGCGAGAGTAGCTGGGCGATTCCCCGAACCGTCGACCCAGCCGTTCGCCCGCGGTGAGGCATCTATGTCTTGGAGACTCCGGACCCACCACCTCAGGGTGAGATGACGAACCCCCTGCAGGTGCCCCTCTCCCTGCGCCTCCAGGTGCTGGGCAGCATCCTCGCGGTGCTGCTGCCAAGCATGGCAGTCATGTTCCTCTATTACCCGTGGCACCAGGAACAGATCGCCAGGGACCTGTTCCGCAACCGGGCCGAGTCGACTGCGCGATCGGTCGGCCTGGCGGTGACCGGGCCGCTGATTCAGGGCGACACCACCGACCTGCGTGAGATCGTCCAGCGGGCTGCCGACGATCCCGCGCTGGTGTACGCCCTGGTCCTCGATGACCAGGGCCGCCCGGTCCACCGCTACGACCCGATCCGCTTGAATCCGGAGACCGAGCAAGGGGCTCCGGCCGGATGGCTCGAGATGACGGCCCCCGTCGTCCACCGCGGCCGTACCCTTGGCACCCTCCGCCTGGGCTTCTCCCCCAGCGTGCTGGATGAGAGGATCCAACAGGAGCGCGTGGTCACGGCCGGCCTGGGACTGTTCCTGCTGGGCCTCGGCATTCTGATGTCGCTGTATCTCGCCGCCCGCATCGCCGGCCCGATCGCCTCGCTTCGCCGCGCCACCAGCGAGATCGCCCGTGGCAACTACCAGGTCTCGCTTCCGTCCGACGCCGGCGTCGAGCTGGGCGCGCTGAGCGAATCGTTCAGCGTCATGGCTGCCGAGCTGCAGGAGACGACCGACCGCCTGATGGCGGCCCGCGACGACGCCCTCGCCGCCGAGCGCGCCAAGGCGGACTTCCTCGCCACCATGAGCCACGAGATCCGCACCCCGATGAACGGGGTGATCGGCATGCTCGGCCTGCTGCTCGACACCGAGCTCGATCGCTCGCAGAAGGAGTACGCCCAGACCGCCCACCGCTCGGCGGAGGCGCTCCTCGCGGTGATCAACGACATCCTCGACTTCTCCAAGATCGAGGCTGGGAAGCTCGACCTGGAGCTGATCGATTTCGAGCTGCGGCACACGCTCGAGGACGTCATGGGGCTGATGGGGGAACGGGCCACGGCCAAGGGCCTCGAGCTCGGCGCCCTGGTGCACGAAGGCGTCCCCGACGTGCTCCGGGGCGATCCGGTCCGGCTGCGGCAGATTCTGTTCAACCTGGTGGGCAACGCGCTCAAGTTCACCGACACGGGCGAAGTCGTGGTCCGGGTGGAACCGGAGCTCGAGACCGACGAGTCCATCCGACTCCGGTTCGAAGTGTCGGACACCGGGCCGGGGATCCCAGCCGAGGTCCAGCAACGACTCTTCACGCCGTTCACCCAGGCCGATGCGACCACGACGCGGCGGTACGGCGGCTCCGGTCTGGGGCTCGCCATCAGCCGCCGGCTGGTCGAGAAGATGGGCGGCCAGATCGGGGTTCAGAGCGACCCGGGCCAGGGCAGCACCTTCTGGTTCACCGTCCGCTTCGGCCGCAGTCCGAGAATGGCAGAGCAGCCCCAGCGCTGGAGCGGTTCGTTGACCGGCTACCGCGCGCTGGTGGTGGACGATCATCGGGCGAGCCGGCAGGACCTGGAAGCCCAGCTGGGCCGCTGGGGCCTGGACACCGTCGCCGTGCCGGACGCGGCGCGGGGCCTCATGCTGCTCCGCTCCTCCGCGGCGCAGGGAAGTCCGTTCCACATCGCGCTGATCGACATGCACATGCCCGGGACCGACGGGATGCAGCTGGGCCGGGACGTCCGGGCGGACCCGGCGATCGCCGCTACCCGCCTGGTCCTTCTCACCTCGATCGGAACCCGGGGACAGGCCCGGGACGCCAAGGACGCGGGCTTCGCAGCCTTCCTGACCAAGCCGCTGCGCCAGTCCGCCTTGCACGACTGCCTGGTGACCCTCTTCGGCCGGGCCAGCGCCGAGCCGGGCGATCCTCAGTCGTTTCCCCCGGCGCTCATCACTCGGCACACGCTCGCCGAGGCCCGGTCCTCCCGGCGGGCGCGCATCCTGGTTGCGGAAGACAACACCACCAACCAGCTGGTCGCGGTCGGCCTGCTGGAACGGCTGGGCTATCGGGCGGACGTCGTAGCCAATGGACGGGAGGCCGTGGAAGCAGTTGGCCGCAGCAAGTACGACCTGGTGCTGATGGACTGCCAGATGCCGGAAATGGACGGCTTCGAGGCGACTCGCGCCATCCGGCAGAGCGAGCCGCCTGACCGGCGGCTGCCGATTCTCGCCCTCACCGCCGACGCGACGGCCCAGGGTCGCGAGCTGTGCATGGGCTCCGGCATGGACGACTACGTCACCAAGCCGATCGATCGCGGCCGCCTGCGCGAAGCCCTGCTCCGCTGGCTACCCCCCGAGCTCGAGCCCGACCCCGTGGAGGCGGAGCTCCCGGAGCCGAAGGCGCAGGCGGCCGCCCTCCAGCTGACACAGCTTTCCTCGCTCGTGGGGGACGACCCCGCCAAAATCCGCCGCTACCTCGAGCTGTTCGCCTCGACCACGGGCACGCTCATGGAGCAGATCAACGCCTCGATCGACCGTCGGGAGGCGCCCGGCCTGCGGCGTCTCTCGCACACCTTGAAGGGCGCCTGCGGCAACATCGGAGCGGTGGAGATGGCCGGGCTCGCGCGCCAGCTGGAGCAGGCAGCGAAGGCAGAGGACTGGAGCCAGGCCGACGCGGTCTGGAAGGAGCTGGAGGGATCGTTCGACCGCACCAGGGCGATGGCGGCCAACATATGAGTCAGCCCGACGTTTCCACGGTCGTCCTGGTGGACGACGACGTCCTCGGCCTGGAGATGCTGCGCGATCTCGTCTCCTCCCTCCCGGGGACGGTCGTGCGCGCCTTCGGACGACCGGAGGAGGCGCTCGAGTGGTGCCGGGCCCATCAGCCGGATGTAGTGATCACCGACCACGTCATGCCCGGGCTCACCGGCCTGGAGCTGATCCGCACCCTGCGCGCGGGGGCCGCCACGGCGGACGTGCCGGTCATGATGATCACCGCCACCGAGGATCGCGGACTGCGCTTCCGCGCGCTGGAGAGCGGAGCCAGTGACGTGCTGGGGAAGCCGCTCGACGGGGCCGAGGTCCTGGCCCGGACCCGCAACATGCTCGCGATCCGCCGGGGCCAGCGGCTCCTGGCCGAGCGCTCACAGGTGCTGGAGACCGAGGTGCGGAGGGCCACCGCCGAGATCGTGGCGCGGGAGCAGGAGACGATTCTGCGGCTCAGCCGGGCGGCCGAGTATCGGGACTGGGAGACCGGCACTCACATCGTGCGGGTGGCCTGGTACGCCCGCATCACCGCCCGGGAGCTGGGCATGTCGGAGGCGGAGCAGGAGCTGATGTTCCAGGCGGCGCCTATGCACGACGTGGGGAAGATCGGCGTGCCCGACTACATCCTGCTCAAGCCAGGCGCGCTCGACCAGGCCGAGTTCGAGATCATGAAGCAGCACACAGTGATCGGCTACCGGATCCTGGGCGGGAGTTCGTCCGAGCTGCTGCAGGTGGCGGCGGAGGTGGCCTTGACCCATCACGAGCGCTGGGACGGCACGGGCTATCCCGAGCAACGGCGAGGCACCGGCATCCCGGTCTGCGGCCGGATCGTGGCCGTCGCCGACAGCTACGACGCGCTCACCTCCCGTCGGCCTTACAAGAGCAGCTGGCCGCCCGAGCTGGCCTGGCAGTATCTGGCGGCGAATGCCGGGACCCGGTTCGACCCTGATTGCGTGGCGGCGTTCCAGCGCGGGCAGGCCGAGGTGGAGGCAGCCCGAAAGTCATTCCCCGAGGAGCATTCGCCCGAGGGCGACCGCAGAGAGCTGGCCGCCGGGTAGCGCGCGGGGAAAGGCCCCGGCGGGTGGTGTCGCGCATGGCGTGAGGCAACGGCGATGACGAATACTCCCCGTCCCTCAGCTCGGAGTCGTCATGCACCACGCCGTATCCGCGCGTCCGGCTCTCTCGGCCGCCACCCTCCTGCTGGTCGCCTGTGAGCCCCACCAGAGCATCCAACCACTCGAGCTCGAGTCGCCGGCGCCCCGCGCGGCATCCACCTATTTCCCCCCTTCTGAGGCCGAGGGCGGCTGGCGCAAGCGGACCACTGCGGCACAGATCCGCGCGGTGGGCCTGGTGGCGGAGAAGCTGGACGCCCTCGGCCGGTACCTCGTGTCGCAGCCCTACGAGAACTACCAGACCGGCGTTAGCGGCTACAAGCCGTCGAACAAGGCGGCGATCGTAGTGAAGGACGGCTGGATCGTCGGCGAGTACTACAACCAGTCGGGCGCGGAGCGGGCGCTCTACTACCTGGCATCAAACGGGAAATCGCTCGCCATCCTGTTGACCGGCCACATGATGCAAGGCCACCCCGAGCTGGGGCTCGACGCCGGCAGCAAACTCTACGACCGGCGCTGGCTCCCCGAAGGCTTTTCGCTCACCGACCCGGGCAAGTCTGCCATCACCTTCGACCAGGTGTTCCGCCACCAGTCGGGCATCGTCCCCGAAGACGCACACCAGATCGCCTCCAGCGCAGTCCAGACGGAGGCGGACTGGAGCTTCGAGCCGTTCACGGTCGGCAAGGACGCCCGGTGGCCTCAGAGTGCCCGGCTGTGGTACACCCCGGGCAAGCCGGGGACGTACGACGGCCGGACGTATTCCAGCGTTGCCTTCAACCACTTCAGCCTGATCTTCGAGAACGTGTCAGGCATGGAGGCGAGCGAGTATCTGAAGCACGCCATCTTTGCCCCGATCCGCGTGGGTCGGGTGGGGTACAAGATGACGACGGGGATGGGAACCACGAAGTGGGCGGCGGCCGGCAACGGGCTCATGGCCGCGCGCGACTTCATGCGGGTGGGCTACCTGATGTTGCGGGAAGGCAGCTGGAACGGCCGGCGGATCTTCCCCGCCTCGTGGCTGCGGCGGTTCACCGAGTCCACGGCCTACCCGAACCTGCGGAGCAATCGGGACTGCTACTGGGGCGCGGAGTATCCCGCCGATCTCTACCGGACGACCGGGTCGGGGCAGAACTGGGTGCTCGTGGTGCCGTCGCTGGATCTGCTGCTCACCTACAACGGCAGGACACCGGCCTCCCGGAAGGCGGAGATCGATCGCGAGTCGTTGAGGCGGCTCTTCGCCGCGGTCACCGAGCGCTATGTCGCGTGCGACGGGACCGTGGCGAATGCCGGTGGTTGACGCTAGCGGCGGGCCACCAGCGGCTCACCGCCGAGCAGGCTCGCCAGACCCCGAAGCCGGAACCCCAGGGCCATGAGCACCACGCCGTAGAAGATCGCGAACCAGCCGATCAGCAGAGCGAGCGTAACCAGACCGGCGCCGGGCCGAGCGATCAGCAGTGCGCCGAACGCGATGGCCAGAGCGCCGGCGAGCCCCAGCATCCACTCGCCGCGGATCACTTTGCGGAACTGCACCGCGGCGGCGATCTGCAACACCCCGCTCACGATGGCCCAGCCCGCCACCAGCCAGAGAAGTACCAGTCCCGTGATCCCGGGATAGAGGAAGGTGAGGATGCCGGCGGCGATGCCAAGCAGGCCGTCGAGCAGCAGCCAGCCGCGGCCTTGGACGTCCCGGCCGACGATCGCGGCGCCCAACACGAAGGCGCCGTTCACCAGGAAGCCCGCGCCGATCCAGAGGACCAGCACCGTGAGCGTGGCGCCCGGCCAGAGAATGGCAGCGAGGCCGAACAGCAGGAGCAGCAGGCCGCGAAGGGCGACCATCCACCAGTAGCGGGAGAGTGTGAGCACAGGAGCCTCCTTCTGGTCGGGACGATTCGGCGGCGGTGGGGCGCGCGGCCGACAAGCTCCCCAATCGGGGGAGCACCCGGGTACAAGCCTTGTGACGCTCGGTGGACCGAACTTCGCCCGAGACAGTTCCAGGAGCGCCGGACATGCGTCACACGATGATACTACTGGCGAGCGGGTTGGTGCTGGCCATCAGCCTGTTTGCAGGTTGAGTGACAATACCTCCCCCACCGGCCCGAGCGGCGGGACGGGTCACCGGCAGCTCGATCATGACGGGGCCTGGCAACACCTACCAAGTCACCTTTCCGATGGCGGGCAGCTACGACTACGACTGCGCGTTTCACTGGGAGCTGATGTCCGGCACGATCGTCGTCCTGACGGCGACGGATTCGGCTGCACAAGCGCCGTCGGCGCCGATGCCGTCGGTGCCGTCGGTGCCGAGCGGCTACTGAGCGAGGGTCAACCAAACGTGACGCGGTCAGCGGCGGCGAATTGACTCATTCGGTCGCCACGCGAAGCGACGCCAGCTCCGAGGCTCTGGTAGGCGTGGTCATGGCAATGGCCGCGGGCCGGACGGCTCGACTCCGAGCCGCCCGGCCATGATCATTTAGCGCAGTGACCGGAACCCGGTGCGCACCTCCTCCACGAAGAGCTTCGGCTGTTCCCAAGCGGCGAAGTGCCCACCTTGAGTGAGCTTGTTGTAATGGATCAACTTGGGATACGCCTTCTCGGCCCAGCTCCGCGGTGGAGCGTCGATGTCGTCGGGAAAGGCGCTCACGGCCACCGGGATCTTGACGTTCTTCGGCGCGAAGAAGGCCACCTCAGCCGGTTTCTCCCAGTACAGGCGGGCGGAGGAGACCCCGGTATTGGTCAACCAATAGAACGTGATGTTGTCCAGCACATCGTCTCGCGTGAGGCCTTCGGACTTGCCGTCGAAGACCCGCGCGATCAACTGGTAGCTGCGGGTATCGTGGTCGAGGATCCACGCGGCCAGGCCGACCGGTGAATCGGCGATTCCGTACAGCGTCTGGGGCCGGGTCGCCATCTCCAGAGCGTAGGCGAGGTCGACCTTGTAGAAGAAGGCGAGCTGATCGTACGCCTTCTTCTCGTCGGCCGAAAGGCCGTCCGGTGCCGGAGTCCCGGCGAACGCCGCCTTGTCGATCTCGGCCGGAACCGCGCCGGCCATGTTGGTGTGAATGCCGAGCAGTTCCGGAGGCGCCTCTACCCCCATGAAGTCGACGATGAGCGCGCCCCAATCGCCGCCTTGCGCCACGTATCGCTTGTATCCGAGGCGCTTCATCAGGGTGATCCAGGCGCGTGCGATGTGGACGGGCCCCCAGCCGGTCGCGGTGGGCTTGCCCGAGAACCCGTACCCGGGCATCGAGGGAATCACCAGGTGAAAGGCGTCCGATGCCTTCCCGCCATGGGCCGTGGGGTTGGTCAGCGGCTCGACGATCTTCAGCTGCTCGATGACCGAGCCGGGCCATCCGTGGGTGACGATGAGCGGCAAGGCATCGTCATGCTTGGACCGCACGTGGATGAAATGGATGTCCAGCCCGTCGATCTCGGTGAGGAAGTGCGGAAGAGCATTCAGCCTCACCTCGCACTTGCGCCAGTCGTACTCTTTCGCCCAGTAGCGCGCCAGCTTCTGCATCGTCGCGAGCTGCACGCCCTGGGAATCGTCCGACACGGGCTCCTTGTCAGGCCACCGCGTGGCCTCGATGCGCGCGCGCAGCGCCTTGAGCTCCGCCTCGGGGAATTCGATCTTCGCCATCGGCCGGATCGCAGGTGCGGCCGGTGGCTTTGCGGTCGTAACAGGCATGTGGATCTCCTTTCCGCCATCTTCGGGCTTCTCCTACGTCGGCAGCTCCGTGCCGGCGTGTTCCGCCACCATGTAGGCCGCGTACCACTCCGGCCAGTTTGCATCCCGCTGTCCGGTGCGCTTCTCGTGCTCGCCGTGGGCGGCTTCCGCGCGTCGAAACGCGCTCGCCAGGTCGTCGGTCGAGCTGAAGGCGATCGAGCCAGGGTCGATCCGCCCGGGCAGCCGGGTCGTGATCTCCTGCAGCAGCCAGACGTTGCCGTCCGGATCGCTGAACGATACGAAGGATCCGTAGCTGCTCCGGCCCGGCGCGGGGCCGCTCACCCGTGCGTCGGGTGCGATCCTGTTGACGCCGGTGTAGTGATAGACCTCGCTCACCTTGACGCCGAGCCGCACCAGCTCGTCGCGCGCGGCCTCAATGTCGGAGACGATCAGGAGCATCTGGGCGGAGCCGGGGGCGGCGGACGTGAGGTGGGTGCCGAAGTGAATCGAGCACGGGGAGCCCGGTGGTGTGAACTGGATGCCGCGGCCGCCCTGGTTGAAGTCGGCGTCGAGCCGCCAGCCGAGACGCTCATAGAATGTCTTCGCGCGCTCCACGTCCGACACGGGGATGGTGACCACCTCGAGCCTCAGATCCACCTTTCCGGCGCCCGGCTGGCGAGCCGCTTCCTTACTGGGTGCTGCCGTCGTACTCATTTGCCGCCTCCTGGGGGTGAGAGCCTTTCATTGTAGGACGGGGGGGACAGGGATGAAATTGGACGTTGGTGGCATCATCGTACCGGCCAGCCACAGTCGAGGCGCTCCCGAAGATGAAGAAGGCGCTCGAGATCACGCTCGGGATCATCACCAGCATCGGCGGATTTCTCGATGTCGGGATGATCGCCACCGCCAGCCAGGCCGGCGCGCTCTTCGGATTCCGGCACCTGTGGGTGATCGCGCTCGGCACCCTGTGCACGATCTTCCTGGTGGAGATGTCGGGCCGCTTCGCAGCCGTGAGCAAGCACACCATCCGGGGCGCCATGCGCGAGCGCCTCGGGGCCAACTTCTTCGTCCTCACCCTGATCCTGAGCCTGCTGGTCAATTTCCTCGTCATTGCCGCCGAGATCGGCGGGCTCAGCCTGGCGCTCCAGCTCGTGTCCGGCATCGAGGCCCGATGGTGGGCCGTGCCGGCCGGAGTGGTGGTCTGGGCACTTCTCTGGAAGGGAACCTTCAGCTTCCTGGAGCGCGGCATCGCCCTTCTCGGCCTGGTGACGGTCGCGTTCGTGATCGGTGCGGCGGTGACCCATCCTCCGTTGGGCGGGCTGATGAGCGGCTTCCTTCCCGGCGGACCCGGCCCGGGGGGTGACCCGCCCCGGTACTGGTTCATCGCCGTCAGCATTCTCGGCGCCATCATCAGCCCCTACCTGTTTTACTTCTATTCCTCGGGGGGAGTCGAGGACGGGTGGGACGAGAGCTACCTGGGGATCAATCGCGTCGTGGCGAGCGTGGGGATGAGCTTCGGCAGCGTCGTGGCAATGGGCGTGCTGATCGGGTCGGCGATGGTGTTACTGCCGCGCGGGATCCAGGTCGAGCGGTTCGAGGAGGCGGTGCCGGTGCTGGCTGTTCCGCTGGGGCCGTGGGGATTCTACCTCTTCGCCGCCTCGCTTGGCATCGCCTGCCTGGGAGCGGCGCTCGAGGCCTGCCTGTCCACCGCCTATGAGCTGGCCCAGGGCTTCGGCTGGCGCTGGGGCGAGAGCCTGCACCCGCGGGACGCCTCCCGCTTCGCGCTCTCTTATACCATCGTGATCGCGGCCGGCGTCGTGCCGACGCTGCTGGGTCTCGATCCGCTCAAGCTCACCATCTTCTCCATGGCGCTCACCGCCCTCATCCTGCCCCCCGTGATCGTTCCGTTCGTGATCCTGATGAACGACAAGCGCTACCTGGGCGAGCACCGCAACGGCCTGGTGAGCAACGCCGTAGTGCTCGCGATCATCGCGCTGGCTTTCGTGCTCGCGGTGGTCTCGATCCCGCTCCAGATCCTCGGTGGATGACGTGAGCGCCGGACACGGCAAAGGCCGACACCCGGACCTCTGGCTCGGGGAGATTCTCGACCAGCAGCTCCTCGACCGTCAGGAGCGGCCCATGGGGATGGTGGATGGCCTGGTCCTGCAGGTGCGCGACGGCAGACCGCCGAAGGTCACCCACCTCCTGGTCGGCGGTGTCACGCTGGCCCGGCGATTGAGCACCCCGATCCGGTGGCTGGTACTCTGGTTCGCTCGCCGCTATGGGCGCGGCGAGCCGTACCGGATTCCCTGGTCTGCAGTGCGCGATGTCGGAGTCAGCATCACCCTCGATCTCGATGCGCACGACACTCCGGTCCTGTACTGGGAGGACCGGGTCGGGCGCTTCGTGAAGCGGCTGCCTGGAGCATGAGCACCGAGCTGTCGGCGGAGCTGCTCTTCGGCCGCGAGGTGCGGGACAGCCGCGACGAGGCCCTGGGCCGCATCACGGATATCTGTGCCGGGGATGACGATGGCGAGTTGGTGGTGCGCTACTACCTGGTTGGCCCGGCGCGGGGCGCGTATCGCGTATCCCTCACCAGCATAGTCCTCGAGGTGCTCAGATTGTTCCGGCTCCCGCTCGGCAGGCCGAGCTACCTCGTACCGTGGAGCGAGATGGATCTCTCCGATCCGACCCGACCGCGGGTGCGGGTCCCACAGTCCGAGCTCGCCGGAACCAGCCGTGTGACCTGAGGCGGCTATCCCCGCGCCGACGCCGCCACTGCGCCGCCCGTGGCACGCGCCCGTGTCATCCGGGAGTACAGCGTGATGTCCCGGTCGAAGAGAAACCGGAAGAGAAGCCGCGTCCACGACGTGTGCGCAGTGAGATCGGCGTATGCTTCCGGTGCGGCGGCGCGGATCCTGGGCAGCCGGTGCCAGGGCACCGAGGGAAAGTCGTGGTGCTCGTTGTGGTATCCCACGTTGAACGTCAGGAGATTGAGCCTGCCGTAGTAGCTGAAGGTCTCCTGCTCTCCATCCCCCATGAGATAATGCCGTTGGATCCAGCGGGCACCGAGCGGGTGCAGGCCGATGGAGAAGAAGAGCGCCAGCGCCAGGTAGGCGAGCGACTTGGGCCCCCACAGGACATAGACGGCCAGGTTGGCGCCGATCTGGATGGCGAGATTCGTCAGCGTCCAGGCGTCGAGCGGGGGCACCTCCTTCACCCGGAACGACCGTGCGGTCTGGAACACGGGGTAGAACAGGAGCCAGAGAGCCTTCCTCAGCGAGGAGCGGCCGACCCACCGTGCTTCCCATTCGCTGGGGATGTCGGCATCGACCTCGTAGACTCCCTGCGAGGAATGATGCTTGAGATGGTATTTCTGAAAGGAGAACGAGCCCGGGACGAAGAGCGGAAGGTTGGCGACAAGGCCCGTCAGGATGTTGGCTTTGCGTCGCCGGAAGACGAGGCGGTGGGCGCACTCGTGGATCATCACGAACAAACCGTGGCTGGCGAACGCGCCGACGGTGTAGGCCAGCACCAAGACGAGCCACATCGGCTGGTCCGCCACGAACCACGCGACCCCGAATTGCAGACCCACCAAGGCCAGGATGCACCAGAAGGTGAAAGGGGCCGGCCCGATGAGGGCACGGATCTCCGGGTGCCGGCGGAGAATCTGTTTGGTGCGGTCCCGGTGAGGCTCGGGGCGGACGGAATGCGAAAAGCCCAGCTGAGGTTCCGACACCACGGCCTCGTAGGGAGAAGTACGGATCGCCAATGCGTACGGGAGGGGAACAGGCTACCAATATATGGGCTGGCGTGTCTCAGGCCACCACCAGCTCGTCGGCCGGCCGGGGAGCGCTGATGACCGTCCAGACCCCCCGCATCTCGTCCCAGCGCCCGCATCCTGCGCGAGCGCAGCGGCGGAGCAGGATCTCCTTCCCCTGCTGCTCCGCGTTGATCACCTCCCAGTCATGGTGTCCGGGTCTGCAGCCCATCGGGTTCCTCATGGATGGTTGTCGAGCCATCGCCCTGGAGCAGGCGCCGGGCCATGGGGCCTTCAGCGGAGGGCCGTCGACAGGGTCTGGCTGAGCAACGAGTTACCAGGTGGTGGGCGGGTTGGCAGGTTTGAGGGCACGCACCGTCGGCCACGAGGGCTCGTGACCGCCCACGAAGGATCGTGGGGTGCATCGGCACCACACGCAAGGCTGCCTTGGCCCATTGGGACCGTCTTACTACGCTTCCCTACCCGAGCGACAGGAGTCTCGCCATGGACGCCGAGGGGCTGCGTGCCCTGCAAGCCCCGCTCAAGCAGCGCTATCGAGAGGAACCCACTCAGGCGCTGATCACATTGATGGCTGCCGGCACGATAGATGGCTCCAGCCTGGCCTGCCGGGTCGAAACCGGCCGTGCGCTGGTGGAAGCCGGTCTTCACCCGGCAACTGGCGGCTCCGGTCTTCAAGTCTGTTCCGGCGACATGTTGCTCCAGGCCCTGGTGGCCTGCGCGGCCGTGACCCTCAAGGCCGTCGCTACTGCACTCGCGATCCCGATCGATGGCGGTAGCGTCGAGGCAGAGGGTGACCTCGATTTTCGTGGCACGCTCGGGGTCAGCAAGCAGGTTCCGGTCGGCTTCCAGCGGATCCGGCTTCGTTTTCGGCTCGAGACCGACGCCCCGGCCGACCAACTCAGCAAACTGCTCGACCTCACCGAGCGTTATTGTGTCGTACTCCAGACGCTCCGCACTTCCCCAGTGATACATGCGCAGATTCAGCGGGCCGCGGAGTAGCTGAGCCGGCCACGGACGATCCGCGCCGCGGCCGTGTAAGGGTGGGAGGCCATCGAGCCGGGCCCCAGAATGTGGATCACGTCAAAGTGGAGCCATCGCAGCACATCGGCAATCAGGGCGCGATGGCACCGCCACCACAGCAACTCGGCACACAGAATCGCGGTTCGCAGTCCTGAGGCCAGGTTTACCAGTCGGTCCAGGTCCCCGGCAAAGCTCTCGGTCGCCATGTGGTCTGCGTAGCCGCGAAACGCCGAATTTCGCCACCCCGTGTTCGGGGAATCCGGTCTCGGTGTGCGCCGACCCCCAAGCTCTGAAAACCACCGGTAGGCGATCCCGCGGTTCTCGAGCGCGATCGTGAGAGGGGCTTGGGCGAAATGGGGCCAGCGCCGAGAGCCCGGGTAACGCCGGACGTCGGCTACCGCCTCTATCCTGCTCGCGGCGAGCAGCTCGAGAAACGCCTCGAGAGGACGTGTCGAATGCCCGATGGTCCAAACGGTCTCAGCCATTCCCCTCTCCAACCCACCTTCCCAAAGAGCGGCATTGGACGTGACTTGAAATCCGCTTGATGAGCCTCGCCTAAGGTTTCAGCCGTTCTCGTGGTGCCAAGCGAAAGGAGATCCGCGATGCGTACAACTACCGCGTTGCCTGCGTTTGCGACAGTCGCGCTGCTGGCGTGCGTCTCTGAACCCGGACCGACGGAGCCGGGGGCGAGCAGTCCTATGGTGCCGGCTGATCCAACCGTTGCAGGGGCCGCGAACCTCTGGCGGGAACGGGGCCCCCACCCCTCCCCCTTCCTCAGGGGAGTTTCCTTCGGGGTCCTGACCAACCCGGCAGGCCAGTCGGTCGTCTATGGCTTCGGGGGTTGTGATGTAGTCGAAAGCGACTTCGGGCAATGCACCGAGGACAAGATCGCGATCTACAACGTGGCCACCGACAGTTGGACGTTCGATGCGGCGTTCGAAGTAGCCGTCCACAGCTCCAATGGAGTGGGTGCGATAGCCGGCAAGCTGTACTCCTCGGGTGGCTATAACCTGCTGCATGCCATAGATGGGCTGTCCAGTCGGACATGGGCCTATGATCCGGTAGCCGGCCAGGCGACCGCACTAGCCAGCATGCCGAAGCGCACGGCCGATGGGGTCACCGGCGTCATCAGCAGCAAGCTCTACGTGCTGCCTGGTCTCGTCGACGACAATTTCGAACAAAAGCCTATCCGCCGGCTCTACCGCTACGATCCCGCCACCAACAAGTGGGGAGCCCGGAAATCCGCACCCCACTTCCACCGGTCGGGCGCGGGCGGCGTCATCGGCGGCAAGCTCTACGTGGCGGGAGGCCTCACCAACGCCAGTCTCGATGTCTATGATCCGGCCACCGACACCTGGACCACTCGAGCGCCGATACCCAAGGTTGGACGGGCGATTGGGACCGCACTGGGCGGCAAGCTCTACGTCGTGGTCGGGTTGGACGCCTATGTGTACGATCCCGGCACCAACCGGTGGACCGCCATCGCCGGTCCTACCTGGCAGCATGAGGGCCTGGTTCGCGTCGTGATCAACGGCAAACCCAAGCTGCTCGCGGTGGGTGGCTCTCACAACCAGGATGAGGACGCGAACAACACCGAGGTGTACACGCCGTGAGGCGAATGACGAACGGCCTGGCCATAGCCAGGCCGTTTTGGGTCGTCTTCATGCGTCGTCTTCATGGTCGCCCGACGGCGGCTTGACTCCAGCTCCCCAACATCGGGGCATCGATACAGCCGGAGAGTCCACCATGCGCGCGCGGTTTCGTCTGACACTCGCCGCCCTGGTCACACTCGTCGGGGGTCTTGCCTGTAGTGAAGATGCCGAGTCGCCTACCGTGCCTGGGGGCGAAGCGGCGCCATCGGTCGCAGCGAGTGCGGCGGGCTGGTGTTCCGCGAGGTGAGCGCGGGCGACAAGCGCACCTGCGGTGGGGCGACGGACGGCCGGGCCCACTGCTGGGGCAGCGGCTTCCCGGGCAGGCTTCACCTGTGCCCTCACGACCGACGGCCGGGCCTGGTGCTGGGGGAAGGCGACGTCGGTCGGCTTGGTGTCGGGCGAGTCCTGACGAGCTTCTGGTCGAGGCGCGTGGCAGGAGGACTCAGCTTCGACCGAGCGTGGCAGCGGCGGTCGAGTCTGACCGCCCAGCCGGCGGGCGGATCGGGAAATCATGGCCTCGGCATGCAAACGGGCCGCCATTGCGGGCGGCCCGTCGTGTCCTCCTGAGTTCTCAGTGCGCCCCCAGGGAATCGAACCCTGAACCTAAGGATTAAGAGTCCTTTGCTCTGCCAGTTGAGCTAGAGGCGCGCGGGTCCATAGCCCCAAGGGGAGTCGAACCCCTCTCTCGACCTTGAAAGGGTCGCGTCCTAACCGATAGACGATGGGGCCGACCTCTTCCCTTTAGTATAGCGCTAACGGGATTCGAACCCGTGTTTGGGCCTTGAGAGGGCCCCGTCCTAGTCCCCTAGACGATAGCGCCACGTTCACCGCTATCGGATATCAGCTATCAGTAAGAACGCGCCGCTCCTGGACCCAGCCACGTCCGATGGCCGATAGCTGATAACCGCGTTCACAGGCCCGGCAGGACTCGAACCTGCAACCCCCGGTTTTGGAGACCGGTGCTCTACCACTTGAGCTACGGACCTCTGCACCAGTCCCGCCTGGCACGCCTCAGCCCGCGGCGACCGGACCATCCCGACCAGTCTTTCCAGGGTGGCTGACGGGAATCGAACCCGCAACCTCCGGAGCCACAGTCCGGCGCTCTAACCGATTGAGCTACAACCACCGCGGCGGAGACAGCACCCCCGTACGAGGCCGCAAAAATTACCGGGTCCGGGGCCCCTTGGTCAAGGCCAGAACGAGCCCGAAAGCCGTGATGTTCCCGAATCTTGCGACACTTCGCGACCCTCCACAGTCGCCACCGGCACGACCCCTCGAGCGGCGTTCGCCACGAACAGGCTCCGGCCCTCCAGATCCCCCATCCGGACCCTCCGCTCGACCAGGCCGCCGGCCATCTGCTCGAGCCTCGCCCGGGCTACGCCCGGCAGCACGCCGAGCTGGAGCGCAGGGGCGCAGAGCCGTCCGCCCTCCCACCAGAACAGGCCCCAGACCGCGCACTCCGTCACGTACCCGCCGGCGTTCAGCATGATCGCGTCGTCGGCGCCGGCGGCCCGCGACTCCTCCAGCGCGCGGTCGAACTGGGCGCGGTCGGTGGTCTTATGGGGATAGGGCCGGTGGGTCACCGAAGCCAGCGTCAGCCGGACCGGGGCAGTGCTCCCGACCGGCCGCTCGTCCAGCTTCAAACCTCGCGGTCCCACCTCCAGCCGGTGGATCCGCTCGGCGCCGCCTTCGGGCGTGATCAGCTCGGCGGGCAACGGAATGCCGAGGGCCTTGCAGCTCCCCGCCAGCCGGCGGAGGTGCAGGTACCAGAGCGGCGCGACGCCGTTCCGAATGCGGACCGTCTCGATCAGGCTCGGCACTCAGCCCGCCGGGACCGCGGCCTGTTCCGGCGCTCGCCGGGTGTCGAGCACGCTGCGGACGGTCGTCGCGCCGAGGATGACCCCGCCCCCCACCAGTGCCCACCCCCCGGGCCGCTCGCCCTGGAACACCCAGGCCCAGACCGGGTTCAGCACCGGCTCGATCAGCAGGATCAGCGACGCCTCCAGCGCGGGAAGGGCCTCCAGCGCCTTCGTCACCAGCACGTACGCGAGCGCGATCTGGAAGACGCCCAGGTAGCCCACCAGCAGCCAGTCGGTGACGTGGTGCCGGCCGAACGGGAGCCCGAATGGCAGCGCGCCGAGCGACGCGATGACGTTGCCGGCGCAGACCGCGACGGCCGCCGAGCCCCGCGACGCGCCCGACGAGGCCATCCAGCGCAGCCCGCAGACGGTGAGCGCCCAGGTGACCCCGCTGCCCAGCGCGAGGAGGTTGCCCCGCACCGGATCCGGCGCCGACTCCACCGGCTGTTCCGCCCCGATGAAGAAGAGCGCGAGCCCGACGCCGACCGCGGCCATGAACGCGAAGTCCTGCCGCCGGGTAGGCTCGCGCAGGAGCACCGGCGCCAGAATCGCGAGGTAGAGCGGCGCGGTGGACTGAAGATAGATCGCGTTTGCCGCGGTGGTGAGCCGGTTGGCGAGGACGAAAAAGGTCAGGCACGAGGCGTAGGCGACGCCGACCACCAGGTGGCGCGCGGTCCAGCGGCCGCGCGCCTGGCGAGTCATCAGCCAGATCGCGACCGCAGCGATGCCGGAGCGGAGGCAGGTGATCTGCCAGCCGGTGAAGTCCGCCGCCTTGACCGCAGCGCCGCCGGTGGAGAACAGGATCGCCGCGGCGGCCAGCTCCAGCCGCGCGGTCGAGCGTGAGGGCATGGGGCGAAGATAGTGCCCGTTCATTCCTTCGGCAGCAGCGTCGCCGGCAGCAGCCGCGGCGGCCCGATGTCCCGGGTCGCGGTCTCGAGATAGAGATACGCCGTGATGTCGCGAGCCTCCTGCTCGCTCACGCCGAGCGTGGGCATCGCGGTCCCCGGCTCCACCGAATCGGGCAGCCGAATCCACGCTTCCAGGTTCTTCGGCGTGTTCGGCGCGCGGCCTGCGATGTACGCCCGCCAGGCGAAATCGGTAAGGGGCGGCCCCACCAGCCCCCGCGCGCGCTGCACGCCCGGAATCACGTGGCACGACCCGCACCCGAACTTCCCGATCGCCGCCTTCCCCGCGATCGCATCGCCGCCGGTGAGCGCCAGCGTGCGACTCGCGGGATCCTCGCCGCCGCAGCCGGCGATACACAACAGCATCAGCCACCGACATCTCATCGCACGTTCCACCCGCAGAGGGGAAGCATCAGCGTCCCGAACCCCTCCAGCACGATCGTGAACGACGCCGTGATCCCCATGAGCACGCCGAATGTCATCAGCCACGAGTACCACCCCCTCGGCTCGCTGAGCGCGGTGTCCCACCGCTGCTCGCCACCGGATCGCCGCCACTCTCGCCCGGCCACCAACGTCGAGCAGAGCGCGAGCGCCGCCAGCGCTGCGGTCGCCACTGCCACGATCAGGCGCGTGGACGGCCAGCCGGCCACGCAGCCGATCGCCACCACGGCGTAGCTCCCCAGGAAGTGGAGCGTCCAGGCGATCGCCCCGCCGAACATGGCGAAGAGCGTGCGCCAGGTCGACGTCCCGGTGGTCCCGGCGGCCTGCTCGGTCTCGCCCTGGCTCATCCCGTCACCCGACTCTCGGCACGACGTAGAGCACCGCGAACGTGAGCGCCGCGCTGGCCGCGGCGAAGCCGTAGACCACGCTCGCGTTCCACACGGTGGCCCAGCCTCGGCCGTCCATCGGGCGCAGGAGGACCCAGAGCACCGACACCGCGAGCATGACGAGGAGCGCCGCGCCCACCACCGCCTGGAAGCCGGCGACCCCCACGAACGCCGAATCCCGTCCGCTCCCGGCCGGCGCCAGGCCGCTGCCGAGGAAAGCGTCGAGCAGGAGCCACAGGTGAACGGCGGCCAGGGCGAAGGCCGCCAGCACTCCGAGTCTCAGCGCACCCGCGCGCTCGCGCCGGATTCCCAGCACGGCGACGACGATGGGGACTACGCCGACGAGCAGGACCACCGTCGCCAGCGCCGATCGTCCGATCGGCGCCACCGGGGCCGACTCACCGCCGGGCCGCACGTTGCCGCCGAGATAGAAGTAGGCGGCAACCAAGGTGACCAGCGCGGTGGCGAGCACCATCACGAAGACCCAGGTGCCCCAGTAGCCGTTGGAGATGGGCCCATACTGGGCCAGCGGCAGCTCGTCCGCGCCGGGCCGCCCGACCTCCTCCATCGCCGCCCGCTCGGTCGCCTGGGGCCAGAACCACCCGATCATGCCGGCCACGACCACTGCGATCCCGGTGCCGATCACCGGCAGGTAGTCCACGATCAGCCCCGCGAACAGCGTCACCAGGCCGACCGAGCAGATGAACGGGGACATCGCCCGGCGGGGCATATGGACCACGGCGAGAGGACGGCCCTCGTTCGCGCTGACGACCAGGGCGCCGCGCCACCGGGTGGGCCAGTGGTCCATCTGGGCCACGTCCTCTCTGGCCTCCTGGTCCATCGCCGGCGTCTCCTCCGGCCGCATTCGCTCCTGCCGCCACTGCTCGTCCCAGAGCGGGTGGCGGTCCCGCACGACCGGGAGCCTGGCATACTGCGCGTTGGGGGGCGGCGAGGTCACCGACCACTCCAGCGTGTCCGCGTCCCACGGATTGTTGCCGGCCGGCGCCCCCCGGCGAAGGCTGATGAGGAAGTTCACCACCGACAGCAGGATGCCCGTGGCGAAGACGAAGGCGCCGACCGTGGAGAGCAGATTGTAGATCTCCAGCCCCATGCCCGATGGATAGGTGTACACTCGCCGCGGCATGCCGAGCAGCCCGGAGATGTGCATCGGGAAGAAGGCGAGGTTGAATCCCAGGAACATGGTCGCCGCGCTGATCAGGCCCAGCCGCTCGCCCAGCATCCGTCCGGTGATCTTGGGCAGCCAGTAGTAGAGCCCGGCGAAGAGCGGGAAGATGGTGCCGCCGATCAGCACGTAGTGCAGATGAGCCACGACGAAGTAGGTGTCGTGCGCCTGGAAATCGAACGGCGGCGACGCCACCATCACGCCGGTGATGCCCCCCAGCACGAAGATCACCAGCCCCGCCAGCGCGAACACCAGGGGCGTTCGCCAGACCGGCCGCCCGCTCCACAGCGTCGCCACCCAGCCCACGACCTGCACACCCGTCGGGATGGCGATCACGGTGCTCGCCGCCGCGAAGTAGCCCATCGCCATGGGGGAGAGTCCGGTGGCGTACATATGGTGCACCCAGAGCCCGAAGCTCAGGAACGCCGTGGCGACGATGGCCAGCACGACCAGGGTGTAGCTCACCACCGGCCGGCGGGAGAACACCTGGACGATCTGGGTCACGATCCCCACCGCCGGGAGGAACATGATGTACACCTCCGGGTGGCCGAATACCCAGAAGAGGTGCTGCCAGAGCAGCGGGTCGCCGCCGTGCTCGGGGACGAAGAAGCTGGTGAGCCCCTTCCGGTCCAGCTCCAGCATCGCGGTGCCCACGATCAGGGGCGTGAAGCCGAAGATGATCATGAACGCCGTCACCAGCATCGCCCAGCCGAACACCGGGATCCGGTTGATGGACATCCCCGGCGCCCGCATCCGGAGCACCGCCACGATCATCTCCGCCGCCGCGCCCATCGCCGCGACCTCCGCCACGCTGAGCGCGATGTCCCACCAGTCCAGATTGAGCCCCGGCGACCACTGGCGGTTGCTGAGCGGCACATACGCGAACCAGCCGCCGTCCGGCGCCAGGCCGAAGAGAAAGCTGGAGTAGAGCAGCAGTCCGCCGAAGAGATAGGTCCAGTAGCTCAGCGCCGTGAGCCGCGGGAACGGCAGGTCGCGGGTGCCGAGCAGCAGCGGGAGCAGGTAGTTGGCGAGCGCCTCGATGAACGGGATGACGAAGAGGAACATCATCGTCGTCCCGTGCATGGTGAATATCTGGTTGTAGGTCTCCGCGTCGAGGAATGTGTTGTCGGGCGTACCGAGCTGGATCCGCATCAGCACGGCGAGGATCCCGCCCAGCACGAAGAACATGAAGCCGGTGGCGAGGTAACGCTGGGCGATGGGAATGTTGTCCACCGTGCGCAGCGCGCCGATCAAGCCGGTGGGCTGGCTCCAGGCGTGCTCGAATCCCGCCTTCCGATCCTCCATCGAGCTAGCGCAGCGTCTGCAGGTACAGGTGGATGAGTCGGAACTCGTCCCGGCTCAGCGGCAGTCGTGGCATGCGGGTTCCCGGCTTCAGCGCCTGGGGGTTGGCGATCCACCCGCCCAGGTGCCCGGGCGTGTTCGGCAGCAGGCCGGCGGCAAGCGTGCGGCGACTCGCGACGTGGGTGAGATCGGGGCCCATCCTCCCGCCGGCAGGCGTCCCGCGAACCGTGTGACAGTAGCCGCAGGCGCGCAGGAACGCCTGCCGTCCCTGTGCGTTCACGGTGTCGGCCTTCGCCCCAGCCCGCTGGCCCGCGGCCCACCGCTCGAACTCGGCCTCCGACTGCGCCACCACGAGCAACCCCATCGTAGCATGCTGCAGCCCGCAGTACTCGGCGCACTGGCCCCCGTATTCGCCAGGCCGGCTCGCCTCGAGCCAGGTCACGTTCTCCCGTCCCGGGATCAGGTCCGTCTTGCCCTGCAGCTCGGGGACCCAGAAGCTGTGGATGACGTCGGTCGAGGTGAGCCGCAGCTCCACCCGTTTGCCCACCGGAACGTGCAGCTCGTTCGCGGTGGTGAAGGTCCGGCCGGGAACGGTGTCGCGGTACCGGATCTCCCACCACCACTGCTTTCCCACCACATCCACCACGAGGTCCACCGGCCGGGCGCGGGGATCGATCGCGGCGAGCGTACCGTAGGTCCAGAAGAGCAGCGGGACCAGGATCAGCGCTGGGAGCGCGGCGCCGAAGAGCAGGATCATCCGGGTGCGCCGGCGGTCCTCATCGGGCCTCGGCCTGAGGGGCGCCTCGCGCCGGTGAGCCAGCGCCCACGCGAGTGCGCCGCAGAAGATGAGGAAGACGATCGCCCCCAGGACCGTCATCGCCCAGAAGAGCTCGGCGATGCGCTCGGCGCCCGGGCCCGCCGGCAGGCGGCTCACTCCTCCTTGGCCTCGGCCCGCGCGCGCAGCGACTTCACGTACGCGGCGAGCTTCCACACCACCTCACCCTGGAGGCTGGGGCCGAACGCGGGCATGCCGTTGGGCCGGCCCTGCACGATCGAGGCGTAGATGTTCGCGTCGGAGCCGCCGTAGATCCACTGCGCGTCCGCCAGCGGCGGGCCGATGCCGCCGCCGCCCGCGCCGCCGTGACAGCCGGCGCAGTTGAACGACATGAACAGCTGGCGTCCCTGCGCCATGGCGGCGGGGTCGTCGGCGTAGGGATTGGCGACATTCGGCGGAGGGTTGGAGGCGCCGGCGGCGAGCTCGCTGGTGCGCACCGCCGCGATCGGCTCGGCCAGCCAGGTTGCGGCGGGCGCCGGCCTGGCCTCCTCGCGGCCGCAGGCCGACGCGAGCACCAGCGCCGGGACCAGGAGCGCGGATCTCATTTCGGCTCCTGCTGGGCGAGGAGCGGCACACCGTACTGCTCCAGGATCCGCCGCACGTCGGCCCGGCGCCGCTGGAGCACGGCGCCCACGGTGCGGACCAGCGCGGTGTCCTCGTGCCGGGCGCCCATCGCGATCGCGAATGTGAACGGCACACCGGGACCATCGTCGGGCCGCCGCACCGGCGTTGCGCGCAACGGCACATCGCTCGAGCGGGCGAAGTAGCCGCCCAACGGTCCCCAGACGATCGCGACGTCCACGTCGCCCCGCGCCACGGCTTCGATCAGCCGGGCCGGCGGATTCGGCTCGCGGTAGTCGCCATAGATCGTGTAGCCCGCGACGTTGCGCACGATGCCCCGGCGCGCGAGCGCGCTGACCGGCGGTGGATTGGCGTAGTCGTCGCCGATCAGGTGCACGCCGACCTTGAGCTGCCGCAGCCGCGGGTCGTCGAACCACTCGATCGCCGGCACCAGATTCCGCCGGGTGACGAACACGTAGGTGGAGCGGTAGTAGGGCGCGGTGGTGGCGACGGGGTCGAACCGGGCCGGAACCCCGGGAACGAGGTCGCACGCGCCGGCGCCCAGCGTGTTGCGGATGAAGCCCCGCCGCTGGGCCCACCACGTGTACCTCACTTGCGCGCCGATGTCGGCCGCGACCAGCTCGGCCAGACGGTTCTCGAAGCCTCGCCCGGCACTGTCGGAGAACGGAAGATTGTTGGGATCGGCGCAGACCCGGAGCACCCGCGGCCACGTCGCCGAGCGCTGGGGCGGCACGTCGGCGGCGAAGGCCGTGCCGGCGAGCGCGCAGGCGGCCGTCACCAACAGGACGCGTCGCTTCACTGGGCCGGCTCCCCGCCCGCCGCGGGCGCGCCGGGGCGGCCTCGTCCGTCGAGGGCGAACACGTACAGCATCCCGCCCTGCGCGGTGTACTGCGGCAGGTCCTTCATCGCGTTGGCGAACCCGAGGGCGATGTATGGATCCACGTCCGGCAGGATGCCGAGCGCCGCGGCCCCGGACCAGCCGCCGACGCCCGAGAGGATCGCGATGTACTGGGTCCCGTCCGGGCCCTCGTAAGTCATCGGCTGGCCGATGATCCCCGAGCCTACCTGGTACTGCCAGAGCAGCTCGCCGGTCCGCGCGTTCACCGCCTTGAACCAGCGGTCCATGGTGCCGTAGAAGGCCACGTCGCCCGCCGTCACCACGGTGCCGCTCCAGACCGGGAAGCGCTCCTTGATCTCCCACACCGAGCGCTGCTTCGCGGGGTCCCAGGCCGAGAACACCCCGCGATGGCCGCCGGGGCCGGCGTACATCTTCACCTGCGCGCCGACGTAGGGCGTGCCCGCGATGTAGGAGGCCTCGCCACCCTCGTAGTCCATGCAGAGGTTGTTGTGCGGCAGGTAGAGGAGACCGGTGCGCGGGGAGAAGGCCGACGGCTGCCAGTCCTTCATGCCGGGCGCCGCAGGGCAGACGTTGGTGGCCAGGCGATTGCCGGTCCGCTTGTCGTCGTTCATCACCGGCAGGCCTGTCTTCAGGTCCACGCGGCTCGCCCAGTTCACGTGGCCCCAGGGCTCGGCGGAGAGCACCTCGCCGGTCCGGCGATCGATCACGTACATGAACCCGTTCCGGCCGGGCCGGACCACTACCGGACGGGTGCGCCCACCCACGTCCAGATCGAGGAGGAGCAGCTCGTTCACCCCGTCGTAGTCGTGCTCGTCGTGCGGCGTGGTCTGGTAGGCCCACAGCGCCTCACCGGTCTCCGCGTCTCGGGCGAAGATGCTGGTGGACCACTTGTTGTCGCCGGGACGCATGGCGGGGTTCCACACGCCGGGGTTCGAGGTTCCGTAGTAGATGGTCTTGGTCTCGGGGTCGTAGGAGATCCAGCCCCACACGGCGCCACCGCCGATCTTCCACTGGTCCGGCGGCCAGGTGGACACGCCCAGGTCCTTGCCCTTGTGCGAGGAGTAGAAGGGCTTGAAGCGCGGTCCGATGAGCACGTCCGCGTCGGGGCCGGTGTGGTAGGCACGCCAGACGATCTTGCCCGTGGCGGCGTCGAGCGCCGTGATCCAGCCGCGCACCCCGAACTCTCCGCCGCTGTTCCCCACATACACGAGGCCATCGGCCACCAGCGGCGCCATGGTCATGGACTCGCCCTGGTTGATCTCGCCCAGCTTAGTCTTCCACAGCTCCTTGCCGCTCTTCGCGTCCACCGCGACGGTGTGCACGTCGAGGGTGTTGAAGAAGACGCGGCCGTCGGCGTACGCCGCGCCCCGGTTCACCACATCGCAGCAGGCCACGCCCTGGGAGGCGCGCGCGGCTCCCGGGTCGTACTTCCACTTCAGCGCGCCGGTCGCGATGTCGAGCGCGTAGAGATAGTTGGGATAG
>DATBJH010000100.1:0-15805 GCA_036556505.1 Gemmatimonadales bacterium
CCCGGGCCGCCCGGCCCGGGAAATCATTGACCCGGAATGATTCGATGATGCTCCTCCGGCACCTGCTGGCCATTGCCCTGCTGCCGTTCACCGCCGCCGTCCTGATTCCAGTGTGGCTGGCGCGCCGGGATGGACTCGCTATCGGGCCGGGCCGGGGACCCGGGGCGATCGCGGCGCAGGCGGCCGGGCTGGTGCTGATCGGAATCGGGGTGACACTGTTCGCAGCCACGCTGCGCCGGTTCGCCGGTGAAGGCCGCGGGACGCTCGCGCCGTGGGACCCGCCCAGGCGTCTCGTCGTGCGCGGTCCCTATCGCCACGTGCGCAATCCGATGATCTCGGGTGTGCTCCTGGTTCTCCTGGGAGAGGCCCTGGTGCTGCGCTCACGTCTCCACCTCACGTGGGCGTGCACCTTCTTCGCGATCAACGCCGTCTACATCCCGCTGCTGGAGGAGCCTGACCTCGAGGCCCGCTTCGGCGAGTCCTACCGCGAGTATCGGCGGCACGTGCCGAGGCTGGTCCCCCGCCTCACGCCGTGGAACCAGACGGAATGAGCCAGCGGGTCTCCCCGGCGGGTCGCGATGCCCCGGCGGCGGAGCGTGCGGACGAGAATTTCGTCCTCCACGTGACCTGGGCCGCGGCGCGCACCGGCGGAATGACGAGCCGCGTCTCTCCAGATCTCGTGATCGCGGACTCCGGCCTGGCCTGCGACACCTTCAACTTCATCTGCCGGGCACGGCTGGACCGGGGGAGCGCGTCTGCCACCGCCGCCGCCGCCGTGGCGTACTTCGGGGAACGAGGCCGGCCATTTTCATGGTGGGTGGGCCCGGCGGATCAGCCGCAGGATCTGGGAGGCATGCTGGAGGCCATCGGCCTCGAGCGGTCGGAGACCGAGCTCGCCATGGCGCTCCCCCTCGCCGAGCTGCCGCAGCGCGTTCCCGCCGTCACGGGCCTCGATGTGCGGCGGGTCGGATGTGCGAGCGAGCTGGAAGCCTTCGCCGAGCTGTCGGCGGCCAACTGGACGCCGCCGGATCCCCACGTGATCTCGTTCTATCGACTGGCCGGGAGCGCGCTCCTGCGTCACGACTCGCCACAGTGGCTGTACGTGGGATATCTGGATGGCGTGCCGGTCGCCACCGCGGAGGCGACGGTTGCCGAAGGAACGGCGGGACTGTACAACATCTCTACCCGGCCACCCTACCGCGGCCGGGGGATCGGATCGGTGATGACCTGGTGGCCGCTCCACGATGCGCTCGAGCGAGGTTGCGACCTGGGGGTGCTTCAGGCCGCCCCGGAGGGCGTAAGCATCTACCGGCGCCTGGGATTCAGATCGTTCGGTGACATCACGGAATTCAAGCCGCGGAGCGAGGGCTCCGCGGGGGAGGCGACATGACGACGATGATCCGCCGGGGCGTGGTGCTGTGCCTGGCGCTGGCGCTCGGGGCCTGTGGCGATGACGACGACGACGGCTTCAGCCCCACGGTGGACGATGTCGCCGGCTCCTACACGGCGAGCGCGTTCACCCTCACCAGCGGGAACGGCGACTTCGACCTCCTGGCCCTCGGCGCCACCGTGACCGCCACGCTGGACGCCGACGGGACCACCAGCGGGCGGCTCCAGGTGCCGGGCGGGGTGGGCGCCCCGGCGGTCGACGAGGACCTGGCCGGCACCTGGACCCTGAGCGGCACCACGGTCACGTTCAGCCCGTCGGCCTCCAGTCTGCTCTCCGACGTGGACTTCGCCGTGGGGCCGAACACGCTCACCGGGGAAGGGATCTACCAGGGAGCGATGCTGCTCCTGGTGCTCACCAAGGACCAATGAGGAGGCCGGCCGCTTGACCCCTTTTCCGCTGCTCGCTGCGGGTCTGGCGATCTACGTCGGGGCGCGGTTTCTTTCCCGCCGCCGGCAACGCAACGTGGTCCGGCTCCGGGAGGGCGGGCGGGTCAAGCTCTTGAGCTCGGTGGCGCTGCTCGATGGGTCCGACGGCGACCTGCTGGCCCTGGAATACTCGTCCGAGCTGCACGATCCGGCTCCGGACCAGCTGCGACAGGAGGCTCACAGTCTGCTGCGAACGGTGGGCGCGAGAGCGCAGTATGCGACCTGTCGTTCCGCGCTGGTATCGGTATGGGTGCGCCGCCAGGGTGAGCGCCGCACCGACCCCGTCGCCCCGGAAGCCAGCTTCACGTTCGTCCGCGGTGCCGCAGGGTCCGACTGGTATCCAGCCGACGGGTAGCCTCCGGTGACGCGCTTCAGCTACGTCTGGGAGTACGAAGTGCCGGCCGAGACGGAGGCGGAGTTCCTCCGGCACTATGCCCCCGAAGGCACCTGGGCCCGACTGTTCCGGCGCGGCAGAGGATATCAAGGCACGCAGCTCTATCACGACCGGCGGCGCACGACCCGCTACATGACCGTGGATCATTGGGTCGACGAGGCCGCCTATCGGACGTTTCGGCGCGAGTTCGCCGCCGAGTTCGAGGCGCTGGACCAGACCTGCGCCGGGCTCACCCGACACGAGGCGCACCTCGGCGATCTGGAGGCTGTGGCGGCAGCGCCCGCGGGTGAAGTCGAGTGCGTCGTGCCCATCCTGCGGGTCCGCAGCCTGAGGGACAGCCTCCGTTACTACGTGGACGTGCTTGGTTTCCGGCCGGAGTGGGGTGGGGAAACGGGCTCCACCATGGCATCGGTGAGCCGCGACGGCTGCTCCATCATGCTGTGCGAAGGGGCGCAGGGTCACCCCGGGACATGGGTGTGGATCGGCGTCGAGGACATCCGCCCGCTGTACGATCGACTGTCCCGACACGGGGCGATCATCCGCCGGAAGCCGGAGCGCCGGCCCTGGGCCTACGAGATGCAGGTGGAAGACCCCGACGGGCACGTGCTGCGATTCGGCTCCGAGCCGCTCCAGGAGGGGCAGTGAAGCTCGCGAGGGATGATCTTCCCGTGCGTCGGTTCGCCTCCCGGGCGGCCTGGGAGAAGTGGCTCGCGACCAACCACGAGCGTTCACCGGGCGTATGGATCGAGTTGGCGAAGAAGGACAGCGGACTCGACTCGGTCTCCCGCGCCGACGCGCTCGAGGTGGCGCTCTGCTACGGCTGGATCGACAGCCAATCGATGACGGTGGACGACAAGCGGTATCGCCAACGCTTTACGCCGCGCCGTTCCAGGAGCAAGTGGTCGAAAATCAACTGTGCCGCGGTAGAGCGTCTCCAGGCCGAGGGCCGGCTGGCGCCCGCCGGCATCCGGGAGATGGAAGCCGCCAGGTGCGACGGCCGCTGGGACGCGGCCTACGACTCGCCACGGACGATCGCGATCCCGCCCGATCTCGAGGCCCGACTGGGGACGAGCCCTCGCGCCCGACGGGCCTTCCAGAAGCTCGATTCGCAGAACCGCTATGCCATCCTCTACCGACTTCACGATGCCAAGCGGGCCGACACCCGGCAGCGGCGACTCGATCAGTTCGTCGCCATGCTCGAGGCGGGCCGGACCATTCACTAGTCCATGTCGTCCGTTCGGCATTATTCGCCCATCGAGCGGCGCTGGCGCCTGGGCCTCACCGCGGTGCTCGCGGTGTACGGCTGGGTCTTGCTGCGCGCCCCCGGCTCGTACAGCTGGCTGGACAGCCTCGATCTCGCGATTCACGAGACCGGACATCTGGTCTTCGCGTTCGGGGGCGAGTTCCTCGCGCTGCTCGGGGGTACCTTCCTCCAGCTTCTGGTTCCGATCGCCTTCGCCCTCGCGCTCTGGCGGCAGGGCGACCGGCACGGTGCGACGGTTCCGCTCTGGTGGCTGGGCCAGAGTTGCTGGAACGTGTCCGTCTACATCAAGGACGCGCGCGCTCAGGAGCTGCCGCTGGTCGGCGGGGGCGAGCACGACTGGGCGATCATCCTTGGCGAGCTGGGACAGCTTCCGCGCGACCAGGCCATCGGCGGAGCCGTGTTCCTGGTGGGAGTCCTGATCTATGGCATTGCGATCGCGGCGGGCTGGAAGCTCGCCACTTCCAACTGACGGCATGAAGGTGGTGGGGCTGCTCCTGCTGATGACCTCCGTCGCGGAGGGGCAGCAGCCGCGTTTTCTCAACCCCCCGAGTCTCCCTCCCTCCAAGGGCTACACCCAGATAGTGGAGGTGCCGCCCGGGTACCGGCTCGTCTACCTCTCCGGCCAGGTCCCCTTCGACTCCACCGGAGCGCTCCGCGGTGGCGCCGACTTCCGGACCCAGGCGACGCAGGTCTTCGAGAATCTGCGAGCGGGACTGGCCGCCGTGGGTGGCGACTTCGACGACGTCGTCAAGCTCAATTTCTACGTCGTGGACGCAGGGAGCCTCCCGGCGCTGCGGGAAGTTCGCGACCGCTACGTCAACGTGGCGGCTCCGCCCGCCAGTACGCTGGTGCAGGTGAGCGGGTTGTTCCGGGGCGACGTGCTCCTCGAAGTGGAGGCGGTCGCCGCCGTTCGCCAGGAGCCGCCTCGATGAGGATCGCGATCGGCTCGGACCACGCCGGGTTCCGCTACAAGGAGCGGTTGAAGCAGTCGCTGGGCGAGGAGGGGCACACGGTGACGGACTTCGGAACCGATTCGGAAGAGCCGGTGGACTACCCGCTCATGATCCGGCCGGTCGCCGAGGCGGTCGCGGCCGGCCGGTTCGATCGGGGAATCGTGCTCGGCGGCTCGGGCAACGGCGAGGCGATCGTCGCCAACCGCGTGCGCGGCGTGCGCTGCACGCTCTGCTGGAGCGTCGAGTCCGCCCGCCTCGCCCGGCAGCACAACGATGCCAACGTCCTGTCCCTGGGCGAGCGGCTGATCCCGCCGGCGGACCTGCTGCCGATCGTGAGGACCTGGCTCACCACCCCCTTCGAGGGCGGGCGGCACGCCCGGCGCCTGGCATTGATCGACGGAGATCTCCCGTGAAGCCCCGCATCACCCTGCTGACCCTCGGCGTGGACGACCTCGAGCGCGCCGTCTCCTTCTACCGCGACGGGCTCGGCCTTCCCACGAAGGGCATCGTCGGCACCGAGTTCGAGCACGGCGCCGTGGCCTTCTTCGAGCTCCAGTCCGGCCTCCAGCTCGCGCTCTGGCGCCGCGTCTCGATCGCGCACGACACCGGGATCCCGGTCGCTCCCCGGAGCTCCACCGAGTTCAGCCTCGGCCACAACGTGCGGAGCCCCGACGAAGTTGATTCGGTGATGGAGCGGGCGAAGCGGGCAGGCGCCAGGATCGTGAAGCCGGCCGCCAAGACGTTCTGGGGCGGCTACGCCGGCTACTTCCAGGATCCCGACGACCACCTGTGGGAAGTGGCCTGGAACCCGGCAATGCTGCCGCCCGACTAGCCGCCCGCCATCGCGCCGACGACCAGCAGCGGCTCCGCGCCGGTGGCGACGGGTTCCGGAAGGAGATCATCCGGCGGGTCGTGCGAGAGATCCCGCTCGCAGGCGAAGAACCGCACGAACGGCCGCCGCCGCTGGTCGGTGTGCCCGCGGATCGTCCCGCGGAGCATCGGATACCGGGCCTCCAGCGCGTCAAGCACCGCCCGCTGAGTGGGCGGCCCTTCGATCTCGAGCTCGACCTCCTCGCCCACCCGGGCGAGCGTGCGGAGATGCTGCGGCAGCACCAGCCGGATCATGGCAGGACCTGCACCTCCACCGACAGCACCGCCGGAAGGTCGCGCACGATCGGGTTCCAGCTGTCGCCGCCGTCGGCCGACCCATACACCTGCCCACCGGTGGTGCCGAAGTAGATGCCGCAGGGATCCAGCGTGTCTACGGCCATGGCATCGCGCAGCACGTTGACGTAACAGTCGCGCTGCGGCAGCCCCTCGGTGAGCGCTTGCCATTCCTCCCCGCCGGTGCGGCTGCGGTACACCCGCAGCTTGCCCTCGGGTGGAAAGTGCTCCGAGTCGCTCTTGATCGGCACCACGTAGATCGTCTCCGGCTCGTGGGCATGCACCCCGATGGGGAAACCGAAGTCGCTCGGCAGATTTCCGCTGACCTCGCGCCACGATTCCCCGGCGTCGTCGCTCCGCATCACGTCCCAGTGCTTCTGCATGAACAGGACCTCGGGCCGCGACGGGTGCATGGCGATGCGATGCACGCAGTGCCCGACCTCCGCGTCAGGCTCCGGAATGCCCTGGGACTTGAGGCCGCGGTTCACCGGACGCCAGGTCTCGCCGCCGTCGTCGCTTCGGAAGGCACCGGCCGCGGAAATGGCGACGACGATACGACCCGAATCGGGGTCGAGGATGATGGTATGCAGGCACATACCGCCGGCGCCGGGCTGCCAGCGCGGCCCCGAGCTGTGGCGTCGCAGGCCCGAGAGCTCGTGCCAGGTGCGCCCCCCGTCCCGGGAGCGGAAAAGCGCCGCGTCCTCCACCCCGGCGAACACCGTGTCGGGGTCGGTCAGTGACGGCTCGAAGTGCCAGACCCGCGCGAATTCCCAGGGATGCTGGGTGCCGTCATACCACTGGTGGGTGCCCGGCACGCCGTCGTAGGTGAACTGGTTGCCGACCGGCTCCCAGGTGGTGCCGCCGTCCTCCGAGCGCTGTACCACCTGGCCGAACCAGCCGCTGGACTGGGAGGCCCACACGCGCTCGGGGTTCGCGGGCGAGCCCTTCATGTGGTAGATCTCCCAACCGGCGAAGTGGGGCCCGCTTACGTTCCATTGCTTCCTTGTGCCGTCGGCTGTGAGGACGAACCCGCCCTTTCGCGTTCCCACGAGTACCCGTACGCCGCTCATTTCCTGCTCCTTCCACAAGTCCGGCTATTCTGATCAGAGGGCCGCCTGCTGCGCAAGCGCCTGGATCTGTCGATTCCGCTGCGGGGCTGGACATCGCCTTGCATTGGTGCCCGGGGCGGGCGTGATTGGGAGCCGTGACGGCTACCGACACGCACCGCGCCATCGAGGCGGTCTGGAGAATCGAATCGGCCCGCCTCATCGCCGGGCTCACCCGCCTGGTGGGTGACGTGGGGCTGGCGGAGGACCTGGCGCAGGACGCGTTGGTGGCCGCGCTGGAGCGCTGGCCGGACTCCGGCGTCCCCGACCGGCCGGGCGCGTGGCTCATGGCAACCGCCAAGCATCGTGCGATCGACCAGCTGCGCCGGCGCTCACTGCACGAGCGCAAGGAAGGGCAGCTGGGCCACGAGCTGGAGGCGCGGCACGAGGCCTCCGTGCCCGACCTCGATGCGGCCCTCGACGATCCGGTGGGCGACGACCTCCTGCGCCTCATGTTCATCGCCTGCCATCCGGTGCTCCCGACCGAGGCCCGGGTCGCGCTCACGCTTCGCCTGCTGGGTGGGCTCACCACCCCGGAGATCTCCCGCGCGTTCCTCGTGCCCGAGGCGACACTGGCCCAACGCATCGTGCGCGCCAAGCGGACCCTTGCCGAGGCCGGCGTGCCGTTCGAGGTCCCGCGGGGGGAGGAGCTGACGGCCCGGCTCTCGTCGGTACTGGAAGTGGTCTATCTGATCTTCAACGAAGGCTACGCCGCCACGGCCGGGGAGGACTGGATTCGCCCGACGCTCTGCGAAGAAGCCCTTCGCCTCGGCCGGATCCTCGCGGAGCTCGCGCCGGACGAGCCGGAGGTGCACGGGCTCGTCGCCCTGATGGAGATCCACGCGTCCCGCCTGCGCGCCCGGGTGGGGGCCTCGGGCGAACCGGTGCTGCTCCTGGACCAGGACCGCGGGCGCTGGGACCAGCTGCTCATCCGGCGCGGGCTGGCGGCACTCGAGCGGGCCGAGACGCTGGCGGCCGCGCTCGGCTCCTATGGCCTCCAGGCCGCGATCGCCGCCTGCCACGCTCGAGCACGGACGGCGGAGGAAACCGACTGGAAGCGGATCTCCGAGCTCTACGCGACGCTCGCGCGGCTCACGCCCTCCCCGGTGGTCGAGCTGAATCGGGCGGTCGCGGTCGCCATGGCCGATGGCCCTGCCGCAGGGCTCGCCCTGGTGGAGCCGCTCCTCGACGAGCCGTCGCTGAGGAGCTATCACCTCCTGCCGAGCGTGCGGGCCGATCTACTGGCGAAGCTGGGGCGGGCCGGCGAGGCGCGGACGGAGTACGAGCGCGCCGCGTCCCTCACCCGCAACGCGCGGGAGCGCGAGCTCCTGCTCGAGCGCGCGGCGGCGTGCGCACCGGCACATCGCTGAGAAGTACGATGCACCGGGACGGCAGCCGCGACTTCGACTTCCTGTTCGGCTCGTGGAGCGTGCGCAACCGTCGGCTGGTGGAGCGGCTGCGGGGGGGCACCGAGTGGGAGGAGTTCCCCAGCGTGTGTCGGGCTCGGCCCATCCTCGGCGGACTCGGCAATATGGACGAGTTCACGTTGGAGCCGGTCTCGGGCAGCGCGCTCGCGATCACGGTGAGACTCTACGATCCGGTCTCCGGCGAGTGGAGCATCTACTGGGCGGCGAGTCCCGGCCGAGGCCGGTTCGATGTGCCGATGGTGGGCCGGTTCGACGGCGCTCGCGGCGAGTTCTACTCCCAGGAAGTGTACCAGGACCGCCACATCTTCAACCGGTTCATCTGGACGGTGAAGGGTCCCGACGCCTGCCGCTGGGAGCAGGCGTATTCCGTGGATGGCGGGCGGAGCTGGGAAACGAATTGGACCATGGAGTTCACCCGGCAGGCATGAGCGTTTCGGAGGGTGCCCGGTTCTACCGTGACCTCGCGGCCTGGTGGCCGCTGCTCTCGCCGCCCGAGGACTACGTGGAGGAGACCGAGGACCTTCTCTCCCGCCTCCGGCGTAGAGGCGTCGGGGACGGGGGCACCCTGCTCGAGCTGGGCTCCGGTGGCGGCAGCCTCGCCTTCCACCTGAAGCACCGCTTCCGTCTGACCCTCACCGACATCTCCCCGGCGATGCTGGCGGTCAACCGTTCGGTCAATCCCGAATGCGAGCTCCTCGTGGGCGACATGCGCACGCTGCGTCTCGATCGCCGGTTCGACATCGTGCTGATTCATGACGCCGTGGTCTATGCCGTCACTCCCGGTGCGGTGCGCAAGACGCTCTGCACGGCCGCGCTGCACTGCCGGCCGGGAGGTGTGGTCGCCGTGCTTCCGGACCACGTTCGTGAAACCTTCGAGCCGAGCGTGGATCACGGCGGACACGACGGGCCCGATGGGAGAGGGCTGCGCTATCTGGCATGGACCTGGGACCCGGATTCAAGCGACGACACGTACCTGACCGACTACGCGTTCCTGCTCCGGCAGAGCGACGGTCGCGTCAGCGTCGAGCACGACCGGCACGTGGAGGGTCTCTTCACTCGCACGCAGTGGCTGGAGTGGATGAGCGAGGCCGGTTTCCGGGCCGAGGGTGAGACCGATCCGTGGCGCAGGGAGGTGTTCATCGGGGTGCGCCGCTGATCGGCGGCGTCCAAGGTGGGTGGCGGTGGTCGTCTCCATCGTCATGACCCGACCCACCGCACGCGAAATCCGTGTCTGGCTCACCGCCGTGCTCCTGATCTCGGGATGCGGCGCATCCGACCGCCAGGCGCCCGACCCCTCGACTCTCGAGCTGAGCAAGCCCGAGGGCGTCAGCGGAGACTATCAGGTTGAAGTCGCCGGCCGGCTGCTCCCGGACAGCCTTCGCGTCCTCGTCACCCGCGACGGCCAGCCGGTGGAGGGCGTCATCGTCACTTGGTCCACCACCGAGGGCTCGGTCAGCCCAACCGAAGTGCGCACCGGCCCCGACGGCCTGGCCGCGACTGCGTGGACGACCATGGCGCTCTACGCGGAACAGTTCGCCAGGGCCAGCATTGAGGGCGGGCCGTGGATCGGCTTCAACGCGATCACCACGCCGGATCCCGACGCACCCAACACCATCCTGGTCCGGACCGAGGGTGGGAACCGGTTCCAGCCGGCCGACTTCACGATCGTGGCGGGCGGAACGGTGAACTGGCTATGGACGGAGGATGGCACGGATCACGGCATCGTGCCCGATGATGGGGAATCACCGCCCCCCTCGGGCGCGCCGGCGGACTGGCCCAAGTGGCACGTGTTCACCTTCACCAAGCCGGGCGTCTACCGCTACCACTGCCCCTTTCACGGCGCTTCCGGGGGTGCCGGGATGTCCGGAACCATCGTCGTCACCGAGCCCGGGGAAGAATGATCGCGTACGAAGTGACGTCCGTAGTCGAGGAGAGCCTGGCGGGTCGGTTCGAGCAGTACATGCGGGAGACGCATATCCCGGACGTGCTGGCGACCGGCTGCTTCCAGTCGGCCGTCTTCGCCCGCTCCTCGCCCGGCCGGTATCGGACCGGCTACATCGCCCGGACCCAGGCCGACCTGGACCGCTATCTCGAGACCCACACCGCCCGCCTGCGGGTGGACTTCGCGGCCCACTTCCCGAAAGGGGTCTCGCTCGCGCGCGAGATATGGGTCGCGGTGCAGCGCTGGGAGGGCCAGGCCAGGATAGATTAGGAGGTGCGGCTCGTCGGCCGCCCACCCCTCCAGGAGCGTGCCGTGGTCACCAGGATCAACCTCGCCGAGAAGCTCGCCCGGTTCGACGATCGCTGGAATCCCAGGGTCATCGCCGACCTCAACGATAGTCATATCAAGCTGGTCAAGGTGCAGGGCGAGTTCGTCTGGCATCGGCATGCCGAGGAGGACGAGCTGTTCCTGGTGCTGCACGGGGCGCTCACGATCGAGCTCCGCGACGGGTCGGTGACTCTCGGTCCCGGCGAGATGGTCGTGATCCCCAAGGGTGTCGAGCACCGGCCGGTGGCGGCGGAGGAGGTGCACCTGATGCTGGTCGAGCCGAAGGGTACCCGGCACACCGGCGACGTCGAAAGCGAGCTCACGGTCCACGAGTACTCGCGCCTCTGACCGTGTCCCTGGCGCTCGCCCTGCTCCTGGCGATGACCGGTCCCGCCTTGCCGCTCGAGGTCCTGCCCGACACTCTGGCGATCTGTCGCCTGCCTGCGGATGCCACAGTGCCGCCCTGGGCCACCGGGCAGGCGGCGTTCCTCACCGTCAGCCGCACGCCGGAGGAGCTCTCGATCACGACGGTACAGCGCGTCGTTCCCCCCGAGGCGCGGTGCGAGCGGGATTATCGCGCGCTCCGGGTCCGGGGGACTCTGCCGCCGGACCTGGTCGGCATCCTGCTCTCGATCGCGGAGCCGCTGGCCCGGGCCGGTCTGGCCATCTTCGCGATCTCCACCTACGACACCGATTACGTCCTGGTGAAGGCTCGCGATCTCCCGGCCGCGCTCGAGGCGCTTCGGGCCGCGGGCCACGACGTACGCGCCTGAGGGACGGCATCGATGGCACACTATTTGGTGACGGCGACTCCCCGCGAGGAGCTGCTCGCCGAGCTCTCGGGCCGGCTGGAGCGCGACGAGTTCGTCACCCTGCGGCCCTTCGGCCGAGCCCTCACCGCCTCGCTGCGCCGCGCGAGGCGCCTCCCGAACGGCAAGGCGATGTGGGAGGAGGAGGACTATTGCCGGCCACCTCTGGCGCAGGAGCGGGAGGCGGTGCTCGATCGCTATTTCGACCAGATCTCAGTCGAGTCCGTTGTGGAGGGCACCGGGTGGGCGCTGATCGAGGCGTTCCCGGCGATGTTCCCCGAGCTGGCCCGGCGCTGATGGAGGAGCCATGAACGCCGAGGGTTTCGCGGTCTTCATCCCGATCGTCGCCCTGTGCATCCCGGTCGCGGCGATCGTCGTCAACGGCCTGCAGAAGCTGGCACGGCTTCGGATCGAGGAGGCGAAGGTCAAGGCCGGGATGCTGGACGGCCAGTCGGCCGAAGAGCTGACGGCGCTCAGAGAAGAGATGGGTGATGTGCGTCGGGAGCTGTCGGAGGTGCAGGAGCGGCTCGATTTCGCCGAGCGTCTGCTCACCAGCGGCCGCACGCCCGGCGACAAGGCCTAGCCTGGCCGCTCGTCCGGGTGGCGTCGCAGCCAGGCGCGAACGTAGGGGCAGGTGGCCATGACGCGCGCGCCTCGCTCGCGAGCGTACCGCAGGGCGGCGCGGACCAGGGCATCGCCCACACCTTTCCCCCGTCCCGACGCTGGGACCTCGGTGTGCTGCAGATCGAGCACGTCTTCCGCGAACTCGCCGTAGAACAGCTCGGCCGGGCCGTCGGGCAGGTCCGCGACGAAGCGAGAGCCCTCGGGATCGTGGCGGACGCGGATGGGCTCGGCATCACCTTCGGCTGCACCCATCCGCGCAACCTAAGGGCAGACCCGTGATCCCGCGCGCCCTGGCGGCTGGTTACGTTCGTGGCTCCCTTGCTGACCTTCACCAGACGAGGACACTGATGGCGACGTACGAATACAGGATCCTGATCGGCCGCGACGTGGGAGGTGGGACGGGCGGGGTCACCTGGTATCTCGATGGGATCGGGCAGCCGCAGGGCCCCGAGCTCCCGGCCATTCTGAACCGGCTGGGCACCGAAGGCTGGCGGGTCGTCGGTCTGGGGGACCTCGGCTACGATGTGCGGACCGAGATCATCCTCATGCGCGAAGGCCGATGAGCTGGTGGCGGAACCTCTTCGGCGGCGGTGCGCGCCCGGAGGAGACGATGCGCCTCACCCGCCGGGTGATGGATCTCTTCGCCGAGGGCACCTCGGACGAGGATGCGGAGCGGGCGCTCTTCCGTGAAGGCGTGCCGGTCGAGCGAGCCCGCTCCATCGTGGCTGAGGTGCGGCGGGTCCAGCGGCGAATGCGCGGTGGCTGACGCCGGCGTGGAGCTCGATATCGCCGACGCGGAGTTGCTGGAGCGGCTCCGTCGGCTGGAGCGCGCCTCGCGCCCGCTCGAGCCCGGCGCCGGGCGGCGGCGGCGCCTGCGCCAGGCGGTAGTCGCGTCGTCGGAGCGCTTCCTGCGGCGAGTGGACACGCTGAAGGGATTCGAGGAGGCTCTGGGACAGGGCGCCGGTCTCCTGGAGCACCCGGTCGGCGAGCGGGGCATGTCGCTGGACGCGGTGATCGAGCTGCTGGAGCGCGAGGTGGTGCGTCCCGGCGCCGGAACCGCCACCGGCAGACACCTCGCCTACATCCCCGGAGGCGGGATCTACCATTCGGCCCTGGGCGACTACCTCGCCGCGGTGACCAACAAGTACTCCGGCGTCTTCTTCGCCGGCCCGGGCGCGGTGCGCATGGAGAACATGATGGTCCGCTGGGTGGCGGAGCTGGTCGGCTACCCTCGCGGCGCCGCGGGCAGCATCGCCTCCGGCGGCAGCCTCGCCACCCTCACGGCGATCGTGAGCGCCCGCGAGGCGCACCGTCTGCGCGCCGCCGACTTCGCCTCCGCGGTGGTGTACCTGACCAACCAGGCACACTACTGCGTGGAGAAAGCGCTCCACATCGCGGGGATGGGCGAGGCGCAGCTGCGCTACCTGCCGATGGACGAGGGCTCCCGCATGCGGCCCGACGCGCTGGCCGCCACCGTGGCCGTGGACCGCGCCTCGGGGCTCCGGCCCTGGCTGGTGGTGGCGGCCGCGGGTACGACCGACACCGGGGCGGTGGACCCGCTCGAGGCGATTGCGGACGTAGCCGAGCGGGAGCGCTGCTGGCTGCACGTGGACGCGGCCTACGGCGGCTTCTTTCTGCTCACCGAACAGGGCCGCACTCTGCTGAAGGGAATCGAGCGCTCCGACTCGGTGGTGCTCGACCCGCACAAGGGGTTGTTTCTGCCCTACGGCTCGGGCGTGGTGGTGGTCAGGGACGCCGCGCCGCTCCTCGCCGGGCACAATTACACCGGGAGCTACATGCAGGATGCGCGTTCCGACGCCAGCGAGCTCTCCCCGGCTGACGTGTCACCCGAGCTCTCTCGGCACTTCCGGGCGCTGCGCATGTGGCTGCCGCTCGCGCTGCTCGGCACCGCGCCGTTCCGCGCGGCGCTGGAGGAGAAGCTGCTGCTGGCGCGCTATTTTTATCGGCAGATCGCGCGCGAGGGCTTCGAGGTGGGGCCGGCCCCCGACCTGTCCGTCGTCACCTACCGATGGTCGCCTCCAGGGGTGAGCCTGGAGGAGGCGAACCGGGTGAACCGGGCGATCATGGACGGTGCGCGGCACGACGGGCGGGTGTTCCTGTCCTCCACCATGCTCGATGGACGCTATACCCTTCGGATGGCGGCGCTGGCGTTTCGCACCCATCGGCGGACCATCGATCTCGCCGTGCGGGTGCTCCGGGAGCAGGCGACGGCCCTGGCGCCGCTCACGTGATGCGCGCGCTCCTGCTGCTCCTCGCGATCTGGATGGCGCAGGACCAGCCGCCCCGCTGGCAGCTGGCCGGCGCCTTCGTCCGGCGCGACTCGGCGACCGTCCGGCGGCTGCTCACGCCCGACGTGATGATCTGGCCGCCGTCGCCCGATACCGCCCGGCGGGGGGACGCCGCGGTCGGCTACCTGCAGGGGTTGGCGCTCTCCAGCCGGGTCTCCCGGTCGGATCTCCGGCCCCGCGAGGTGACCATGGACGGGCCGTACCTGGTCGAGCAGGGGGTCTGGGTCCTGACCAGCGGACGCACCAAGGTCAGCGCGAGGTACGATCTCCGCTGGCGGCAGCTGGACGGCCGGTGGCGGGTGAGCTTCTTCAGGTGGGAGCTGTTCCAGTGAGCCCCGGCTGGCTCGGCAGGATCGAGACTCTCGGCACCACGGTGGTGGTGCTGATGATCGGCGCCATGATGATCTGGTTCGAAGCGGTGGAGCGCGAGCGCCGGCTCGCGGTGACGATCGGGTCGGCGGTGCTGGTCTACGTCGCCGTGCTGATGTTCTCCGGCCGCCGCTCGCAGCCCGGTGGGATCCCCTGGTGGCCCTTCGCGGCGGCGGGGGTCGTGACCGGCGGCGTCGCCGAGCTGATCAACGCGCGGTTCCTCGTCACCATCGAGCTCCTCGCCGCCGCGGTGACCGGACTCGTGATCGGGACGGCGCACTGGGTGGCACTGCGGGTCTGGATCGGGCTGGGAGAGCACCGGCCCGGATGATCGGGAGCCTGGCATGGAGCTGGACGTCATTCTGCGGCGCTTCGACTCGCCCGACGAGGTGCGCGAGATGGTCAAGGGGCGGTTCGAGGTGGTGCGGATCGGCGGCCTCACGATCGGTCGGGCGACCTACCAGCCGGGCTGGAAGTGGTCCCAGCACGTCGGCCCGGGGGTCGGCGCAGCGCGCTGCTCGGTGGAGCACGTAGGGCTGGTGGTAACCGGCGTGGCCGCGGTGGCGTTCGCCGATCGCGTGCTCGAGATGAAGCCGGGCGACCTGTTCTACGTGCCGCCCGAGCCGCACGACAGCTGGGTCGTGGGCGACGAGCCCTACGTGTCGCTCCACCTGCTCGGCGCCTCCGACTACGCCGCCCGCAAGGGCGCCACCTGAGGCCGCCGGCATCTCCCGTCTCGCCGCCGGTCAGGACGGCCGGATGTTCTGGTTGAGGCGGAAGAGGTTCTGCGGGTCGTATCTGCTCTTCACCTCGACCAGGCGGCGGTAGGTACGCTCGCCGTACGCCGCTCGGACGCGATCCTCCCCCTCGTCGCCGAGGAAGTTCACGTAGACGCCGCCGTTGTCGTACGGCCGCATCGCGCGGGCGAAGCCGCGAACCCAGGCCATCTGCGCCTCGTTTTCCGCCGGATCGGCCCACATGCCGACGAGGTTGAGGGCGAAGGCGGACCGCCGGTGCGCGAAGGCCGTCGCCTCGGGCGCGACCCTCGCGACCGCTCCGCCCATCTGGTGGACGTGCACCGCGGAGAAGGGAGCGCCCATCCGCGACGCGTGCTCGACGATGGTCTCGATCGCCCCGTCCTCGAGCGTGTCGAGGTAGGAGGCCTTCCAGTAGTTGAGAAGGCCTGCGGGCGCCCCCGCATCGAGCATCGACTGCAGCGCCGGGTACGGCATCGGGCCCACG
>DATBJH010000101.1:0-31426 GCA_036556505.1 Gemmatimonadales bacterium
AGCGGAGAACCGACCGCGTGACCGCCCGACCGCCCGGCCGTCTCCGGGAGGTGGCAACGTCGCCCCTCGAGCGCTGGAGGACCGGCCTCCCGGAATTCGACTTCGTGCTTGGCGGCGGGATCGTGCCGGGCTCCATGATCCTCATCGGCGGCGAGCCGGGAATCGGGAAGTCCACCCTGCTGCTCCAGGGGGCGGCGCGGCTGGAGGCGGCGGGGCGCACGGTGCTCTACGCCAGTGGCGAAGAGTCGCCCGATCAGATCCGGCTCCGGTCCGACCGTCTCACCGAGGACGCCGGGGCGGTGCACGTGCTCGGCGAGACTCGCCTCGAGGCCATCGTCGGCGCGGCCGAGGCGATCTCGGCCGACGTCGTCGTCATCGACTCGATCCAGACGGTCTACACCGACACGCTGGAGAGCGCCCCCGGCAACGTGGGCCAGGTGCGGGAGTGCTCCGGCCAGCTCATGCGCTTCGCGAAGCAGAGCGGCACCGCGGTGATCGTGGTGGGCCATGTCACCAAGGGCGGTGGGATCGCCGGGCCCAAGACCCTGGAGCATATCGTGGACACGGTGCTCTACTTCGAGGGCGAGGTCACGCTCGACTACCGGCTGCTCCGCACCACGAAGAACCGGTTCGGCTCGGTGGACGAGCTGGGCGTGTTCTCGATGACGGAGCAGGGCCTGATCGCGGTGCCCAACCCCTCGGCCGTGTTCCTCGCGGCCCGGTCCGACGGCGTCAGCGGCAGCGCCGTCACCGCGCTCATGGAGGGCACCCGCCCCGTGCTGGTCGAGGTCCAGGCGCTGGCAGCCAAGTCCGGCTACGGCACCCCCCAACGGGTGGCCACGGGGCTGGATCCCAAGCGGCTGGCGGTGCTGCTGGCGGTCCTGGAGCGCCGGGCGCAAACCTCGTTCGCCGACCTCGACGTCTTCGTGCAGGTCACCGCGGGCGTCCGCCTGACGGAGCCGGGCGCAGACCTGGCCGTGGCGGCGGCGCTGCTCAGCAGCCTCTACAACCGGCCCGCGCCGGCGGATGTCATCTTCCTCGGCGAGATCGGTCTCGGCGGCGAGATCCGGCCCAGCGGTGCGATCGAGCGGCGAATCGCCGAGGCGGCGCGGCTGGGCTTCCGCCGGGTCTTCGGCTCTTCCCGCAGCACGTCACAGGTCGCCGGCGTCTCCCTGGTCGGCCTCGACCACGTCGAGCAGCTGGTGCGCGCGCTTGCCGCGTGACGTAGGCGTCGTGGTGGTGGCCGCGGGGCAGGGAAGCCGACTCGGCGGCGAGGTTCCCAAACAATTCCTTCCCGTGGGCGGCATCCCCGTGCTGCTGCGAGCCATCCGTCCGTTCGCCAGTCACCCGGAAGTCGCCCGGGTCGTGGTAGTCCTCGCGCCGGTCCACGCGGAGCGGCCGCCGGAGTTCCTCGCTCCGCTCGCCGGCTCCGGGCTGACCATCGTGGCCGGCGGTCGCGAGCGCTCCGATTCCGTCGCCGCCGGGCTGCGCGCCCTCCCAACCGACTGCGAGATCGTGCTGGTGCACGACGGCGCGAGGCCGTTCGTGGAGCGCGGCGTGATCGACGCCGTCATCGGCCACGCGCGGGCCGGCGAGGGCGCGGTGGCGGCCGTGCCGGTGAACGACACGCTGAAGCAGCAGGCGACCGACGACCCGACCCGCGTGAGCGGCACCGTCTCCCGCGACGGGCTCTGGCGGGCGCAGACGCCGCAGGGCTTCCCGCGCCGACTGCTGGAACAGGCCTACACCCGCGTGCGCCAGGCCGCGGTGACCGATGACGCATCGCTGGTGGAGGCCTGCGGCGCCATCGTGCGGCTGGTGCCCGACAGCTCCCGCAACCTCAAGATCACCACCCGCGAAGACCTCGCCCTGGCCGAGGCGCTCGCCGCCGCCGCGCCATGACGCTGCCGTTCCGGACCGACTTCGAAATCGAGACGGCGATTCCGGTCGTGCAGGAGCATCTCGCCGGCGGTGGTCTCCTGGCGTATCCCACGGAGACCGTCTACGGCCTTGGGTCCGGTCCTTCGGTGCCGGCGCTCGAGGCGCTCGCCCGGCTCAAGGGTCGCGCACCCGACAAGCCATTCCTGGTCCTGGTCTCCAGTCGCGCGATGGTCGAGGATTGGGGTCTCGTGCTCACCACCGCCGCGCGGGCACTCGCCGCGGCCTTCTGGCCTGGTCCGCTCACCCTGGTGCTTCCGGGCGGTGAGGGAAAGCTCCCCGACCAGCTGCGCGGACGCGAGGGCGGCATCGCGGTGCGTCACACCTCGCACGCCGGCATTGCCCGCCTGGTCGCCGCTACCGGCAGGCCGCTCACCTCCACCTCCGCCAACCGGCCGGGCGACCCCCCCGCGCCGGGAGCAGACCGCATCCGCGAAGTCTTCGCCCCGGAAGTCGAGCGCGGCGAGCTGCTGGTGCTGGATGGCGGAGTGCTCGGCAACGTGCCGCCGTCCACGCTGGTGGATTGCACCTCGGCGGTACCGCGACTGGTGCGCGAGGGCGCGATCCCCCGGGCCGAGCTCCGTCGGGCAGCCGGACGGCTCGCGCCGTGACCGCGGCGCGGCGAGAAGGCCCCGCTGCACTTATGTTCTGGCATGCACATCATCTTCGTCTGCACCGGTAACACCTGCCGCAGCCCGATGGCGGAGGCGCTCCTCAAGCAGGCGCTCGCCGCGCGCGGAATCGACTCGGTAACCGTCGCGTCGGCCGGGACCGGGGCGTGGGAAGGTGCTCCGGTCTCCGAGGGTGCCTACCTGGTCGGCCTGGAGCACGGCATGGACCTGAGCGAGCACCGCGCGCGCCTCCTGACCCGCGAGCTGGTTCGCGAGGCGGACCTCGTGCTCGTCATGTCGGGCCACCATCTCGCCCGGGTGGCGGAGCTGGGCGGCGAGCACAAGGTGCACCTGCTCGGCTCCTACGCCGGGCGCGAGGCCGGACGATCCGAGGTCACCGACCCCTTCGGCTCCGACCTGGCGAGCTACCGCACCACCTTGGCCGAGCTGCAGGAGCTGATCGGGGCAGTGGTGAGTCGCGTCGCCGGCATGGTGCGGTGATCGACGGCAGTACCCGGGTGTTCGCCCTGCTGGGCGATCCGGTGGCGCACTCGCTCTCCCCGGCCATGCAGAACGCCGCCTTCCAGGCTCTCGGCCTCCGGGCGGTCTTCGTCGCCCTGCGCTGCGCCCCCCGCGACGTCACTCCGCTGCTTCAGGCTCTCGCCCGATCGGGCGGGGGCGGCAACGTCACCATTCCCCACAAGGAGGCCGCCGCCCTGGCGGTCGAGCGTCAGGTGGACGATGCCACCGAGGTCGAGGCCTGCAACGTCTTCTGGTGCGAGGACGGCGCCGTGGTCGGCGGCAACACCGACGTCGAGGGACTGCTTCGGGCCCTGGAGCCGCTGCAGCCGCCCCGCGGCGGGTGGCTCATCGTGGGCACGGGTGGAGGCGCCAGGGCCGCGGCGGTCGCGGCCGCCAGATGCGGTGCCCCAGTAGCCATCTCCTCCCGCTCGGCCGACCGCGCGGGCGCCTTCCAGCGCTGGTGCGATGCCCGCGGCCTGAAGACCGTAGCCTCCGACGAATGCCGCGTCGTCATCAACGCCACGCCGCTGGGCCTGCGGGCGGACGACCCGCTGCCGCTCGACCCGGCCGCCGTGCCGCACGCGGCGGTCGCGCTCGACATGGTGTACCGCACCGGCGAGACACCCTGGGTCCGCGCCATGCGCGCGAGCGGTCGCCGGGCCGCCGACGGCCGGGGCATGCTGGTCGCGCAGGGCGCCGGCGCGCTCCAGCGCTGGTTTCCCGGCATCGACCCTCCCAGCGAGATCATGCGAGCGGTCGTGGATGCCGCGCTTCGCTGAGCTGCGCTCGAGGCTGGAGCAGCTGGAGCGCTGGCTGCTTCCGGCGGCATGCCTCCTCTGCGATGCACCGATCGGGGAGCGGGAGCACGATGCGCTGGTCTGTGCCCTCTGCCGCTCCCGCTGGCGCCCGGTGCCGGGGCCGCTCTGCGACCGTTGCGGTCAGCCCGCGTTCGCCGATCTCGCCTGCCGCATCTGCGCCGACTGGACCCCGGCCTTGGGTCGGGTTCGGAGCGCCGTGTGGCTGGACGAGTCGGCGCGGCTCGCGGTCCATCGGCTGAAGTACGAGGGCTGGACCCGGATGGCGGACTCGCTGGCCGAGGCGATGCGCGCTCTCGGGCCATTGACCGGGCAGGTATCCTTGATACCTGTTCCGCTGGGCGCCCGCCGCGCGCGGGAGCGGGGCTACAACCAGAGCGAGCGCATCGCCACGTCGCTGGCGCGGCACGTCGGCGTGCCGGTACGGACCGATCTCCTGTACCGCACGCGCGAGACGAGAACCCAGACGACCCTGACGCCCGAGGCACGCCGCGCGAACCTGTCCGGCGCGTTCACGGCCGGAGACGTGGCTGGGCTCGCGGTGGTGCTGGTCGACGACGTCTTCACCACGGGCGCCACCCTCGTCTCGGCCGCGGAGGCCCTGACGGCGGCGGGAGCGGCGAGCGTGGACGGTGTCACCTTCGCGAGGGCGCTGGAGCCGGTGGGGAGCTAGGAGCTATCGGCTATCCGGTATCGGCTATCGGTGATGCCTGTCGCCACCGCGATGCCATGCAGGGATAGCTGATAGCCGATAGCCGACAGCAGATAGCTGATGAATCACAACCAGGAGAAGCGATGGCAATTCGCATCGGCATCAACGGATTCGGCCGGATCGGTCGCAATACCCTTCGCGCGGCGAAGAAGCTGGGGATGAAGGATCTCGATTTCGTCGCCGTGAACGACCTCACCGACACGAAGACCCTGGCTCACCTGCTCCAGTACGACTCGGTCCACGGGCGCTTCGACGGCGACGTGAAAGCGGAGAAGGACGCGCTGGTGGTGGACGGCGACTCGATGCGGGTCCTCTCGGAGAAGGACCCGGCGAAGCTGCCGTGGAAGGATCTCGGCGTGGACGTCGTGCTGGAGTCCACCGGGCGATTCACCGACCGCGATGCGGCCGCTCTGCATCTCGCCGGCGGCGCCAAGAAGGTGATCATTTCCGCGCCGGCGAAGAAAGAAGACGTCACGCTGGTCTACGGCGTGAACCACCAGTCCTACGACCCCGCCAAGCACCACATCATCTCCAACGCGAGCTGTACCACCAACTGCCTGGTTCCGGTGGTCAAGGTCATTCTGGACCGCTTCGGCTTCGTAAACGGGTTCATGACCACCGTCCACTCCTACACCAACGACCAGCAGATCCTCGACCTGCCGCACAAGGACCTGCGCCGGGCGCGGGCGGCCGCCCTGTCCATCATCCCGACTACCACCGGCGCCGCGAAGGCGACTTCGCTGGTGCTGCCCGAGCTCAAGGGCAAGATCGACGGTGTGTCCCTCCGGGTTCCCACCCCGGATGTGTCGGTGGTCGCCCTGACCTGCACGGTGGAGAAGGCCACGACGGCCGAGGAAGTGAACAACGCCTTTCGTGCCGCGGCCGCGAAGGGGCCGCTGAAGGACATCCTCACCGTGAGCGACGAGCCGCTGGTGTCGGTGGATTACATCGGCTCGCTCCACTCCAGCACGGTGGACTCCCTCTCCACCAACGTGGTGGGCGGCACCCTGGTGAACGTGACGTCCTGGTACGACAACGAAATGGGCTACTCGGCGCGCTGTGTGGATCTGCTGCGCTACGTGGGAGAGCGGCTGTGAAGCGGACGCTCGAGTCGCTCGACCCCGCGGCCATCGACGGCAAGCGGGCGCTGGTCCGGGTGGATTTCAACTGTCCCGTGAAGGACGGAAAGGTCACCGACAACACGCGGATCCGGGCCGCGATGCCCACCATCGAGTACCTGCGGAGCCGCGGAGCCCGCCTGGTGCTCCTCTCCCATCTCGGCCGGCCCAAGGGCGGGCCGGACCCGAAGTACTCCATGGAGCCGGTGGTCCGCGAAGTCGAGCGCCTGCTCGGTGCCCCGGTCACCTTCCTCCGCGATCCGCTCTCGGAGCAGGCCGTGACCGAGACCCGGAGACTTCCCCGGGGCGGCGTCGCCATCGCCGAGAATACCCGGTTCTTTCCCGGCGAGGAAGCGAACGACGCCGGCCTGGCGGCGCGATTCGCTGCGTTGGGAGATTTCTACGTCAACGACGCCTTCGGCTCGGCTCACCGCGCGCACGCGAGCACGGAGGCCGTCGCCCGGCGGCTCAAACCGGCCGTCTCGGGCTTCCTGATGCAGAAGGAGCTCCAGTACCTCGGCGACGCACTCAGCCGGCCGCAGCGGCCGTTCGTTGCCGTCCTCGGCGGGGCCAAGATCAGCGGCAAGATCGACCTCATCTCGGCCCTGCTTCCCAAGGTGGATCACATTCTCCTGGGCGGAGCGATGGCATGTACCTTCTTCGCGGCGATGGGGCTGGAGACCGGGAGCTCACTGATCGAGCCCGACAAGATCGAGCTCGCCCGCCAGCTCCTGGCCGGCGCGGGCGACAAGCTGGTCGTCCCGCTGGGCGGCGTGGTGGGCCGCGAGCTCAAAGCCGGCACCGAGACCCGCACCGTCCAGCGGGACCGCATACCCGAAGGCTGGGCGGTGTTCGACATCGATCCACGGACCGAGGCCGACTTCGCCTCGCGAATCGAGGGAGCGGGGACCGTGGTCTGGAACGGGCCAATGGGCGTCTTCGAGACACCGCCGTTCGACCACGGCACCATGGCCATCGCCAGGGCGATGGCCGCCGCGACGGGGAAGGGCACTGTCACCGTGGTGGGTGGCGGAGACTCGGCCGCCGCGGTAGCGCAGGCCGGGTTGGAGGACCGGATGACCCACGTGTCGACAGGTGGGGGGGCGTCGCTCGAGTTCCTGGAAGGCAAAACGCTGCCCGGCGTCGCAGCGCTCGACGAGGCCTAGCCAGTGGCTACGCGCTCGCTGATTTACGCGGCCAACTGGAAGATGCATCACGGTCCCTCGGCGGCCCGTGACTTCCTCACCCGCTTCCTCCAGGTCACGTCGCCAGCGCCGGGACGGCGGCTCTGGTTCTTCCCTCCGAGCGTGTCCATCGCGGCCGCCAATGAAGCAGCCTCCGGTCGCGAAGACGTCACGGTCGGCGCGCAGAACGTGCACTGGGAGCCGAAGGGGGCGTTTACCGGCGAGCTGTCCATCCCGCTGGTCATGGAGGCCGGCGCGCGAGCAACGCTGATCGGCCACTCGGAGCGGCGGCACCTCTTCGGCGAGACCGACGAGCAGGTGGCGCGGAAGCTCGCCGCAGCGCTGAAGGCGGGGTTGCTCCCGCTGGTCTGCGTGGGAGAGACGCTGGCCGAGCGCGAGGGGGGCCGGACCGAGCAAGTGGTGACCCGCCAGATCGCCGCCTTGCACGAGCGGATCGGCCCCGACGACTGGAGCCGGGTGGTGCTCGCCTACGAGCCCGTGTGGGCGATCGGCACCGGACGAAACGCGACGCCCGACGACGCGGCACAGGTGCACCAGCTGATCCGCTTCGAGCTGGGGCGGCGAAGTGTCCCGGGTCGGGTGACCATTCTGTACGGCGGCAGCGTGAACCAGGGCAATGTGCTGTCCCTGCTCGCCCGTCCGGAGCTGGACGGTGTCCTGGTCGGGGGCGCGAGCCTGGATCCCGACGGGTGGGCGGAGCTGGTGGGTCACGGCGCGTGAGCGCCACGGCGAAGCTCAGCGACGCGGCGCTACTGGAGCGGCTGGTGGCCTTCGACACCACCAGCCGGCTCAGCAATCTTCCCCTCGTCGAGTTCATCAGCGAGTACCTGGATCGTGGGGCGGTGACCATCACCCGGCTCGCCTCGCCCGACGGCACCAAGGCCAACCTCGTGGTCCGCACCGGCCCCGAATCCGCCGACGGCAGCGGACTCACGCTGTGCGGACACATGGACGTCGTCCCGGCGGAGGAGCCTGACTGGCGCTCCGACCCCTTCAGCCTGACCCGATCCGGCGACACCTGGGTGGGCCGAGGGGCCGCGGACATGAAGGGCTTCCTGGCGCTCGCGATCAATCGCGTGGCGGCTCTCCAGCCGGCTCGTCTGCACCGGCCGCTGGCGCTGCTCCTCACCTACGACGAGGAGGTGGGCACCGTGGGCGCGCGGCGCTTCGCCGAGACTGCGGATGCATCCGTTCCGCTTCCCGTCGACGTAGTCATCGGCGAGCCCACTTCGCTGCGGGTGGTTCGGCTCCACAAGGGCATGATGCGGGTCCAACTCGTGTTTCATGGCAGGGCCGCGCACAGCGGCTTCCCCCATCTGGGCAGAAACGCGATCGAGCCCGCCGCGCGCGCCATCGCCGCCCTCGCCGAGCTGCGGACCACGATGGAGCGGGAGCGGCCGGCAAATTGGGAGCACTTCCCCGAGGTGCCCTACGCCGCCCTCAACATCGGAGTGGTGCAGGGGGGCAGCGCCGCGAACGTGATCCCCGACTTGTGCACCGTGCAGCTCGGCATTCGACTCCTGCCAGCCATGAAGGGCGAGGATGTGGCCGAGCGGATCCGCGAAGCGGTTGTGGATGCACTCCCCGGCGAGCGGTTCGACCTCACGGTCCCCAGCCGCAGTCCGCCCATGATCCTGGACGAAGGGGCTGCGTTGCACCGGGAGCTGAGCGGCCTGGTGGGGCAGACTGGAACGGAGAGCGTCGCGTTCGCCACCGACGCGGGGTGGCTCCAGCGGGCCGGCTACCGTTGCGTGCTCTTCGGTCCCGGCGACATCAAGGTCGCGCATCGGGCCAACGAGTTCGTTCCGATCGCGGAGATGGAGCGGGCGGGGATGGTGCTCGACGAGCTCATTCGCCGGAGGTGCCTCGCATGAGCCGGTTGCTGATCCAGGCGGATCTCACCTGGCTGGACGGATCGTTCTCCTCGGGGGTCACCGTGGCCGTGAACGTGAACGGGCGGGTCGAGTCGGTGGGCTCGGCGCACCACTCGGGTTCAGGGGCGTTCCGCCGACTCGAGGGCATGGCCCTGCTGCCCGGCTTCGTCAACGCCCACTCCCATGCGTTTCAGCTCGGGCTGCGCGGCGCGGTGGAGCGCTTCTCCCGAGAAGTCGGCACCTTCTGGAGCTGGCGGGAAGGCATGTATGCGCTGGCGACCTCCCTCGACCGCCAGACCCTGGGGCAGCTCTGCCGGAGGTGCTTCGCGGAGATGCGGTCGGCCGGTATTACCGCCGTGGGCGAGTTCCACTACCTCCACCACGATCGCGACCACGACTGGGCGTTCGACGAGGTGGTGCTGGAAGCAGCCGCGGAGGTCGGCATTCGGCTGGTGTTGCTGCAGACCTGTTACTCCATGGGCGGGATCGAGCGCCCGCTCGAGCCGGGCCAGCGGCGGTTCGACACGGTCGACCTCGCGGCGTACTGGCGGCAGTGGGACCGACTCGCGCGGCAGCTGGACCCGCGGACGCAGTCGATCGGTGTCGTCGCCCACAGCGTGCGCGCCGCGCGCCTGGCCGAGATCAAAGCCCTGCACGCGGAAGCGGTGCGCCGGCGGCTGCCGTTCCACATCCATGTCGAGGAGCAACGGAAGGAAATCGAGGAATCGGTGGCGGCGTACGGGCGCACCCCCATGCGGGTCCTGTGCGATGAGCTCGAGAGCGCCGAAGGCATCACGGCCATCCATTGCACCCACACCTCCTCCGAAGACATGACCGTCTTCCTCCAGGGCGGCGGGCGGGTATGCCTGTGCCCCCTCACCGAGGGTTACCTGGGCGACGGCATCCCCGATCTCGCCGCCCCGCACACGGTGGGCGGTCGCCTGGCGATCGGCACCGACGCCAATACCCGGATCTCCCCCATCGAAGACATGCGGTGGCTGGAGTACGGGCAACGGCTCCGGGCCGAGCGGCGCGGCGCCCTGGCGGACGCGCGGGGCGGAGTCGCCGCCTCCCTGCTGGACGCGGCGACCTGCGGAGGGGCGGCGGCCCTCGGCCTCGGGAGCGGGCGCATCGCGCCCGGGGAATGGGCCGACTTTGTCGCCATCGACCTCAACGCCGTGCCGCTCGCGGGCGAGCCCAGCGAGGGGCTGCTGGAGGCGATCACGTTCGGCGGAGGCAACGAGGTCGTGGCGGGCACTTTCGTGGGAGGAAAGTGGCGCGCGGCCGATTGACCCAAGTCCCGCCGCCCGCTAGACTTCCCGGCTGCCTAGGAGACCACATGTTCGCACTCTTGCTCACGCTGCTCATCCTCGACGCGCTGCTCCTCAGCGTGGTCGTTCTGCTCCAGGCTGGTCAGGGCGGAGGTCTCGCCTCCCTCGGCGGCGCCACCACCGACACGGTGCTGGGTGGCCGGCAGGCGGTTACCATCCTCACCAAAGCCACCTGGTGGTGCGGCGGGCTCTTTCTGGCGCTGTCGCTCCTGCTCTCGCTGGTGCCTCGGGGCGGCGGCTCTTCCGAGCTCCAGGAGCGGCTCCGCGCCGCCACGCCGGACGCGCCCGCGAGCGCACCACTACCGCTCGGCGGCACTCCAACCGACACCGCCGCCGCGAAGGCTCCGGCCGCGGGCACGCGCGCGCCGGACACCGGCGCGCGGCCTCCGCAGCGGTGACCCAGCGCGCCGCCTTCGTTCTGCTCGAGGACGGCGCCTGGTTCGCGGGCACCACGGCGCGGCCGCTCGACCCTGCCTTCGGTGAGGTGGTGTTCACCACCAACATCACCGGCTACCAGGAGACGTTCACCGATCCCAGTTATCTCGGCCAGATCGTCGTCATGACGGCGCCGATGATCGGTAACTACGGGATCAATCAGGACGACATGGAGTCGGAGCGCCCTCAAGTGAGCGGCGTGGTCGTCCGGGAGCTCTCGCGCGAGCCATCGAACTGGCGCGCCACGCTCAGCCTGGACGACTGGCTCGCGGTCTCGGGCGTTCCCGTGATCGAGGGAGTGGACACCCGTCGGTTGACCCGGCATCTCCGGGAGCGGGGCGCGATGCGGGGCGTCATCGCCGAAGGGCAGGGGCCCACCCCGGAGCTGTCGGCGCGACTGTTGGCATCGCCCTCGATGACGGGGCTCGACCTCGCTTCCCGGGCGACGGTTCGGGACCGCCGGGAGGAGGGCGAAGGGCCGCACGTCGTCGCCTATGACTACGGCATGAAGCGCAATATCGTGCGGATGCTGGTACAAGCAGGCTGCCGGGTCACCGTCGTTCCGGCCGACACCAGCGCCGCCCAGGTGCGCGAGCTCCAGCCCGACGGTCTCTTCCTCTCCAACGGCCCGGGCGATCCGGCCGCCGTCCGCTATGCCATCGAGAACATCCGCGAGCTGGCCGCGTCAGGCTTGCCTACCTTCGGTATCTGCCTGGGGCATCAGCTCATCGGGCACGCGTTCGGGGGCGAGACGGCAAAACTCCCCTACGGGCACCGGGGCGGCAACCATCCGGTGCGCGACCTCCGCACCGGCCAGGTGCTCATCACCACGCAAAACCATGGCTTCGCTGTGGTTGGCGACGCGGACGGCGTTCCAGGAGCCGGCGGCCTCGACGTGACGCACCTGAACCTCAACGACGGCACCATCGAGGGGGTGCGCCACCGCGAGCTCCCCCTCTTCGCCGTACAGTATCACCCGGAGGCCGCTCCCGGTCCGCACGATGCGTTTCCTCACTTCGAGGAGTTCCTCGCCTCCTTGCCGCAGCCGGCTTCTCGGAAGCCAAGCCCTTGACAGACAACACTTAAGCTCGTACTATCGGCCAAGATGCCCTCCCGAGCCACGCAGTCTGTAACCCTTCTGGGGGACGCATGACCAAGGCCGATCTCGTCGAACAAGTGACCGCCTCTATCGCCCGGACCGCCGGGCCCATGATCTCGAAAAAGGATTGCGCGCGCGTGGTTGACGCCTTCCTCGAGGCCGTCAAAGAGGCGCTCAAGCAGCAGCACAACATCGAGGTGCGGGGGTTTGGGACCTTCAAGATCCGCCGCCGCAAGACCCGCATGGCGCGGAACCCTCGCACCGGAGACCCGGTGGAAGTCGCTGCAAGGCCGGTCCCCGTGTTCAAGCCCAGCAAGGAGTTACGCGCGCTGGTCGCGGACGAGGGTGAGCCTGCCGGGGAGGCCGCCCCGGGCATGTAGCTGGGTCCGCATCGCAGGCGGGCCGCACCCGGACGCTGCCGGGGCGGCCCTTCTTCTTGTCAGCCCATCCTGTTCCACCCTCGGGTGACTGCGGATAGCTTTCACCTATGCCGTCGCCCACCACGCAGATCGTGAACGTGCGGGTCCTCCTTTTCGCCAGCTTCGCCGAGCGCTTGGGGCTGGAAGCGGTCCGCGTGTCGCTTCCCGCCCTTGCGACGGTGGCCGACGCCTTGGACCACGTCCGTTCGTTGCCAGGCGGCGAGCGCATCCCTCCGAGGCCACTCTGCGCGGTCAACCTCACTCACGCCGCGCTCGACACGCCGCTGTCGGAAGGCGACGAGGTAGCACTCCTGCCCCCATTGGCGGGAGGCTGAGCCATGGCGTTCCTGTCCGGTGCCCCGCTCGATCTCGAAAGGCTGATCGCCGGCGTCGAAGCCCCGGACCGCGGCGCGGTCGCGTCGTTCCTCGGCCGGGTGCGCGATCATCACGCGGGTCGCCGGGTGCTCCGGCTGGAGTACTCGGCTTACACGCCCATGGCAGAGGCGGAGTGCGCTCGAATCGTGAGCGAGGCCGAGTCCCGGTGGCCGGTGCGGGTAGCGCTGGAGCACCGGATCGGCGCCCTGGACATCGGCGATGCGGCCGTCGCCATCGCGGCCGCCGGCGCCCACCGTGACGAGGCCTTCGACGCCTGCCGGTTCGTGATCGAAGAAGTGAAACGCAGGGTGCCGATCTGGAAGAAGGAGTCTTACGCCGACGGGTCGGTGAAGTGGGTAGGCGCAGGCGGCGCGCTGGTCGGCGACGAGCCCGTGGGGAGCGCCGGCTCGTGATCGCGTCGCCCGGGACGCCGACGGCGGATCGCTTCGGCCGCCCGCTCCGCAACCTTCGGATCTCCGTCACCGATCGCTGCAATCTCCGCTGTCGGTACTGCATGCCCGAGGCGGAGTATGTCTGGCTGCCGCGCTCGTCGATCCTCTCCTTCGAGGAGATCGATCGCCTGGCCGGCATCTTCGCCGGGCTCGGTGTCGGCAAGATCCGGCTCACCGGAGGCGAGCCGCTGCTCCGGCACGACCTGCCGACGCTGGTCGGGTTACTCTCCCGGCGCCAGGCGATCCGTGATCTCGCGCTCACGACCAACGGTGTGCTGCTGGCACGGGAGGCGGCCGCGCTTCGCGCGGCGGGGCTCGGTCGGGTAACGGTCAGTCTGGATACCCTCCGGCCGGAGCGGATGCGGGAGTTTGCCCGCAGCCGGCGCCATGCCGACGTGATCACGGGCATTGATACGGCGATCGCCGCGGGCTTCTCGCCGCTCAAGCTGAACAGCGTGGTGATCCGGGGCTACAACGACGACGAGGTGGCGGGGCTCCTGGAGTTCGCTCGGGAGCGGGGTGCCGAAGCGCGCTTCATCGAGTACATGGACGTCGGTGGCGCCACCGGCTGGTCCATGGACCAGGTCGTGTCGCAGCGCGAGATCCTCGACCGGGTGGCTCGTTGCTTCGGGACGGTCGAGCCGCTCGAGGCCGATGCCTCGGCGCCGGCTGAGCGGTTCGCGCTTCGCGACGGGACCGTGTTCGGCGTGATCGCGTCGACCACCGCGCCGTTCTGCCGCACCTGCGATCGCGCCAGGCTCATGGCCGACGGCAGGTTCCTCCTCTGCCTCTACGGCGAGGACGGGCTCGATCTTCGCGAGCTGCTGCGCGGCGGTGCGACCGACGCGGACATCGCCGGCCGCGTCGCCGGGTGCTGGACCCGGCGCACCGACCGCGGAGCCGAGGAGCGCCGGGACCGTGCCGACCGGGGCGTCCTCCACCGGATCGAGAGCCTTCGGGCCGATCCACATCGCGAGATGCACACCCGCGGCGGCTGATGGCGCTCCAAGTCGCGCTGATCAACCCCCAGATTCCACCCAACACGGGGAACATCGCCCGGCTCTGCGCCGCCAACGATGTCCCGCTCCACCTGATCGAGCCCCTGGGCTTCTCCCTGGCCGACGCGGACCTGCGCCGCGCGGGACTGGACTACTGGGACCGGGTAGACCTCTGGCGCCACCCCGACTGGTTCGCCTTCCGCGATGCGATGGACCGGAGCCGGTGCCTCTACTTTTCCGCCAAGGCCGAGCGGAGCTTCTGGCAGGCACCGTATCGCTCCAACAGCTGCCTGGTGTTCGGGAGCGAGACCGACGGCATGCCGGCCCGGATCCTGGAGAAGCATCCGGATCGCTGCTTCACCATCCCGATGAACGGCGCGGTACGAAGCCTCAACCTGGCGACCGCGGTGGGCATCGTACTCTACGAAGCGCTGCGCCAGACCCGCTCACCCGACTTTGCCGCGAAGCCGTAACGCACTAGGTTTCGGCGGTTTACAACGCGGCACTTCAACTACCATTCTCACGGCGGGAGAGGCATGCTCGAGAAGGTCGCCGTCGTCGGCGCCGGCAACGTGGGGGCCACCGCGGCCCAGCGGCTGGCGGAAAAGAATCTGGCCCGAACCGTCGTCATGATCGACGTGGTCGAGGGGGTGCCCCAGGGCAAGGGCCTCGATCAGTGGCAGTCCGGGCCGATCGAAGGCTTCGACACCCGGGTCGTAGGCACCAACGGCTACGACGAGGCGGCGGGCGCCGAGCTGTTCGTGGTGACCGCCGGCATCGCTCGGAAGCCGGGCATGAGCCGCGACGACCTGGTGAAGACCAACGCCGGCATCGTCCGGTCCGTCAGTGAGCAGATCGCCCGCGTCGCCCCGAAGTCCATCGTAGTCGTGGTCTCCAATCCGCTCGACGTGATGTGCTACGTCGCCATGAAGACCACCCGGTTTCCTCGAGAGCGCATCATCGGCATGGCCGGGGTGCTCGACACCGCCCGGTACCGCACCTTCCTGGCCGACGCGATGAACGTCTCGGTCCAGGATATCCAGGCGATGGTGCTCGGCGGCCACGGCGACACCATGGTCCCGCTGGTCAGCTACACCACCGTCTCCGGCATTCCGGTCACACAGCTGCTGGATCAGAGCAAGCTCGGTCCGATCCTCGAGCGCACCCGGAACGGCGGCGCCGAGATCGTAGCGTTCTTGAAGACCGGCTCCGCCTACTATGCGCCCAGCGGGGCCGCGGTCGAGATGGTCGAAGCCATCGCTCTCGATCGCCGGCGGCTCCTGCCGTGCTCCGCGTGGCTTCAGGGCGAGTTCGGCCTCCGTGACGTGTTCTGCGGGGTGCCCTGCCTCCTGGGACGGAAGGGACTCGAGCGGATCGTCGAGATCACCCTCACGGATCAGGAGCGGACGGACCTGCACCAGTCGGCCGAGGCCGTCCGAGGCATGCAGGCGGTGGTGGACGGGTGAGGCTAGTCGCGCGATGAATCGAGGGGCGCTGTTCTGGCAGTCCTCAGTCGGCAAGAAGGCGGTGATGGGAGTGACCGGGCTGATCCTGGTCGCGTATCTCATCACCCACGTGGTCGCCAATCTGCTGGTCTTCAGCGGCCCCGCTCAGATCAACCGCTATGCCCAACTGCTCCACTCGAGCGGGGCAGCGCTCTGGGGTGCCCGCCTGGTCCTGCTCGCGGCCCTCGTTCTGCACATCGTCGCGGCGGCACAGCTGGCGCTCCGGTCCCGCGCCGCCCGGCCCCAGCCCTACGCCGGCGGCCGGGACCCGCAGGTCTCGACCTTCGCCGCGCGCACCATCCGCTGGGGCGGCGCGATCATCCTCCTGTTCCTCGTCTATCACATCCTGCATTTCACCACCGGCACGGCGCACCCGGATTTCGTCGAGTTGAACCCGCATCACAACGTCGTCACCGGCTTCCGCAGTCCACTGGTCGCCGGGGGTTACCTGCTGGCGATGATCGCGGTGGGCCTTCATCTGTACCACGGGGTCTGGAGCAGCGGCCGGAGCCTGGGCCTGAGCCAGCCGTCGCCCCGGCCGCTGCACCGGCGGCTTGCCCTGCTGCTGGCGCTCTTCGTCTGGCTCGGCTTCACCGCGATCGTGGTCGGGGGATACCTCGGCTTGATCCGGTGAGATGAGAGGGACCTCCGCATGCCATTGACCGCCCGGATTCCGTCGGGACCGATCCAGGACAAGTGGGACAAGCACCGCTTCGAGATCAAGCTGGTGAACCCCGCCAACAAGCGGAAATACACGGTGATCGTGGTCGGCAGCGGGCTCGCCGGCGCCGCCGCCGCCGCCACGCTCAGCGAGCTGGGTTACAACGTGAAGTGCTTCTGCTTCCAGGATTCCCCCCGGCGCGCGCACAGCATCGCGGCCCAGGGCGGCATCAACGCGGCCAAGAACTACCGGAACGACGGGGACAGCATTTTCCGGCTGTTTTACGACACGGTGAAGGGTGGCGACTTCCGCTCGCGGGAAGCGAACGTCTACCGGCTGGCCCAGATCAGCGTCAACATCATCGACCAGTGTGTGGCGCAGGGCGTGCCGTTCGCCCGAGAGTACGGCGGACTCCTCGCCAACCGCTCGTTCGGCGGCGCCCAGGTCTCCCGCACCTTCTACGCCCGGGGCCAGACCGGGCAGCAGCTGCTGCTCGGCGCCTACCAGCAGCTGGAGAAGGAAGTGGCAAGGGGTGGAGTGACGATGTTTCCGCGGACCGAAATGCTCGACCTGGTGGTGGTGAACGGGCGGGCGCGCGGCATCGTCGTGCGGGACATGGTCACCGGCAGCATCCAGACCCACGTCGCCGACGCGGTGGTGCTGGGGACCGGCGGCTATGGCAACGTCTTCTATCTCTCCACCAACGCGAAGGGCTCCAACGCCACCGCCATCTGGCGGGCCCACAAGCGGGGAGCGTACTTCGCCAACCCCTGTTTCACTCAGATCCACCCGACCTGCATCCCGCAAAGCGGCGACTACCAGTCCAAGCTCACACTGATGAGCGAGTCGCTGCGGAACGACGGCCGGGTGTGGGTCCCGCTCAGGCAGGGGGACGCCCGGCCGCCGGACCAGATCCCGGAGGCGGAGCGGGACTACTACCTAGAGCGCCGCTATCCCAGCTTCGGTAACCTGGCGCCGCGCGACATCGCCTCCCGCGCGGCCAAGACGGTCTGCGACGAATCTCGGGGCGTCGGGCCGGGCGGCCTGGGAGTCTATCTCGATTTCGCGGACGCCATCACCCGACTCGGCGTGGACGCCATCCGGGAGCGCTACGGCAATCTCTTTGAGATGTACCAGCGCATTACCGACGAGAACCCGTACCGGGTGCCGATGCGGATCTACCCTGCCGTCCACTACACCATGGGCGGGCTGTGGGTGGACTACAACCTGATGAGCACCGTCCCGGGCCTCTACGTGATCGGCGAGGCCAACTTCTCCGACCACGGGGCCAACCGGCTCGGGGCCAGCGCGCTGATGCAGGGTCTCGCCGACGGCTATTTCATCCTCCCGAACACGATCGGCGACTATCTCGCGAGCTCCAAGCTGGAGAAGATCGACCCCGGTCACCCGGAATGCCGGCTGGTGCAGGAGGAGACGACGGTGCTCACCCGGCGGCTGCTGGACGTCAAAGGCAAGAGGACCGTCGATTCGTTCCACCGGGAGCTGGGCCGGCTCATGTGGGACAAGTGCGGGATGGCCCGCAACGCCTCGAGCCTCCGCGAGGCGCTCGGCCGGATCCCCACCCTGCGGGAGGAGTTCTGGCGCGACGTCAACGTGCCGGGGAGTGACGCCGAGCTCAACCAGGCGCTGGAGAAGGCGGGGCGGGTGGCCGACTTTCTGGAGCTGGCGGAGCTCATGTGCCGGGACGCGCTGCACCGGGAGGAGTCGTGCGGCGGGCACTTCAGGGAGGAGTTCCAGACCGAGGACGGCGAGGCCCTGCGCGACGACGACCGGTTCGCCTACGTGGCCGCCTGGGAGGACGCCGGCCGCGAGGCCGAGCCCCGCTTGCACCAGGAGCCGCTCACGTTCGAGTACGTGCATCTCGCCCAGCGGAGCTACAAGTGAACCTGACCCTCCATGTCTGGCGGCAGCCTTCGGCGAGCGCGCCGGGGCGGATGGTCCGCTATGAGGCGCACGACATCAGCCCCGACATGTCGTTTCTCGAGATGCTCGATGTGGTGAACGAGCGGCTCATGGAGCAGGGGGAGGCGCCCATCGCCTTCGATCACGACTGCCGGGAGGGGATCTGCGGCTCGTGCAGCCTGATGATCAACGGCGTGGCGCACGGCCCCAATCGGGGGACCGCCACCTGCCAGCTCCACATGCGCAGCTTCCGCGAGGGGGACCAGATCCGGGTCGAGCCCTGGCGGGCCCGCGCGTTCCCGGTGGTGAAGGACCTCGTGGTGGACCGAAGCGCGTTCGACCGGATCATCGCCGCCGGGGGCTTCATCACGGCGCCGACCGGCGGAGCCCGGGATGCGAACACGCTCCTGATCCCGAAATCGGACGTGGACACGGCGATGGACGCCGCCCAGTGCATCGGCTGTGGTGCCTGCGTGGCTGCCTGCCCCAACGGCTCCGCGTCCCTGTTCACCGCGGCCAAGATCACCCACCTGGGGCTGCTCCCCCAGGGGCAGCCGGAGCGTTACGGTCGCGCCGCGCGGATGGTGCGGCAGATGGACCTCGAGGGCTTCGGCTCCTGCACGCTCTACGGCGAGTGCCAGGAAGCGTGCCCGAAGGAGATCAGCATCGACACCATCACCCGGATGAACCGCGACTATCTCCGCGCCAGCCTCACCGCTGGCCGCGCCGCCGTGGCCGAATCGGACTGATCCGCCCAACCTTTCCGCTGCTGGGTCTTCTGCTGGTGACGCCGGCCGCGCCTCTTTTCGGTCAGGCGCCGGTCAGTGCCCACCTGGCCGCCCACGCTGTTGCCGCGCTCACGCGCGTGGATCCGGTCCCGGGCGCCACCGACCTGACCGAGCTGCGGGTGGTTCAACCCGCCCTCATGGCGCGCGTAGCCGGCCCGGCGCGGTTGAGCCTGCTCGCGACCCTCGATCTGGAGGGCGCCACCATCAGCGAGGGCGAGCTGACCGCCGGGGTCTGGGGCGAAGGGTTCATCGATCGCCGTCACCCACACACCTACGTCCACGAGCTGCTCCTCACCGGCGACGACCTGCTGGGGCGGCTCGACGGCGTCACCCGGATTTCGCTCACTGCGGGGAAGGGGTTCGCGCCCTTCGGAACCGACGATCCGATGAGCCGGCCCGTGCTGCGCTATCCGGTTAACCACCATCTGGCCCAGGTGCTGGAGCGGGCAGTGGTGATCGGCGCCGTCAACTACGGCCCGGTGAGCGCCGAGGTCGGGCTCTTCAATGGGGACGAGCCGGAGCAGCCGGACCAGTGGCCGCTGATGAAGCGGTTCGGCGACTCCTGGAGCGCGCGGCTCACCGGCCGGCCGATAGGCGGCGTCGAGCTGCAGGCCTCCCGGGCAGATGTCCACTCGCCCGAGAACCGCGCCGGCGCCGGCCCCGACCAGGAGAAGTGGAGCGTCTCGGGGCGCTGGGTAGGACCGGTGGCAGGCCATCCGGTGTACGGACTGGTCGAGTGGGCCCGCACCTCGGAGGCGGACGGATTCTTCGAGTTCTCGTCAGTCCTGGCCGAAGGTGCATGGACGGGTGGCCGTCACCGTCTCTACTATCGGTTCGAGCGGACAGAGCGGGCGGAGGACGAGCGGGTGTCGCGCTTTCGAACCCTCCGGCCGCACCAGGAGAACTCGCTTCTGGGGATCACCCGCTGGACTATCCACACCGCCGGCTGGTCCGCGGTCCTGCTCGATCGGACCCGGATGACGCTGGCCCCCGTCGTCGAGGTCTCCTATGGGCGAGTAGCCGAGATCGGGGGAGGACTCTTCGACGTGGCCCAGACGTATGGCCGGGATTATTTCTGGAGTTGGACCCTGGGCCTTCGCTTCGAGTACGGCGGAGGTCCCCATCGGATGGGCCGGTACGGAGCCGCGCTCGAGGTCGAGGCGCCACACCGGCACCGAGGTATGTGATGAACGCGCGCAGGCTGTGGTGGACGGGTGTCATGGTGGCGATGGTGGGATTGACCGCCTGTGGCGACCAGGGTCCCGACCCGGCCGACCCCGGAGCTGGGGCGCCGGAACCGGAGCCGCCGGTGCCACCGGTGCCGCCGCCGCCAGCCCCCGGCGACTTCACGCTCAGCATCGCGGGCGGCGGGCACAACGTCATGGAGCGATTCACCTCCGACCTCTGGGTCCACGGCGACTACGCCTACACCGGGACCTGGGGAGGATTCGAGCGGGAGGGCAACCCGGGGAACGCGCTCAAGATCTGGGCGCTCGACGCCACGGGCGCGCCGGAGCTGGCGGACTCCTTGATCGTGCCGGAGGTGGGCACCGTGAGCGACGTCGAGGTGAGTGCCGACGGCACCGTCCTCATGCTCAGCACCGAGCGAGGCTCGCAGCCAGGCCTCTATCTCTACGACTTGGCGAACCCGGCAGAGCCGGCACTATTGGACAGCGTGCACGTAACCACGGGACTGCATACGGCCACGTTCGGCGAAATCGGCGACCACCGCTATGCGTTCACGGCCAGGAACCCGTTTGATCCTGCGCTCATCATATTCGATGTCACCGATCCCGCGCACATCGCGCTGACCGCGAGCGTGCCCATCCCACCCACGTACGGGATCCACGACACCTACGTGCGCGATGGCCTGGCGTTCGTCTTCGCCTGGGATGCGGGGGTGATCATCTACGATGTCGGCAACGGCATCCGGGGCGGCTCTCCGGGGTCGCCGGTCGAGGTGAGCCGCGTGGTGACGGGCAGCGGGGGCGCCGGCTCCCCCGCCGTGCACAACGGGTGGTGGTTCCACAACCCGGTAACACACGAGGCGCGCTACCTGTTCATCGGGCAGGAGGGCCCCGGCGGAATCGGCGTGAGCTCCAGCGGCGACATCCACGTGGTGGACGTCGCCGACCTCGGCGATCCCCGCGAGGTGGCCAGCTTCCACCTCGACGGCGCGGGGACGCACAACTTCTGGATGGACGAGGAGGCGCAGGTGCTGTACGCAGCCTATTACAACGGCGGCGTGATCGCGCTCGACGTCTCCGGCACGCTCAGCGGCGATCTCTCCAGCCGCCTGCTCGGCCAGGTGCGTTTCGGCAGCGAGACTTTCACCTGGGGCGTCATGCTGGCCAACGGCTCCCTCTACGCCAGCGACATGCTCAGCGGCCTGTGGCAGGTGGTCGTGGAGCCGTGAGCGTTTCCGACTGGGGGCCCGCCGGGGGCCAGCGGTTGTTCTCGCGGCGGACGTCCGGATACCTCGCATCGGGATCCAGCGTGACCGACCCGACCTTCTTCGGCCCGGAGACGATCGCCGTGTAGGTGGCGCCACCGAACCAGATCTCCACCGGCAGCGTGAGCCGTTGGGTCGACCCGTCGTCCATCACCAGCGCCAGCTCCACCGGCATGGGAATCCCGCCCGCGTTCCGGAGATAGATCCGCGACTCCACCCCGGCCGAATCGGTCACCGCCACCGAGTCCACCGCCTGCTCCAACTGCGCGGTGGTGTACAGCCAGCCCCGCCAGAACCAGCTCAGGTCCTCGCCGACGCCGTCCTCCATGGTCCGGAAGAAATCCGCCGGGGTCGGGTGCTTGTACGCCCACCGGCGGAAGTACTCCTTGAATGCCGAGTCGAAGCGCTCGGGGCCGACCACGACCTCGCGCAGGAGGCGGAGGGCGATGGCCGGCTTGTCGTACGCCGCCGGCCCGACGAACATGCCGGGGAGCTGATCGGCGAAGCTCATGACCGGCCGCTCCTGGCCCGACCTGGCCATCGCCAGGTAGTCGGGGATGCTGCCGCGGTGCTGCGGGGGAAGCCCGAAGCGCTTGGTCCAGTCGTAGTAATTGATGAACTCGTTGAATCCCTCGTCCATCCACGGGTACCGCCGCTCGTTGCTGCCGACCACCATGGGGAACCAGGTGTGGCCGAGCTCGTGGGAGGTGACACTGTAAAGCGTCTCGGGGGTGGGCCGATTGCAGAACACGATCATCGGATACTCCATCCCGCCCTCGATGCCCCGCACGTTGTTGGCAGTGGGGTAGGGGTAGGGCGCCCACCGGGACGAGTAGCTCTCCAGCGCGAACTTGGCGTATTCGGTCGCCTCCTTCCACAGCGGCGCGGTGGACGGCGGATAGAAGCTCATCGCCAGGGTCTTCCCCCCGTTCACGCCGATGGCGTCCCACACGAAGGTGCGCGAGGCGGCCCAGGCGAAGTCGCGCACGCTGTCGGCAGTGAACCGCCAGGTGTGGGTGCCGGACGGCGACGCGGGCCGCGAGCGGGGATCGCCCGACTCTTCGGGCCCTCGAATCACGACCGTGCTCGCGCTCTTGCGCGCCTGGGCCAGGCGTGAGCGCTGGGTGGCGGTCAGCACTTGCTCGGGGTTTTGGAGCACACCCGTCGCGGCTACGATCACGTCGGCCGGGACGGTAAGACTGACGTCGAAGCTTCCGTACTCCAGGTAGAACTCACCCTGTCCGTAGTACTGCTCGGTGTTCCAGCCGCGAATGTCGTCGTACACCGCGAGCCGCGGATACCATTGAGCCACCTCGTAGGTCACCCCCCCGTCGATCTCCTCGATCCCCATCCGGTTCCGATTGGGTCCGAAGGGAAAGGACCAGGAGATCTCGAGGATCTGCCGGCCCTTCGGCGGCAGCGGCCGCGCCAGATCAACTCTCATCACGGTGCCGTTCACCAGGTACGGCAGGGTCGACGCGGCCCGCGCCGGACGTCCGCGTGCCGCGCTGACGGCCGGCTCGCCCACCTTGAGAATCCTTACTCCACCCTCCGCGCCGCCGGTGCCGAACCGGCTGCGCTTCTCAAAGAGGCGCGAGCCCCGGCTCTGGCTGTTGAAGACGTTCTGGTCGAGCTGGAGCCACAGATAGCGGAGGGTGTCCGGCGAGTTGTTGGTGTAGGTGACCCGCTCCTCCCCGCTTACCGAGCGCTCGACGGTGTCCAGCGTGGCACGGATGACGTAGTCCACCCGCTGCTGCCAGTAGTCCCGTCCGGGCGCTCCACTCCCGGTCCTGATCGAGCTGGGCGGGGGCAGCTCGAGCCGTCGGAACGCGGTGGTGTCGGGTGCGCCCGCGGTGGAGGACTGCTGGGCCGCGAGCGTGGAGGCGAAGAGCGCCGGCAGGAACCGGAGACAGAGCCGCATGAAAGGTCCGAAGTGAGTGTGGAGGGTGCCTGAAGCCGGGTGCAGTCTAGCCGTCTTCCCCGGTGAGCGGCAGGGCGAGCGGACTATATTTCCGCCCTCTCGATCGAGGAGAATCGGTGCGGTCACGATCGCTTGCCATGGCCCTGGGGTTCCTGCTCGCGCTTCCCGGCGCGCCGGTGGCGCAGGTTCCCGCGCGCGTCGCCTTCGACAGCGCGAAGTATGCCTGGGACGCCGGTCGGTACCCTGAGGCCCTCCAGCGGCTCGAGCGACTCCTCACCGGACCGACGGGCGACTCCCTGCTGGCGCCGATCGCGCTGTTGACCGGCGAGCTCTACCGCACCCGCGAGCTGGCGCCCGACGCCTCTGATCCCCGCTGGAGCCCCGCCGGAGAGCTCCTCGCCTATGAGATCGGTGGCGACAGCGCCCGACGGTCCGTGCTGCTCGACGCCAACACGGCGAGCGCGCGTCCCGACACCCTGGCCGGATACGCCGCCACCTTTTCGCCGGATGGGTCGGAGCTGGCGTACCTCAGCCTCGAGCGGCCTGCCGCCGTCTTCCGCCCGCTGCGCGGCGGCGAGGAGCGGAGCGTGGACCTGCCCGGCCTCGTGGGCCTCGCCTTCGTCTATCCCAACGCCTCCGGCCCCCCGTACTTGATCGCGGCGGCCGATCCCTCCGCTCCCTCGGCTTCGCTCTACGCCATCGACTCCGCCGCCCCGCGACCGGTCAAGGGCGGCGAGCGTCTCGCCGGGCTCCCCTTGCGGGCGGCCGGCGGCCGCCTGGTGTTCCCGACCGAGGCCGGCGTCACCGTGCTCGCGCTCAACGGGGTGACGACCGTGCACCCGGGCGACTCGCCCGTCGTGAGCGCCGACGGGAGCACGCTCGCTTTCGTCAGGCGCGAGAGTGGCCAGTGGCTGCTGCTGCGCGGAGCCATCGGGTCCGAGCCTCAGGTCCTGGTCCGGTCCAGCAAGCCGCTGGCCGCCCCGGCGCTCAACGGCAACGGCTCGCTGGTCGCCTACCAGTCGATGCCGCGGGAGGACTGGGAGCTCTACGTGGTCGGTGGCGAAGGAGGCGAGCCCCGCCGGCTGACCTACGAGATTCAGCACGACATCTATCCCCAGTTCCTGAGCGATGGCCGGCTCCTCGCCGTGATGGGTGAGGGTCGGCACCGGCGCAGCTACCTGTACGACGTCGTGAGCGGGGCACGCACCCGGCTCTTCCACAACAACACCCTGCGCACCATAGCGCCGGAGTACGAATGGGTGGTGCGTCCCGACGGCCAGGTCATCGCCATCGTGAGCGAGCGCGACGGGGACACGGTGTCGCCCGAGCGGGGACTCTATCTGACCGATCTCCGGCGGACGGTCACGGCAGGCGAGGTGCTCGAGCGGGTCCGCGACATGACCCGTACCGAGCGCGACCTGCGGCAGCGGGGGGCGGCGATGTTCGCGCCGATCGCCCAGCAGGTCAAGGCCTTCGCCGGCGAGATCCAGTCGGCCCGGATCTACGACTACGCGCGGACGCTCTACGGCTTCGGTTCCAAGCACGTGACCCAGCCCGGCAATCAGCGGGCCATCGAGTATCTGGAAAGCACTCTCCGCTCCTTTGGATACGAGCCGGAGCTGCAGTGGTTCGAGCCCCTCCCCGGCGCCCGGTCCGCGAACGTGGTGGCAACGCTGCGGGGGACCACCAATCCGGACGTGCAGTACGTGGTGGGCAGCCATTTCGATTCGGTGAAGGAGGGCCCCGGCTCGGACGACAACACCTCGGGCACGACGGCGCTGCTGGAGGTGGCCCGGGTGCTGGCCCGCCGCCCCCAGGCCGCCACCATCAAGTTCGTCTGGTTCACCTCGGAGGAATCCGGGCTCCGCGGCAGCAAGGAGTTCGTCCGCCGAGCCACCGAGGCGGGGGACCGTGTCGTCGGCGGGCTCAACAACGACATGGTGGGCTGGATGAACGACGACCGGCTGGACAACACCATCCGCTACGCCAACGCCGGTCTCCGTGACCTCCAGCACGCGGCGGCATTCCAGTTCAGCAACCTGATTACCTACGACGCCCACTACTACAAGTTCACCGACGCGCATTCCCTGGTGGACGGGTTCGGCGACGTGGTGTCGGGTATCGGGTCTTACCCCGTCCTGGGAAACCCGCACTATCACCAGCCGCACGACGTCCTGGAGACCGTGAGCCACCGGTTGGTGGCGGAAGTGGCGCGCACCACCCTCGCCTCCGTGGTTCTCATGGCGTCCAGCCCGAGCCGGGTCACCGCCCTGACGGCGGCCCGCGGCGCCGACGGGACGGTGGACGCGAAGTGGAGCGCCGCGGTGGAGCGAGGCGTCACGGGCTATCGCCTGCGCTGGCGGAACGCGGACGGCAAGGTGGGTGGTGCGCAGGTGGTGAAAGGGGCGGCCGCCAAGCTGCGGGCGGTGCCGAAGGGGGCGACGATCGAGGTGCGGGCGATCGGGGCGCGAGGATTGGAGGGCTGGGATTGGGCCCGGGCGGGGCTGGTCGATTGAGGTCGGCGGGCTCTGGCTTGGGGTGAGTGAGGGGTGGCTCCGCGGACTCTGTGGCCTCCGTGCTCTGTGGTAAAGCGGTGGTGGGGGGACCGGCCCGGGTCAACTGGCTACAGCCGGGGCAAGGTCACCCCCCGCTGCCCCTGGTACTTCCCAGCCTTGTCGGCGTAGCTCGTCTCGCAGACGTCATCCTCGTCCGCCTCGAAGAACAGCACCTGGCAGATCCCCTCGTCGGCGTAGACCTTGGCGGGGAGCGGCGTGGTGTTGCTGATCTCCAGGGTGACGTGCCCCTCCCACTCCGGCTCGAAGGGCGTGACGTTGGTGATGATTCCGCAGCGGGCATAGGTACTCTTCCCGACGCAGATCGTGAGCACATTCCGAGGGATCCGGAAGTATTCCACCGATCGGGCCAGGGCGAAGCTGTTGGGGGGGACGATGCAGACCGGGCCCTCGAACTCGACGAAGCTGCGCGCGTCGAACTCCTTGGGGTCCACCACCGCGCTCAGCACGTTGGTGAAGATCTTGAACTCCGGGGCGACCCGCATGTCGTACCCGTAGCTCGAGACGCCGTAGGAGATGACCCGCCGGCCCTGCGCGTCGGTCTGGCGGACCTGACGCTCGGTGAAGGGCTCGATCATCCCGTATTCCTTCGCCATGCGGCGGATCCAGCGGTCGGATTTGATGGACACGGGCACTCCGCGAAGCGGGACAGAGGGGGCGGCGACAGCCCTCCGAAAGGCGGCTAATATAGGGGCTCCCGGGGGCCGTCGGCAGCCCCGACCCGGCCTCGACCGCCGGTTGAATCCGCCTCCTAACGTCTATACTTTTTACGAGATAGGTCACCGCCACCCGCTCGGAGCATCATGCTGCAACCGTATCTTCCAATCCTCCTGCTGGTCGCCTTCGTGGTCGCGAACGCGGTCCTGATGCTCGCGGTCTCCCACCTCTTCTCCAGCTACCGCCGGACCCCCACGAAGATCGCGCCCTACGAGTCGGGCATGCCGGTGCTGGGAGACGCCCGGGAGCGGTTCTCGGTCAAGTTCTACCTGGTCGCGATGCTCTTCATCATCTTCGACATCGAGACCGTGTTCATGATTCCGTGGGCAGTCGCCTTCCGCCAGCTGGGGGACATGGCCGGTCTGCTCATCATCGAGATGTTCGTCTTCATCGTCATCCTGGCGGTGGGGTACGTCTACATCTGGAAGCGCGGAGCGTTTCAATGGGACTGATCAACCCCGCCACGCAGAACCGCGGCGAGGAGATCACCAGCGTCTCGACGATGTCGCCCAACTGGGTGACGACCCGTCTCGACTTCCTCACCAACTGGGCCCGGGCCAACTCGCTCTGGCCGATGCCGTTCGGCACGGCGTGCTGCGCCATCGAGTACATGGCCACCGCGGCGAGCCGGTTCGACATCGCCCGCTTCGGCATGGAGCGGCAGAGCTTCTCTCCCCGTCAGGCCGACGTGCTGATCTGCGCGGGGCGGCTCCCCTTCAAGCTGGCGCCGGTGATCCGGCGGATCTGGGACCAGATGCCGCAGCCGAAGTGGTCCATCTCGATGGGGGCCTGCGCCTCCACCGGAGGGATCTTCGACAACTACTCCATGGTGCAGGGCATCGACACCATCATCCCGGTGGACGTCTACGTGCCGGGATGTCCGCCCCGGCCCGAGGGGCTGATGTACGGGATCCTGCTCCTCCAGAAGAAGATCAAGGGCGAGAGCTTCACCGACCCCTCGCTCCGCGAGGAGCAGCTGGTCGGGCCGTCGGGACTCTTCCTCCCGCCCGAGCGGGTGGACGAGCTCTCCGAGCCGTTCGGCAACTCGGTTCAGCAGACCCGTTCGGCATGATGCGCCGACCGACGCGTGTCATCCCGAGCGCAGCGAGGGATCTCGCCGGCGTGTGCACCGGGCCCTGCCGGCAAGGCCCCTCGGTCGGGTTGCTCCCTCGGAATGACAGGGGGTGTCGGTGACCCTCTCCCCCTCCGTCCCAGCGCTCCGCGCCGAGTTCGGTCCGGCGGTCGAGCGCCACCTGGTCTCGTGCGGCGATACCATCGTCTACGTGAGCCGGGCCCTGAGCCACGATGTGCTCGCCTGGCTCAAGCACGCGCCCGACCAGCGCTTCGATTACCTCGCCGACGTGACCGCCGTGGAGTACCGCGATCCCGAGCGCCCGCTGGAGGTGGTCTACCAGCTTCGCGCGCTCACCCGGCGTGCCGATCTCCGGGTCAAGGTCGCGCTGGACAAGCGCGAGCCGCTCGAGGTCCGCTCGGTGGTGGACCTCTGGCGCGGCGCCGACTGGCTGGAGCGCGAGGTCTACGACATGTTCGGCGTGGTCTTCACCGGCCACCCCGACCTCCGGCGCATTCTGATGTGGGAGACCTACGCCGAGGGCTACCCGCTGCGGAAGGACTTTCCGCTCCGCGGTCACTTCAGCCGGGCGGAGCAGACCCGCCAGGCCCTCGCCGCCAATCCCGAAGCTCACTATTCCCTCGAAGAACTGGCCATCGCCGACGCATACGACGAGCTGCCCGCCGACGTGCGGGAACGGCTGTCGCGGGGCGAGCGGGGTTTCCTGAAATGAGTCTGCGTACCGTCGAGATGGCGCTCGCCACGCCCGGGCTCGACCCCGAGGGCAAGCCCACCCGTGTTCCGCTCGGTGTCGCGCCCGGCACCGGCAGCGCCTACGAGGATTTCGGCACCGAGCGCATGCTGGTGAACATCGGCCCCCAGCACCCCGCGACCCACGGCGTGCTCCGGCTGGTGGTCGAGCTCGAGGGCGAGACGGTCAGGCGCTGCATCCCGCACCTCGGCTACCTCCATTCCGGGTTCGAGAAGCTGGGCGAGTACCGCCACTACAACCAGATCATCCCCCTCACCGACCGGACCGACTACCTCTCGCCGATGGCCAACAACGTGGCCCTCGCGCTGGCGGTCGAGAAGCTGATGGAGATCGAGGTCACCGAGCGCTGCGCGGTGCTGCGGGTGATCGCCTGCGAGATGAGCCGGATCATCTCCCACCTGGTCTGGCTCGGCACGACCGGCATCGATCTGGGCGCGTTCACCCCGTTTCTCTGGTCGTTCCAGGAGCGGGAGCGGATCTACAATCTCCAGGAGATGTGGACCGGGGCGCGGCTCACCACCAGCATGACCCGGGTGGGCGGCCTCATGGCCGACGTGCCCGATGGCTTCGAGGAGGGTCTGCGTGAGTTCACCCGCACCTTCCCGGACACGCTGCGCGAGGTGGACACCATGTTCACCCGCAATGCGATCTGGATCGGCCGGACCCAGGGCGTCGGCGTGCTGACGGGGGAGGAGGCGACCAACTTCTCGCTCTCCGGACCGATGCTCCGGGCGAGCGGCGTGGACTACGACGTTCGCAAGGATCGTCCCTACCTCGGCTACGAGACCTACGACTTCGACGTGCCAATCGGTGAGCACGGCGACATCTACGATCGCTACCGGGTACGGCTCGAGGAGATGTGGCAGTCCAACCGGATTCTGGAACAGGCGCTCGATCGGCTGGCAAAGCTGGAGGGCGCCCCGATCAACGTGGACGACCCCCGGGTGATCCTGCCGCCCAAGTCGCGGGCGATGAGCGACATGGAGGCGATGATCTACCACTTCAAGCAGGTGATGGAGGGCGTCAAGCCGCCCGTGGGCGAGGCCTACCTGGGAGTGGAGAATCCCAAGGGCGAGCTGGGCTACTACTTCGTCTCCGACGGCACCGCTAAGCCGGTGCGCTGGCGGATTCGGCCCCCGTCGTTCATCAACCTGTCCAGCCTGCCGAAGATGTGCGAGGGCGCGCTGCTCTCCGACGTGATCGCGATCAACGCCAGCGTGGACATCGTCATGGGAGAGGTGGACCGATGAATGGTGGGGCGGGGCACGGCAGCGCACCCGGCACGGCGCCGGCGGAGGAGTACGTGCCGGTGTTTGCCGGGCCCGCGCGGGCGAGGCTGGAGCAGCTCTTCACCAAGTATCCCACCAAGCAGGCCTGTCTGCTGCCCGCCCTCTGGATGGTGCAGGAGGCGCGCGGATGGATCTCGGAGCAGGCGATCGGCGAAGTGGCCGACCTGCTGGAGCTGACCCCCGCCTACGTGAAGGGCGTGGTCACGTTCTACACCATGTACCACACCCACCCGGTCGGCCGACACTTCGTGCAGGTGTGCACCACCAGTCCCTGCAACATCTGCGGCGCGGAAGACGTGGTGAAGGTGCTGCTGCAGGAGACCGGCTGCCGCGAGCTCGGGGCAACCAGCCCCGACGGCCGTTTCACCGTCATCGAGGTCGAATGCCTGGGCGCCTGCGGCTTTCCGACGCCCATTCTGGTGGGCGACGACTTCATCGAGAACGTCACGCCCGAGAAGGTGAAGGGCATCGTGCAGAGGTACGACTAATGGGCTACCCGCATCCCAGCCATCCCAAAGAGACGGTGGTCCTCTCGAAGCACTTCGGCGATCCCGAGGCGCGGACCTACGCGGGCTGGGTCAAGCGCGGCGGCTACGACGCCCTGCGCAAGGCGCTCGGGATGTCCCGCGAGGCGCTGGTCGAGGAGGTCAAGGCATCCGGTCTCCGCGGCCGGGGCGGCGCGGGCTTCCCGACCGGGCTCAAGTGGTCGTTCATGCCCAAGGAAGTGGCCAAGCCGCATTACCTGGTCTGCAACGCGGACGAGTCCGAGCCCGGCACCTTCAAGGACCGGGAGATCATGCGGTGGACCCCGCACGCGCTGGTCGAAGGCTGCGCCATTGCCTCCTACGCCATCGGGGCTCAGCGCTGCTACATCTACATCCGCGGGGAGTTCACCGAGCCCTGGAAGGTGATGAGCGCCGCGGTGGACGAGGCGGTCGCCAACGGCGCTCTGGGCGACAACGTCTTCGGCAGCGGGAAGCGGATCGAGATCGTGCTCCACCGCGGTGCCGGCGCCTACATCTGCGGCGAAGAGACCGCGATGATGAACTCCATCGAGGGCAAGCGCGGCAACCCTCGCATCAAGCCGCCGTTCCCGGCCGTGGCCGGCGTCTTCGGGATGCCCACCACGATCAACAACGTCGAGACCCTGGCCGCGGTCCCGCACATCATCAACCAGGGCGCCGCCTGGTACAAGGCGCTCTGCCTCGGCAACCCCAAGAGCACCGGCACCAAGCTGGTCTCGGTCTGCGGCCATGTGCAGCGGCCCGGGAACTACGAGGTGACCATGGGCACGCCGATGAGGGACATTCTCTACGACATGTGCGGCGGCCCGCCGTCGGGGCGGAAGTTCAAGGCCGTGATCCCGGGTGGTTCCTCGGTGCCGATCATGAACATGGAGGAGGCCGAGGCGGCGCTCTTCGACTACGAGGGCATCGTGGAGCAGGGCTCCATGCTCGGCTCGGCCGGCATGATCGTGATGGACGACAGCACCGACATGGTGTACCAGATTTGTCGGTTGGCCCGGTTCTACGCCCACGAGTCCTGCGCCCAGTGCACGCAATGCCGGGAAGGGACGGCCTGGACGACGCGGATTCTGGAGCGGATCCTCGCCGGGAAGGGGAAACAGGAGGATTTCCAGCTGCTGCTGGATCTGTCGGAGAACATGACCGGCAAGACGATCTGCGTGCTGAGCGACTCGTGCGCGGCGCCGATCGTGAGCGGGATTCAGAAGTTCCGCGGCGAGTTCGAAGCCTATATTGCCGGCGCGCGCGAGCCGGCGCTCGTCACGGTGTGATGGCGGTCGGGCGGTAAGGCGGTCGGGCGGTCGACTTCGTGTCCGGGCGTCTCC
>DATBJH010000102.1:0-3193 GCA_036556505.1 Gemmatimonadales bacterium
AGACGGTAAGACGGTAGGACGGTAGGAGGCACGATGGTAAGTTGGTAGGATGGCGTGTGCTGATACCGTCTTACCGTCTTACCGTCTTACCGTCTTACCGTCTTACCGTCTTACCGTCGCACCGTCTTCTCGCCGAGGCCCCAATGACCGCCCGCTTCATTTCCTTCGCCGCCGTCGCTGCCCTGCTCGGCTGCGGCTCCGGGACCATACGCCCGTCCGACGATACCGGTGGGGTCGAGCCGGCGCCTTCGGTCGCTCCGTCGCCGCCGGTAGCTGACCCCGATCCAGCACCGGTGCCTTCCCCCGCCCCCGAGGCACCGGAGGCCGGAGGTGCTCCCAGCTCCGCCTCCCCGCGGGACAGTGGGACAGCGGGACAGGCGGAGCCCGGCACCGCCGTCGAGATCCGGCGTATCGGCCGCTGGGTCAGCTCCGGAATCCGCGGCGCCCGGCGCCTGGTCATCCGCGACCCCGCCACCTGGGCCCACTTCTGGTCCGAGCTCGGCGCCGGCGTGCGGCCGGACGTGGACTTCCAGAACGACCTCGTCATCGCGGTGGCCGCCGGCGAGCGGTCCAGCGGCGGCCACGACATCGAGGTGCGCCAGGTCGAGCGGGCAGGCGGCCAGCTCCGGATCGAGGTCCTGGAGACCTACCCCAGCACCGGCTGCGTCACCACCTCCGCCATGACCCAGCCCGTGGACGTGGTCATGGTCTCGGCGGCGGGGGTGACCGGGTGGAGCTTCATCGACCGGAGGGCCGTCGGCACCTGCTGACTATGTCTCGCCGCGGGGCCAACATGGGGGCCGGCGCTGCCAATCAGGCATGGGCCGGCCCCTCGTGCTTCCCGTTCGGCAGCCCCGGCCTTTGCCCATAAATGATGGGAAGGCAATGCTTTAGGGTTCACTTGACTTGCTCCGAGCGCCTATGGTAATTCCGCCGGACCTGGCTGGTCGCGAACCCCTTCGGAGTCCCGGAACCCCACGATGTCGCCCAACCCCGAGCGCAACCTCAGCTCCGTTCCCATCCTCGCCGGCGCGCCCGCCGAGTATGCGGAAGCGGAGGCGGAAGGCCTCGAACAGACGGAGGCGGAACCGCCCCGCGCCCCGGCGTTGCCTCGCGTGCACACCATCCACGGCGAAAGCCGGATCGACGAATACTTCTGGCTGCGGAACCGGGAAGACCCCGCGGTGCTCGCGTACCTGGAGGCGGAGAACCGCTACACCGAGCGGGTCATGCGGCCCACCGAGGGTCTCCAGGAGCGGCTCTACCAGGAGCTGCGGGGCCGGATCAAGGAGTCGGATCTCTCGGTCCCCACCCGCGAAGACGGCTGGCTCTACTACACCCGCACCGAAGCCGGCGCCCAGTATCCCATCTTCTGCCGCCGGCTCGACCGCGAGGGCGCGCCGGAAGAGGTGCTGCTCGACCTCAACCAGCTCGCCGCGGGGCACGCCTACTTCCGGATGGGCGCCTTCGAGGTGAGCCCGGACCACCGGCTCCTCGCCTACTCCGCCGACACCACGGGGGCGGAATCGTTCACCATCTTCGTGAAGGACCTCGCCAGCGGCGAGCTGTTCGCCGAGACGATCGACGGCGCCTCGCCCGGAGCGGCCTGGGCCAACGACTCGCGGACCCTGTTCTACCTCCTGCTGGACGAGGTCCGCCGTCCCAGCCGGCTCTTCCGCCACGTCGTGCGCACGAACCCGACCGAAGACGCGCTGGTCTATCACGAGCCCGACGAGGCCTTCTTCCTCGACATCCAGCGCACCCGGAGCCGCCGGTACCTGGTCCTGGAGCTGGCGAGCCACTCCACCAGCGAGTCGTGGTTCCTTAGTGCCGACGATCCGACGGGCGAGTTCCGGGTGGTGGAGCCGAGGCGCGCCGGGATCGAGTACAGCGTGGCGCACCACGGCGACCGGTTCTACATCGTCACCAACGACGACGCCACCAACTTCCGGTTGGTGAGCGCGCCGGTCTCGAGTCCGGGGCGCGATCACTGGACGGCGGTGCTGCCCTATCGCCCCGAGGTCAAGCTCGACGCGGTGGAGGCGTTCGAGCGCCACCTGGTGCTGTGGGAGCGGGCCGAAGGTCTCCGGCAGCTCCGGGTGCTGGAGCTGGCGACGGGTGAAGAGCACCTGGTGGCGTTTCCCGAGCCGGTGTACACGGTGAGGCCGAACGAGAACCCCGAGTTCGACACCTCGGTGTTCCGCTTCAGCTACACCTCGCTGGTCACGCCGAATTCCGTGGTGGACTACGATCTGGCGGCGCGCACCTGGACGGTGCGCAAGCAGACCGAGGTCCTCGGCGGATACGATCCCTCGCGCTACCGGAGCGAGCGGCTCTTCGCCGGCAGCCCGGACGGCACCCGCGTCCCCATCTCCCTGGTCTATCGCCTCCCGCTGGAGGGTGACGCGCGGCGGCCGCTCCTGCTGCAGGGCTACGGGGCGTACGGGTACAGCTTCGATCCGGCGTTCTCATCCAACGTGCTGAGCCTGCTGGACCGCGGGTGGGTGGTGGCGATCGCCCACATCCGAGGCGGCGAGGAGCTGGGGCGGGCCTGGTACGAGAGCGGTAAGCTCCTGCAGAAGGGGAACACGTTCACCGATTTCATCGCGGCGGCGGAGCACCTGGTGGCCGAGGGGTACACCGCGGCCGACCGGCTGGCGATCAACGGCGGCAGCGCCGGCGGCCTGCTGATGGGTGCGGTCGCCAACATGCGCCCCGACCTGTTCCGCGCCGTGGTGGCCGAGGTGCCGTTCGTGGACGTGGTGAACACGATGCTCGACGCCACCCTGCCGCTCACGGTGATCGAGTATGACGAGTGGGGCAACCCGAACGACCCCGCCTACTACGACTACATCCGCTCTTACTCCCCCTACGACAACGTGGCCTCGAAGGACTACCCGCACATCCTGGTGACGGCGGGGCTCAACGACCCTCGGGTGGCCTACTGGGAGCCCGCGAAGTGGACGGCCCGGCTGCGGGCGCGGAAGACCGACCGAAACCGGCTGCTGCTCCGCACCAACATGGGCGCGGGCCACGGGGGAGCGTCGGGGAGATACGACCATCTGCGGGAGGTGGCGTTCAAGTACGCGTTTCTGCTGGATGTGGTTGGGTAGGCGGGCGGGCGGTCAGGCGGTCAGGCGGTCCGCGAAGGAAAATGTCACCCTGAGCGAGGCGAAGGGGACCATGCCAGATA
>DATBJH010000103.1:0-17481 GCA_036556505.1 Gemmatimonadales bacterium
AGCTCCGCTCCGACGTGGTCGCCCTCGTGCGCCAGGCCGGCCGCGCGACCATGGTCTACTACGATGGCGCCGCGCCGCCCGAGGCAAGGGAAAAGGCTGACAAGAGCCCCGTCACCCTGGCCGACGAGGTGGCGCACGGGATCCTGGTGGACGGGCTCCGCCGGCTCGACCCCGCCACCCCGGTGGTTTCCGAGGAGGCCGAGGCCGCGGGGTTCGAAACCCGGCGCGGCTGGCGGCGGTTCTGGTTGGTGGACCCGCTGGACGGCACCAAGGAGTTCATCAAGCGCAGGGCCGAGTTCACGGTCAACGTCGCGCTGATCGAGGACGGCGAGCCGGTGCTGGGTGTGGTCGGGGCGCCGGCACTCGACCTGGTCTACTGGGCGGTGAAGGGCGGGGGAGCCTGGCGGGAGGAGAAGGGAGCGCCTGCGGAGCGGATTTACTCCGAGGCCCCGGCGCCCGGCGCGCCACTCACCGTCGTCGAGAGCCTTTCCCATCCCTCGCAGGAGCTGGAGGAGTATCTCAAGACCATCCCGGTCGGGCGGCGGGTCAAGGCGGGCAGCTCGCTCAAGTTCTGCTGGGTCGCCGAGGGCAAGGCGGACGTGTATCCTCGCCTGGGCCCCACCATGGAGTGGGACGTGGCCGCCGGCGACTGCGTGTACCGCCAGTCCGGCCGCGAGGGCGAGCGGCCCTCGCCGCTCACCTACAACAAGCCCGATCTGCGCAACCCCAGCTTCGTGATCGGGCTGTGACCGCGGTGGCCCCACCGGTGCCGCGGACGGGAACCGCGGCCCCCGTTCTCTGGTTTACCGGGCTCTCCGGCTCCGGCAAGAGCACCATCGCCGTCCGGGTGCACCAGGAGTTGCTGCGGCGCGGCGTCGAAGTCGAATACATCGACGGCGACGCCCTGCGCGAGGTGTTCCCCAACACGGGCTTTACCCGGGAGGAGCGGGAGGAGCACCTCCGCCGGACCGGCTACATGGCGAGCCGCCTGGCGGCGCACGGCGTCACCGTCGTCGCCTCGTTCGTCTCACCTTACCGGGAGTCGCGCGAGTTCATCCGCCAGCGTTGCCCTGGCTTCGTGGAGATCTACGTCTCCACCCCGCTGGAGGAGTGCGAGCGCCGCGACGTGAAGGGACTCTACGCCCGCGCGCGCCGGGGCGAGATCCGGAACTTCACCGGGATCGACGACCCGTACGAGCCACCTGAGCACCCCGAGCTGACGCTCGACACCCGCGCCTTCACCGTCGATCAGTGCGTCGCGCGGGTTCTGGAATACTTCGGAGGGAAGGACTGATGGCAGCGATCGCGATGGACCATCTCGACCAGCTCGAGAACCGGAGCGTGCACATCCTGCGGGAAGCGTACGCCAATTTCAAGAACCTGGGCATGCTGTGGTCCATCGGGAAGGACAGCACGGTGCTGCTCTGGCTGGCGCGGAAGGCGTTTTTCGGGCACGTGCCGATCCCGCTGGTCCACATCGACACCGCCTACAAGATCCCGGAGATGATCGAGTACCGGGACCGCCTGGCGCTGGAGTGGAACCTGACCATGATCGTGGGTCAGAACCGGGAGGCGCTGGGTGAAAAGCGCACCTTCCCCGACGGCGCCATCGACCGCATCGCCTGCTGCAAGGCGCTCAAGACCGACGCGCTCAAGTACACCCTGAGCGGGGAGTGGCCCCGCTACCGGCTCAACCACACCAAGAAGGTCTACGAGCTCGACCGCAACACCGAGGCGTTCACCGGCGTCATTGTGGGCGCCCGGGCGGACGAGGAGGGGAGCCGCTCCAAGGAGCGCTACTTCTCGCCCCGGAACGCCCAGTCGCGGTGGGACGTGGGCGATCAGCCTCCCGAGTTCTGGAACCAGTACAAGACCGACTTCGCGCCGGGGACGCATCTCAGGATCCACCCGCTGCTCGACTGGACCGAGCTCAACATCTGGGAGTACATCCGGCGGGAGAACATCCCCACGGTCTCGCTCTACTACAACCAGGGCACCGGCAAACGGTACCGGTCGCTCGGCTGCTGGCCCTGCACCCACGCGGTGGACTCGGACAGCCGTAACGTGGACGACATCATTCTCGAGTTGCAGTCGGGCAAGTTCGCGAACATCGCCGAGCGCTCGGGACGGGCGCAGGACAAGGCGGACGGCGGTGGGCTGGAGACGCTGCGGCGCGACGGGTACATGTGAGGAGGTGCCGATAGCCGGAGACCCATCGGGATGACCGGACCTGACCCCCGCCGCCGCGCGGGCGTATCGGAGCACATTGTCGCGCCCCTGCGCTGGCTCCGCGCCGAGTATCGCCTCCTGAGCGCCCCTCTCAGAGGCCTCCCCTCTGTCCTGATCATCGGCACGCAGCGGGGTGGAAGCACCTCGCTGTTCAACTACCTGGTGCAGCATCCCCGGGTTCTGCCGCCGCTGGGGAAGGAACTTCACTACTTCGACTTCCGACACCGGAACGGCCTCCGGTGGTACCGGGGACGCTTTCCCTACGCGCACCGGCTGCGCGACGGTGCCTTGACGCTCGACGCGACACCCTATTACATGATGCACCCGCTCGCGCCCCGGCGCGCCGCGGCGTTGCTGCCGCAGGTCAAGCTCATCGCCTTGCTCCGCGACCCGATCAGCCGGGCGCTTTCCCATTACCAGCATGAGGCCCGCGGCGGACGCGAGCCGCTCTCCTTCGCCGAGGCCCTCGATCACGAGGCCGAGCGTCTCGCGGGCGAGGAAGAACGCCTGCGGACGGAGCCGGACTACTACAGCTTCAATCACCATCGGTATGGCTACACCCGACGCGGGGTCTACGTCGAGCAGCTCCGGCGGTGGGCAGAGCACTTTCCCCGGTCCCAGCTTCTGGTGCTGCAGAGCGAGCGGCTCTTCAGGGATCCACCGGCCACGATGGACGTGGTGCACCGCTTCCTGGGGCTGCCCTCCCATCGTCTCGAGCGCTACGAGACCTATCTGCCGGGCAACTACGAGAAGGGAATGACCGAAGAGTTGCGGGCGAGGCTGACCCGGTTCTTCGAGCCGCACAACCGGGCGCTGTACGACTGGCTGGGTGAGGAGTACGACTGGGTCTAGCGTTGCCCCGCGGGAGCGCAGACGTAGACGATGTCCTGCGCGATGGGGGCGAGCCCGGCCCATCGGCCGAGCAGGCGCTCCACCGGCTCGACCAGCGCGACCGGCAGCCACAGGCGCTTGTCGGAGAGCGGGAGGCTCGCCACCGGAATCGCCCGGACCACACGCAGGCCGGCCTCGTGAAGCAGCCCCTCCACTTCCTCGTGCGTCATGGTTCCTCTCGGCGACCCCCGCCGCCGGAGCCGGCTGAGCCGGCCGCGAAGGCTGTTGCGGTTCTTGTGATTGTTGAAGATCAGCAGCCCGTCGGTCTGCAGGTGCCGAGCAAGCACCGAGAAAATCGAGCGGCGCAGGTCGGCCTCCGCGTTAGGGAAGAATCGGAACGCGGTGATGAGGTCGAACCTGCGCGTCCCCAGCACGTCGTTCTCCGTGAGGTCGGCCTCGACCAGCTCCGCCTTGGGTGCCACGGACCTGGCGACCTCCATCATCGAGGCGGACACGTCCACGCCGGTGGTGGTGGCGGGATGCTTGGCGAAGTACTCCAGGATCCGTCCCGTTCCACAGGCGAAGTCGAGATGGGTGAATGCCCGGCCCTTCAGGTGCTCGCGCAGCACGCCGTCCAGGACCCGCTGCTCCAGGCGCCACGCCATGGCCCGGTAGGGGTTGACCTCGGGCGAGAAGGTCTCGTGATACTCCGCCCCACGTCCCTTGTGACGGTCGGTGTAGCGTACCGTGCTTCGTGGTTGATTCATGGTGTCAACCTGTGGAGTGGAGGCTGCGGGTGGCGGATCGACCCCGGGGAAGGCGGCGAAGGAAGCGCCGCAGATCCAGCATGTTGTGGCGGTAGCCGAGAGCGAGTAGCGCTCCGGTGCGCCGGCGGGTCTGCCGGTTGAAGCTCGGCGTCGCCGCCGCCACGGTTGCGGTGAGGCGGTCGAGATCCAGCCCTCGGGGGGCGGTGGCGCCGTAGGTCGCCAAGAAGTGTGAGGCCACCTCGTGCCGCCGTGCGATCGGGAATGGCCCAAAGAGACGCCGCTGGAACAGGCTCATGAGGAACACCGCGACGTCGACCTCGGCGGGACCGAGATCGGCCTGAAAGCCCAGCCAATCTGCGTTCGACCAGTCGATGATGGCCAGGCGGTCGGAGCGTGACAGGCAAAAGACGTTCCGCATGCCGAAATCCCCATGGAGCGGGACGACATCCGGCTCGGGCCCGGCCCCGCTTCCGGGCACCATGACGGCCTCGGCGGGCGGCTGCATCTCGCCGTGGATTGCCGCGAGCGCCCGAGCGACACGGGCGACCAGCTCCATGCTCCGGGCGGAACGGGACAGCGCCTCCCGCAGCCAGGTGAGCTGTAGACGCTCGAACACGATCTCGCCGCGGGCGTCGTCGAACGATACGATCCTCGGCACTTCGAAGAGACCGGTCTGCTCGCCCACCTTGGCGCCCGCCAGCGTGCGCAGCCGCTCCCGCCGGCTCGCGCCGGGCTCCTGGACCTTCACGACCACGTCCTCACCAACCGAGATGACGCGTGTACCGGGACAGCCCGACGGCATCATCGGCGACAGGTTCCGCGCATGCGCAGTGCCTCGTGGACAGCGGACGACGTGCGATGCTACTGCGAAATTCGCGCCCTCAGGCGAGTCGCCCATGGGGGGCAGAGAGGGCCCGGACGGCGGGTAGGTTGCCCTGGGTAGACCGCCCCGGTCAAGCCCGCAAGACCGCTCCGAGCATGCATCTTGCAGCGACCGTGCGGCTCTTGGGAAGGTCCCCTGCGCGCTTGTCCGCCGAGGTTTCCGGGCAGGTCCCGGGCCAGGGCGGGCATGACGAGCGCGACGGGCGTGACGGGCGTGACCGGCGTCACAGCGGGCCCGCCGGATTTGGGGACTGGCTGGTGTCCATGGCCTCGTCCGGTTTTCTTCGAGGCGGTCGCAGCGCGGGCAGGGCGTGCCTGCCTGCCGTGTCCCCCTGCCAGGAGCGACGAGCCAACCGATGTCGAACATCGCCCGCGAGACCGACACCGACTGATGACCCGTCAGTGACGCTACCCAATTTCGTCGTGATTGGGGCGGCCAAGGCCGGCACCACCGCCCTGTACTGGTATCTCTCCGAGCATCGGGCGGTCTTCATGAGCCCGGTGAAGGAGACGAACTTTTTCGCTTACAATCTGGACCAGACCGGGAAGCTGGTCTATGGCGACCCGGATGTGCACCGGTTTCCGGTGAGGACGCTGGAAGAGTATCAGGCGCTCTTCGCCGACGCAGGTGAAGCAACGGCGATCGGCGAGGCGTCGCCGCTCTACCTCGAGTCCCCGCAGGCTTCCGGGCGCATAGCTGCTCTCCTCCCCGACGCGCGAATCGTCTGCAGCCTGCGACACCCGGTGGATCGGGCCTATTCCGACTACCTCATGTACCTCCGTCGCCGGGGCCGCCACTTCGACCCCGAGCGCGAGCTGACGCCTTCGGCGGTCTGGGCGAAGCCCGACTCCCGATGGATGCAAGTCAGCCGCTATCACGATCAGCTCGCCCGCTACTTCGAGATCTTTCCCCGCGACCGGTTGCACGTGCTCCTGTTCGACGACATCAAGGCGAACGCCCTGCAGGCGACCCAGCGGGTCTACACGTTTCTTGGCGTCGATCCGACGTTCGTCCCTGATCTCGACACGCCGCACGCGGCCGGTGGGATTCCGGCGAGCCACCGGCTCGAGGGCTTCCTTTCCCGTTCTGCTCTGATCCCGACCCTCCGGCCCTGGATACCGGCCAGAGCCGCCAACTGGGTCCGGCGCCTTCGGGCCCGGTCGTTGCGAAAGGCCCCGTCACTTCCTGGGGGCGTCCGCGCCGAGCTGACGGGGCATTTCCGGGAAGACATCCGCCGGACGGCTGATCTCATCGGCCGCAGCCTCGACCATTGGCTCTAGGGTTCAGCGGTGTTCCGGGTGACCTACGGATGTGTATGTGGTATATTGCTTTACGACGGTTGCCGTGGGTCCGATCCTACCGCTGGCGCCGTGGTCCGGCCCGGTTCGGGGGCATACATCGTGCTGTCGTCGAGCGGACTGAGCCGCACTGGTTGCTAGCCCGGGCTGGCCGGGCGATGCCGCGCTAGCCAAGGAGTGACGAGACCGGAATGTCGAAGATCACCAAGCCCATCATCATCGTAGGGACCGGACGCTGCGGTTCGACCCTGTTTCACCGCCTGATGGCGAAGCATCCGCACCTGATGTGGCTCTCGCCGCTCTGCTACTTGTATCCCGATAAGCCGGCCTGGAATCGAATCGCCGTGAACGCCATGGACAATTCCCTGCTGCACCGGCTGTTCGGGGAGCGGATTCGCCCGGGCGAGAACTATCGCTTCTGGGACAAGTTCGCCTACGGCTTCTCCGAGCCATGCCGGGATCTGGTCGGGTCGGACGTGAGCGCCCGGGTCAAGAAGCAGGTCCGCGCGGCCTTCGAGCCCATGCTGACGGGCAAGCGCAACCGGCTTCTGATCAAGATCACGGGCTGGTCTCGGCTGGGATTCCTGAAGGAGATCTTCGACGACGCGAAGTTCATCCACGTTCTCCGCGATGGCCGCGCCGTCGCGAGCTCGCTGCTGCATGTCAGTTTCTGGCGCGGGTGGTATGGGCCGCAGGGCTGGCGCGCCGGCTTGCTCTCGCCCGAGGACCAGGCCCTGTGGGAGAGCTACGACCGCTCCTTCGCCGCCCTCGCGGGCATCGAGTGGCGCATCCAGATGCGGGCCATGGAGGCGGCGCGTCGGTCCCTCGACGACAATCAGTTCCTGGAGCTCAAGTATGAGACGTTCTGCGAGGAGCCGGTAAAGAGCTTCCGGCGGGTGCTCGAGTTCGCGGACCTGCCCTGGTCGGACGACTTCGAGCGGCACATTCGCTCGGCCTCCATCCGGAGCATGAGTAACCGCTGGCGGGATGATCTGGCGCCCGGGCAGCAGGTCATATTGGACGAGCTGCTGCGTGAAGACCTCCGCCGATACGGCTACGGGTCGGCTGCCGAGGTCGAAGCGGTGCCCGCGGTCGCGGGGCAACGCTGAGTTCGTCGGCCGGCTCCACTGCCGCCGCGAGCCTCCCGGTGGTCGCGCCGAGCGCCGCACCCATCGCCTTCTTCCTCCCTTCCGTCCGCGGAGGCGGAGCTCAACGGGTGGTGGTCAACCTGGTGCAGGGGATCGCCGCTCGAGGCCACGCTGTGGACGTGGTGCTCGCCACGGCGGACGGCGTGTTCCTGAGCCAGTTGCCGGCCGCCGTCCGACTGGTGGATCTCCGCGCCGGCCGGCTGATTCGGAGCCTCGGGCCGCTCACTCGGTATCTTCGTCGCGAGCGACCGCGCTGTCTGGTCTCCTCGATGAGCCATGCCAACCTGATCGCCCTGTGGGCCGCCAGGCTCGCCGGCGGGGGAACGCCGGTGATGGTCACCGTCCACAACACCATGTCGCAGTCCACCGGTCAGGGAGGTGCCCTCGGCCGGCTGATCGAGCCGCTCCTGCTTCGCGTCTTCTATCCGTGGGCCGCGAGCATCGTCGCCGTTTCGGGCGGCGCCGCCGACGACCTGGCGAAGATCTCCGGACTGCCTCGACCCCGGGTGAAAGTCGTCTACAATCCGGTGATCACGCCGCCGATGCTGGCGCTGAGCCGGCAGGCCCCGGACCATGCCTGGCTGGCGCCCGGTGAGCCGCCCGTCGTCCTGGGGGTCGGGCGACTGACGAGGCAGAAGGATTTCGCGACGCTGATCCGGGCCTTTGCCCTGGTGCGGCGGCAGCGTCGCGCCCGACTCATCATTCTGGGCGAAGGCGAGGAGCGGCCCGCCCTCGAGGCGCTCACCCGCGAGCTCGACCTGGCCGCCGACGTGGCGCTGCCGGGTTTCCGGGACAACGCCATGGCCTACATGGCCCGTTCCGCCCTGTTCGTTCTCTCGTCGGCCTGGGAGGGGCTCCCGACGGTGTTGATCGAAGCGCTGGCGGCGGGCACGCAGGTGGTCTCGACCGACTGCCCCAGCGGCCCCCGAGAGATCCTCCAGGAGGGGCGTCTCGGCGCTCTGGTGCCGGTCGGTGACGTGACTGCCCTGGCCGACGCGATGCTCCAGGTCCTGGATCGGCCTCCAGCGGTGGTGCCGACACACGCCCTCGAGCCCTTCACCAGCGACGCGGCAGTCGAGCGCTATCTCCAACTGATCGAGTCCGGGCCATGAGCAGCATCGCATATGCCGGTCTGTGGGTGTTCATCTTCTCGCTGCCATGGGAGAAGGTCCTGGCTTTGCCAGGACTCGCCATCGTCGCCCGGACTCTGGGTGCGACCGCCGCCCTCCTGACGGTGATCTCGGTGGTGACCTCCGGAAGCTTCCGGCGGCTGCATGCGGCTCACGTGCTGGCCGTCCTGTTCTGGACCTGGGCTGCGCTCGAGCTCTTCCTGTTCCACTTCGGCGATCGCCCCCCGTACAAGTTCTGGACCTTCGGCCAGCTCATCCTGGTGATGTGGATGATCTGGGAACTGGCCCGCACCGAGCAGCGGGTGCAGGGTCTGTTTCTGGCATTCGTGTGCGGCGCGTACGTGGCGGCCTTCGACACGGTCATGCTGTTCCGGCGGGAGGCGGAGACGCTGCGACGCTTTTCCGCCGGCGAGCTCGACGGCAACGATCTCGCGATGGTGCTGGCGCTCTCGCTGCCGATGGCGTGGTATCTCGGGATGGTGGCTCGCCGGCCGTTGATCCGGTGGGCCTGCCGCGCGTACCTCCCGGTCGTCATCCTCAGCGTCGGCCTGACCGGTTCGCGAGGCGGGATGCTGGCCACCACGGTGGCGCTTCTCTTCATTCCGCTTTCGATGACCAGGCTTTCTCCGGGCCGAATCATCACGGCCGGCGTCATGCTGATCACCGCCGGCTGCCTCGCGGTGGCCTTCGTCCCGGAGACGTTGATCGAGCGGCTGGGAACGACGAGCAGCGAAGTCGAGGCGGGCAGGTTTGGCGGCCGGGGCAAGCTCTGGCGGGCCGGCCTGGAGATTGTTCCGGAGAACCCTATCTTCGGCCACGGCATCGGCGCGTACAAGACGGCGATCACCCCGAAGTTGGGTTCGATGGCGCAGGTGGCGCACAACTCCTACATCTCGGTCCTGGTCGAGGAGGGAATCGTCGGTCTGGTGCTCTATCTCGGCATGTTCGCCGCGGTGTTCTTCTCGATCCTGAAGCTGCCACGCCTGGAACGAAGATTCGCTGTGGTCCTCATGGCGACGCTGGGGGTGGCGATGTTCCCGCTGACCTGGGAGGACAGGCGGCCCGCCTGGTTCGTGCTGTCTGCACTCCTGGCCCTCTCCCAGGCCCACGGTGTCGGCCAGACCGCGGCGGCGCGGGCCGCCGTGCCCAGGACAACCGGGATCAGGGCTCGACGCTGGAGCCCGCGCCCGGTGGGCCTCGCCGAGCATGGTGGTGGTCCCGAGCCTGAAGGCCTGCGGCCATGACCCCCCGAGTCAGCGTGGTCAGCACGGTCTATAACGGGGCGGCGTACTTCGACCGGGCGATCCCCGGAATCCTGTCACAGACCCTGGACGATTTCGAGTTCGTACTGGTCGATGATGGTTCTACCGACGGCAGCCTGGACCGATTGCGCGAGCTGGCTCGACAGGACCGGCGCATCCGCGTGCTCGCGCCGGGTCGGCTGGGGGCGGCGGCCGCCTACAACTACGGCGTGGAGCATGCGGCCGGCGAGTACGTCGCCAGGCAGGATTTCGACGACCGGAGCTACCCGGACCGTCTTCGGTTGCAGGTCGCCTTCCTGGATGCGCATCCGGACGTCGGCATCGTCGGCGGCGCGTATCTGCTGGTGGATGAGCGCCGGGGCGAGCGCTATGTGCGCACGCCGCCCAACGACCACGACGCGATCATCAACGCGATGGCCCGATACGTCCCGATCGCCCACACCACGGCGACGTTCCGCCGCCGCGCGTGGCAGGAGGCGGGCGGATACCCGATCGTCAACAACCTGATCGACCTCCGTTTCTACCTTCGGGTGGCGAAGCTCGGCTGGCGCTTCGCCAACCTGCAGGAGGTGGTGGGCGAGCACTACGTCCACGATGCCAGCTGGTTCCACCGCACCCTGAAGTACGTGGAACGGCAGCGGGATCTCGCGCGGGTCCAGGCCCAGGCTGTCCGGGAGCTGGGACTGCCCTCGTGGATGTATCTGTTCTCGCTGGGGCGGCACGCGTATGCATACATCCCGCCGACCATGAAGCGCCTGGTGCGCCGCGGCATGGTGCGCTCACGGGAACGTGACGTATGAGGATCTTCTTCCTGTCCACCAGCATGGGGATGGGCGGGGCCGACAGCCAGCTGCTTTCCGCCGCCCGGGTACTCCGCGGCCGCGGCCACGACCTCATCATCGTCTCGCTCACTCCGCTCGGGCCCATGGGTGCGCAGGCGCGGAGCCTGGGCATCCGCACGGAGTCGCTGGAGATGCCGCGGGGGATGCCGGATCCTCGCGGTCTCCTGCGGTTGCGCCGCCTGGTCCGGGCCTGGAAACCAGACGTGATCCACAGCCACATGGTTCATGCCAATCTCATGGCGCGGGCGCTCCGGCTGGTGCAACCGGTGCCGGCCCTGGTCTCCACCATTCACAACATCTACGAAGGCGGCCGCCTCCGCATGATGGCCTATCGACTGACCAACGGCCTGGCGGACCACATGACCATCGTGAGCCAGGCGGCCGCGGACCGGTTCGTCGGCGAGCGCATCGTGCCGAGAGAGCTGTTGACCGTCGTGCCCAATGGCGTGGACACCGAGCGCATCCGGAGCGTGCCGCCGGAAACGAGGGACGCGGTGCGGCAGGCGCTGGGCCTCGGAGGCGAGTTCGTCTGGCTGGCAGTCGGCCGATTCGAGATTGCCAAGGACTATCCGAACATGCTGGCGGCGTTCGCCCGAGTCCGGGCCCGGCGGTCCGACACGGTCCTGCTGCTCGTGGGTCGCGGATCGCTCCAGCAGGAGACCGAAGCCCTGGCCCGGCAGCTGGGACTCGGCGCGGCGGTCAGATTTCTCGGAGTGCGGGACGACGTCCCGCAGATCATGCGCGCGGCGGATGCGTACGTCATGTCCTCCGCCTGGGAGGGCATGCCCATGGTTCTGCTGGAGGCGGGGGCGGCGGGCCTTCCCATCGTCACGACGGCGGTCGGCGGCAATCACGAGGTGGTGCTCGACCAGGAGACCGGCTTCCTCGTGCCGCCTCGCGATCAGGAAGCGCTCGCGGCCGCCATGGTGCGGCTCTGCGGGCTCCCCGCCGAGCACTGCCGGGCCATGGGGGAACGCGGCTACGAGCACGTCCGCTCGCACTATGGTCTCGATCGGGTGGCGACGCGCTGGGAGGAGATCTACCGCACCGTCTTGCGCCGGAGAGGACTGACCGACAAGGACCTTGCAGCCCGTACCGTGGCGGCCAGCGCGTCCGCGGCGATCGCGCCGGCCACGGCCCCGGATCCCGAGAGAGCCTCCAAATAGGGGGTTGCGCCGAGCAGGCCAGAGCGAAACGAAGTTTGGACAAGCCCTTGACAAATGTGACCGGCGTCACGATCCTTGTCGGCGGCGCGAGCACTCAAGACAACGAGATGACACCAAGCCCGGTGCTCATTCCTTCGCGCTCTGCCCGACTAGTCCCCTAGTCACAGCGCACCCCGTAGCTCAAACAATCCAGTTCATAGCTGACAGGCGGAGGCCCTGCCTGTCCGGTTGCGTCAGGACTGAAACGACGAGCCACCGCCCTGGCCGTGCCAGGCGCTGGCCCCTCGCCTGCCGCAGAGCCTGCGTCCCTCCCAATCCGCATTGTCACGGAGAGAGGAAAAGACCGCGCATGAGCCAGCGCATGAGCCAGAGTGCCAGGGCATTCCGCAGAATTGCCGCCTGTCACGTTCCCCTGTTCGCCGTTCTTCTGTTGTTCGCCTCCGGCTGCGACAACAGCGACACGCTTAGCCCCGCCACCGATCTGCCTGCCAGTGGCGATCCCTCCGAGGATGCCGTCGCAGTGGAGATCGCCCCGACGGACGCACCGACCGCCGAGGTCTCGTTCGCGGGCGGCATTCCCTTCGGCCTGAGCGCCCAGCCGACCGAGCAATTCAACGGCACCTTCAACGGCGCGCTCAGGAACATCTACCCCCAGTACCTCCTTCGCGAGCTGGCGGGCATCAAGGCGAGGGGTGGCAGGGTGGCGCTGAACCTCGCAGGAGGAATGAGCCGCTACACCGATAGGGACGGCAGCTTCAACCTCGACGAATGGAAGGCCGAAGTCGCTCGCTTCCGGAACGTCAACTTCCGCTCGTATATCGAGGACGGCACGATCATCGGTCACTACATGATCGACGAGCCGCATCACGCGTCCAAGTACGGTGGCAAAGCGATCTCCGGATCGACGCTGGAAGAGATGGCGCGCTACAGCAAGTCGCTCTACCCCAGCATGCCGACTATCGCTCGCACCTTCCCGGATTACCTGGCCAAGTGGGGACCGTATCGCTCCCTCGACGCCGCCTGGGCGCCGTACGTCTACCGCTTCGGCGACCCCCGCAAGTTCGTCGAGTACCACGCCAATGTGGCCAAGCGCGAGGGCCTGGCGCTGATCGTTGGGCTGAACGTGCTGAAGGGCGGTCCCAACAAGAACAAGATGAGCGCAAGCCAGGTCAGAGACTGGGGCTCGGCCTTGCTGAGCAACTCCTACCCCTGTGCGTTCATCAGCTGGAAGTACGACAGCAGGTACCTGACCAGCAGCGTGAAGGACGCCATGAACGACCTGCGGAACAAGGCGGAGAGCCGCAGCTCCAAGAGCTGTCGCGGCGGCTGAACCACGCGGCAGTGCGAGGGCGGACCGGGGCCGCGGCTGACGCCGCGGCCCCGGTTGCGTTCAGGTGAGCGAGAGTGAGCCGGGAGGCTCGGAGGCCTTGGGGTGGCCCAGGGCTTGCAACGGCACCGGCCTTTGGCAGTAGATTGCCACCGCAATTCCGGGCAAAAGGCACGAATCCCGGGCCGGCACCGGACCTCCCCGAAAGGAGACTGAGCACGTGGCCTCGGCAACACTGGCGGCCGGTATCCGAACACCCATCCGATACGTCTGCCTGCCGGGCTGCCGCTTCACCGGGTCGACTCTGCTCGGCTCCTTGCTCAACGAGCACCCGGATTGCGCCTCGATCGGCGCTGCCACGGGCCTGATCCGGCAGACCGATCTCGCCACCTATCGCTGCTCCTGCGGCGAGCTGTTTCGGGAGTGCCCCTTCTGGATCGAGATCGCGCGACGAACCGGCGAGCTGGGGCACCGGGTGAATGTCTTCGAGACGAATTTCTGGAACACCCACTTCCGGCTGTCCCGCAATCGGGTAGCCAACGCCCTGCTGGTGCGATCACTCCGCTGGAGCTCGCTCAATCGCGCCCGGGACACGGCGGTCGCGCTGGTGCCGGGCGCGAGGGCGGCCATCGCGGCGACGGCGTGGAACACGTGGAGCCTGGCCACGGCCGTGCTGGAGAAGACCGGCAAGAGCGTTTTCGTGGACACGGCGCGGGATCATCAGCGGCCCAAACACCTAGGCGGGTTTCCCACGTTCGATGTGAGAGTGGTCCACCTGGTCAGAGATCCCCGGGGCAATTCGGCGAGCATCATGAAGCACACCGGAGTGGATGTCGCCACGGCTGCCAGACAGTGGGCGCATGCCAATGTCGAGGCTGCCCGGATTCAGCGGTACCTGCCGCAGGACCGCTGGATGTCGCTGCACTACGAGGATCTCTGCGCGGATCCGGCCGGGGTGCTGGATCGGATCGCGGCGTTCCTCGGGGTTCGCCAGGGAATGATGCAGCGCGGCCTCGGTACGGGCACCAGTCACGTCATCGGGAATCGGGCGCGGATGCGAGGACTGGGCGAGATCCGGGAGGATCGTGGCTGGCAGACCCGCCTGGGAGCGGCGGACCTCGCTACCATCGCCCGCATCGCGGGGCCCACCAGCCGAAATCTGGGCTATGACTGGCCGTAACGATGGGAGGGTCGGGACAGCGTGAACCAGCGAGCCCCGGCGCCGCGTGGCCTGACCAAGCAGGCCATCGGCGGCATGTTCTGGACCTTCTCCGGGACAGGCGTGCAGGTCACCGTGCAGCTGATCGCCATCATGGCGCTCGCGCGGCTCCTGACGCCCGCCGAGTTCGGTCTCATGGCCGCGGCGACGGTCATCATCGGCTGCTCCCAGATCGTCTCGCAGGTCGGCGTCGGACCCGCCATCATCCAGCGCCGGAATCTCGAGCCGGTGCATATCCGCGTCGGCGTCACCCTGTCGGCGGCCTTGGGTCTCCTGCTGGGCGCCATCGTGTGGTTCGGCGCACCGGCCATCGCCGCCTTCTACCGGATGCCCGAGCTCGAGCCGGTGCTTCGGGCGATCACGGTGCTGTTTCCGCTCGATGGCCTCAACACCGTTGCCAAGGCGATTCTCACGCGCGAGCTGCGCTTCCGGCTGTACATCGCGCTCGACGTACTGGCGTACGTGCTGGGATACGCGGTGGTGGGGGTGGTCCTGGCGTGGCTCGGCTTCGGCGTCTGGGCCCTGGTCTGGGCGAACATCATGCAGCTGGTCGTGCGGACCGTCGCCATGTATATCGGTACCCGGCACTCTCTGGTACCGAGCTTCAACCTTCGGGCGGGCCGTCAGCTGCTGAGCTTCGGCTTCGGCCATTCGATGGCGCAGATCGGTACGCTTCTCTCCCAGCAGGGCGACAATTTCGTGGTGGGGCGCTGGCTCGGTCCGGCGGCACTCGGTGTCTACGGACGGGCCTACAACCTCATGGTCATGCCCGCCTCGGCCTTCGGGCGAATCATCAATCGTGTCCTCTTCCCGGTCATGTCGCAGGTCCAGGACGAGCGCGATCGGCTGGCCAATGCCTACGAGCGCGCGCTCGCGACCGTCGCGTTCATTTCGCTGCCGCTAAGCGCGTTTCTCTGGGTCGTCGCCCCGGAGTTCATCGGCCTGGTGCTCGGACCGGCATGGGGAGAGGTCGTGACCCCCTTCCGACTGTTCAGCATCAGTCTGCTGTTCCGCATGAGCAGCAAGATCAGCGACGCCTGCACCAAGGCTGCGGGGGCGGTGTACAGCAGGGCCGTGCTCCAGTTCGCTTATGCCGCGATGGTGGTGGTGGGCGCGATCATCGGGCAGCAATGGGGAGTCGGGGGCGTCGCCGTGGCCGTGTCCATCGCCATGGGCATCAACTGGCAGAACATGGCCTGGCTGGGTCGGCGGGAGACCGGCTTGTCCTGGTGGCGCTTTACGGTGGCTCAGATGCCGGCCGCCATGCTCGCCGTTGCGACGGCAGGTATGGCGGCGGTGGCGGCGCACCTGTTGCGAGGCGTCCACCTGCCCGGGGTCCTCGTCTTGTCAGGCGCCGCACTGGCAGGCGTCGCGACGGCCGTGGCCGCCGCGAGAGTGCGCCCCGCGCTGTTTCTCGGTCCCCACGGCAGCTGGATGGTCGGGCAGGCGAGAGGGATGATTCTTGGCCGGGGGCGCGGTCGGAGGAACGGCCGGCGGGCATCCGGTGAGGAGCTGGTCGCCGCCGGCGACATGGCCGGGGAATAGCCGCCACAGCGGGTCCGGTCAGCGAACCGCGGCCTCCGCTTCGCTCCGGGTCGCGTCGGCTGAGAGGCACTGGTAGACCTGCAGGTACTGCTGCCGAAAGTCGAGCCGACCCTGGCCGAAGGTGTTTCGCATCCGGCAGTGGTTGTAGAGCCAGTCTGCCAGCCCCCCCGGCTTGAGGTTGGTCCGGAAGGCGTGCCCCGGCGCAGGGGCCACCACCCACAGCGCCTCGCCGCCGGCGCGGCGGACCTCGGCCAGTGTCGCTTCGAGGGGAGCGGGATTGGCGCGGAGTTTTTCGACCTTCGGTCCTTTCAGGTAGTGCGCCAGCACCATCGCCTGATCCGAAAACACCGCGTCCGCCGGGGACAGACGTGGCGCAAGCCACTCCGCGGCTGCGCGGAAGTCGAACCGTCGACCGTTGCGGTACTGCGAGACCAGCGTCGGCATCCCGTCCCCGATGCAGATGATCACGAAGGTGGCTGGGATCAGCCAGGGCGGTCTGGTGCCCCAGGGGATCCTGGACACGCGGTCGAGCAGGATCCCGGCACCCGCGAAAAAGACCGGCGCCGTCGGCAGCAGGTAATACGTGGAGACCGGCGTGCGGGCGGATACCAGGGCGATGAAGGCCAGCGGAAAGAGCCCCAGCGCCGCGAGGAAGATCCCCAGGGTGCGATCCCGTTCCGCCCAGGCGAGGTACACCCCGACGAGCCCCCCCAGCGCCACCGGCAGGGACAGACCCTCGAGATAGGCGGTCAGCAGGACGACCTGCTTGACCACCGGCCCCCGCTTCGCACCGCGGAGAAACTGGCTCATGCCGGGGTTCTGGTCGTGCATGGAGACCCAATCCTGCAGCAGCGGCACCAGACGGATCGCGACCAGCGTCAGCAGGAGAAGAGCGAGTGCGGCTCCCCAGCGGAACGAGGTGTGGGTCCACGCCTCCCTCAAATAGCGCGGACGCAGGTACCTGAAGGCGAGCCAGATGATCGGTCCGCCCAGGAGGAGGATGGCTACGGGGTGAGACAGCACGGCCAGCACGGCCGTCACGACGCCGAGGATCAACGCCCGGCGATCGCGGTATCGGATCCCGGTGTAAAGCGCGAAGGGATATATGGCCGAGAAGAGAAAGACGAGCGACCAGTAGCGAGCGAACTGGGAATAGAATACGTGCCATCCGCTCAGCGTCAGGAGCAGCGCCCCAAACAGGGCGGACCGGACGCCGATCAGGCGTCGGGTGGCGAAGTAGAAGGCTGGAATCGCCAGGACGCCGAACAGTGCGGGAAGCACCCTGAGTCCGAGCTCGTCGAGAGGCCGAACGGAGCCGATGAGATAGTGGTTGAGCAGATATCCCAGCGGCCGGGGGTTGGTCCACCGAGGCCGGAGCGAGTCCCGGAGGGTGAACATCTCGGTGGCTTCGAAGTTCCAGTCGCCCAGGCGCCAGTACCGGAGCACCAGCCCGAGTAGCGTCAGGCCGGCGATCACCCATCCGGGCGTCAAGGCCCACCGCGTGGTCGTGCCGGTCTTCAGTTGCGATCCAGCGGTCATCTCGGCGCGGTAGGTTGAAGGAGGTTTCGTGCCTCGCGGGGTAACGGAAGGTGAATGTCGCGAGGAGCGGGAGGGAACGGTAGGGGAGAGGGGCAACGCCTCGTCGTCGCTACCAGCCGCCGCGACGGAAGAAGACCACCGGGATGGTACGCAGCATGATCCGCAGGTCCTCGCGCAGGCTCTGCCGCTGGATGTACTCGAGGTCGAAGCGCACCTTGGTGCGCACATCGTCCAGCGAGCGATCGTAGTGGTGGTAGATCTGGGCCAGGCCGGTGATCCCGGGCTTGGCCCGCTG